>BTVJ01000011.1:0-158502 GCA_045863395.1 Myxococcales bacterium
GGGCCAGCTCTTCGCCAACACCCAGATCCCCTGCGCCCTGTGGTTGCTCTCCAAGAGCCGCGACGGTCGCGGCGCGCACCGGCGCCGCACGGGGGAGGTCCTCTTCATCGACGGCCGCAAGCTCGGGGCGCTGCTCCCCGGCTCCCGCAAGCAGAGGCAGCTCGCGCCGGAGGAGATCGAGCGCATCGCGGCAGTCTACCGGACCTTCAAGCGGGAGGGGCGCCCGGAGGAGGTGCCCGGGTTCTGCAAGGTGGCGACGGTGGAGGAGATCGCGGCGCACCGGTATGCGCTGACGCCGGGGAGGTATGTGGGGGCTGCTGTGGAGGATGACGAGGACGTGGGGTTCGAGGAGAGGTTTGGGGTGTTGAGGGAGCGGTTGCGAACACTGCTTGCAATTGGTCGTTCATTGGCCGACAGAGTCGAACGTGCACTTGACGAGGTCGACATTGAGTGACCGCTATCACCCCCGAGCCAAGGCAGTCGCCGAACTCGAAACAGCGGGTGTTCTTCTCGTTCAGGACGGGAACCATGGCGAGTATCGACCCCGCACCGAGGAGTTTTGCGTAACGGGTACAGCCTTCATACGTGCATCCGATATGCACGCGGGTCGCGTCTTGTTCTGTTCGGCGTCCCAGATCAATGACCAAGCGCTCAGTAGGATCCGCAAGGGTGTCGGTCGCCCTGGCGACGTCGTATTCTCCCACAAGGGAACGGTCGGGAAGCTGGCCTTGGTTCCAATGAACGCTCCCCCATTCGTGTGCTCTCCGCAAACCACGTTCTGGCGAGTGTTGGACGAGAAGATCGTTGACCGGCGCTTTCTCTACTATTTCATGCAGTCTGACGCGTTCCGTGAGCAGTGGGAGGCCAGGAAGGGTGAGACCGACATGGCGGACTACGTCAGTCTTACCGCTCAGCGGGAGCTAATTGTAGACGTCCCCCCGATAGACGAACAACGCGCTATCGCCGAGGTCCTCGGCGCGCTCGACGACAAGATCGAGCTGAACCGCCAGATGAACCGCACGCTGGAGGAGATGGCCTCCGCGCTGTTCAAGTCGTGGTTCGTGGACTTCGACCCGGTCGTCGCCAAGGCCGAGGGCCGGCGGCCGTTCGGGATCGATGCGGAGACGGCGGCGCTGTTTCCCGCAGCCTTCGAGGACTCTGAGCTGGGGCCGATCCCACACGGCTGGAGAGCCACCGCGGTCGAAGCCTGTGTGGCGGAGATCTTCGACGGTCCGCACGCCACTCCCCCCGTGGCCTGTTCTGGAGCAGTGTTCCTCGGTATCGGGAACATGACGGGTACCGGCTTGGACCTGGGCGACGTGCGGTACATCGCGGAGTCGGATTGGGCCCGATGGACACGGCGGGTCACCCCTGCCGAGGGCGATATCGTCTTCACCTACGAGGCCGCCCTCGGACGATTCGCGCTGGTGCCTGCGGGCCTCCGCTGCTGTCTTGGCCGGCGCATGGCCCTGGTCAGACCCCGCAGACACGCCGATGCCCCGTTCCTCTTCCACCAGTTCGTCGCCCCGCCATTCCAAGAGGTGGTCGCGGCGCGCTCGTGGACCGGGTCGACGGTCGACCGCACGCCCCTCACGGAGTTCCCCGGTTATCCGTTCTTGTGGCCAGGCGAAGCGCTGGTGACCCGATTCTCCGAGGAGGCGGCGCCCATGTGGGATCTCATCCACCACAACCAGGCAGAGTCCCACACCCTCTCCACCCTCCGCGACACCCTCCTCCCGAAGCTCCTCTCGGGCGAGGTCCGCCTCAAACAAGCCGAGAAGGCCGTGGAGGCCGCGCTGTGACCGACATCCGCGGCAACGAGAGCACCTTCGAGCTGGCGACGATCCAGCGCCTCCGGCTGCTGGGCTACGAGTATGCCTACGGCCCGGCGCTGGAGCGGGACCCCGCCGACGTGGTGCTCACCGACGTGCTGCGCGAGAGCCTCCGCGAGCGATATCCCCACCTCGAAGAAGCCGACGTCGCGGCCGCCATCGAGCGCATCCGGAGACCGCCGGGCGCGACCACGCTGCACCGCAACGAGGCCTTTCACACGGGCGTGCTCACCCGCGGCTTCGAGCTGGTCGTGGACCTGCCGATGGGCGTCTCGGACGTGCACGCCGGGCCCCGTCCATCGCTCGTCGACCCCGCGCGCCGGCCCGACAGGGAGGTCGTGCACGTCCACCCCATCGACTGGGAGCGCCCCGCGCGCAACCGCTTCCACGTCGTCAACCAGCTCCGCATCGCCGGGCCGGACCGCATCCCGGACGTCGTCGTGTTCGTCAACGGCATCCCCCTCGTCGTGTTCGAGCTGAAGAACCCCTGGGACGACAGCGCCACCGTCGATGACGCCCTGAATCAGGTCCAGCACTACGCAACGGTCTGCCCGGAGCTGTTCGCGCTCAACGCGCTGTGCGTGGTCTCCGACGGCAACACCACGCTCCACGGCATGTGGACGGCCGGCATGGAGTGGTTCGCCCCCTGGAAGTCCGTCGACGGCGTCAGCGTCGAGCCCGGCAGGACCGGCTCCATGGCGACGCTGGTAAACGGGCTCTTCCCGAAGGAGCGGCTCCTCGACTACGTCCGCCACTTCATCCTGTTCGAGGTGGACAAGGCGGGCATCGTGAAGAAGGGCGCGAAGTATCATCAGTACTTCGCGGTGCGGGCGGCGGTGGAGCGCACGCTTCTCGCCTTCCGCGAGGAGACCCAGCGAATCGGCGTCATCTGGCACACGACGGGCTCCGGCAAGTCGCTGTCCATGGCCTTCCTGGTCGGCATCCTGCGCCACATGCCGGAGCTGCGGTGCCCGGCCTTCGTCATCCAGGTGGACCGCACGGATCTGGACCGGCAGCTCTACGATCAGTTCAGCGTCGCGCGGCATCTGGTCGGCGCCGTGAGCCAGGCGGGTGACGTGGACGAGCTGCGGCGCCTGCTGCGCACCGAGGGCAGCGCGGTCGTCTTCACGACCATCGAGAAGTTCGCGCTGAAGCGGGGCCCCGATGGGAGGGCCGTCGAGGTCGCCCACCCGGTGCTCTCGAGCCGCTCCAACATCATCGTCATCGCCGACGAGGCCCACCGCACGCAGTATGGGTTCCTCAACGGGTTCGCGCGCTATCTGCGCGAGGCCCTGCCCCACGCCAAGCGCCTCGGCTTCACCGGGACGCCGCTGTCTTTCGGCGGGGTGGGCGGAGCGCTCGACAGCTCCGAGACCGTGGAGGTCTTCGGCAGCTACATCCACACCTACGACATCCGGCAGGCCCAGGAGGACGGGGCCACGGTCGCCATCTACTACGCGCCGCGGCAGGCCCGGCTGCACCTCTCGAGCGCGGACATCGACGCGGCGCTCGCCGACGCCGCCCTGGCCGAGCAGGTGGAGGGCACGGAGCTCGAGGGCAGGAAGTCGCGCTGGGCGGCCCTCGCCACGCTGGCGGGCGCCGAGGAGCGCCTCGCCGCCGTCGCCGCCGACATCGTCGAGCACTTCACGGAGCGGACCCGGGAGCTGTCCGGCAAGGCGATGATCGTGTGCATGACGCGGAAGAACGCCGTGCGCCTGTACGACGCGCTGGTCGCCATCCCCGCCTGCCCCGAGGTGAAGGTCGTCATGACCAGCAACCTCGGGGTGGACCCGAAGGAGTGGAGCGAGCAGGGGCACGTCACGAGCAAGCAGCAGCGGCAGGCGCTGAAGAAGCGCATGGTGGACCCGAGCGACCCGCTCGCGCTGGTCATCGTCTGCGACATGTGGCTCACGGGCACGGACATCCCGTGCCTCCACACGCTCTACGTCGACAAGCCCCTGCGCGGCCTCTCCATGATCCAGGCGATCTCCCGCGTGAACCGCGTGTTCCGGGACAAGCCGCACGGGCTCATCGTGGACTACATGGGCATCGGCGACGAGCTGCGCGCGGCCACGAACACCTACACGGGGGGCGGCGGCGGGGGCGAGCCGGCTGCGAACATCGAAGAGACGGCGGTGCCGCTGTTCCTGGAGTGTCTGGCTGCCGCGAGCGCCGCGCTGCCCGAGGGCCTGGACTGGGCAGGCTGGCGGGGGCTGAGCGCCATCGCCTTCGAGGACCTCCACATGGCGGTCTACGCCTGGCTCACCGAGGACGACGCCCGGCGGGACGCCTTTCTCCAGGCGGAGCTGCGGCTGTCCCACTCCTGGCTGCTGGTGAAGACCCTGCCCACCGGCCACGAGAACGCCGACGCCGTGCTCTTCTGCCAGCGGGTGCGCAAGCAGGTCACCAAGGCGAGGCCGGGCACCAGGCCCCCGCGCTCCCTGGAGCAGGCGGTGCACGACCTGGTCGACGATCACGTCGCCTCCGACGGCGTGGTCGACCTGTTCCAGCTCGCAGGGATCGCCAACCCGGACATCTCCATCCTCGATGACCGCTTCCTCCAGACCTTCAAGGACCGTCCTCACCAGGATCTGCGGCTGAAGCTGCTCCAGAAGCTGCTGGCCGACGAGCTCACCCGCCGCATGGCGCACAACATCGCGAGGACCAGGTCCTTCCGTGAGCTTCTGGAGGCCACCCTGGAGCGCTACCACAAGCGAATCATCGACGCGGCCGCCGTAGTGGCGGCCATGGTGCAGATTCGCAAGGACCTGGATGCGACCGACGCGCGGGTCGCGGCGCTGGGCCTCACGGAGGAGGAGCTGGCGTTCTACGACGCCGTCCACGACAACTACGCGGCGGTGTATGACGAGCCCTTCCTCCGGGACCTCGTCCACGACGTCGTGCAGGCCGTGAAGGGCGGTCTGAAGGTCGACTGGACCGAGCCGCACCGCGAGAACGTCAAGGCGTCCGTCAAGGCGGCGGTCAAGCGCGTCCTGGCGCGGCGCGGCGTGAAGCAGGACGACTTCGAGGGCCTCACCGACGCTGTGTTGGGGCAGGCCGTGGCGCTGTGGAAGCACTGGCCGAGGGTGGCGTGATGGCGCAGCCAGTCGACCCGATGGTCTACCACATCACCCACGTGGACAACCTCCCGTCCATCGTCGCCGACCAGTGCCTGTGGTCCGACGCCGAGATGATGGCACGCGGCGGTCCGACCGCCACCATCGGCATGTCGGAGATCAAGCGGCGCCGCCTCCGCCTCCCCGTCGCTGGGCGCCCCCGACTCATGGTCGGAGCGTGCGTCCCGTTCACCTTCTGCCCTCGCTCGGCAAAGAGGGCAAGCAGGCGGAGCTCCTCGTGGAGCGGGCCTTCCCCTTCCAGCTCGTCCGCCGGATTGGCGTACGCACCCCGGCGACGCAGCACCATGCCGAGTCGTGTCTCGGCAATTCGGCGCACCGGCCGCCCGTTGAGATCGTGCCCGCGTGGTACTACTGAGAGGGATTCATGATTCGGCTGCTCAGAGGCGACGTTCTTCGGGCGCAGGCTGAGGCGCTCGTCAACACCGTGAACTGCATCGGGTTCATGGGCCGAGGGATCGCGCTGCAGTTCCGGCGAGCGTTTCCGGACAACTTCAGGATCTACGAGCGGGCCTGCAAGGGCGGTGAGGTGGCGCCCGGCCGCATGCTCGTGGTCCCGACCGGGCAGCTCACGGGGCCGAAGTACATCGTGAATTTTCCCACCAAGCGCCACTGGCGCGGCAAGAGCCGCATCGAGGACATCGACGCGGGGCTCGTCGCGCTCGTCGGGGACGTGCAGCGCCTCGGCATCCGCTCCATCGCCATCCCGCCGCTCGGCTGCGGGTTGGGTGGCCTCGACTGGAGCGACGTGCGCCCCCGCATCGAGCGGGCGTTTGCGACACTCGCGGATGTGGATGTGCTGATCTACGAGCCGGACGGCGCCCCCCGTCCCGAGGAGCGAGCCGTCACGGGGGACGCGCCGAAGATGACGCCGGGAAGGGCTGTCCTGGTCGGCCTGATGGAGCGCTACCTACGGGGGCTCATGGAGCCCTGGGTCACGCTCCTCGAGGTCCACAAGCTGATGTATTTCTCCCAGGTGGCCGGGGAGCCCCTGCGGCTGAAGTTCGTGCAGGGCCCGTACGGACCGTACGCCGAAAACCTCCGGCACGTCCTCGCTGCCATCGAGGGCCACCTGATCATCGGCTACGCCGACGGCGGTGACCAGCCCGACAAGCAGCTCGAGCTCGTCCCGAGTGCCGTCGAGACCTGCCGTCACTTCCTCACCGCTCACGAGGCATCGCTCGCGCGCTTCGAGCGCGTCGGCGCTCTCGTCGAGGGCTTCGAGACGCCCTTTGGCATGGAGCTGCTGGCCTCCGTCCATTGGGTGGCGGTGCACGGCGTTCGGGGCCCGGACGCCGTGGTCCGGGCCGTTCACTCATGGAGCGAGCGGAAGAAGCAGTTCGCGGGCGAGCAGATCGTGCTGTCCTGGCAACGCCTCCACGACGGTGGCTGGCTCTCCGCGTCGGAGTAGGTGCGGCCGGCATTGACAGGGTCAGCAACACGCTGTCGCACGCCCCTCATGGCCGCTTTCGGGCGCCTCGACCCCGGCCAACCCTGGGAGGTACCAAGAAGTACATCCGCGGGGTTGGCCGCGGCCGATGCGCCGCGCAATCGGCGCATGGGGGCCGCGCCCATATTTGCTTGGTGGGAGCGCCGACTGCGCCATGCCGCCGCGCGGGCCGTCTGGTGGTCATGGCGACCAACTCCGACGTGGGCAGGAGGAGGCGCCGGCCTGATCAGCGGCGCCGGCGACCCATGAGGTCGGGGAAGCGGGCGTGCATCCGCTCGCTGACCAGCGCCTCCACGTCCGCGACCCGCCCCAGCTCCTGCACGAGCCCCAGGAGCTCCCGGGCCTCGGCCAACGACGAGCGGCGGACGATCTCTTTGACCAGGGGGATGCTGCGCGGGGACATGCTGAGCTCGTTGAAGCCCATGGCGAGGAGCAGCAGGGTGTGCATGGGGTCGCCGGCCATCTCCCCGCACATGGCGACCGGGATGCCCGCCTTGGCGGCCGCGGCCGCGACGCTCTGCACGAGGCGCAGCACGGCCGGGTGCAGGGGGTTGTAGAGGTAGTTGGTCTCGTCGCTGTCCCGCGCGATGGCGAGGGTGTACTGGATCAGATCGTTGGTGCCGATGCTGAGGAAGTCCACCTCGCGCGCGATGACGTCGGCCATGATGGCGGCGCTCGGGATCTCGATCATGACGCCGAGCTGCACCCCTGGATCGAAGGCGAGGCCGTCTGCGTCCAGCTCCTCGCGGGTCTCGGCGAGGCACTGCTTGATCTGGGTGATCTCCTCCACACACGAGATGAACGGCACCATGAGGCGCATGGGCCCCTCGGCGCTCGCCCGGAGCAGGGCCCGGAGCTGGGTCTTGAACAGCGCCCGCTCCCGCAGGCAGTAGCGGATGGCCCGCAGGCCGAAAAAGGGGTTGAGCTCCTCTGCGAGGCGGTTGTCCGTCGAGAACTTGTCGCCGCCGATGTCCAGCGTCCTGATGGTCGTGGAGTGCGGGGCCACGGCGCGAATGACCGCGCGGTAGTACTGGACCTGCTCCTCTTCGCTGGGCAGCGTCGAGCGGTTGAGGAACAGGTACTCCGTGCGGAGGAGGCCGATGCCCCGCCCCCCATATTGAGGCAGGGAGTGGGCCTCTTCGAGGAAGTCCACGTTCCCCCGGAGCTCGATGGCCGCGCCGTCCCGCGAGACGGCCTCCACGTCGCAGTTGGCGCGCAGCTCCGCCTCGAACATGGCGCGGTCGGCCTGGAGGGAGGCGTAGCGGCTCTGCTCGGCGCGGGATGGCTCGATGAGCACCTCGCCCACGTAACCGTCGACGATGATCAGGTCCCCCTTGCCCGCGCGCTCGACGATGTTCTTCAGGCCGACGACGGCGGGGATCTCCAGCGAGCGGGCGACGATGGCGGTGTGAGCCGTCTTGGACCCCAGGTTGGTCGCAAACCCGACAACATTGGTGCCGACGAGCTGGATCGTGTCCGCCGGCGACAGGTTGTGGGCCACGATGATCGCCGCCTCGCCGATGTCGAGGGGGATCTCCGCCTGGTGCCCGAGCAGGTTCCTCAGGATGCGCTCGCCCACGAAGTCCACGTCCGACAGGCGCTCCCTGAAGTAGTCCTCCTCGAGGCGCTCGAACAGCTCCTTGATGTGCGTGACGGTCTTGCGGAGCGCCCACTCGGCGTTGATGCGGTCCTTGACGATCAGGTCCCGCGCGCCCTGGACGAGCAGGGCGTCCTTGAGCATGAGCTGGTGGGCCTCGAGGATGGTGAAGTGATCCTGCGATGCGCCCTCGGTGGCCTCGAACTTGGTGCGCAGGGCCTCCACCTGCGCCACGGACTCCTCGATGGCGACGTCGAGGCGCTGGATCTCCCGGTCCACGTTGGTGACCGTGACGTGGTACTTCTCGAAGGAGAGCTGGCGCCGGTCGAGCAGCACGACGCGACCCACGGCGATGCCGGGCGACGCCGCGATGCCACGGATGCGTGTACTGGTGCTCGCTGCCTTGATCCCCATTCAGCCTCGGCCGCGCGGGATGGGTGCGTGGAGCCCGGTGGGTACCCGAGTGGCGCTCGCACAGGTCGGGACGTGCGACATTCGGGCTACTCCTCCTCGTCGAACCGCCGCTCGATGAGGGCCGTCACGGCGTCCATGGCCGCCTGCCGCTCAGGTCCCCGCGCCTCGACCTGGATGGTGGAGCCCTTCGTAGCCGCGAGGATCAAGAGCGACATGACGCTCCGGCCGTTGGCCCGGGTTCCCGCCTTGTCGATCAGCACCTCGGCGTCGAAGCGGCTCACGGTGTGCACCAACAGGGTGGCCGCCCGCGCGTGCAGGCCCCGCTCATTGGGGATCGTGAACGATCGTCGAATCGTGTCGTCGGCCGTCACGGTTCCTGCGTACGGCTGATATCCCTGTGAAGGATGTGGATCTCGCAGCGCGCTCCCAGATGGCTCGCCAGCTCGCCCACGACATAGACAGACCGATGTCTGCCACCGGTGCACCCGACCGCGACGGTCACGAGCGAACGGCCCTCATTATCGTGGAGGGGCAGGGTAAAGTCTAGCAGGTTCTGGAGGTTCGAGAGGTACTGGCCCGTCTCGGGCAGCCCCCCGAGGAAGGCGGCGACGGCCGGGTCCTTGCCGGTCTGGCGGCGCAGCTCCTCCACGAAGTGGGGGTTGGGCAGGAAGCGGGCGTCGAGCACGTAGTCCGCCTCGATGGGGATGCCGTACTTGTAGCCGAAGCTCAGGAGGGTGACGGCCAGGCGGCGGCGGGACGCCGAGGACGCGAAGCGGTCCTGCACGATGCGCCTGAGCTGGTGGACCGTCGTCGAGGACGTCTCGATCTCCAGGCTCGCCCGGGCGCGCACTGGCGCGAGTGCGCTGCGCTCCAGGGCGATGCTCTCCGTGACGGTCGCCGCCAGCAGCGGGTGGCGGCGGCGCACCTCGCTGAAGCGGCGGATGAGGACGTCGTCGCGGGTGTCCAGGAAGAGCACGTCCACCGGTCGGCCGCTGGCGGTGAGCGCGTCGATAGCGGCGTCGATCTCTCCGAGGAACCGCCCCTCGCGGATGTCCACCACCGCGGCCACGCGCTGGATCTCGGGGGCTTGATCGCAGAGCGTGAGCAGGGCCGGCAGCAGCGACGGCGGCAGGTTGTCGATGCAGAAGTGGCCGCAGTCCTCCAGCGACTTCATGGCCGTGGTCTTGCCGGAGCCGGAGAGGCCGCTGACGATGACGACGGGCACGGCGCCCGCTGGCTGCTCGTGTGCCACGGGCTAGGATGCCAGCGCCGCTTCCGCGGCCCGCAGCGCCGAGAGGATGCCGGCCTGCCCGCGCGCGGCGAGGAGCGCGCTCCGGTACTCCTCGCTCTTCAAGACCCTCGTGATGTTGGCGAGGGTCTTGAGGTGCACGCCTGGCTGGTTGCGCGGCACGACGAGCAGGAAGATCAGGTGCGCGGGGCGGCCATCCACGGACTGGAAGTCGATGCCCGCCTGGCTGCGGCCCATGGCGCCGACGAGCTCCTTCGCGCCGCTCAAGGAGCCGTGGGGGATGGCGATGCCCTCGCCGATCCCCGTGGAGGCCAGCGCCTCCCGCTCGAGGACGACACGCACGATGTCGTCGGCGTCGAGGCTCGGCTGCTCGCTCGCGAGCATCGCGGCCAGCTCTCGCACCGCGTCGTTCCGGGTGTGGGCCCGGAGCTCCGAGGCGATGAGAGGGGGGGTCAGCAGCTCGGACAGAACCATGGGGTCACTCGGCTCTCTGCCTTCTGGCTCAGAAGTACTTGCGGCGCCTCGAGGAGGAGTCGATGCCCAGCATCTCCCGATACTTGGCTACCGTGCGCCTGGCGATCTCGACGTTCTGCTCGGCGAGCAGCTCGACGATGCGGGCGTCACTGTAGGGCTGCTTCGGGTTCTCCTCGGAGACCAGCTTCTTGATCATCTGCTTGACGGCCTCGGACGCGCGGTCCTCGCCGCCGTCCACCGTGTTGATCCGACTGTTGAAGAAGTACTTGAGCTCGAAGATTCCCTGGGGGGTGTGGACGTACTTGTTCGTCGTCACGCGGCTGACCGTCGACTCGTGCATCCCGATGTCGTCGGCCACGTCGCGGAGGATCAAGGGCTTCAGGTGCTCGACGCCCCGGTCCAGGAACTCGGTCTGGAACCGGACGATGCTCTCGGTCACCTTGCGGATGGTGTCCTGCCGCTGGTGGATGCTGCGGATGAGCCACACGGCGCTGCGGAACTTCTCTTGGATGAAGTCCTTGGTCGCCGCGCCCCCGGTGCCCGCGTGGAGCGCCGCCTTGTACATGGGGCTGATCTTGAGCTTCGGCAGGCCGTCCTCGTTCAGGACCGTGACGTACTCGTCGCCGACCTTGTAGACGTAGACGTCGGGCGTGATGTAGTGGGTGTCCTCGTCCGTAGAGAAGCCCCGGCCGGGCTTGGGCTCCAGGCTGGCGATGACCCGCATCGCCACGCCGAGCTCCTCCATGTCGATCTTCAGGTCGCGGATGACGGCGTTGTAGTCCCGGCGCTCCAAGGTGCCCAGGTGTCGCTCGATGACCGCGTGGATCACCGTGTTGTCCGGGTGGTAGTGCTCGGCCTGGATCAGCAGGCACTCGCGCAGGTCCCGCGCGCCGACGCCGATGGGGTCGAACTCCTGGATGCGCTCCAGGACCCACTCGACCTGCTCCGCGGGGACGCCAGCGTCCTCGGCGATCTCTTCCGTCGTCGAGCCGGTGAAGTACCCGTCATCGTTGATGTTGCCGATGATCTCGTGGGCGATGGCCATGTCCTCTTCGTCGAAGGCGCTGAGCTGGAGCTGCCACCGGAGGTGGTCCCACAGGGTGCTGGCCTTCGTGAGGGTCGCCTCGAGGGAGGGCATCTCCTCGTTGTTGAGGCGGTAGCTCGGGGCGTAGGTGGAGTTGGAGAACTGGTCGTAGTTCTCGACGAACTGCTCCCAGTTGTCCATGGGGTCGTTGCGCTCGGCGGCCCGGTCGTTCTCCGGGGCGGCGTCGCCGCCGATCTCCTGCGCGGAGCTGCCGCGGTCCTGGCCGTTCCCTCCGTCCTGGCCGTCCTGGCCGTCCTGGCCGGACTGGTCGGAGTCCGTGCGCGGGAGCTCCTCCAGCACCGGGTTCTCGAGGAGCTGCTCCTCCACCACCTCGGCCAGTTCCGCGCGCGAGAGCTGCAGCAGCTTGATCGCCTGCTGGAGCTGGGGCGTCATGACGAGCTGCTGGCTCAGCTTGAGGTATTGCTTGAGGTCCATGGACCGGCTACCCGCTTGTGCACTCGCCAAGTTATGGATACCAAAGGAGAGATCGTCATTCCTCCGGCGCCCGCGGAGTATAGCACCGCGTCGCCGAAGGTGTAAAGGACTCATTGGGTGGCGTGGTATGGGGATTGCATGGTGCGGCGGCCGCGCGAAGGGGCGCCCACCCCCCTCTGGAAGCGGACGGCTCTCGACCCGCGCTCGGATCTGGGGTACTCTTCGCCGCCGGTAGGGCGCCGTCGCGCCGCGGAGGTGAGCGATGTGGAAGATGCTCGGTGTGGTCGGGATTGCGGTCCTTCTTGGCGGGTGCGCCGGTGACGACGACGGGGCGGGCCCCAGCGCGCCCTCCGAGTGCAAGGTCTGCGCGCCCGGCGCGCGCACCTGCCTCGGGAACGTGTCCCTCCTCTGCGCGGACGACGGCAAGGCCTCGACCGCGGAGCCCTGCCTGGGGGGGCAGACCTGTGACCCCGTGACCGGGGCCTGCAAGGCCTCGAGCTGCCCGTCCCCCTACGCGCGGGAGTGCGTCGACGGGAAGCTCTCCGTGTGCAAGGGCGCCGACATGATCGCGGAGGCCTGCCCGGCGGACACCGCGTGCGTGGCGGGTGCCTGCGTGGCGACGACCTGCAAGGACGGCGACACCGCGTGCGGTCACGGGGTCATCCTGACCTGCGCCGGTGGGACGTGGGGTGAGACCTCCGCCTGCGGCGCCTCCGAGCGCTGCGAGGCCAAGGGGGGAGCGGCGTGCGTGGCCCGCAAGTGCGAGCCCGGCGCTCCCCTCTGTGTGGACGCCGATGGGGACGGCACCTTCGAGACCTCGACCATCTGCGCCACCGACGGGGGCGGCCCCGTCTCCGAGGGCTCCACCGACTGCGCCGCGAAGGGCGGCACCTGCAACGGCGGCTTCTGCGTGTGCGTGGCGGTGCCCGCCGGTGGAGACGACGGAGGGGGCGATGTGGGCGGCGTCGACGCCGGGCCCACGGAGGACGCCACCGACGCCACGACGACGGACATCGTGCTCCCGCCGCAGGACGTCCCGCAGCTCGAGAAGCCCGACAAGGGCCAGGCGACCATGGGCGGGGAGCTCATCGACTTCGACAGCAGCGGCCTCGCCAACTGGGTCATGCTCGCGGGCGAGGACGGGGCGAGCGAGTTGGGCGTGCTCCAGATCATCCTGGCAGCGGGCGTGCGAAAGGTGGAGATCCAGGTCCACCCGACGGAGGTCGGCTGGACGGGCTCCGTCAACAGCGACGCTGGCGGAGACATCCTGGGGTTCATCGGCTACAACGACGGGACCCGCCTGAACGTGGACTTCACATGGGGGGCGGGGACGTCCACCAATGTGCAGTTCCCCGGCTCATGGGACATCACCATCGAGGAGAACGGCGGCTACGGCGGTCGGGTCGTCGGCAAGTTCTACGGGAAGCTGGCTCACGTCTCCGGCGCCGGGACGCTCGACGTCGTCGAGGGGACCTTCGACGTCCGCCACACGAACTGAGCGAGAGGGCTCTGCTGCATGGGGAGCGTGCTGCTGATCAACTGTTCTCGGGAGGAGAACCGGGTCGTGCTCCAAGAGCACGGCATCACCGCCGAGGTCTACATCGAGCGCTCCCGGGGGAGGGGCCTGGTCGGTAACATCTATAAGGGGCGCGTCGTCCGCGTGCTGCCAGGCATGCAGTCGGCCTTCGTGGAGATCGGGCTCGACCGCACGGCCTTCCTGTACGTCTCCGACGTCGCGCGGCCGGACCACGGTGACAATGGCGGGCTGGACGACGGCGAGGGGGCCGGGGAGCCCGAAGGGGAGGGCGGGGAGGACGGCTCACCCGCGACGCCAGCGCCCGAGATGCCGACCATCGACCAGCTCCTCCGGGAGGGGCAGTCCATCCTGGTGCAGATCGCCAAGGAGCCCATCGGGACCAAGGGCGCGCGCCTGACGACCCACATCTCGCTGCCCGGCCGGCACGTGGTGCTGCTGCCCACCGTCGAGCACGTCGGCGTGTCGCGCCGCATCGAGGACGCCGCCGAGCGCGAGCGGCTGCGCGAGCTCGCGGCGCAGGTCAAGGCGCCTGCCCACGGCCTCATCGTGCGCACCGTCGCGGAGGGGCGCGAGGCCGAGGAGCTGCGCGAGGACGCGCAGATGCTCCAGGCCTTGTGGGAGGACATCCGCGGCGCCGCGGATACGGCGACGGCCCCGGCGCTGGTCCACGAGGACCTGGACCTGGTGCTGCGCTGCGTGCGGGACATGCTGACCAGCGACTTCGAGCGGGTCGTCGTGGACGATGAGCGCCAGCACGCGCGCATCTGCGCCTTCGTCGAGCGGTTCATGCCCCGGTTCCTGCACCTGATCGAGCTCTACCAGGACGAGGAGCCGCTGTTCGAGCGCTTCGGGGTCGAGGTGGACATCACGCGGGCCCTGGAGCGCAAGGTGTGGCTCAAGTCGGGGGGCTACATCGTCATCGACCGCTCGGAGGCCCTGACCGCCATCGACGTCAACACCGGCCGGTACGTGGGCAAGACGAACCTCGAGGACACGATCGTGAAGATCAACCTCGAGGCCGTCAAAGAGATCGCCTACCAGATCCGCGTGAGGAACGTCGGCGGCATCATCGTGCTCGACTTCATCGACATGCTGCTGCCGGAGAACCGGGAGAAGGTGCAGAAGGCGCTCGTCGAGGCCCTCAAGGCGGACAAGGCGCGGACCAACGTGCTCAAGATGAGCGAGATCGGGCTCATCGAGATGACCCGCAAGCGGGTGCGGGAGAGCCTGGTGCAGCGCCTGACCGAGCCGTGCTTCTACTGCGACGGGGCGGGCTACCTGAAGGCGGCGGCGCTCGTCGCCGAGGAGGTCCTCGCGCGCATCCGAAAGGTGATCGCAGCCGGCGGGTTCCGCATCGTGCACGTCAACGCGCACCAGCGGGTCGCCGAGCAGCTCTGGGAGGAGCGGCGCGACACCGTGGTGGAGCTGGAGAAGCGCTCGGGGCGGACCATCAACATCAGGGCGCACGACGACTTCCATCTGGAGCAGTTCGAGGTCTTCGGCAAGTAACGAGGGGCCCATGGCCGTGAAGCGCGATCTGCGGAGCTCGGAGCGCATCAGCATCAACCGGGAGTTCCGGAGCATCGAGGAGCTGGTCAGCGAGTACGTGACCAACATCTCGCGGACCGGCGTGTTCATCCGCAGCGAGACCCCGCTCCCCGTCGGCACCAAGGTCAACCTGAAGTTCTCGATCATCATGGACGAGATCGAGTCCGTCGAGGGGCTGGGCGAGGTCGTGAGGGTCGTGGACGAGGGGGCGGAGCCGCACGGCATGGGGGTCGTGTTCAGCCACCTGGACGGGCGGAGCGCTCAGCTCGTGGACCGCATCGTGGGTTGGGTCAGCGGGACAGGTGCTCCTTGAGGGCCTGGTAGGACTCGGTCAGGTGCTGGGCCACGCGGGTCGCCGCCTCCGAGCGACGCGGATCGGCGCCATGACGGTCGGGGTGGTACTCGCGCATCGCCTTCCTGTACGCGGACTTGACCTCGTCGAGGCCCGCCCCGTAGGGGAGCTTGAGGGCCGCATAGTGGCCCGCCAGGGTGGGGTCCTGCGACGGGGCCGAGCGTGGCGAGGGGCGCTCAGGTCCCCGCGGGGGGGCAGGCGGCGCGTCGTCGGAGCTCGGCGCGTCCGTCGCGTGCTTGCCATGCGCCAGGTCGCGTGCTCTCCTGGCGACGGCGACGGCCTCCGCGCGCGCGATGCGCCAGAGGCGATCCAGGACCGACATGCTGCACCTCCACCGATTCGGCGCGAGTCTACCCGAGGGCGGCGGGGATTTCGAGGGGACGCCATGGACCAGCTCGGAGACAGGGCGGATGAGCTCCTCGACGCGTTCCGCGAGCACCTGCGGGTCGAGCGGGATCGCTCCGAGCACACCGTCCGCGCGTACTGCTCGGATCTGGTGGAGTTTTTCGAGGTGGCGCGGGGGCGGGCAGGGGGGGCGCCGGTCGACCCCGGGCGCCTTGACAGGCGGGATGTCGAGTCCTACGTTCACGCGGTCCATGGGCGGACCACGGGGGCGTCACTGGCGCGCAAGCTCTCCTCCCTGCGCACGTTCTTCCGCTACCTGCTCAGGCGCGGGCTGGTGGAGCGCGATCCCACGGTGGGGGTCGCGACGCCGCGCAAGGAGCGACGGCTGCCGGTCGTGCTCCCCATCGATCCGTTGTTCGCGTTGCTGGCGACGCCGTCCGTGGAGACGCCGCAGGGGCTGCGGGACCGGGCGATCCTGGAGCTGCTCTACGGGGCCGGGCTGCGGGTGAGCGAGCTGGTGGGGCTCGACCTGGGCGCGCTGGACCTGGAGCAGCGCCTCGTGCGCGTGCTCGGCAAGCGGCGCAAGGAGCGCATCGTCCCCTTCGGCACCCGCGCGCGGGACGCGCTGCGGTCCTGGCTGCTCGTGCGACCGGAGCTGGCACGGAAGAGCGCGGCCGGGACCGAGGCGGTGTTCCTCAACCGCTTCGGGGGGCGCCTGACGACGCGCAGCGTGGCGCGGGCGCTGGACGGCCACGTCCTCGCCTGCGCGCTCCAGCACGGGGTGAGCCCCCACGTGCTGCGACACTCGTTCGCGACGCACCTGCTGGAGAGCGGGGCCTCGCTGCGGCACATCCAGGAGATGCTGGGGCACGAGAGCCTCTCCACGACCCAGGGCTACACCCACGTGAGCCTCGACCGGCTGATCGAGGTCTACGACAAGGCCCACCCGAAGGCATGAGGGACCGATGGAGCTGAGAGGGACGACGATTCTCGCGGTGCGCAAGGGGTCGAAGGTGGTGATCGCCGGCGACGGGCAGGTCAGCCTCGGGCAGACCGTGCTCAAGGCGCGGGCCTCGAAGGTGCGGTGGCTCGGGCAGCGGCGGGTCGTCGCAGGCTTCGCAGGGTCCACGGCCGACGCGTTCGCGCTGTTCGAGCGCTTCGAGGCGAAGCTGAAGGACTACTCCGGGAACCTGACGCGGGCCGCCGTCGAGCTGGCGAAGGACTGGCGGACCGACAAGGTGATGCACCGGCTCGAGGCGCTGCTGCTCGTGGCGGACACGGAGCGGACGCTCATCGTCAGCGGCAGCGGCGACGTGGTGGAGCCCGACGAGGGGGTGGCGGCCATCGGGTCCGGGGGCATGTACGCCCTCGCGGCGGCGCGCGCCCTGCTCCGGCACGCGCCGGAGCTGGACGCCGAGGGCATTGCGAGGGCCGCGATGGGCATCGCCGCGGAGATCTGTGTATACACCAACGGCGAGCTGACCGTGGAGACCCTGGACGCGGGCGGCAGGGATCAGAAGGAAGGTTGAGGCCATGACAGTGAGCACGTTCACGCCCCGCGAGCTGGTCTCCGAGCTGGATCGCTACATCGTCGGGCAGGTGGCGGCGAAGCGCGCGGTCGCCATCGCGCTCCGCAACCGGTGGCGCCGGCAGCAGGTCCCCGAGGCGCTGCGCGACGACGTCATGCCCAAGAACATCATCATGATCGGGCCCACGGGCGTCGGCAAGACGGAGATCGCGCGGCGGCTGTCCAAGCTCGCGCGGGCGCCCTTCGTGAAGGTGGAGGCAAGCCGGTTCACCGAGGTGGGGTACGTCGGGCGGGACGTGGAGTCGATCATCCGGGACCTGACCGAGATCGCCGTCCAGATGGTGCAGGAGGAGGAGAAGGAGCGCGTCCTCCCCCGGGCCCAGAAGGCGGCAGAGGAGCGCCTGCTGGACCTGCTCCTGCCGGCGCCCTCCCGGGCCCGCACGCCGGCCTTCGAGGAGGCGAGCGGCGCCAGGGCGGGGACGGAGGCGCCCGGGAAGGCGACGCGAGAGAAGCTGCGCCAGAAGCTGCGAGCTGGCGAGCTGGACGAGCGGACCGTGCCCGTGGAGGTGCAGGACCAGTCGCACATGCCCATGCTGGAGATCTTCTCTCCGGGCGGCAACGAGGAGATGGACATCAAGTTCAAGGACCTCCTGGGGAGCGTGTTCCCGAAGCGCACCAAGAGCCGCTCGGTGAGGGTCCCCGAGGCGCTCCAGGTCCTGACGGGCGAGGAGGCGCAGCGCCTGGTCGAGCGGGACGTGGTCGTCAAGACCGCCATCGAGCGCGTCGAGCAGTCGGGGATCGTGTTCATCGACGAGATCGACAAGGTGGCCGGGCGGGAGGGTGGGCGCGGGCCCGACGTGTCACGGGAGGGGGTGCAGCGGGACATCCTGCCCATCGTGGAGGGGTCGACGGTCACGACCAAGTACGGCATGGTGCGGACGGACCACATCCTGTTCATCGCTGCGGGGGCCTTTCACGTGGCGAAGCCGACGGATCTCATCCCGGAGCTCCAGGGGCGCTTCCCCATCCGTGTGGAGCTGGAGCCCCTCGGGCAGGCGGACTTCGTGCGGATCCTGCGGGAGCCGCGCAACGCGCTCACCGTGCAGTACGTGGAGCTGCTCGCGACCGAGGGCGTCACGCTCACGTTCACGGACGACGCCATCGAGGAGATGGCCTCCATGGCTGCTGCCGCCAACGACCGCATGCAGAGCATCGGGGCCCGGCGGCTGCACACCATCCTGGAGCGCGTGCTGGACGACGTGAGCTTCGACGCCCCCGAGCGCAGGGGACAGACCGTGGTCGTGGATGCCGCCTACGTGCGGGAGCGCCTGTCGGACGTGCTCGCGGATGAGGATCTGGGTCGCTACATCCTGTGAACGCTGGTGACGGGCGGACCTCGCTGGCGTCCGACGTCGCGCGATGGTGACCGACGGTGCTCAGAGGCGGACTGGACCTGGCCGCGGGGTCGGGATAGGCTCCGAGATCGTCGTGAGGGGGCCCGAGAGGAGCATTCATGAGCCAGAAGCCGAGAGAGCACACCACCGCGTGGTGGGTCGAGACGGGCCGCGCCGCGTTCACCCCGAACTACAGGCAGTATCCGGTCGTGCTGGTGCGGGGCGAGGGTCCACACGTCTGGGACTCGGACGACCGCCGCTACCTGGACTTCGTCGCGGGCATCGCGGTCAATGTGCTCGGGCACGCGCACCCCATGCTCGTGGACGCCGTGAGCGACCAGGTGCGGAGCCTGGTGCACTGCTCGAACCTGTACTTCAACGAGCCCGCCATCTGGCTCGCGGACGCCTTGCGGAGCAGGGCCGGCTTCGACGCGAGGGTCTTCTTCGCGAACAGCGGCGCGGAGGCCAACGAGGCGGCCGTGAAGCTCGCCCGGCGCTACTGGCGCAAGGTGCGGCAGGAGGACCGGTACGAGGTCGTGACCATGCAGCGCTCCTTCCATGGGCGCACGCTGGGCATGACCGCGGCGACGGGGCAGCCCAAGTACCAGGAGGGCTACGAGCCCTTGACGCCAGGGTTCGTCTACGCGGACTTCGGCGATCTGGCCTCCATCGACGCCGCCATCGGCGAGCGCACCGCGGCGGTCATGATTGAGGTGATTCAGGGGGAAGGCGGCGTCCTCGTGCCCCCCGACGGGTGGTTTGGCGCGCTTCGGGATCTGTGCGATCGCAAGGGGGTCCTCTTGATCCTCGACGAGGTGCAGACAGGCGTAGGGCGCACCGGGACCTTCTTCGCCTATGAGCAGGAGGGGATCACGCCCGACATCGTCTCTCTGGCAAAGGGCCTCGCCGGTGGGGTCCCCATCGGCGCCATGATCGCCCGGAGTGACGTGGCGCGGGGCTTCGAGCCTGGCATGCACGCGACCACCTTCGGCGGCAACCCGCTGGCGTGTCGCGCCGGGCGGGCGGTGCTGGAGGCCATCGAGGCCGAGGGGCTCCTGGACAACTGCCGCGCGATGGGGGAGTATCTGCTGGGCCAACTGCGCGTACTTGCCCAAGGGGCACCCTCCGTCGCCGACGTCAGGGGGCGGGGTCTGATGATTGGGGTCGAGCTGAAGGGCGTCGATCCGAAGGCGGTCGTCGAGTCCTGTCTGCGGCGGGGGTTGCTCGTCAATACTGCCGGGACCAGCGTCGTGCGCTTCGTCCCGCCGCTGATCATTGGAAAGGGGCACGTGCGGACGGCCGTCGAGATCCTCGGCGACGCGCTCTCCGAGGTTGCCGGGGGGTAATGGGGGCGCCAGGTTCTCGGTCCCGTGGCCGCATGGGCCCACGCAGTTGGGAGAACGATTGACGGATGGTGGCTGGGTTGCGGGAGCCGGACGAGGTCATCGCGACGGGAGCCGACGCGGGCAGCCCCTTGCGCCCGGCGACCCCGACGGCCGGGTCGCAGGTCCGCGAGCTCGCCACCGTGCGGCTCGGGTGGCGGGAGCGGAGGGCGGAGCTGGCCGCGCGCATCGCCGCACACCGGACCGCCCCGCGCCTTGACCTGCCCGAGGGGATCCCGCCCGAGCTGAGGGCCCGGCTCCAGCGCATCGACACGCTGCTCTCCATCCTGGCCGGTGAGGCGGAGCCAGGCGACCAACCCCTGCCCGCGGCTCCGGTCGAGGTCTCCGAGGTCGTTCCCGAGCGGCCGGAGGTGCCCGCGCGCCACGATACGGTCGTGATGGACGCCGCCTCCATCCGCGAGGCGTTCTCCAGCGACCCCGAGATGGCCGCGCTGGTTCGTCGCATGGAGGCCGAGGAGGAGCGGCACGACACCATCCTGGAGATGCCGGCCTTCGGCCAGGAGGCGCCTTCGAGGTCGAGCACCGAGGTGGAGCTCCCGGCGGCGGACATCTCGGACGTGGACACCGAGGAGATCGAGGCCGTCGAAGAGGCCGAGCTCCTCGTCGAGACCGACCACGCCCGCCCTCCGGCACCACCCGACGTTGCGACCGCTCGAACGGTGCCCAACCAGCCGGCCGTCGAGGAGGAGCCGTTCACCTCCGAGTGGCCGCGCGAGGTGGAGCTCCTCTATGAGGACGTCCACTGGCTGTTCCAGCTCGGGGACATCGACGGCGCCCTGATCTCCCTGGAGCGCCTGCTCGTGCTCGCCCCCGAGAACGAGGAGATCCAGGCCTTCGTGTCTCTCAATGAGCGCAAGCTCATCGAGATCTACCAGTCCGTGCTCGGTGACTGGGACCGGGTCCCGCGCCTGTCCGAGGGGGGGCTGTCCATGCCGGTCGTCACCAGCACCGGCGACAAGGTGCGGCGCATCCTCAAGCACATCGACGGCGGTCGCTCCATTCGCGAGATCCTCGGGGCGAGCAGCAGCAACCGCCTGGAGGTCTGCTCCGTTCTGAGCCAGCTCATACGGGCGCGCGTCATCGTGTTCGACGACCAGGTGGTAGCGAGCCGCGGCGCCTGATGCGCGCCGCGCTATCTGCGCTGCCCGTGTCTGCGCCCGTCGCCGCTCATGCCATCCTCCGCGAGACGCTGTACGTGCTCCACGAGGTTGTGCGCGTAGGTCTCGAAGGGCGGGCACACGAGGCCGTGGCGGCTCAAGACGCGCATCGAGGCGGCGTTGTTGTAGATGACGAGCTGATCGAACTGGTCGATGAACTGGCGGGTGGCGCGGGAGACGCGCTCGACCCCAGGGACCCGCAGCAGCGCGTGGGCGATCACTCCGGCGAGGGTGCTTCGAGGCGCTCGGCGCCCGGCCCTCTCTGCCACGATCTCGAACACCTGGCGCGCGCTGAGGGGGTTCGGGTCCGTCAGATGGAAGGTCTGACCGGCCGCCTCCGGGTCGTTGGCCAGCGCGTGGATGGCGTCGACCACGTGGTCGATGGGGACCATGTTGAGAGGGTGGTCGCCGCGCCCAGGCAGCGGCAGCCGCAGGTCGAGGGGGAGGCTGATCATCGCCTGGATCAGCGAGTAGGGGCCGTCGGTGCGATCGATGGCGCCCGTGCGTGTGTCGCCCACCACCAGGCTCGGCCGGACCACCGTGATGGGCAGGACGGGCATGGCAGCGCGACACAGCCGCTCGGCCGCCAGCTTGGAGTGCTCGAACTCGTTGCGGAAGCGCTGGCCCACGTCCAGGTCGTCTTCCCGGATGACGCCCTGGCGCGTGCCGCTGACGAACGCCGTGCTCAGGAACACGAAGCGCCGCAGGTCACGCATGCCGGCCGCGACCTCCAGGGCGCTCCGCGTGCCGTCCACGTTGACGTGCCACGTCACGTCCCGCGCAGCGCCCAGGTAGCTGATCTCCGCCATGTGGTAGAAGAGCCGGACCTCGCTCAGGACGCGCAGGATCTCGGGGCCGGAGAGGCCCAGGTCCAGGTCCGTCACGTCGCCGACGAGCACCTCGACCTGCTCCCTCTCCGCCGAGAGGCCGAGGGCGTCCAGGTGGGCCTTCGCCCTGCGGAGGAGCTTCTCGCGGACCAGCAGGAGGACGTGGTGGTCCTCCTGGAGCAGGCGGCTCAGCATGTGGCGCGCCGCGAACGACGGGTACCCGGTCAGCAGGACGGTGGTTGTCACTGGGGGTCCTCCTTCGGAGACGCGCCGGCGAGGAGGGCTCGGAGGAGCGCCTCGACGGCCGCCTCGAGGGCGTCGAGGTCTCCGTCGTTTCGGATGAGGTGGTCCGCGCGAGCCTCTTTGGCCGCCAGGGGGAGCTGGGAGGCGACGCGGGCCTGCGCGTCCTCGGGCGTGACGTCTCCGCGGGCGACCAGGCGCTGAAGCTGGAGCTCCGGGGTGGTCGTGACGACGACCACCGTATCGACGACCCGATCCCACCCGGCCTCCAGCAGCAGCGCGGCCTCCAGAACCACCAGAGGGTGTTCCTGCATCGCCAGCTCGCGCAGACGCGCCATCGCGGCCGCCTGGATGAGCGGGTGGACGATGGCGTTGAGGCGAGCGAGGGCGACCGGGTTCGGGAACACCTGCGCCGCGAGGCCCTTGCGGTCCAGCGCGCCGTCGGGGCGGAGGACGGCGGCCCCGAAGGCATCCACGACGGCCTGGAGACCCGGGGTGCCAGGGGCCACCACGTCCCGCCCGAGCTGGTCGGCGTCGATGACCGGTACTCCCCGCGCGCGCAGCATCGCTGCTACCGTGCTCTTCCCGCAGCCGATGCCGCCTGTGAGGCCCACCACACGCATGGCGGGAACCTAGCTCGAATTCGGCGCCGCGTCGAGGGCCCTCGTCGGGCCGCTGCGGCTCGTGATGGCGTCTCTGGCGTGGCATCGGGGGACCTGGGTCGTCGCTGCGAGAGTTGACCTGCCCGGCCGCCCGTGGTACGGCACGCCGCTCGCAATCATGGCAGGAGGCGCGGTTGGTCGACGAGCGGGAGAGGGACGCAGAGATCCCGGCGGTGGAGCGGGAGGGGGCGCTGCTCGTGTGGCAGGTGTTCGGCGCGCCCGGGCTGACGGTGGCGCTGGTCGGCGCCATGCTGGCCCTGTTGCTCGTTGCCACCCAGGTGCCCCAGGGGGTACCCGCCGCGGACGTCGCTGCCGGCCACTCGTTCAGCGTCGCGCTGTTCGTGGACGGCTTCGGGCTCTCCCGCGTGGCGACCTCGTGGCCCATGGCGCTGCTCGCCGTGCTCCTCGCCCTGAACCTGGCGGCGCGCTGGCTCCGGCGGCGGCACGGGGCAGGCCACGGGGGCGCGGAGGCGCTGGCGGGCGAGTCCGGCGAGGTCGCTGCGGCCGACGCGGTCGCCCTCGGGAAGCGGCTCCAGCACTGGTTTGGTCCGTCCAGGATCACCGTGCGCCCCGATCGGGTCGAGGCGCGGCGGGGGCTCCTGCGCGAGGGGCTCCTCGCGGTGGTCGTGGGGGGCGCGATCCTGGGGGCCGCCGGGCTGCTGCACACCGCGGCTGGGCAGAGCGGTCGCATCATGACCCGCGTGGCCTCGCCGCCCGGCATGGACCCCCGGGAGGTGACCCAGGTGCAGGTCAACGCGGGCGCAGCCTGGGAGCCCGGCGGGCCGCGCCTGGAGGTCTCCTGCCAGCGGGCGCCCGATGCGGCAGATGCCTGGGCCTGCGCCTTCGCGGGCGAGGGGGTCCATGCGACCTCGCTGCTTGCGCCAGGCCAGCCTGCCTGGTTGCCGGGGCTGCGGGTGACACTGGAGAGGGCGGAGCCCCTGCGCGCGCTGGAGCTGGTCCGGCTTGGCCTGACCAACCCCCTGACGGGCGCCGAGGCGGCTCTGGAGGCCGTCCCGGGGCGGCCCTACGAGGTGACGATCACCGCGGCCGGCGGTGACACCGACCTGAGCCTCCGGGCCATTCACGGCGTGGAGGGGCCCGTCGTCGCCGTGGACGCCTCCGATGGCGTGACCGTCGTCGCGGGGCTCTCTGGGGCGCCGCGGGACCCGCGGTCGGGGTTGCCGGTGACGCTTCGCGGGTTGACCGACGAGCGCCTCGTCCTCCGGTTCGCCACCACCGAGCACCGGCTGGTCGCCGTCGTGGGGGCGGTGCTCGTCCTGGCCGGGCTCTTGATGATCGCCGCGACTGGCCACCTGGCCGTGGCGGCGTGGGAGGTAGCGCCCGGGCGCTGGGCGGTCCGCGTGACCTCCCTGGGACCGGATGGGGCGATCCTGCGCGCACTTCAGGGCGCTCCCACCCCAGAGGAGGTGTGATGCTCGTCACGTCGGGGGTGGTGCTGGCGCTGGCCAGTGTAGTGCTGTTCGCGGCGGCCGTCCCGGCCGGCGTTGCCCGCGCCCCAGGGAGGCGGGGCGCCGGGTGGCTGGCGCTGATGGCGGCCGCGCCCGCCCAGACCGTGGGGCTCGGGCTGATCCTCGCGGGCGCTGGGCGGCTGCCCGGGCTGTGGCTGGACGGAGCCGCGCTGGCTGGCTGCGTCGCCGGCTGGGTCGCCGTCGCCGTGTGCGTCCGGGCAGACCGACCCGCCGTGCGCTCTGCTCTCGCCGCGCTCGCGGCCGTGACCGGGACGCTGTCCGTCGCCGTCGCCGCGGCGCGGACCGACGCTCCCGTCGATCTCCCCTGGGTGGCCCTCCACGTGCCGGTCGCGGTCGCGGCCACCGGCGTCCTCCTCGCCCTCGGCGCGCTGGCTGCGCGGCGCCTCCACCGCTCCCGGCGTGGGGGTGCCGGGATCGTCGTGGCGGCGCTGTTGGCCGCCACCTTCGTCAACCGGTTGCCCTGGGGGCCCATGGGGGAGCGGTCCTTCTCCGTTGCCGCGGGCGGCCAGCCGGCGGTGGTCCAGGTGGCCCTCCAGGTGCGGGACGGCGGGGGGGCCTACACCCGTGAGCTGCCGGTGACCGTCGCCCTCCCCGAGGTGGACGCGGCGCGCGAGATCGTGGCGTGGGCGGCGGCCGCCGCGGCGCTGCTGGTCGTGATCCACATGGCGGTGCCCGGCTTCGTGTTCCGCGCCGCCGCCGCGGCGGGCGTCGGCGTCGCGTCCCTCGCGCTCCTGGCGCTCCTCGCCATGCTCGCCTTCAGGCTCTTGGTCCGGACAGAGGTCTCGGTGAACGAGGGCGAGCTCCTCGCGTGGCTGCAGCACACCGTGCTCCCGCGCCTCGACAGGGCCGTGGAGGTGCGCGGCGTGCAGCCGCTCGCAGAAGCCGCCACCCTGTCGCTGGCGTCGCACCCCGCCGCCTGGGTGGCCCTCACGGGAGCGGTTGTCCTCGTGCTCGGCGCCTCGACGACGTGGCTGCGGCGCCAGTTCGGGGTCGTCCCTGAGTCGGAGGACGTCCTCGCGGCGTCGTGGCTCGACCGGACCGCGCTGCGGCTTGCGCTGTGGGGGCTCCCGCTGCAGGCGGCGACCCTCCTCACGGGAGCCCTCTGGGCGGAGCAGCGCTTCGGGACCCTCGTCCCGGCCGATCCGCGCGCCGTCGCCTCCCTGGCCGCCCTCGGCACGCTCGGGCTGGCCCTGGTCGCGAGGGCGCTCCTGCCGCACCGCCTCGAGCTGCCGGCCTGGCTCCTCCTCGCGGCGTCGGTCGTCTGCGCCCTCGGCCTCATCGGGCCCGAGCTGGGGTGGACCCTGCCGTCGATGCACGGGTTCGGCGGGTGACCTTTGACACACCCCGGTGCAAGTGGTAGACGGAGCGGCTCTTCGCTGAGGGGGCGCCGGGATCCCATGAACCGACTCGCACAGGTGGCCGTGCTCTTTGCGCTTGCGCTGGCGGCGTGCTCGTCGACGCGCACGATCCGCACGGACTCGATCACCGACAGCGCCCGGGCGGCGTACCTGCAGGGGATCGACTCCCTGGAGAGCGGAAACTACCTGGACGCGATCAGCGCGTTCCAGGTCGTCGCGAAGAGCCCGAACTACGTGAAGTGGGCTGCGCTGGCGCGGCTGCGCATCGCCGACTCGCTGTACTTCCAAGAGAAGTACGCGGAGGCGGTCGAGCAGTACATGGCCTACCTGAACCAGTACCAGGGCGACCTCAACGAGGCCTATGCCCAGTACATGATCGCGAAGTGCTGGTACCAGCAGATGCCGACCGACTGGTTCCTGACGCCCCCCGCCTACGAGAACGACATCTCGTCGGTCCAGCGCGCGCGGGAGAAGCTCGAGGCCTTCGTGCGGCTCTACGGGCGCAGCCGGTTCCTCCCCGAGGCGCGGCGCATGCTCGACGACGTGCGCGCCATGCAGTTCGCGCACAGCGACTTCGTGGCGCGGTTCTACGAGGACCGCGACAAGCCCGCAGGCGCCCTGGTGCGGCTCCAGCACATGCGCAAGCACTTCCCGGACCTCTTCGACACCGAGGAGAGCTGGATGCGGCTCGGCAAGGCCAACGTGCAGGTGGGGCGCGCCCAGGATGCGCTCGACGCCTACCGCGCGTACCTGGACCGCTACCCGAGCGGGGAGTACGCGGACACGGCGCGCCAGAGCGCGAGCCGGTTGGAGCAGGTGATCCGCGAGCGGGGGGCGCCCCCCGAGCTACCAGAACCTTCCGGGACACTCCCGGAGCCCGAGGCCGGGGATCCGGCCGAAGAGGCGGAGTGATCCGCCACGCGATCCAATCAGGAGGACACTGAGATGGCGCAGAAGACACCGATGGAGAAGGTGAAGGCCCGCTGGGGCACGAAGGCAGCGGCGATCGACGCGGTGCTGGCCGTCGTGGGCGACCCCGACGGGCGCACCCGCGCGCGCCTGCGAAACGCGCGCAACGACCAGCTCCTTCGCCTGTTCGAGGCAGGGCAGGAGGTGCGCAAGCGCTTCGGCTCCCGGGAGGCCCTGGTCGAGGCGATCCTGAAGTTCAAGTTCCCGAAGGGCGACGCGGACGAGACCTACCGCGCCAAGGTGGTCGGCTGGGGTGTCCGCCGCCAGCTCGACACCCACGGCCAGCTCGCTCGGAAGGCCGGCGCCTGACCCCACGGGTCGGTGCGCTGTCTCGTCTCCCCGCCTGATGTGGTGGGGGGGCATCTCATCAAGGACCCCCGCCCTCTGCCCCCCTGCCGGGGTTCCCGCCACTCTGCGGGAACCCCGAACCCCCCTTGCGCGTTTCGAGCCTTTGGGGCCATACTGCTCGCGACCTGGCGCCCGAAAGGAGACGTGGCATTCATGCAGCCTGTTTTCAAGATCGGTGACAAGGCGGTGTACCCGGCTCAGGGAGTCACCGAGATCACCGGCATCGAGAGCAAGGAGATCATGGGCAACCAGGAGATCTTCTACGTGCTCCGCGTGCTCGACACGGACCGCAAGATCATGATCCCCGTCGGTAAGGTCGACCAGGTGGGGCTGCGTGAGGTCATCTCGTCCGACCGCGTGGACGAGATCTACCAGGTCCTGCGGGAGCGGGCCATCAAGGTCGACCAGACCACCTGGAACCGGCGCTATCGGCGGTACCTGGAGAAGATCAAGACGGGCGCGATCCTCGATGTCGCCGAGGTGCTGCGCGACCTTTACCTGCTCAAGGTGGAGAAGCCGCTGTCCTTCGGGGAGCGCAAGATGCTGGACACCGCCCGCCAGCTCCTGGTGACGGAGCTGTCCGTTGCCCGTGGTATGGACGACGGGCTCGTGCTGGCAGAGATCCGCGAGATGTTCGGTGACGAGGACGAGCACCACGAGCCCGTCGACGACGACGTCTGACCCCACTCGCGGCTCAGCAGCAGAACTTCTGAATCACCCGCTCGTAGAACTGGACCGCCTTCTGCAGGTGGAGCAGCGAGACGTGCTCGTTCGGTCGTGAGAGCACGCCAGCGGCGTACCCTGGTCCGAAGACCACCGTGTCGAGGCCCCAGGCGCTGAACAGCCACCCCTCGGTGTGGATGTCGGACTCCCCGTCGGTCGGCGTGACACCCACCTCGCGGAGGGCCTCCCGGCACAACCCGAAGAGGGGCTGGTCGCCGGCGTCGCCCACGGCGTTGAGGGGCGGCTGATCCTTCACGACCTCCAGCTCCACCGTGTGCTGCTTCGTCGCGTCCCCCGCGGCGACGCACAGCTCCTCGATGCGGGAGAGCAGCGTCTCCGCGTCGTGGTCGAGGGTGGTGCGCAGCTCGTAGGTGAGCGAGAGGCCGGCCGGGCTCGTGCGGACGACGCCGAGGTTCCAGAGGCCGCGGGGCCAGGAGGCGCCATCCGGTGCGTCGAAGCAGGGGGGGCTGCCCAGCAGCGCCTCCACCCGGCGACAGAGCATCCGCGCGATGTTCAGGCAGTCGTTGACCGGGTAGGAGATGTCGGCCTCGTCCTCGTCCACTGGCACCAGGCTCACGCCCGGGGGCGGCTCGGGCAGCGCTGAGCCCGTCAGCAGGAGGACGGCGTCCAGGCGCTCCGGGACCCGGTTGGGGCTGTCGCCGCCCTGGACGTTGTGGATGGTGGCCAGCCCCTCCGCCGCGATGCGCGAGAGCCACGACAGGCCGGCCTGGACGGCGTTGCTGCCCAGGTGAGGGGCCGAGCCGTGGGCCGGGGAGCCGCTGAACCTCACGCGGTAGCTGCCCTCCGTGCGGGGCAGGCGCCAGATGTTCTTGGCCCGGCGGATGTTGAGCCGGAACACCAGGTGTCCGCGGTGCTCGCGCACCAGCTCCAGGTTGGTCGGGTGGCCGAGGAGCACCGCGTCGGGGTGCAGGAGCCCGCTCTCCAGCATGTAGGCGCCGCCGCGCTGGGCGGCCGCCTCGCCCCCGAAGAGGGCGGCGACCCAGAGCGGGCGCTTCAGGGCGGCGCGCGGGGTCTGCGTTGCGGCGATGACCTTGCAGAGCAGGTCGAGCTTGCCGGACAGGGCGCCAAGCCCGTAGAGGCGTCCGTGGCGCGTGGTCGCATGGAGCGGCGCGCCGCCGGTCTCCGTCCAGGCCGCGGGGTTGCCGGGGGGCTCGCTGCGGACGGGGGACACGAGCAGGAGCCCCCCGTTCTCACGGGGGCCCTTGAGCCCGATCAGGTTGGTGTGGTTGCCCTCCTCCGTGCAGGCGGCCTGCTCCATGATGGAGAACTCGCCGTAGTAGAGGAGATCCATGAAGTAGGGGATCGCGAGGGAGCCGCCGGAGGGGCCGCTCGTGTCCAGCGCAATCAGCTCGCGGGCAGCCTTGAGGAGCTCCGTTGCCATGCCGCGATTGTAGGCGTGGTCGACCGGGACCGCAATGGACCGGGCAGGAACGGCTCCTCGCCTACCCGTCCTTCGGCGGGGCCACCGCGTCGCGGACCCCGCGCACCGTCGCGCTCGCCTGCTTGCCGATCTCTTGTGCCGTGGCGCTCGCGTCCTTGAGCTTGGCGAGGATGTCCGGGACCAGGTCGAGGACGCGCTCGATGGTCCCTTTGGCCTGCTTGACGGGCAGCACCGTGACGACGTCGTCCGCCAGGCACACGACCGCCACCGGGCTCACGCGGAAGCCCCCCACGAGGCCACCTCCGCCGGTCTTGGAGACCTCTGCGCGCCCCTCGCCTCCCGCCGCACCGATGCCGAGGCGGATCTCCGTGATGGGGACGAAGCGCTGCCCGCCGGCCTCGAAGGGCTCGCCGATGACTGTCTCGGTGCGGGTCACCGACTGGAGGTGCTCCATTGCCACGTCGAAGAAGGTGTCGAAGTCCATGTCATGCCTCCAACGTGACCATGCGGGCGCCGGCCGCGTCGACCACGACGACCGCCTTCGGTGTGAGGACCAGGCCGCCGGCGACTCCGGCTCCGCTGCTGCTCCGGCCTTCGCCGCCCGAGCCCAGCGCGCCTCCGAAGCCGAAGGTGATCTCGCAGAGCGGGATCACCACGGACGGGCCCTGGGAGATGGGCTTGCCGACGATGCTCTGGCTGTTGGCCATGCGGGTCAGGCGGTCGGCGACGCGCCTGAGCTGTTGTTCGAGCTGCTCCATGGGGGGGCTCCTTGGGTCCGTTGAGAGGGGCGCCATGCGGCTCGCGCGGCGCGGCCGTCGGGGCCGAGCATCCAGCGCACGAGCACGAAGGCAACCCGTGGAAGCCAGACGGTGGCGCTGACGGCGACGTCGCACCGCAGCGCTGGGGGGCCGATGGCCAGAGACAGCCACCTGGAAGGGCGGCGGGCCGCGCCCTCGGCGGCGAGTCGCAGCCCCTCGGCCTGGCATACGAGGAAGGGGTCGTCCCAGGTCAGGGCCAGGGAGCCCTCTGCGCGGAGGCGGACCGTGCGCAGGAGCGCCCGGGCGAGGCGCCACAGACCTGGAACGGCGGCGCGGTTGTTCCATGAGAGGCGCCGAGAGCGACGTCTGGGGCGCTCTTGGACCCGCGCCGTGGCTCGCCCGACACGCATCGCTCGACCTGCTGCCCAGAGCGTGGCGCCCTCCCCCGAGCGCCAGCCCACAGCGACGACCCGCGGCCAGCCGACGCGCAGCAGCGCATGGAGGGAAGGCGTCGTCGCGGCGCGGGCCTCGGCGCGGACCGGGATCAGCACGAGCGCCAGCAGGAGGGCGGCGAGGACGCCCGCGATGGTGAGGACGACCGACACGCCCCGCATTCTACGCCAGGACGCGCTGGCCACAACTTCGCCTTCTCGCATGGGATCAACGGCGTGCGCCGAAGTGACCGCGTCCGGGAATGGGGCGCTGTCGCCGAGGGTTGCTCTGGCCTGCTCTCCCGTGCCCCGCGTCCGCGGCGGCAGCTTGAACACCCTGAGATGTGTGACCGCCCGCATGGCGGAGGAGATCGATGATCGGTGAGGTCGTACTGTTCCTGGTGGGTCTGGTCTCGCTGCTGGTGGGCGCCGAGGCTTTGGTGCGCGGCGCGTCCCGGCTCGCCATCGCCTTCGGCATCTCTCCCCTCGTGGTGGGCCTGACCGTCGTCGCCTTCGGGACCAGCGCTCCCGAGATGGCGGTCGCCGCAAAGGCGGTCCTCGGTGGGGCCAACGACATCGCCGTTGGCAACGTCATCGGCAGCAACATCTTCAACATCCTGGTGATCCTCGGGCTGTCCGCCCTGGTCGCGCCGCTGGTGGTCCACACGCAGGTGATCCGCCAGGAGGTGCCCGTGATGATCGCCGTGTCGCTGCTCCTCCTGGGGCTCTCGCTGGACGGGGCCGTGGGTCGGGTCGAGTCCCTCGCGCTGTTCGGGCTGCTCTTCGCCTACAACGGCTTCCTCGTGATCCAGGCGCGCAGGCGCCGCGATCCCGACGAGGACGCCCTGCCGGCCACTGGGTGGGACCGCCACTGGGCGGTCCAGCTCTCCCTCGTCGTCGGTGGCCTCGGCCTCCTCGTCCTCGGGTCCCACTGGCTGGTCGACGCGGCGAGCACGTTTGCCCGCGCCATCGGCGCGAGCGAGGTCGTCATCGGTCTGACCATCGTCGCGGCGGGGACGTCCCTGCCCGAGGTCGCAACCTCCGTCATGGCGGCCGTCCGCGGCCAGCGGGACATCGCCGTGGGCAACGTGGTCGGCAGCAACGTGTTCAACATCCTGGGCTGCATCGGCCTCGCGGGCTCCCTCACCTCCGAGGGGTTGGTCGTCGCCCCATCCATCCTGCGCTTCGACCTGTGGTTCATGGTCGCGGTCGCCGTGGCCACCGTGCCCATCTTCCTGTCCGGGCACCGTGTCGAGCGCTGGGAGGGCGTCCTCTTCCTGGGGGTCTACGCCGCCTACACCGTGTGGCTGATCCTCGACGCCACCGGACACGACGCCGTGCCGGCCTACTCGGGGATCATGCTGTGGTTCGTCGCCCCGCTGCTCCTTGTCACGCTTGGCGTCGTCATGTGGCGTGGCCTCAGGCGCCGCGCGACGGCCGGGGCTTGAGCCGCGGCCCCGGAGAGGCCACACTGGGGCCAACCTGCGGAGGCCCCGTGACGAGCGACATCTCCATCATCCTCGCCGCCAAGGACGAGGCGCCGACCATCGCCGACGTCGTCGAACGCTGCCGCGCCTCCACTCCGCGGCTGCGTGAGATCCTGGTGGTCGACGACGGCTCGTCGGACGACACGGCCGCCTGCGCCACCGCCGCCGGGGCCACGGTGCACCGGCTGCCCAGGAACCGGGGCAAGGGGGTGGCCATCCGGCACGGGCTGGAGCGCGCCACGGGGGACGTGCTCCTGTTCCTGGACGCCGACGGGCAGGACGACCCGGAGGACATCCCGCGTCTGATCGAGGCGCTGCGCCCCGGTGTGGACATGGTGGTCGGCTCGCGCTTCCTCGGCACGTTCCTCGACGGGGCGATCACCCCGCTCAACAAGGCCGGCAACGTCGCGCTGACCGGTGTGGTCAACGCCTTGTTCGGGGCCGCCCTGACCGACACCCAGGCCGGCTTTCGGCTCGTGCGCCGGGAGGCCGCTGCGCGCTGCCGCCTGAGCGCCTCCCGCTACAACATCGAGGTGGACCTCCTGCTCGGGGTGCTTCGGTCCGGCGGGCGGGTCGTCGAGGTGCCCGTCACGCGGCGGGCTCGCTCCCACGGTCGGAGCGGGCTCCACAGCTTCCGGGACGGGGCGCTGATCCTGGCCCACATCCTGCGCCGCCGCCTCGGGCCGCGCTGAGGGGCGCGTGGCCGTCGTCACCTTGCTGCGGCCGCCGAGCGTCATCGGGCGCTGGGCCCTGACGCTCAACGTCACGCCGCCTCTGTCCCTGGCCTACGTGGCGGGGGCGCTGGCGGCGGCCGGCCACGAGCCGCGCATCGTGGACGGGGTGGGGGAGGCGGTTGCCCAGGTCCGGGCAGGCTACCACCCGGACGTGCTCGTCAATGGGCTGACCGTCCCTCAGCTCGTCGAGCGGGTGGACCCGCGGTCCGGGCTCATCGGCATCTCCTGCATGTTCTCCACCGAGTGGCCCGTGGTGCGGGAGCTGATCGCCGCCCTCGGGCGCCGCTTTCCGGGCGTCCCCATCGTGTGCGGCGGCGAGCACCCCACGGCCGCGGCCGAGTTCTCGCTGGAGGAGGCGCCCGCGCTGACGGCGTGCGTGTTGGGGGAGGGGGAGGAGACCGCAGTCGCGCTCGCCGCGGCCGTCGATGAGGGCTCCCCATGGGTCGACATTGCCGGGCTCGCGCTGCGGACCGTACATGGGATTGTTCGCACCGGGCCTCGCCCCAGGATCCGCGCGGTCGACGACATCCCGCTGCCCCGCTGGGACCTCACCCCCATCGAGACCTACCTGGCCGGGGGCCACAGCTTCGGCGTGGACCGGGGCCGCACCATGCCCATCCTGGCGAGCCGCGGCTGCCCGTATTCGTGCACCTTCTGCTCCAGCCCCGCCATGTGGACCACGCGGTGGGTGGCGCGGAGCCCATCCCTCGTCGCCGACGAGATCGAGGGCTACGTGCGCGCGCTGGGCGCCGAGGCCGTCGACTTCTATGACCTGACCGCCATCGTGCGGCGCGACTGGATCATCGCGTTCTGCAACGAGCTGCTGCGCCGGGAGCTGCCCATCACGTGGCAGCTCCCGAGTGGCACCCGCAGCGAGGCCATCGACGGAGAGGTCGCCACGCTGCTCGCCCGCTCCGGGTGCCGCAACGTCTCCTACGCGCCCGAGAGCGGCTCGCCGCGCATCCTGCGTGCCATCGACAAGCGCGTGGACCTCCCCCGCATGGAGGCGTCCATGGCCGCCGCCGTCGAGGCAGGCCTCAACGTGAAGGCCAACGTGATGGTGGGCTTCCCGGGGGAGGATCTGGGCCACGCCCGCGAGACCCTCGACTTCATCGTCCGCATGGCGCTCCTCGGGGTCCACGACGTGTCGGTCTGGACCTTCTCCCCGTACCCCGGCTCCCGCCTGTTCGACGAGCTGCGTGCCGCGGGGCGCCTCGGACCCCTGGACGACGCCTACTTCGCCGCGCTCCTGTCCTACTCGGACCTGGCGGGCGCCGTCTCGTGGAGCGAGCACATGAGCTCACGGACCCTGCGCGCGCTCCGGCTGTTCGGGATGGCCAGCTTCTACGCGGTGAGCTTCGCCCGCCGCCCGGGTCGCCTCGCCGCCCTGGTCAGGAACGCGCGGAGCGGACGCCTGGAGTCGCGCCTGGAGATGTCCGTCGCCAACCTGCTGCGCAAGGTGGCCCCCACGGCCGTCGCGAGGCGCCCTGGGCGGCCGTGAGCCTGGCTACGGAGGTCGCGCCGGAGCGCCTTGGCCGTGCCCGCAGCGCGAACCAGTCGGGCAGAGGTGCCCGGCGTGCTCGCGAGGGCAGCGCGGGGCGCCTTCGCTTCGCCCGGTTCACGGCCCGCCCTTCCTGAGGAGCGCCAGGCGCCCGTGACCTGATACGGGGTCGAGGTGCCGGTCCCAGGTGCCCGGGTCGAGGAGCTGGGGGGTCCGCCGATCCTTGCTCAGCGCGAACAGCGCCCCACCCGGGATGGCGTCGGGGCGCAGCTCGTCGGGGCCGATCAGGGCCCCGTAGGCCGCGGCGTCCAGGTGGGGGAGCAGCGCCGCGGTCTGGCCGACGCGCGGGTTGGTGAGCACCACCAGCTCGTGGTGGTGGTCGACGGGCAGCAGGTAGCGGACCCGCACGCCCGGGAGGCGGCCCGTGCGGTCGAGCCACGTGGGGAGGACGTGGTTGTTCGTGTAGATCGCCGGGGCGGGGGCGACGGCGAGCTGGGCCTCCAAGAGCCAGGTCAGCTCCTCCGACGTCGTGTCTGGACCGAAGCCCTCGACGGCCATGGGCCTCGCGGCCAGCGCCGGCCCCGCCAGGGCCAGCGCGGCCAGGGCGGCGCTGCCCGTCATGCGACGCCTGGTCGCCGCGCCGAGGTACACGAGGAGCCCAGCCCCCGCCACCACCAGCAGCGTCACCTCGCCGGTGGCCAGGTACACGCTCATGGCGGCGACCAGGAGGGCGCCGAGCGCGAGCGGGTCGCGAGCGGGGCCCCCGGGGGCGCCCTCGACGGCCTCCACCGCGCGCCCCAGCAGCAGCGCCCCCGCCGCGACGGGCATCAGGGCGTATCGGACCGAGAAGCCGAGCACGAACAGCGGGGACTCTGGCAGGAGCCACAGGTGAGTCACGGCGAACACCGCTGCATAGACCAACACGAAGACGCCGAGAGTCTTCTCGAGGGACGTCGTCCCCCGCACGCGGGCCCACACGAGGAGCGCCAGGGCCGGCGAGGTGATGAAGAGGCCCCGGAGCAGCGAGTGGACGTCGTGGCGCTCGTACTCGGCGACCCACTCGGGGTTGGTCGTGTCCATGGCTGGCACGTTGGGGGGGAAGTGGATGAACCACAGCACGTCGCCGTGGTAGAGGGCGCCGAGGGTGCCATAGGCCAGGGGCCAGCAGAGCAGGCCGGCGAGCAGGCGGGGGCTCCGGTCCCGCAGGAGGGCGGCGGCGGCGATGATCGCGCAGAACAGGGCGGCCTCGAAGCGCACCCAGGGCAGCGCGCCGAGGACGAGGCCCGCGAGGAGCGGGCGCCTCGTCACGAGCAGCCACAGGGCGAGCACGGTGCCGGCGACGCCGTCGGAGTTGGACACCCCGGCGGCCGCGCTCCAGAGGTACATGGGGGACGCGGCGAGGATCAGCGCGGGCAGCCACGGGCGTCGCAGGCCGATGGCCACGGCCACCCGGTGCAGGAGCACCACGCCCACGGCGGCCACCAGCACGTGCGCCACCTGGTAGGCCAGCGGACCGAGGCGGGCCGGGAGGGCGTAGAGGAGGGCGAGGACCGGCTTCGACTTCTGGAGGAAGATCAGGGGCAGGGGAGCCTCTCCCGCCATGCGCGCGAAGCCGTAGCTCAGGAGCCCTTCGTCGTGGAGGTTTGCCGGGTCGAGGGCGAGCCAGACGCCGGCGATGCACGTGAGGGCCCCGAGGGTCGCCGCGGCGCTCCACCCTTCACCCAGGGAGGCACGGAGGACGCGCGCCATGACGGGCGCCGTCATCCGCGAGGGGTCCCGCCGACGATGAGGCGCGCCCCGACCCCGAAGGCCTCGGCGGCACGGGCGCGAATCTGGGAGCCGCGGAGCCGCGCGAGGGCGCGGATCACGTCCGCGTCCAGGTAGGGTCGCCCCCCGATGCGCTGGGAGGCGTAGGCGCCCACCATGCGGACCTTGGCCTCCAGGTCGCGCTCCTCCAGAGGTACCCAGACCGAGAGCCGGCCGTCGCCCAGGTCGTTGTTTGGGAACTCGCCGTAGAGCACCGTGGCGTGGGCTTTGAAGACGCGGGTGGCCTCCAGGGAGACCTGGCGGTGGTCCTGGTTGGTGTCGCGCTCCGGGTGGGTGACGACCAGGTCATAGCGGCCGCGCAGCGCCTCCAGCGCCGCGTAGAGGTCCCCGCGGCGCGCCTCGAAGGCGCCCTGGCAGGCGGGGAGCAGGTCCGCGTGATCGGTGTGGTCGGTGAGCTGGGCGCCTTGCTCACGGAGCCACCCCAGGTTGCCGCGCAGCTCCTCCCGCGCCTGGGTGGCTCCGGCGTCGTCCAAGACTCCTCGATGGTCGCTGAAGACCAGGACGCCGACGGTCGCTCCGTCGCGGCACGCGCGAGCGAGGAGGCCGCCGGCGAGCAGCTCCACGTCGTCGCAGTGCGCCCCCACGAAGAGGATGCGCTCGGGGAGCCTCACAGCGGCCCCCGCGGCAGGTAGCCGGCCTCGTGGAGCCAACGGGCGGCGCGGGGGAGGCCCTCGGCGATGGGCGTCGAGCAGGCGCCTGGAAGGTGCGCCTGGAGGCGCTCGACGGCTGCCAGGCGGCGGACGACCCGGTCCCAGGGGCGACGGGGCCCTACGGTGAGACGATCTGCCGGGGCGTCGAACAGGGCGAGGATGCGCTCGGCGAGCTCCAGGATGGGCGTCTCGACGCCCGTCCCGACGTTGACCACGTTCCCGGCGGTGGTCTCGGCCCGGACCAGGACGTCCACTACGTCGTCCACGAAGGTGAAGTCGCGGGTCGCGCCGGCGCCCGTGATGTCGATGCGTCGCCCGGGCCCGTGGAGCGCCGCGATCATGTTCGGGATGGCGTTGCGGTAGGGCCCCGGCGGGTCCCCGGGGCCGTAGACGTTGAACAGGCGCAGCACCGCGTGGGGGAGGCCGGACGCCTGCACGTACTGCTCCCCCAGGTGCTTGCTGGTCGCGTACGGGGTGGTCGGAGCGAGGGGGCCGTCCTCCCTGTGAGGCACCGGGGCGTCCCCATAGGACGATGACGAGCCCGTGTAGACGAACAGGCCGCACCCCGCCGCCCGGGCGTGGGCCAGCACGTGGAGGGTGCCCTCGGCGTTGGTGCGCAGATCGAGCTCCGGGTCCTCGATGGATCGCGCGTTGGCGAAGGACGCGGCCAGGTGATAGACGCGGTCCCAGGGGCCCGCGGGCAGGCGCGCCAGGTCCTCGGGGCAGCGGATGTCACACCAGCAGAAGCGTGCGCCTGCGCTCAGCGCATCGGCGATCAGGGCCGTCGACCCGTGCATGGACAGGTTGTCGGCGACCACCACGGCGTGGCCGTCCCTCGCGAGCCGGCGCACCAGGTTGGAGCCGATGAAGCCTGCGCCGCCTGTGACAAGGATCCGCACGTTCGGTTTCGCCTCGCCGAGGGGGCGCCCGCCGCAGCGGGGAGCCCGGAGGATGAACCGAGACTATACGAGACGTTCGCGAGGTGCCGCAACCGCTCCCGGAGCTGGTGACGGGGAGCGCGGCGGTTGCCGGATCAGGGGGCCGCCGGCTTCGCCTGGGGCGGGTCCCACGTGCACGTCGTGAAGACCGTCATGAGGGGCGGGCGCCCCACGCCCTCGAGGCCCCAGGTGTACTCGCGGATCTCCTGACCCGGGGCCAAGGTGCCCAGGTCCTTGACGATGCTCTTCTCGTCGCTGCCCACTCGGAGGTCCAGGCGCGCCTCGCACCGCGCCGCCTCGGCGTAGACGTTGGTGGCGCGGAGGCGGGCGACGTACCGCGCGCCCTCGGGAGCGTTGACCTCCTCCACGTTGGACTCGATGACGACCTCGCGGCAGGAGCCCGGGATCGTCTCCCTCGCCGCGCACTGAGAGGCGTCGCCCGTGGCGATGGCGCGGCAGTGATCGCGCGCGGTCGGCTCCGGGATGCGCCCGCACTGGACCGGGTCCTGCTTCATGAGGGCGGTCAGCGTCCAGTAGGTCTGGCAGGGGGCTGCGCTCGTGCCGCACTCCGGTGCCTTCCGATCCCGCATGGCCCGGCACACGACGGCCTCCTCCGAGCCGTCGGGCGGGCAGGTGAGCTCGCCGCCCGCGCCGCCCTCGCACATGGCGCGGAGGCCGCCGTCGGGGATTCCCCCGCACAGGGCGGGGTTCCTGCCGACCACCGCCTGGCGCAGCAGGGCCATCAGCTTGCACGCGGCGCCCGAGTCCTGGAGGTTCTCACCACGGCACTGGGAGGGGTCCCCGGACGCGGCGCCCACGCAGGAGGCGTCCAGGGTCCGCTCGGCGCACTTCCCGGCGTGGCGGTGCAGGGCCGCGACCAGGAGGGCGTCGGCCTTTCTGCGCGCCTCGCTGGCGGCTGCGGTTGCCTTGTCTGCCTCGACGCGGGCGATGGCGGCCTGCTGCGTGGCGATGGCGACCTCGTCGAACTGCTGCCCACCCTCACAGGCGTCAGGGGCGTTGGCTGGGACAACCGGCGCGGGCTCCGGCGTGGCCACTGTCGTCTCCGGAGCCGCCGGGGGCGCGCTCTCGGCGGTCGCCTGCGCCGGCCTCGATGCTGGCGCCGTGGGCTGAGCAGGCGCCGGGGGTTCGCTCTTCTTGCAGCCGCCCCAGGCCGCGAGCGTCAGCGCTGCGGCGCCAGCGATCCACCCGATCTTTCGTGACATGCACGCACCTCCTCGTGGGGGCAGACCCTGCATGGTCTCAGATTCCCGATGTGCCGTCGAGGCGCGCGGGAGCGCCCGCGCGGAGGACCACCCTTTGTGGTTGATCGGTGCCCCGGTCCCGGTACGATGCGCGCCATGCTTCGACCCCGCTGGACCCTGCTCGACGTGGCCCCGGATCGCGTCCACGCCCTGGCGCGCGTCGCCTCCTGCTCCGTGATCGTCGCGCGGCTCCTGGTGCAGCGCGGCATCGAGGATCCCGCCGAGGCCGCGCGCTTCCTCGACCCCCGCCTCTCCGATCTGGAGCCGCCCGCGCGCATGGCAGGCATGGGCGCGGCGGTGGAGCGCATCCTGGAGGCCGACGCTCGGGGGCAGAAGATCACCATATGGGGTGATTATGATGTCGACGGGGTCACATCAGCAAGCCTGCTGCTGTTGTTTCTTCGAGATGTCGGTATTTCGGCTGATTTCTTCGTTCCAGACCGATTCGTGGATGGTTATGGGCTGAGCGCGCCCCGCATCGAGGAGCTGGCCGCTCGGGGGACGCGGCTCCTGATCACCGTGGACTGCGGTGTGACGGCCCGGGCCGAGATCGCGCTTGCCGGCTCTCTGGGTATGGACGTGGTCGTCGTGGACCACCACCACCCCCCTCCTGAGCTGCCGGCGTGCATCCTGGTCAACCCGCTCCAGCCGGGGTGCGGCTACTCCTATAAGAAGATGGCGGCCGTCGGGCTGACCTTCCACCTGCTGGTGGCGCTGCGGGCGGCGCTCCGGGAGCGCGGGCGGTTCGCCGGGCGCCCCGAGCCGGACCTGCGGGATCTGCTGGATCTCGTCGCCATCGGGACCGTCGCCGACGTGGTCCCGCTGACGGGGACCAACCGGATCCTGACGTGGCACGGTCTCAGGCGGGTCGCGCAGAGCCGCCACCCGGGGGTGAAGGCGCTGTGCCGGGTCAGCGGCATCGACGGGCCCGTGGGCGCCGGGCAGGTGGGCTTCCAGCTCGGGCCGCGCATCAACGCGGCGGGGCGGCTCAGCTCTGCGACCAAGGGGGTGGAGCTGCTGACCTCCCGGAGCCTGGAGGCGGCCATGGGCATCGCCGAGGAGGTGGACCGGGAGAACCGCGAGCGGCGCGCCATCGAGCAGACCATGCTGGACGAGGCGCTCGCGCAGGCGACGCGCCTGGGGAATCCGGCGGGGCGCAGGGCCCTCGTGCTGTCCAGCGCCTCGTGGCACGCGGGGGTGGTCGGCATCGTGGCGTCCAAGGTGGTCGAGCGCTTCCACCGGCCCACGTTCGTCATCGCCGTGGAGGGTGACGTCGGCAAGGGGTCCGGGCGCAGCGTGGAGGGCTTCCATCTGGTGGAGGGGCTCGACCGGGTGGCGAGCGACCTCGTCGGCTACGGGGGGCACGCCCACGCGGCCGGGGTGACCGTCGCTGCGGACCGCATCCCGCGCTTCGCAGAGCGCCTCGACGCCGTTGCGCGGGAGCGCCTGTCGGAGGCGCAGCTCACCCCGACCCTGCGGCTCGACGCGGAGGTTCCCCTTGGCGCGGTGACCTGGGACCTGGTCGCGGACCTGGAGCGGCTCGCCCCCTTCGGGCCCGGGAACCCGCGGCCGACGTTCCTCGGGCGCGCGGTGCGCGTGCAGGACGTGCGGGTCGTGGGGAGCGGGCATCTGAAGATGACCGTGGAGCAGGGCGGCACTACCTGCGACTGCATCGGCTTCCGGCTCGCCGACCGGGCCCCGCGCCCGGGAGAGCGGGTCGATCTGGCGTTTCGGCCTCAGATCGACACGTTCAATGGGCGGCAGCGCCTCCAACTCGACCTGCGGGACCTGCGCCCGGCGTGAGGTAGGTCGTGGCCCGCGCCCCGACGAGCTCTGTGGTCTCCAGCGGGCGCCACCGGGCCGCGAAGGTGGCCTCGTGCTCCCCGTGCGGAGGGTGGGCCTGGAGGTAGAGCACGCGGCCGCCGCGTGCCTGCGCCTGCTGCTCGGCGCGGTCCACGTCCGCGGGGCCGTCGAGCCAGACCACCGGCGCTCGCAGATACCAGCCCAGGTACGTCCGGTTGTAGGGCTCGGCCACGAGCACTGCGTCTGCGGTCGTCGCGAGCGCGGAGAGCTCTCGCCACTGCTCCTTGGAGCGGGTGAGGTACACGTCCCGCAGCAGGTGGAAGGCGAGCAGCGCCGCCGTGGCGGCTGCGACCACCCGGCGCGGCCACGGGGGGAGCAGCACGAGGCCCCGCGCGGCCAGCAGCGAGAGGGCGCCCAGGATGGCGATGGGGTATTTGTGGTAGAAGATCGGCTCTCCGATGAGGGACAGGGTCACGGGGATGGCCAGGGGGACGGCGATCCACAGGGCGAGGAGGGCGCGGCGGGAGGTCCGGGGGGCGCTGTCTCCTGCGCCGCCGGGGGCCTCCGCGGCAGCCCGCAGGGACACGAGCGGGAGGAGCACGGCGAGGGGGATGGAGTAGCCGTACCAGCGCCGCATCCAGTCGAGGGGGTCGGTCCAGGTGATGGGGTCGATCCAGAAGCCCTGCTGGACACGGCCGGCCTGCCCGAGCAGCGACGGAACCCAGGGGAGGAGCAGCGCGGCCACGGTGGCGGCGCCGGCGAGGAACGGGCGGCGCAGGGCAGGCACGAACACGAGCGCCCAGAGGCCCTGGGCCACGAGCACGAAGCTCCCGTAGACGTGGGTGTAGGCAAGGAGGGTGGCGGCTGCGATCCACACCAGGGCGCGGCCCCGTGAGGGCTGCGAGGCCCACCGGACCAGCGCCCACGTCGCCCACAGGGCCAGGGCGAGCATCAGGGAGTAGGATCGTGCCTCGCGCCCGTAGAACACCGCGTAGGGGTTGAGAGCGAGCAAGGTGGCAGCCATGAGGCCGGTCCGGCGGTCCCACAGTTCACGGCCGAGGCCGTAGAGGGGGACGACGGCGGCCGCACCGACGAGCGCCGAGAGGAGCCGCGAGGCGACCTCGGACTCCCCGACCAAGCGCGTCCACACCCACAGGAGGACGGAGTAGAGGGGCGGGTGGACGTCCTCCCGGGCCAGGGCAGCGAGCATGTCGCCAAAGGGCTTGCGCACCTGGTCGAGGGACCAGATCTCGTCGTACCAGTAGGATTCGTCGCCAATTCCGACGACGCGGGCGAGCAGGGCCGCCGCGACGATGACGAGCAGGGGCTGGTTCCGGGGTGGGCTCATGGGGCGCGGAGGGTAGCCGATCACCGAGGGCCTGTCACATGGGCGGCGGCTTGCTGGCGCGCCGCCGTTTCGGATACGGTCTGAGCGAGATGTACCTCTCCCGCTCCACGAGGGCCCCCATGAAGGTCCGCTTCGCCTGCGCCATCGCGGCGCTGTTCCTCTTGGGTCTTGCTGCGTGCTCCGGCGAGGATGGGCCTGCCCCGCCCCCGGGGACCGATGTGGTGGATGGGGCGGGGGGCGTCGATGCAGAGCCGCAGGATGCGCAGCCCGACGCCACGGGTGAGCCGGACGCCCCGGATGCAGGTGGTGACACCGCGGATGCGGGCACCGACGCCCCCGACCCCGCGGACGTGCCCGACACCACCGTCGCGGACGTGGACGCGACGGGCCCCGCCGAGCGGCTGCTCGTCACGGAGGTCATGAGGAACCCGAAGGCGGTGCCCGACGGGGACGGCGAGTGGATCGAGCTCACCAACGTGGGGGAGGTGCCGGTTGCTCTGGACGGCCTCCGGCTCCGCGACGACGGGACCGACGACCATGTGATCACCGGGTCCGGCGTGGTGCTCAAGCCGGGCGAGCTGGTCGTCGTCGGCTCGAACGGGGATCAGGGCCAGAACGGAGGCGCCCCGGTCGGCTACGTCTACAGCGGGTTCGTGCTCGGCAACGACGCGGACGCCGTGATCGTGGAGCGGGACGGCGTTGTGCTGGACAGGGTGGCCTACGGGGCGGGGTGGCCAGACGTGGAGGGCTCCTCCTTCATGCTGGCCCCAAGCGCGATGGATGAGGCCGCCAACGACGCGCCCGGCGCCTGGTGCGCCTCCGTGACCCCCATGAGCGGCGGCGACCGCGGCACGCCGGGGGAGCCGAACCCTCCTTGTGTCGACCCGGTGGAGGCCGACTGCACGAACGGCACCGACGACGACGGCGACGGGGTCACGGACTGCGACGACTCGGACTGCTACGCCGCGCCCGCCTGCGCTCCCATCCCTCCCGGCGCGCTGGTGATCACCGAGATCATGCAGAACCCGGACGCGGTGCAGGACACCGTCGGGGAGTGGATCGAGATCGCCAACACCACGGACATGCCCCTGGACCTGGACGGCCTCGTGCTAGCCAAGGCGTCGGGCACGAAGCACGTGATCTCCAACGGGGGGCCGCTGCTGGTGGCGCCCGGGGGGCTCATCGTGCTCGGCGCGAGCGCCGACACCGCCGCCAACGGCGGGGCGCCCGTCGCCTACACCTGGAGCGGGTACTCTCTCGGCAATGGCGCGGACGACGTGATCCTGCGCTCTGGCGACCTCGTCGTCGATCAGGTCGCGTGGGACGATGGCGCGACGTTCCCTGACCCCACCGGAGCGTCCATGGCGCTGTCCCCTGATGCTCTGGACGCGGACGCCAACGACGCCGGGGCCGCGTGGTGCGCCTCGACGGCGCCGTTTGGGGCAGGCGACCTGGGCACACCGGGGCTTCCCAACCCGCCGTGCGAGCCCCCGCTCTGCGGCAATGGGGAGCCCGATCCCGGCGAGGTGTGCGACGACGGCAACCAGGTCCCGGGGGACGGCTGCGAGCCCAACTGCAAGGTGACCCCCGGCGGGTGTGGCGACGGCAAGATGAACCCGGGCGAGGAGTGCGACGACGGCAACCTGAAGGCCGGCGACGGGTGCTCCCCCTCCTGCGAGCTGGAGCAGGCCCTGCCCCCCGGGGCCCTGCTGATCACCGAGATCATGGTCAACCCCAAGGCCGTGGACGACCCCAAGGGCGAGTGGTTCGAGGTGCTGAACACGACCGTGCTGCCCGTCGACCTGGCGGGCTTCACCATCGGCGACGGCCAGACCGACCTGCACGTCATCACGCCGAAGAAGCCGCTGCTGCTGGCCCCGGGCAAGCGCTTCGTCCTCGGGCCCAACGACGACGTCAACACGAACGGCGGGCTGATCGTCGACTATGCCTACGGCGCCGACCTGGTCCTGGGCAACGGGGGCGACACCTTGTTCATCGCGTACGGCAAGGTAGTCGACTCCGTGACGTGGACCTTCCCCGCGTTCCCGGGCTTCGAGGGGCGCGCCATGCAGCTCGCCCCGGAGCACCACTCGGCCGTGGCCAACGACCTGGCGTCGAGCTGGTGCGGGGCGACCGCGGTCTATGGGGCCGGCGACTTCGGGACCCCGGGGGCACCCAACACGCCCTGCGTCCCGTGCGGCAACGGGACCAAGGAGCCGGAGGAGCAGTGCGACGACGGCAACTTCGTGTCCGGCGACGGGTGCGAGCCCGACTGCACACTGACGCCCCCGCCGTGCGGGAACGGGAAGCCTGACGCTGGGGAGCAGTGCGACGACGGGAACGACGTGCCCGGGGACGGGTGCGAGCCGGACTGCACCCTGACGCCGCCGCTGTGCGGGAACGGGGCGCTGGACGACGGGGAGGAGTGCGACGACGGGAACGCAGACGGCCTGGATGGCTGCGACGCAGACTGCAAGGTGGAGGTGGCGCCCGGGGACGTGGTGATCACCGAGATCATGCAGAACCCCGCGGCGGTGGCGGACGCGGACGGGGAGTGGTTCGAGGTGCGGAACCTGCGGGATCACGACATCCCGCTCGGGGGCTGGACCATCGCCGACATGGGGACGGACCTGCACGTCATCGGCGACCTCGTGCTGCCCGCGGGTGGGGTCCTGGTGCTCGGCAACAACGCCGAGATGGGCACCAACGGCGGCGCTCCCGTGGACTACCAGTACGCGGGGGTCGTCCTCGGCAACGGCGCCGACTCCATCGTGCTCTCGCGCGCGGGGGTCGTCATCGACCAGGTGGCGTGGGACGACGGGCTCACCTTCCCCGACCCGGACGGCGCCTCCATGCAGCTCGACGCGACGAAGCTCGATGCCGGCATCAACGATCTCGGCGGCGCCTGGTGCGTCGGGCAGGTCCCCTATGGGGCGGGCGACCGGGGAACGCCCGGCGGCGCCAACCTGCCGTGTACGGGGCTCGTGAAGTGCGGCGACGGCGCCTGTGACCCGGATGCCGGCGAGGACTGCCGGACCTGCACCGGCGACTGCGGCCCGTGCGACGGCTGTCTGCCCGCGGCTGCGGCCGGCTGCGGCGGCTGCGCCTGCGAGGCCTGCGTGTGTGGCGACGACGCGTTCTGCTGTGACGTGGCGTGGGATCTGGCGTGCGCCCTCGGCTGCTCCGCCTGCGGCGCCGCGTGCCAGAGCGACGGGTGCAGCCCATCCGTGTTGCCTGGATGCGGCCAGTGTGCCTGCGAGGCCGCGGTGTGTGCCGCGGACCCCTCCTGCTGCGACGTCGCGTGGGACGATGGGTGCGTGGCGGCGTGCGTTGCGGCCGGGGGCGACTGCGGCTCGGACGGGTGCTCCGTGAGCGCTCTGCCCGGGTGCGACGGCTGCGGCTGCGAGGCCTGCGTCTGCGCCCAGGACCCGAGCTGCTGTGACGTCGCGTGGGACATCCAATGCGTGCAGCGCTGCTTCGAGTGCTCCGGGGGGTGCCTGTCCGACGGGTGTGCGGCGAGCGCGCTGCCCGGGTGCAACGGCTGCGCCTGCGAGGCCGCCGTGTGCGGCGACGACGCCTGGTGCTGCGAGGTCGCCTGGGATGTGAGCTGCGCCGCCGCGTGCGGGGCGACGCAGGACTGCGGCTCTGACGGGTGCGCGGTGAGCCAGCTCGCTGGCTGCGGAAGCTGCGCGTGCGAGGCGGACGTCTGCGCCGGGGACCCGATCTGCTGTGAGGTCGCCTGGGACGCGAGCTGCGCCGCGGCCTGTGCGGCCACCCAGGACTGCGGCTCCGACGGGTGCTCGCCGAGCGTGCGGCCCGGGTGCGGAGGGTGCGCGTGCGAGGCGGCGGTCTGTGCGGCAGACCCGGCGTGCTGCGACGTGGCGTGGGACCTGCGCTGCGCGCTGGCCTGCAGCGCCACCCAGGACTGCGGGACCGATGGGTGCTCCCCGTCGGTGGCCGGCGGGTGCGGTGGGTGTGCGTGCGAAGCCGCGGTGTGCGCGGCGGATCCGGCGTGCTGTGACGTGGCCTGGGACGCGGCGTGCGTCGTTGCGTGCCTGGCGCACCAGGACTGCGGCTTCTCTTGCGGAGACGGCACGCTGGAGCCCGGTGAGCAGTGCGACCAGGGCGCCTCCAACAGCGACACGGAGCCCGGGGCGTGCCGGACGAGCTGCGAGCCCGCCTGGTGCGGGGACGGCGTGACGGACCCCGGTGAGAGCTGCGACGACGGCAACGATGCGCCTGGTGACGGCTGCGCCTCGTGCCTGGTGGAGACCCCCGCCGTGGGTCCGGGCGATCTCGTCATCACGGAGATCATGCAGAACCCGGCCGCGGTGTCGGATGCGCTCGGAGAGTGGTTCGAGGTGAAGAACACGACCTCGGCGACCCTGGATCTGAGCGGGCTCGTCATCCGCGACAACGGCACCGACTCCCACGTGATCGAAGGGGGGCCGCAGGTGCTCCTGGGACCGGGCGCGGTCCTGGCGCTGGGCAACAACGGGAACCCGGCGACCAACGGCGGCGCCCCGGTGGGCTACCAATACAGCGGCGTCACCCTCGGCAACACCAGCGATGCGATCATCGTGATGGCCGGCGCGGTGGTCATCGACCAGGTGGCGTGGGACGACGGCGCCACCTTCCCAAAGCCCAACGGGGCCTCCATGAGCCTGGACCCGAGCGCCACGGACGCGGCGGCCAACGACCTTGGGGCCGCGTGGTGCCTGGGAACGACCGGCTACGGCGCTGGCGACATGGGGACGCCCGGCGCTCCCAACCCCGTCTGCCCGGCCTGCGGCGACGGGGTCTGCGGCGACTTGGAGATCTGCGCGACCTGCCCGGGGGACTGCGGCGCATGCAGCGACGGGTGCACCGAGAGCCCGTGGCCTGGTTGCAGTGGGTGTGCTTGCGAGGCGTGCGTCTGCGCCGCCGACTCCTTCTGCTGCGACACCGCGTGGGACGCCGCGTGCGTCACCCTCTGCGCCCTCGACTGCCAGGGCTGCTCCACCTGCGGCAACGGCCAGGTGGAGCCCGGCGAGGAGTGCGACGACGGTGGTGAGGAGGACGGCGACGGGTGCTCGGCGGAGTGCGCCGTCGAGGTGACTTCGCCCTACCCCGGCTCCTTGGTGATCACCGAGATCATGGCGGATCCCGTGGCGGTGAGCGACCTGACCGGAGAGTGGGTCGAGGTCCTGAACGTGACCTCGACGCCCCTCACGCTGGATGGCCTCCAGCTCGCGGACGCCAGCGGCGCGACGTTCACGGTGGCGCCTGCGGTGCCGCTGGTGGTGGCTCCCGGCGCGCGGGTCGTCTTCGGGCTGAGCGGGACCGAGGGCGACAACGGCGGCGTGGCCGTGGACGTGGTGTACGGCGGCTTCGCGCTCGGCGACGCGGGGGACACCGTCACCCTGCTGCATGGGGGGAAGGTGGTGGATCAGGTGGCCTACGGGCCGCCGTTCCCCCTGGTGCCGGGGCGCTCCATGAGCCTCGACCCCGGGCTGACCACGGCGGCAGACAACGACGACGCGGAGAGCTGGTGCGCGGGCAACCAGCCCTTCGGTGACGGTGACCTGGGGACGCCCGGCGCGCCGAACCCGCCGTGCGGGAGCGGCTTCTGCGGCAATGGCCTCGTTGAGAGCGGTGAAGAGTGCGACCACGGTGGTGCCAACAGCGACACGGAGCCCGACGCCTGCCGCACCGACTGCCGCGCTCCCTCGTGCGGCGACGGGGTGACCGACACCGGCGAGAGCTGCGACGACGGCAACGACGAGCCGGGGGATGGGTGCGAGGTGGACTGCAAGGCCACCGGCGAGCAGGACTGCGGGAACGGGACGGTGGAGCTCCCCGAGGAGTGCGACGACGGCAACGACGACCCGACGGATGGGTGTACGGAGTGCGAGTGGTCTGCGCTCCCGGTCCAGGCTGGGGCCCTCGTGATCACGGAGATCCTGGCGGTCTCCAAGGCGACCCCCTCGCCGGCCGGTGCCTGGATCGAGATCTACAACCCGGGAGTCTCGCCCGTTGACGTGCGCCTCCTCGTGGTGAGCGACGGTGCAGGGGGCCTCCACACCATCGCCGGTGGACCCGATCCCCGTCTGGTCCCGCCCGGCGAGTTTGCGGTGCTCGGCGCGGCAGGCCCCGCCGTCAATGGTGGCGTAGCCGTACTGGACACCTGGGGTGGCGCCATCGCCCTGGGCCCCGCGGGGGGCAACCTCGTGCGGCTGATCTCGCCCGCCGGGGTCGTCGATGAGGTGTACTACGGCGAGGCCGCCTTCCCGCCCCTGGTGGCGGGCGTGAGCATCGAGCTGGACCAGGGCTACCTCGACGAGCTGTCCAATGACGAGGGCGGGCGGTGGTGCCCGTCTCAGAAGGTGTTCGGCGCAGGGGATCAGGGGTCGCCCGGGGCAGGTGGCCACGACTGCTCGGCGATCCCCGCGTGTGGCAACGGCATCGTGGAGCTCGGGGAGTCCTGCGACGACGGCAACGACGTGGGCGGTGATGGGTGCTCCGAGGGCTGCGTCACCGAGGAGTGGCCCCAGCCGGGGCCCGGCGAGCTCGTGATCACGGAGATCATGCAGAACCCGGCCGCCGTGGATGATGCGGGCGGGGAGTGGTTCGAGGTGCGCAACGTGACCGGCGACACGCTGGACCTGAGCGGCGTGGTCATGAAGGACCTGGGCTCGGACGTGCACGTGATCTCGCCGGAGCACCCCCTGCTCGTGGCGGCCGGCGCTCACCTCGTGCTCGGCCGGTCCTCGGACGTCGGCGGGGGGCTCGCCCCGGGCTATGTCTACGCGGGCTTCACGCTGGGCAACGCGTCGGACGCCATCGTCCTGGAGGGGGCCGCGGGGCTCATCGACGCGGTGGCTTACGACAACGGCCTCACGTTCCCCGACCCGGACGGCGCCTCGATGAGCCTGGACCCGGAGGCGACCACCGCGGCGGCCAACGACCTGGGCGCCAACTGGTGCGCAGGCAAGACCCCCTACGGCGCCGGTGATCTGGGGAGCCCGGGGGCAGCCAACCCGCCCTGCTCGTCGTGCGGCGACGGCGTGGAGGATCCGGGCGAGGACTGCGACGACGGCAATGACGAGGGCGGGGACGGCTGTGAGCCGGACTGCACGCTCACGCCGGACTGCGGCAACGGCGTGGTGGAGGCGGGGGAGCAGTGCGACGACGGCAACGAGGCCAGCGGGGACGGCTGCTCCGGATGCCTGGTGGACTCATTCCCGGCGCCTGGCCTGGGAGACGTCGTGATCACGGAGATCATGGTGGACCCGGTGGCGCTCCCCGACGCCCTCGGCGAGTGGATCGAGGTGTACAACAACACGGCCGGGATCCTGGACCTGAGCGGCGTCGTCCTGCGGGACAACGGCGGCGAGGCGGTCGTGCTGTCTCCCGCGAAGGCGCTGTGGATCAAGCCGGGCCAGCACCTGGTCCTCGCGCGCACGGACGCGGCGGGGGTGGACCCCGCGGCCGTCTACGGCGACGCCTTCACCCTGGACGACGACGCCGACGAGGTGATCCTCGAGGGGCCGGCCGGCTTCATCGACCAGGTCCAGTACAGCGTCGAGGGGGGGTTCCCGCTGGCGCAGGGCGCGTCCATGAGCCTCGGGTCGGAGACGACCACGGCCTTCCTCAACGACCTGGCGCTGGCCTGGTGCGTGGCGACGACGCCCTTCGCCAGCGGCGATCTCGGGACCCCCGGCGCGCCCAACCCCGCCTGCCCGTACTGCGGCAACGGTGTGTCCGAGGGCGGCGAGGCCTGCGACGACGGCAACCAGGACACGGGCGACGGGTGCGAGCCCGACTGCACGCTGACCCCGGACTGCGGCAACGGCGTCGTCGAGGCCGGTGAGGCCTGCGACGACGGCAACGAGGTCAGCGGGGACGGCTGCTCCGCGGACTGCGCGGTGGAGATCATCGGCCACCCGCCCGCCGGTGCCGTCGTGATCACCGAGATCATGCAGAACCCGGAGGCGGTCCCTGATGCGGCCGGGGAGTGGGTCGAGCTCACCAGTGTCGGGACGGTCGCCTACGACCTGTCCGGCGTCGTGCTGCGGGACGACGACGGCGAGGCGGTGACCCTGTCGCCCACGGCGCCGCTCCTGCTCCCGCCCGGTGGGGTGCTGCTCCTTGGGCGCAGCGGGGACCTGGGCGGCGGTCTGGCGCCGGACTGGGTGTACGGCGGAGGCTTCTCGCTACTGAACGGGGCGGACGGCGTCATCTTGGAGGGGGAGCTCGGCATCATCGACGTGGTGCGCTACGACGACGGCGTGACCTTCCCGGATCCCATCGGGCGCTCCATGAGCCTCTCGCCGGACATGACCGACGCCGTGGCCAATGACGACGGCGCCGCGTGGTGTGAGGGGTTCGTCGCCTATGGGGCCGGCGACTTCGGGACCCCCGGCGCGCCCAACCCGCCGTGCCCGGTGTGCGGAGACGGCGCCGTCGAGGGGTGGGAGGAGTGCGACGACGGCAACGACGAGGGCGGCGACGGCTGTGAGGTGGACTGCACCGTCACGCCGGCTGCCTGCGGCAACGGCCTGCTGGACGCGGGGGAGGAGTGCGACGACGGCAACGAGGACGACGGCGACGGCTGCGACTCGGCGTGCTTCTTCGAGTTCAAGCCGCCGGCGCCGGGGCAGCTCGTGATCACCGAGATCATGCGCGACCCGGTGGGCGCGGGGACGTGGTGGGTGGAGGTGACCAACGTGGCTGGCGTGGCGTTGGACCTCGATGGCCTGGCCCTCGCCGACGACGGGACGGACCTGTACCTGGTCGCGTCCGCGGCTCCGGTGCCCCTGTTGCCTGGAGAGGCGTTCGTGTTCGCCGCCGACGGAGACCTGGAGACCAACGGCGGTGTGCCCGTGGACCACGTCGTCGCCGGGTTCTCGCTGGATGCCGACCAGGACCAGGTCATCTTGCTGGGCGAGCTGGGCGTCCTGGACCGGGTGGCCTACGACGACGGCTTCCCGTCGCTGCCCGGGGCGTCCATGGCGCTCGACCCGGGGCTGTACGATGCGGTGGACAACGACCTGCCCGAGGCGTGGTGCCTGGGGGCACTGCCGTATGGAGCCGGCGGCCTCGGCACGCCAGGCGCAGTCAACCCGCCGTGCCCCATCTGCGGCGATGGGGTGGTCGTCGCTCCCGAGGAGTGCGACGACGGTCCCGGCAACAGCGACTCGCTGCCCGACGCCTGCCGCACAGACTGCCGGGAGGCGCGCTGCGGCGACGGCGTGGTCGATAACGGTGAGGAGTGCGACGGGAGCCTCGGGGCCGGCTGCACCCCGGAGTGCTTGCTGCTGTCGAGCCCCATCGTGCCCGGCGACCTGGTGATCACGGAGATCATGGTGGACTCGGTCGCGGTCGACGACGCCGTTGGTGAGTGGTTCGAGGTGTTCAACCGCACGGGGGAGATTCTGTCCATCGGCGGGCTGCACGTCGCCGACGGGCAGGGCTCGGCCCTCGTGCTCTCCGTGCTGATTCCCCCGTATGGAACGGTGGTGCTCGGCCGCTCCGCGGACCCGGCGCTCAACGGCGGAGTCCCCGTCGACTACGTCTACGAGGGCGTGACCTTGGGGGACTCGGAGGGGACGCTGGCCCTGAGCGTCGGCGGTGTGCTCATCGACCAGGTGGAGTGGTGGGCGGGTTGGCCTCTGGCGAGCGGCGCGGCCCTGTCCCTGGACGTCGCGAGCTACGACGCGGTGGCCAACGACGACCCGGCGAGCTGGTGCCTGGCCACGCAGGTCTACGGCACCGGAGACCGGGGCACGCCAGGGCTCGCAAACGACCAGTGCGGTGGGTGCGGCAACGGGGTGAAGGAGCCCGGTGAGGGGTGCGACGCCGGGCCGCTGAACAGCGACACCGTGAAGGACGCGTGCCGGCTGACCTGCGAGCTCCCCTGGTGTGGCGACGGCGTCGTGGACACGGGCGAGGAGTGCGACGAGGGCGTCGGCAACAGCGATGTGTTGGCCGGGGTCTGCCGGACGAGCTGCGAGCTGCCAGGGTGCGGCGACGGCGTGACGGATCCGGCGGAGTTCTGTGACGACGGCAACCTGAGCCCCGGCGACGGGTGCGAGCCGGACTGCACCGTCGGGCCCGTGCTGTGCGGCAACGGTGCGCTCGACGCCCACGAGCAGTGCGACGACGGCAATCTGGATCCTGGGGACGGCTGCGAGCCGGACTGCTCATATACGAATTACTGCGGCAATGGCGACCTGGACCCAGGGGAGCAGTGCGACGACGGCGAGAATGAGCCCGGCGATGGCTGCGACCCGTCGTGTCTGCTGGACGAGGGGCCGCCGGTCCCTGGCGAGCTGGTGATCACCGAGATCATGAAGTCGCCCCTGGCGGTCTCCGACCCGCAGGGCGAGTGGTTCGAGGTGCGCAGCGTGGCCTCTCGGACTCTGGTCCTCGACGGGTGGGGGCTGATGGACGACACCAGCGATCTGCACGTGATCGGGTCCCTGCAGGTGCCCCCCGGCGGCGTCGTGGTCTTCGGGACAAATGGAGATGTGGGAACGAACGGCGGCGTGGTGGTCGACTACGTGTACCCCTCGGTGGATCTGGTGCTCGACGTGGCCGACTCGCTGGTCATCGGTGACGGTCTCGTGGAGATAGACCGGGTGGACTGGGACGGCGGCTGGCCGAGCACCCCCGGAGTGGCGATGAACCTGGACCCGGGCCGCACGACGGCCGTGCTCAACGACAAGCAGGTGAGCTGGTGCGACGCCTCGGGGCAGATCGCGCAGGTCGGGCCGGACTTCGGCTCGCCGGGCGAGACCAACCCCATCTGCTGGTCCCTGCTCTGCGGAAACGCCAAGCTGGACGGGACGGAGCAGTGCGACGACGGGGCCTCCAACAGCGACACGGAGCCCGACGCCTGCCGGAGTGACTGCACGGTGGCCCGGTGCGGAGACTTCGTGACCGACGGCGGCGAGGAGTGCGATGACGGCGGCCTGATCGGTGGCGGCTGCGAGCCCGACTGCACGTGGACCCGCGTCTGTGGAAACGGCGTGGTCGAGCCCGGGGAGGAGTGCGACGACTTCAACGACCAGGGTGGGGACGGCTGCACCGAGGAGTGCCAGATCGAGGTCGTCTGCGGCGACGGGGTCGTGGCGGGCGACGAGGAGTGCGACGACGGCACCGGGAACAGCGATGAGGTGCCCGGGGCGTGTCGGCTGAACTGTGTCTTCGCGTTCTGCGGCGACGGCGTCCTCGACCCCGGGGAGGGCTGCGACGACGGCAACCAGGATGCGGGCGACGGGTGCGAGCCGGGGTGTCCCATCCCCGTCGCGTGCGGCAACGGCGTCGTCGAGCCCGGTGAGGAGTGCGACCACGGCATGCAGAACAGCGACACCCTGGCCAACGCGTGCCGGACCTCGTGCAAGGCGGCGCACTGCGGCGACGGCACCATTGACGCGGGCGAGGTGTGCGACGACGGCAACGACGTGGACGGCGACGCGTGTCCCTCGTCCTGCGCTGCGATTCCGCCGTCTCCGGGGGCGGTGATCGTCAACGAGCTGATGATTCACCCGAGCGCGGTGGTGGACTCGGACGGAGAGTGGATCGAGCTGGCCAACACCACGAGCGACTGGATCGACCTGCGCGGCATGGTGGTCAGCGACATCCAGGGTCAGTCTCACACCATCGCGGACCTGCTCCCGGTGCTGCTGCCCGCCCACGGGTACATCGTGCTGACCAACAACGGCAACCCGGGCGCGAACGGGGGCGTGTTCCCGGGCTACGTGTATCCGAGCGCCGATTTGGGGTTGGAGGACGTGGAGGACGGCGTGATCCTCACGTTCGACGAGGTGGAGATCGACCGGGTGGTCTACACGGTGGGCTGGCCGGCGGGCAGCGGCGCGAGCATGTCCCTGGCGCCGTGGGCCATGTCCGCGGTCGCAAACGACGTCCCCGCGGCCTGGTGCAACGCGACCAGCGAGATTGGCGCCATGCCCGGCGCAGACCTGGGGACGCCAGGCGGCCCCAACGACCCCTGCCCCTGACGCTCGAGAGAGACTGAGATGGCACGTGCCCTCTTGCCCCTGACGACGACGGTCGAGCAGCGCGCCGAGCTGCTCGACGGCACCCAGCTCGGGAAGGACCTGGCGTGGCCGGAGCTCGTCGGCGTGGCGACGTTCATGCGCTCCCTCCGGGCCGAGCCGGGGGCGACGCTCTTCGCGGAGGGCGACCGCCAGGGGCGCCTCTGGGTCGTCGCGGCCGGGACGGTGAGCATCCAGAAGGCGGACTCGGACGGCAATCGCAAGGAGATCGCGACGGTCGGGGCGGGCCGCATGCTCGGCGAGATGGGGCTCGTCGACGGGGCGCCCGCCTCGGCGAGCGCCGTGGCCGCGACGGACGTGACCGCGCTCGTGCTCACCCGCGACGACTTCGACGCGATGACCGAGCGGCCGCCGTTCACGGGCGTGAAGCTCCTGCGGCACATCGCGCGGCTCTTGAGTCAGCGCCTGCGCCAGACCAGCGGCGCGCTGGTCGATAGATTGTGACGCACGGCCGTGACCGGCCGTGACGCTGTGGCAGACCCTGGCAGGGGCCTCACCGTGCGGGTATGAGGGGCTGCAGGGTGACGGCTCGTTCCAACAACCACGCCACCATCGCCCTGCGGAGCGGCTGCCCTGAGCTCCTCGGGCTCCCCGTCTCAGAACAGGTTGGCGCAGACGGAGCTCAGGCGGCCTCGGGCACTCGGCCGCAGTGGTGGCAGCTCAGAGTGCCGCTCGCGACGCCGAGGAGCCCTCCGCAGCTCCGGCAGGCCCGCTCCCGCGCCAGCGTCCGGTAGAGGTCGCGGGCCACGATGCGGGCGCAGGATCGGTCATATACCGCGTCTATCTGGTCGGCTCCCGTGAGGAAGACCGCCAACCCCGCCGCCTCGTCATGCGTGCAGCGCAAGAACGCGCCAAGCTGCACGAGCGACATCTCTCCGCGCGCCGCGAGCTCGCGGTCAAGCTCGCTCGCGCTCCAGCGGCCGAAGTGCAGCAGATTGCGGCGTGACCGCAGCGCCACGAGCGCGGCGAGCGGGACGAGCAGCGGCGTGAGCACCAGGAGCGCGACGAGCAGCGGCCCATAGCCACGCCCATCCGTGAGCGCCTTGCCCGCCCGTCGCGCGAGCCACCCCAGGAGCCCTCCGATGGCCGCGACACCGGCGCTCCAGCCCACCGCCGCGCCGAAGCCGGCGTGCACCAGCTCGTCGAAGAAGGCCACGACCACCATCAGAGCGGTCCACACGAGGATCGCCACGCCGAACGCGTCGAGCAGGGAGGCGAGGGCCGCCACCAGGTTCGGGACGGGTCGCAGGGGCACGGCTGCTCGCATCCCGGCATATTCGCGGTCGCAGTGGCGGCACGTGACGAGCCCGGCCCCGGTCACGTGCGTCGCGCCTCCGCAGCCCGGGCACAGCGCCAGGTCGTCCCGCAGCGCGGCGGCGTCGGGAGACAGCGCCTGCCCGGCCTCCCAATCCACGACCAGCGGGAGCTCGGGGTGGCCCCGCACGATGGACTCGAGCCGCGAGCGGGACAAGCGGAACCGCCGCGCCAGCGCGCCGAGCTCGACCACGCCCTCGGCGCGGACCACCTCGGCGATGCGGTAGCGCGCTGCGCCGATCCACGTGCGCACGCCGGGCGTCCACCAGGCGAGCAGCGGGGCAGCGGGGATGAGCGGCACGAGCCAGAAGGCGGGCTCCACCTGAGCCGCAGGCCACAGGAGCACCGCGTACAGGACGGGGACTCCGAAGGCCAGGTGCCACGCCTCCGCGTGTGTGCGCCGCAGGAGTCGCAGCAGCCGAAGCGCCACCCACGCGAGCGCGCCGAGCAGCCCCGCGTAGGCCAGCGCCGCGGTCGCCCCCGCCGTGAGCCGCTCCACGCCCGTGTATTGGGGCGAGAGCACGTCGAAGGCCACGAGGGGCACCATCAAGGAAATGGTGGCGCCGAGCGCCGCTGCCTGACCGAGCGCCATGACCGCGACGCTCGCCACCGGCGGAAGCACCAGGGCGATGAGCGCCAGGGCGAGCAGCAGCGCGACGGCCACGGCCGGCACACCGAGCTGCCGCAACGCTTCGGACCAATATGCGGGCGCCGGTGGCAGGTCCGGCACCTCGACGCGGATGTGCAGCACGGAGTCTGCGGGGAGCGGCCCGCCCCGCGTGGTGAGACTGCCGTCGGCGCGCTCCGCCTCCGGGAGCTCGGCGACCGAGAGCCTGGCGTCCGTCCCCGCCTCGAGCCGCACCGAGACCGCGCTGAGTGGCGGCGCGTCGTACAAGCGCAGCACGAGCTCGCCGCGTGGCTCCGTCGGGTGCAGCGCGCCGTGCAGCGTGTAGCTCACCGTGGGCGCGGTGGTCGCGGAGAGCTGCACGCGGACCCGATCACTGCCGTAGCGCATCACCTCGGAGGTCGCGCCTGCGACCTGGAGCCCGGTGACCCGCTGCGCCAGCGGCGGGCGGCCCGACCAGGGTCCGAGGAACACGCTGCGGGCGAGCCCGGACGGCTCTCCTTCGAGGGCCCAGCGCTCGGTGACGGCGAGCCCGCGGTCCCCGGTCGGCGTGAGCACGATCTCGAGCTCAGCGGAGGGCGCGAGCCCGAACAGCGCGATGGTGAATAGGAGCCACGTCACGTGTCGTTGCCGCTGGTCAGGGTGGGCCGCCCGCGCGTGTCGTCGAGACCGCCACGGGAACCCCAGTGTCGCTGCGGGCCTTCTACCATGGATGACGGCCCGAGGCCACGCACGGGTGGGCGCCACACAGGGGCCGCGCCGCTCTCGCCGCGGTGCTCGGCCGCTTCGTGCCCCCGGGGGGGCTCCCTGTAGACGCGACCAGCAGCGGCGCTGCCCTCGGGGGCTCTCTGGAGTGGTTGAGCGCCCCGACCGGGATACTCCGGCAGTCCCACACTCCGGCAGCAGGGCCACGCCGGACGCTCAGGCGGTGCGCTCCTGCTTGCGGATCACGAGCTTCAGGCCGGACCAGACTTCGCTCACGGCGCAGACCTTGACGTCGACGAACCCGAGCGGCAGGGCGACGTCCCGAATCACGTCCTCCGTGATGTCCGTGGGCACCTTGGACGCCTTCTTGGGCCAGGACACCCACACGAAGCCGTCCTGCCGGAGCTGTCTGCGCAGCTCGGGGAGCAGACTCTCCAACGCGGCGCGCTCCACGACGAAGGCATGCACTGCCTGTAGCGGGTCGGGCGGAGTGGTTGCGAGTGACACACCGGCCGGCACGTCTCCCAGCCAGACCGGATAGTCAGGCGGGGCACCGACGACCAGCAGCTCCATCGGAGGCACGAGGCCGAGCTTCGCGAAGAGTGGCTTGCCCGAGTATCCTGCCATCGTGTCCTCCTCCCTGCGTCGCGGGCGCCCTCTCGCACCATGCACGGAGCGGCCACCCGGCTCGCGGAGCATAGCGCGTGCGGCGCCCTCCGTCGACGGATACGGGCTGGCGCGCCTCCGTCCAGCGACCCCCTCCTCCGCCAGCTCTCGACGTGGTAGTCTCCCGTGTCGGCGGATCACGGCGAGACGGAGGAAGGCGATGCGCATCGGGCGTTCGGTGGGTCTGTGGGCGCTCGTCGCGTGTGCGTGCGACGAGCTGGTGCTCGTGCCGGGCGAGGGGGTGGATGCCCCGGGCCGTGGTGCCTCCTACGACGCCCTCGTGCGCGGCGGGGACGCCTCACCGGGAACGGACACGGGGTCCTGGGGCCGCGGTGGCACGGACGGCGCCTCGCCAGGGTGGAGCGGTGACGCGGGCCTCCCGTGGGACGTCGGCGCTCCTCCGGGGGACGCCAGCGCCTGGGACGCCACCCCCTGGGACGCCAGCGCCTGGGACGCGGGTACGCCCCCGGAGGACGCGGGCTCCCCGCTGTATGACGACTCCTCAACCGACGCCGGCCCTGGCGGTGCGGAGGACATCCCCACCCCGCCGTTCCCCGACGCAGGCTCCCCCGACGCCGGCGAGCCGGATCCCCCCGACCCGTGCGCGACCGCGAGCTGCGAAGACGGCCTCTGGTGTACCGCCGACTGGTGTACCGGCGGCGCCTGCCAGCACGCCCACGACGTGGGCTGCCTCATCGCCGGCGTGTGCTGGCAGGACGGTGACGGGAACCCAGCCAACGGCTGCGAGCGGTGCTCCTCACTCGCCTCCCCCGGCGGGTGGACCTGGGACCCGGGCATCCCCATGGCCCCCTCCGCTCCGCCGGGCAGCGCCTCGAACCGCATCGACGTGGCGACCCTCTCGTGCTCGGCCTGCGGCAAATCCTGCCCCGCGACGTCAGAGAAGTGCCTGTGTCTCGACGACTTCCAGGCGCTGAACGCTCCCGGCTACCCCCACTTCCTCGCCCTCGGCACCGACACGTGGCGCCCCGCCGCCTGGGCGAAGGGCAACTTCGCCGCCGTCTACATCGACGACCTGAACGGCCCGTACTTCGCCGGCAAGTCCGGGAAGCAGGCGGTGGACGAGCTGCTCGCCGCCGAGGCCGCGCAGTGGCCCGGGGGCCTCGCGTCCTGGTTCGTCGTCAACGAGATCTCCGCCGGAACGTGGCCGGCCAACAGCGCGTATCGCCAGTACGTCGTGGACTACGCAAAGGCGCTGAAGGCGGCTGGCAAGAAGCCTGTGATCCTGTCTCCTTTCGCGACCCCGGGGAATGCCTGGCCCGAGTGGAAGGAGCTGGCCGCGACGGCGTTCGTCGGCGCCGAGAGCTACAAGGAGACGACCGGTGAGAAGGTCAACGCGAGCGGCAACTCGGTCGCCTACTGCAAGGCGGCCTACATGGAGACCGTCAACGCCTATGCCAGCGTGGGCGTGCCCCTCTCCAAGCTCTTCCTGGTCGAGCACTTCGGTCAGACGCCGAAGGGAGAAGCCTGGGGGCGCGCGGGCGTGTCGGCCGCCGGCTGGAAGAACGCGATCATCGCGCGGGGAAACGCTGCGAAGCAGATTGGCTTCGCGGGCTTCATCTCCTACGGGTGGGGCACGAACAAGCTCGGCGTCTCGGCCGCGGAGCGTCTGACCTTCGTCGAGGCCTACAACTCGGTGCCATTGCCCTGAGACCGTGGCTACAGACGAGATCCGTGATCCCGACATCGGGCCCTGCGCGGTGGAACGTGGAAACTCGAGTCTCGTCCGCGAGCGCTCTACACGGGGGGCCTCCCGCCGAGGGAGTGCGCCAGCTCAGCGAATCTCGTGCAACACCGTGGGGCGGACGGCCTCCGTGATGGTCTCCATGAGGTGCTCCGCGTCGGGCAGCCCATAGAGGAGCTTGTAGGGGGTCGTGCGGTCGGCGGACGTGACCAGCAGGTTGCCGTGGCCGAACAAGCGCAGGATGAGGGGCTTGTCGAGCTGCACGTCCGTCACGCGCACCAGCTCCAGGTTGTCTTTGCTGCGCGACAGGATCCCGCGCTCCTCCTGGATGCGCAGGGTCGTGATGCGGTAGCGGGTCGTCAGCAGGCGGAGGGACCCTATCACCAAGCTCCAGGCGGCCAAGAACGCGATGAACAGGAGCAGCCCGTGGACGGCCCACCAGAGGGCGCGGCTTACCTCCTCCGGCGCAGCCTCCGGCAGCGCGGCCAGCGCCTGCGCGAGCCAGCGGTCGGTGTGGTTGAAGTGCAGGAACAGCGCCCCGCCGCCCCAGAGTGTGCATCGCACGACCTTCCCGACGAGCAGCAGAGGGGACGGCCGCCCGTCGAATAGCACACGCTCATCGCCACTGCCCCGCATCGATCACCTCCTCGTGTTCCACCGTTCTACACCCCCCGCTACCGAGAGGTCCAGCCGCTCTCGGTCCACGGCCCCCTCGCGCCCCCTCCGGCCTGCACCGGCGCCCGCCGCGGCGCGTCAGGCTCCCAGCAACCATGCCGGCGAAGCCCCGGCCGCACGTCCCGCGGCCCCCGAGCCGGCGCCCGAGCAGCGGCGCGCGGGTCGACCGGCCAGCACGCGCTGTGCTAGGGTAGCGCCGGACGGCACACGAGGAGGAACGCATGTCGCTCAAAGGCAAGGTGGCGATCATCACGGGGGCGAGCCGGGGCATCGGCAAGGTCATCGCGCTGGCGCTGGCGCGCGAGGGGGCGGACATCGTCGTCGCGGCGAAGTCCGTGGAGGAGGACGAGCGCCTCCCCGGCACCATCCACGAGACGGTGGCCGAGGCGCAGGCGCTGGGGGTGCGCGGCCTGGCCGTGCAGACCGACGTGCGCGACGAGCAGGCCCTGGACCGGCTCGCCAAGACCACGGCGGACACCTTCGGGCGCATCGACATGGTGATCAACAACGCGGGCGCCCTGTGGTGGCGCAAGGCGCTGGAGACGCCGGCCAAGCGCTTCGATCTGGTGATGGACGTCAACGTCCGCGCCTCCTTCCTGCTCGCCTGCGCCTGCGCGCCGGTGATGATCGCGCAGGGCGGGGGGCACGTGCTCAACATGAGCCCGCCACTGGACACCAACCCCCACCCGGGCATGATCGCCTACACGATCAGCAAGTTCGGCATGACGATGGTGGCCCAGGGGCTGGCGGTGGAGTGGAAGCCCCACGGCATCTCCGTCAACGCGCTCTGGCCCGCGACCATGGTCGAGAGCCAGGCGACCATCAACTGGGGCATGGGGGAGCGCCGGGTCTGGCGCAAGCCCGAGATCATCTCCGACGCGACCGTGGCCCTCATGCACACGGAGCCGGGCAAGGTCACCGGCCGGGCGCTCATCGACGAGGACTTCCTGCGGGAGCAGGGGGTCACGGACTTCTCGTCCTATCGCTGCGACCCCGACCACGAGCCGCCCCGCATCGACTACTCCCAGATCGCGCAGCTCATGAGCATGATCTGACGCCCGCCCTGGGGCCCTCCTTCTGGGGTGTCGGCCCCTTGGGGGGGCGCCCCCCTGCGGGTCAGGGCGCCCCGAAGACGGTCGCCGCGGTCGTGGCCCAGTTGAGGCTCGGGACGGCGATCACCACCGGCGCGTCACCGGCGGCGGCGACGGGGTTGTAGAAGGTGCCGAGCCACGGGGGCTCCAGATTCACGGTCTTGGGCGGGCCCGCGGGGTGCCCGAGGCCGTCCAACTCCTGAACGAAGGCGTCCGTCGTCTCCCAGGCGTGGTAGCCGAGCGCGAAGCCGCCGGTCGCCGGAACGGAGACGACTCGGGGCACTCCGGCTCCGTCCGCCGGAGAAAGTGTCACCACCCCAGTCTCGAGGACCGTCCCGTCCAGCGCGACCCAGGATGTGCGCAGGGTCTTCGGGTGGCCCCACACCACGAGCCAGGCCAGGCGCGCCTGCGACCACGCCAGGGTGGGGCGCTCGTAGGCAGTGTTGCCGATGCGCGCGAGCTCGATGGGCCCCCCGATGGGCTCCCCGGTGGTCGCGTCCAAGAGGCGGGCCCGGTAGCCGCAGTCGAGGGTCCCACCGACAAGATCGTAGTCACCGTAGGCGACCAGGAAGCGTCCACTCCCCTCCGAGCCCGCGACGGAGGCGGGCATCTGCCAGTATGACTCGCCGCCGACTCGCACCTCGGGCCCGAGCGTCCCATCGGGCGCGACGGTCTTCCCGAACAGGTGGCGCGCCTCCGGCCCGACGGCGGGCACGTCCCGGTCATCGGAGTACGTGACGAAGAAGGTCCCCCCGCTGCGCTCCCAGGCCACGGCCGGCGCGTACTCCTCCCGGTCGGGCGTGTCCGTGATGCGGAAGCTGGGTCCCGCCTGGGCGACGCTCGGCGCCCCGCCGGCGGTCAGTGGCTGCCCCCAGATCTCCCGGGGGCTGGCGTTGCCGTTGCGGTCGTCCTCGAGCACCAGGAGCAGGGACGACGGGCCGTCGTCGCGGGCGGCGATCTCGCGCTCCAGGGAGTACTGCCCGGTCTCGGTCACGCCCTCCACGTCCAAGGAGGGGCTCGCGACCAGCGCTCCATCCCACCGCAGGGCCACCACGCGCGTGCGGAATGAGTCCGGGACGACGTAGCCGTAGGCGACGACGAAGACGGAGGACGCCGGGTCCCAGGTGACGACCGGGGTCCGCACGCCCTCCGGGCCCGAGATGGTCTGGCCCGTGACCTTCGCCACGAGGGAGCCTGGCGCGACCCCGGGCGGCCCCGTGTCGACCGGGTGGGCGGCGTCCTCGGGGCCCGCGGGCCCCGAGTCTGTCATCACCACGTCGGCGACAGCCGCATCGGGCCCTGCGCTGGCGTCGGCGGGGCGACGCGGTGTGTCCGCACGCGGCTCGAAGGTGTCCACGGGGAGGCTGTCTGCGACGTGAGGCACATCGGCCGCGCCCCACCGCAGCGGCACGTCGGGCGCCGGTCCCGCGTCGGTGCCTGGAGCGTCACCGCCGCACGCCGTCCCGAACGCGACGCTGAGACCGAGGAGGGCCAGCCGCGGGCGGCGCCATGGCGAGTCGTGGTTCATGTTCCCTGACCTCCAGGGTGGGCGAGGCCGCGCAGGGTCGCGTCGCGCGTCCCCTCTGGGGGGCCGACAGCGCCACCCTCCCGCCTCTGCTCATGGGGATCAGCGTAGTCGTTTGGGGGCGCTCCAGGCAACCAGGGAGGCGGACGCCGCGCGCGCGTCTGTGATTGGCCAGAGCGCCCGCGGCCGGCCCCGCCCCGCGGCGTTCGTGCACCACAGGAGGCATGCTGGGCGGGGCCGGCGCGGACGTGGGGCGGGGCCGCGTGGGCAGCCCCGGCGAGGTTGTCGCGGCTTACTTGGCTGGCAGGATCTTTGCGGTGGAGCCGTCGGGGAGCTGGGCGAGGAGGAAGACCGCGCCTCCGTCGTTGACGGCAAAGACGTTGACCACCACGCCGGCGGGCAGGGCGGGGGTCTCGAAGACGAGGTCCGGGCTGGCGTCGTCGTCCACGTCGACGCCGAGGGTGTAGGCGCCGGCCGGCAGGTCGAGCCAGCCGCTGGCGGCGCCGAAGTCGAAGTCGGGGACCAGCGGGGCGGGGTCGCCAGCGGCCGGGATGTTCCAGATGTCCACCTGCCCGACGCCAGCGGCGGCGTGGATGGCGCGGACGCGGATGTTGCCCGCCGCCAGGCCCTCGTAGTCGTCGACGAGGGCCATGGCCTTGATGGAGGCGAGGGTGTCGTAGGCGACGGCGGTGTAGGAGACCCCCGCATCGAGGGGCAGGTCTACGGCGAGGACGGAGTCGGCCGCGGTCGCGCCCGCGGGCGCCACGTCGAACCCATAGGTGCCCGCGGGCAGGTCCAGGTAGCCGGTCCCGTCGGGGAAGGCGAGGCCGCTGACTGCTGGTGCGGGGCCGTCGTTGGCGAACACGTCGACCGCCGGGGCGTCGGGCGACAGGTGGAGCACCCGGATGCGCGCCGGCTCGGGCTGCGCACCCTTCGCGTCAATGCGGGCCGTGGAGCCGTCGGGGAGCTGGGCGAGGAGGAAGACCGCGTCCCCATCGTGGACGGCGAAGACGTTGACCACCACGCCGGCGGGCAGGGCGGGGGTCTCGAAGACCAGGTCCGGGCTGGCGTCGTCGTCCACGTCGACGCCGAGGGTGTAGGCGCCGGCCGGCAGGTCGAGCCAGCCGCTGGCGGCGCCGAAGTCGAAGTCGGGGACCAGCGGGGCGGGGTCGCCAGCGGCCGGGATGTTCCAGATGTCCACCTGCCCGACGCCAGCGGCGGCGTGGATGGCGCGGACGCGGATGTTGCCCGCCGCCAGGCCCTCGTAGTCGTCGACGAGGGCCATGGCCTTGATGGAGGCGAGGGTGTCGTAGGCGACGGCGGTGTAGGAGACCCCCGCATCGAGGGGCAGGTCTACGGCGAGGACGGAGTCGGCCGCGGTCGCGCCCGCGGGCGCCACGTCGAACCCATAGGTGCCCGCGGGCAGGTCCAGGTAGCCGGTCCCGTCGGGGAAGGCGAGGCCGCTGACTGCTGGTGCGGGGCCGTCGTTGGCGAACACGTCGACCGCCGGGGCGTCGGGCGACAGGTGGAGCACCCGGATGCGCGCCACCCCCTCACCCGAGCCCGTGTCACTCTCTGTCGCGTCACCACCCCCTGCGCCACCACCCCCAGCGTCGCCTGATCCGGTGTCGCCCGTGGCGCTGTCTCCCGTTGCGGCGTCGTCCGTGGTCGTGTCCGTCGTGCCGGGGCCTCCCGTGCCCGCGTCGGATGACACCGACACGTCTGCCATTCCTCCCGAGGCGTCGTCGTCGGCGCAGGCCGCCGCACCAATCATCACGAAGGCTCCCATCGCGAGCCAGGTGGCTGCTCGATCTCTCATGTCGACCTCACTGCGAGTTGTAGCTGAGTCCATCCATGCGTGCACATGGTTCGTTCATTGTTTTATCCACGCGTCCACTGTTTGTCAAATGTTGTTCGATCATGCTCGCGCTTTTCCAGCGGGCCCGGCCCAGCGACGACGGCTGGAGGCTGAGCCAGAGCGCGGTTCAGGGCTCCGGCCCCCGGGGCTGGTGTGCTGCACATGGTTTGTTCAAGGATGTGCGGGTCGGGGCCAGCGAGGGTCCTGCGGTCTTCGTGCGCCGGGGGGAGGCGCGGGCCTCACGGAGCCAGGCGTCGGGGTGAGGCGACCGGCACGCGTACCTCCCGAGGGTGGCCGGGGCCGAGCCGCCCGAAGGCGGCCATGAGGGGCGTGCAGCTATTTGTTGCTGACCCTGTCAGCCCAGCAGCCGCTCCCTGGGCGTGGGCCCTCGCCCCACCAGGGCCTCCACGGCCTCCACCGCCTTGGGGATGTCGGCGGTCAGCACCTCCGGCTCCCCGTCCGTGACCAGCACGTCGTCCTCGATGCGGATGCCGCCGAAGGGGAGCCACTCCTCGGCGCGGCTCCAGCGAACCGCGTCCCCCAGCGTCGCCCGCAGCTTCTCGTCATGGAGGATCGCGGGAGCAAAGTAAAGACCGGGTTCGATGGTGACGGCCATCCCTGGCTCCAGGTCCCGGTCCAGGCGTAACCAGCACAGGCCGAATTGGGGGTCGCGGGACCGCCCGCTCCCGTAGCCCGCCAGATCTCCGAAGAGTTCCAGGTCGTGGACGTCGAGGCCAATCAGGTGGCCGATGCCGTGGGGGAAGAAGACGGCGTGCGCCCCCTGCTCCACGAGGCCGTCCACGGAGCCCGCCAGGAGCCCCCAGTCCAGGAGCGCCCGGGCCAGCACCCGCGCCGCCGCCAGGTGGATGTCGCGGTAGCGCACGCCGGGGCGACAGAGCGCGATGGCGGTCTCTTGTGCCTCGAGCACCGCCTCGTAGACCTCCCGCTGCCGCGGCGTGAACGTGCCCGACACCGGCCAGGTGCGGGTGACGTCGCTGGCGTAGCCGGTGGCCGACTCTGCGCCCGCGTCCAGGAGCAGGAGCTGCGTCGGCCCCATGGGCGCCCCCGACGCCGAGCCGTGCAGCACCTCGCCCCGCACCGTCACGATGGGCGGGTAGGCGGGCGCCATGCCCGCGGCAGAGAACGCCCCCTCGATGAGGCCCTGGACCTCGCGGTCCGTCACCCCCGGCCGCGTCGCGCCCATGGCGGCCCGCATGGCGTCGCGGGTGACCGCCCCGGCCTTGCGCATCTCCCCTGCCTCCCAGGGGTCCCGCCGGAGCCGCAGCGCGACGACCGCCGCGGCCAGCGCGGGGGACGTGGCCTCCGGGTGACGCGGATCCACGGTGACGCCGAGCCACCGCGACAGGCGCGCGTTGGCCTGCGGGTCTGCCACGGGCAGGGCGTGAACCCCCTCGGGCAGCAGCGCTGCCAGCTCCTCGTGGGTCGCGACCGCGTCGGCCCCCACCCGCTCCGCCTCGTGCTCGGGGGAGGGCACCTCGCCGTGCCACAGCGCGTCGTGGGGCGCTACGGGCGGCAGGACCAAGGTCGCTCGCCCGTCCGCCACCAGGAGCCCCGCATCCGGCCGCCGGCACCCCGTGAAGTACAGGAACGTCGAGTCCTGCCGGAAGGGCAGTGGGTTTGCCAGGTAGTTCCGTGGCAGCTCGCTGTGGCCCATCAGCAGGAAGGGCTCGCCTCCCATCGCGGCCGACAGGGCACGGCGGCGGGCTCGGTAGCGCTCTCGTTGGCTCATTGGTGTCTCTCCTGACCCCTGGAGACTTTGTCCTCAGCTCGTGCGGCGCCCATGCCGATGGGGGACCACGCGGCCCTCGGGAAGGGTGGCGACCGCGCCGCGCAGATCGTGCCCGAAGGCCCCCCAACGGGCAAGGGGACAGAGACGCACAGGACGGCAAGGAGGAGATGTGAGCACGCACAGGAAGGCGACCAGTGCCAGGGTGATCCCGCTGTCGCGGGAGCCAAGCCAGACCCCCGCCCCCGACACGCTGATCGAGGCGCTGCGCTCAGAGAACCACGAGCTGCGCCATCGTCTGGAAGAGGCCGAGAAGGAGCTGGCCGAGATCGACCAGGAGCGGCAGATGCTCGTCATCGAGCTGGGCGCCGTCAACCAGGAGCTGGACCGCCTGGTGCGGACCCTGGAGAAGCAGGCGATCACCGATCCGCTGACCGGTCTCTACAACAAGCGGCACCTGTGGGAGCAGCTCGGGCGAGAGGTGGCCCGGGCGGCCCGGACGGCCCGACCGCTCGCGGCGATGTTCATCGACATCGACCACTTCAAGCGCTGCAACGACGACCACGGTCACGCCACCGGCGACGAGGTGCTCCGGCAGGTAGCGGAGCTGGTGGCGCGAGCGGTGCGGCGCTGCGACCTCGTGTGCGGCGTCGATCTGGGGAGCACGCTCGCCCGCTTCGGCGGCGAGGAGTTCGTCCTCGTGCTGCCGGAGACCGACGCGGCCGGGGCGGCGGCCGTCGCCGAGCGCATCCGGCGCACCGTGGCCGAGGCGACCTTCCTGGGGCCCGGCGGGACGCCGAAGCTCCAGGTGACCGTGAGCCTCGGGGTGTCCGAGTACACCAAGGTCGACGGCGGGAACTTCCGCGGGCTCCTCGACCGGGCGGACCGGGCGCTCTACGACGCAAAGCGGGGCGGCCGCAACCGCGTAGCGAGCTGCCTCCCCGAAGCCTGACCCCGCCGACACCTCCCTCTCGCCGATTCCAGGTATACTCGCGCGTCGGGCCGGCCCCACCCCCGGCCCGGAGGCGCGCCATCACGGACGAGAGACCAGAGGCGCCCCGCCGGCGCAGCTCCATCGGCGGCATCCTGCTCCGGCTCCTCGGGACGCTGGTCTGGGCCGCCCTGCGCCTGGTGTACCTGGTCTACCTGGTCATCATGCGCTCCTTCCTCTGGGTGACCACCGCCTTCATCGTCGTCTACTTCGCCGGCAACACGTCGTGGGTGCGCGAGCTGGTGGTGGAGGTCGTCGCCGCCGAGATCCCGGGGCGCATCGACATGGACGGCATCCAGTGGGGCCCGCTGCCCTGGCAGGCTCGGGTGGTGGGCGTGCGGATCACCGAGCCGGGCGGCCAGGCCGTGATCACGGCCGACGCCGTCTATGGCGAGATCGAGCTGCTGCCATTCCTCCGTTGGGTGACGCGCTCCGTGGCGGCGGGTGGCCTCCCCTTCGAGCTGAGCATCACCGGCGCGGACGTGCGGGACTACACCGTGGTCCTCGACATGCGGGAGCAGGCGGACCCGCTGCTGGTCTACGCCTTCGACGACATGAAGCCGTCGGAGGGCCCGAGCCGCCCGGCCCGGGTGGTCATCCGCGGCGGTCACGGGTCCCGAGGCGTCGTGACCATCCTGCTGCCGGGCTTGGAGCAGCGCTACGAGGGGGTCGACTTCCGCGGCGCCGAGCTGGACATCGGCCCTCCCGAGGGGCTGCGGATCCACAGCCCTGCGCTGGTGCTGCAGGGCGGCACTGCGCGCTTCGACGCGGAGCTCAACCCCGTGGCGGACCGCCCGTGGGAGGTGCGCGTGGGCCGGGGGGTGGTCGACGAGTGGGTGTGGGACAAGGCAGACGAGGGTTTTCGCGTGCGGAGCGTGGACCTGGAGCTGGATCGGGGCCACCTCGTCGTGCAGGGCGCCATGGGCTTCCCGGGGGGGGCGGTCCGCTACGACGCGACGGCCCGCCTGGATCTGGAGGACCCGGAGGGGCGCCACCCAATGCTCACAGCCCTGCTCGACGGCGCCCTCCGTGGCCCCCTCTCGGTCTGGGCCCGGGGTGCGGGGACCTTCGACGAGGTGTGGGCCGAGGTGCAGCTCGCGTCTCCGGCGCTCGACATCGCGGGGCTCGCCACCACGGGGGTCCGCGTCGACGGGAGCATCACCCCGGGCGCTCGGGGCCCCGTCGTGCAGGTGGGCTCCGCGGAGGCGAGCGTCGCTGGGGGGCACGTCCTGCTGGACGACGCGCGCCTGGACACGGGGGCCCTCCTGGCCGAGGGGACGGTCCGCCTCGCGGGCGTCTCCCCCTGGGAGCTGGTCACGTCGGCGCCCCTCGCCCTCGACCCGGACGGCCTCGACCTGCTGCGCGCGCGCCTCAGCGGTGGGCTGCGGGTGCGCGCGGCCTTCGGGGGGCCGCTGGACGTGACCGCAGAGATCCTCGACCGCCCCATGACGGTGGCGTTCGAGGCGCTCCCGGAGGGGCTGCCGCTCGGGGAGCGGCCGACCATCGAGGGGGAGCTGGGCGTGGGTGTCGGTCACGGGGTGACGCTGCGTGCGACCCGCGTGGTCGTGCGCTCCGGTGACGACGTCGCCCGCATCGACGGGTCGCTGGCGATCCCCGGGCTGGTCGCAGACGGCACCGTGGACCTGTCCATCCCGGATCTCCAGGCGTTTCTGCGCCCCTTCGACGTAGAGGGGGTGCGCGGTGACCTCACCATCGCAGGCGCCCGGGTGAGCGGCCCCCTCGTGGCGCCCGAGGTGACCGGCGCCGATGTGGTCGCGCGCAACGTGCGCATCGGAGAGCTGGCCTTCGGGCGCCTGCAGGGCCAGGCAGCGCTGCGAGGTGGCGTCGTGAGCGTGATCGGGCTCAAGGCGGCGACGGACCTGGGGGGCGTCTCCCTGGACGGTACCGTACGCATCCATGACGGGGATCTGACCCGGCCGAACTCGACCCTCCCCTTCACGGTGGAGCGGCTTCGGGCAGAGAAGATCCCGCTTGGCCGCCTGCTGGAGGGCCGCTCGGGGGCCGTGACCCTGACCGGAGTGAAGGCGAGCGGTGTGTTGAGCGACCCGTTGGGTTCGCTGACGGCGTCGGGGAGGGTGCTCGCGACGGACGTCGGCTCCGCCGTGCAGCCAGTGGAGCGCCTGGAGGGTCAGGTGCGCGTCGACAAGGGGCGGGTATCCGCCAGCGACGTGACCGTGGTGCTCCCTGGCGGCGAGCGTGTCCTGGGGGACGACCTGGCGTGGGACCCTGCGACGGGGGCGCTGCGGGCGTCGGTGCGCACGGATCGCGTCACCCTGGAGCGACTGGCGGCGCTGCGGGGCATCCCCTTGGGTGGGGTGGTCAGCGGTCACCTGCGCGTGGAAGGCCGATCCGGGGCATTCCAGGTAGGGGGAGACGTCGATGTCCGGGGCTTCCGCTACGACACCCTCGACCTGGGAGACGCCAGCCTCACCCTGTCGACGGACGCCGCGGGGGCCGTGCGCCTCGCCGCGTCGCGCTTCTTCCACGGGTGGACGCTCGAGGGCGACTCCTCCGTGACCCTGCGGCGCGACGGGGTGCCGACGTTCCTGGTGGCTTCCGTGCGGTTCGCCGACCAGGATCTGTTCGACCTGTTCCCCTCGGCGCGCCTGCCCTGGCTGCGGAACCGCCTCAGCGGGAAGGCCCAACTGGCGCTCGACCTGCGCGAGGGCGGCTTCGGCCTGGACTTCTCCTTTGGGGACGGAGGCATCCGGGCCGCGGTGGACACGCTCGGCCAGACCCTGTCAGTGAGCAACAAGGGCGACGCCTACGCCATGCTCACCGAGTCCGGGGACGTGTGGATCCAGGAGCTCCAGCTCGACACGCCGCACGGCCCCCTCGAAGCGTGCGGGACGTTCTCGGCGGAGGGCGGGCAGGACCTGTGGGTGCGGGGCGCCGCCCGCCTGGAGGTCCTGGAGGCGTGGAAGGATGCGTTCTCCGTGCTGGAGGGGCGGGTCGTGACGGCCGGCGATCCCGAGGTGGTGGCGCGCTGGGGGCGAGGCTGCCTGCCAGCGGAGGCGACCCATCCTGGCCTGGGGGGGATCGCCGACCTGGGTTCCATACACCTCATGGGCCCCCTGGACCGCCTCGCCATGGAGGGGACCCTCCGGCTCGACGAGGGGCGCGCGCGGCTGCGCTCGTTGGCGTCGGAGGTGGTGCTCGACCCGGGGGTCCGCGTGGAGCTGCGCACGGCGCGCGAGCGCGAGGAGCGGGTGGGAGAGCGGAGCGTGACCGTGGCAGACCAGGTGCTGCGTACGCCGGCAGATGGCCCCATCGGGGCGACCTACGACGAGGGTCGCATCGACGTGGGCGGGCGGATGCGGCTGCTCGGGTGGGCGCCGGACTCCCTGGACCTGACGATCCGCGGGGTCGATATCGACTACGCCTCCCCCCAGGAGTACCGCGTCAAGGTGACGCCGCAGGTGACCTTCGAGGGGCGCGCCCTCAGCGGTGAAAAACCCCGCATGAAGCTCGGCGGCGACGTGGCCATCGTCGAGGGCAGCTATCACGCCGGGAGCACGCTCGGGGCAGCGCTGATCCGCGGGGCGACCGGGGCGCGCAAGCTGGTCGCCTACTCGAAGTCGCTGGTGGAGTCCGCGCCGTGGCTCGGGCCCATGGGCCTCGGGATCCGGCTCCAAGGGGAGAGCTTTGCGCTGCGCATGAAGCTCCCCTTTGGCGAGACGGACATGGAGCTGCGACTGGACGTGGTCGTGCGCGGTACGCTGGCCGAGCCGGAGGTGTTCGGCCACATCGACGTGCTGCCCGGCGGGCGCATCGGGAAGACCATCTTCGGGCGCGACTTCGAGGTGACCAAGGCGGGCTTCGACCTGGCGGGGCGGCCGTCGCGCTTCCAGGTGGACGCGGAGCTGCGGACGGAGGTGACGTTCCGGGAGGAGCGGGGCAGCGACAGCCTGCGGGGAAAGGCGGAGCTGGCGAGCGTGTCGAGCGGGTCGCTGCCGGAGGAGAAGACCGTCGTCGTGCGCACGCGGGTCAAGGGCGTCGTCGACATGGAGGACAAGGGCCGCGAGCTGGCCGGCGTGGAGCTGACGCTGGACAGCGACAGCGGCGGGTACGACCGCGCCGAGCTGATGTTCCTGCTGGTGACGGGGGCGCCATCGCGGTCCAAGCTCGACGAGTCGGAGAGCACGGCGACCATCAACGTGCTGACGGGGGAGCTGGCCGACGTGCTGGCGAAGACCTTGCTGGGGGCGTTCGTGGACGCGGTGAGCCTTGGCGTGACGGTGACCGGCGGCTTCGACTGGAGCCTGGAGAAGTCGCTCGGGCGCAACCTCAAGTTCTCGGTGCGCGGCGTGCAGGACGACACGGTCCAGCGGGTGCAGCCCAACTTCCGGTTCCAGATCACCGACGAGCTGTCGCTGGAGGGCTCGCTGCGCTTCGAGCAGGGCACGGCGGCCCGCGCGGGGCAGGCCTACGAGACGAAGCTCCGCTACCGGATCCCGCTGGACTGAGATGGCGCGCACCGTCCTCGCACTGCTGCTCTTCGCGCTGCCCGCCCATGCCCAGGAGGCGCCGGAGCTGCCGTCCCCCTGCGAGGGGAGCCCCGTCGCGAGCGTGCGGCTGGCGGGGTGCGAGGAGTCGCGCTGCGCCGATCCCGAGGAGCAGGCGCGGCTCCTGGCGCTCACGGGGCTGGTCGTTGGCGAGCCGGTCGGGGAGGGCGCCCTGGAGCGGGCGGCCGAGCGGCTCCGGCGGGTCGCCGCGTTCGACACCGTGCGCCAGGACTGCCGCCTGGACGGGGGGGCGCACGTCGTGCTGCACGGGACTCCGCTGCCGATCATCCGGCGGCTGCGCATCGAGGGCAACTCGTTCGTGCTGCAGGAGGAGCTGCGCAAGCGCGTGTTCCTGCGGCCCGGCTCGACGCTGGCGCCGGCCCAGGCGGAGGAGGTGCTCACCCGGCAGCAGGAGACGCTGCGCAAGTACTACGAGCGCGAGGGCTTCGTGGACACGGCGGTGCGGGCGGTGGCGCACCCGCTTGAGGGGCAGGAGCTGGAGGTGGTCATCGCCATCGACGAGGGCCGCAAGAACCGCATCGACCGGCGGGAGGTGCGCTTCGCGCGGCGGGCGGAGCGGCCCGAGGCGGGGCGCGCGGCGGTGGAGGGCGCTCTGGGGGACAGCGAGGGTGAGCAGGCCGAGACGCCGCTGCGCTGCCTGCCCGTGAGCGAGGGCGACCTGGCGGCGGCGGCACAGCTCGGCGAGCTGGAGGTGTTCACGGAGCGGGCGGCGCGGGACGTGCGGAACCGGCTGCGGGCGTGGCTCCAGGCGCGGGGCTACGTTGAGCCGAAGGTGGACGTGCGCTACGAGCCGGAGCGGGCGTTGTTGCGGGTGGAGGCCACCTGGGAGGCGTGCTGGGCGGTGCGCTTCTTCGAGCGGCCGCTGCCGGCGGTCGGGGACGAAGGCTACAAGCTGGTGACGGAGGTGGACGACCTGCTGGAGGTGCTGCCGTTTTCGAGCTCGGGCACCTTCGACTTCGACGAGGCGGATCTCGGGCGCCGGACGCTGCAGGAGGACCTGGAGCGGCAGGGGCTCCTGTTCGCGGAGGTGGCGCTCGACTGGCGGCGCTTCGACCGGCGGCGCCCGGCGGCCGGGGAGCGGGTGCCGGTGAGCGACACGGTGCGCGGGGCGATCACGTACTTCATCACCCGGGGCAGCGTGACGGAGATCCGCGCCATCCAGTTCCCCGGCATGACTGCCCTCGACGAGGACGACGTGCGTGACACCCTGGCGACCAAGGTCTACGACTTCTTTGGCCCCGGCGGCTACTTGGGAGTAGAGCAGATGTTCGCGGATCTGCGGGCGCTGCGGGCGTCCTACCACGCGCTGGGGTACTACCGCATGCGCTTTCGCGGGTTCTCGCGCGTGGATGCTCCGGTACGGCGCGTGGAGCGCCGGGACCGCGCGACCCTCTACGTGTGGCAGGTCGAGGACATGGGCTTCACGGCGCGCAAGCCCGACCGCGGCAACGTGCTCTACCTGGAGGTGCCCATCGAGGAGGGGACGCGGAGCGTCTTGAGCGGGGTCGACGTGAGCGGGACGGACAAGGTGTTGCGGGAGGACGCGCTTGGGGCGTTGGGGCTGAGGGCAGGGCAGCCGTTCAGCCAGACGGTGCTCAAGCAGGCCTTCCAGCGGTTGCGGGGCCTGTACCTGGACCGGGGCCACCCGGACGCGAGCGTCACGGTGCGGTGCTCCACGCCGGAAGGCGGGTGCGACCCGGCGGAGGTGACCGCAGAGCAGGTGAGCCTGGTGTTCGAGGTCGAGGAGGGGCCCGAGGTGCGCATCGGGGAGGTGTTCCTGCTCGGCAACTTCGAGACGGAGCCGTCGGTGATCCTGCGGGACGTGCCCGAGAGCGGTGACCTCTACCGCCCCGCGGCCATCGGGGACGCCGAGCGGCGGCTGCGGGCGCTCGGGGTGTTCAGCACGGTGCGCATCGACGCGGTGGGGCTGGAGGAGGAGCCGATGCCGGACCGGGTCGCCCTGCTGGTGCGCCTGGAGGAGTCCCGCGCGCGGTTCTTGGACCTGGCGGTGGGCTTCGAGTCCATCAACCGGGAGGGCGAGGACGTGCCGGCGGTGGCGACCAGCGTGCTGGCGACCAGCGTCTCGACGACGGACCGGCTCCAGGGCTTCCAGGGGCGGACCCTGGCGCTGGGGCTCCCGGATCTGCTCGTGACCATCCAGGCGGAGTACATCGATCAGAACGTGGCCGGGCTGGCCAAGGAGCTGCGCATTCCCCTCAAGTACGGCCTCAGCGCGGCGGGGCTGCTGGAGGCGGACCTGTTTCGGCTGCTGGTGTTTGCCCCGACGTGGCTCGACCGGCGGCTGTTTGGATCGGAGCTGGTGTTCCGCGCGACGCCGTTCTTCACCTACGACGAGGTGAGCGACGTCTTCGACCAGATCGAGGGGGGCCTCCAATTGGAGCTGTCGCGGCGCTTCTTCGACCACCTGATCACGTCGCTCTCCTTCGAGGTGAGCGGCATCAGCACGCGGGACCCGAGCGGCGTCGCCGGGGCGGCGACCGCGGACTTCAGCACGCCGAGCCTCCAGAACAAGCTGGAGCCGCGGGTCGCCTGGGACGCGCTGGACAACCCGCTCCACCCCATGGAGGGCTGGTACCTGGGCGGGACCTTGAGCTACATCAACGCCCTCGACCTCGGCACCCGCACCTTCGCGAACTTCCTCAAGGCGGACATCGAGGCCAAGGGCGTGCTCAACATCGGCCGCTTCCTGGTGCTGGCCTCCTTCGCGCGCTTCGGCGCGAGCGCGACCTTCGACGCAGACACGCTGCCGCTGACGGAGCGCTTCCGCCTCGGCGGCAACAAGGGAGTGCGCGGCTACGGCGACGGCGAGATCCGCCAGTACGAGGCGGACGGCACGCTCAGAGAGACGCCCATCGGCGGCGACTTCGTATTGAACGGCACCGGGGAGCTGCGCCTCCCCATCGTGCGGGATCTGGGTAGTCTGTCTCTGTGGGGCGCCGGCTTCTTCGACTGGGGCGCGTTGGCAGACGACATCGACGGCTTCAACGCCAGGAGCTTCCGCATGGCGGCGGGAGTGGGCCTGCGGCTTCTGTTGTATGACCAGCTCCCCCTCCGCCTCGACTACGGCATCAAGCTCGACCGCCGCTGCCTCGTCGCGAGCAGCGAGACGGGAGCCTGCGAGCAGGAGGAGCCGCTCGGGGAGCTGAGCTTTGGGATTCTGTATACGTTCTGAGGGCGCTGGTCGTCGTTTCGGCCACCCGGGTCTGTGCACCGAGCGGGCCGGCCTCCAGCGGACCGCAAGGCGCCGGTGCATAATAACCTGATCCATCGAGGGCCCCGATGCGCCCCGCTGGCAGTGTGGCGCGGCCGCAGGCAGGGCCTTGTCCTTCCAAGGCATCGCCAGGCTGCCAGCGGGGATGCACCGGGGGCCGAATGGCACAGGTTATTGTGCACCGGCGCCCAAGGTCGACCGCCGGCCGGCAGAACGGCTCGTGCGCCCCCCGATTCCGGCCAGACTTTGGCCGAAACGATGACCGAGGCCCTCAGGCGTGAAGCGCCAAGCACCAGCGAGGATGGCCGCATGACCTGGATTCGTCATGGCGGATTGGCACCCTTGCCGCATTGCGGACTCATTGCCGTAACGCTGAACGAACGGCAAAGCGGTTCGCAGACGTCGCCGTTTGGGCGGGTTGTGGAGGGGTCTGTCACAACACCGGAGACAGAGCCGTCGATTCCTGCTGCACTCCACTGCCATGTCACCTGATAAACGTCGCCACTTGTGACGGCAGCATCCTTCCACCAAAGCTCCAGGGTACCCTGACAAGTGCCCTCAACGGTCGAAGTCTCGACCGCGACAATGACCTGACACGCGGGACTCCTCGGGAGGACCATGCCAGCCGGATGGGTCCCATTCGAGTCCCTCCACTCGGTATCGCAGCACCGATCCGCCAGACACGTGGTGACGTGAAGCGAGTCTCCGGCGACATGGGGGATCCTGAGGGTCAAGTGGAACTGTGGCCCACATCCCACGTTTCCGCAGTTGACCTCCGTTGCGCATCCGGTACTCACGACTAAAAGGGCCACGATGACAAGAAGGCTGTTGGCACGCCTGGGAATGTGCCACTGTCGAACTCGTTGATTGACCAGGCGTCCAATCAGGGCCACTGAACGCACTTGTGGTCCTGTGAGGAACCCATGGGCAGCCTCCGTAATCATCATGGAATTGACTTGCGGACGGTCGCAACGAGAGACGTCAGGGCTGTGCCACCTACTGCCGAATTGAACTTCTTGATAGCGCCAAATACCGGAACAATGGAATGCTCGCCGGAGTGAACTGCCCCGATGACGGGACCGAGGAAACTGCTTGCCGGCCAATACATCGATGGAATGTCCTTGTCCGGGATGGACGGTGGGCGATGCGGTTTCGTGCTGCTTCCGAGGGCCGGGAAGTTGGGAAGCCAAAGGGGCGACCCTGAACTCTGAGCCGTGGTATCCATCCAGTGTTTGTATCGCGTACCCGTATAGGTGCCGCCCTTTGAATTTGGCAAGGACTTGCTGTCCCAGTAGGATATGGACCCCTTCTGAAGAACCGGCGAGGTGCCGAGGACCGCAGGATAGCTCAGCATTGTGAACTTTAGACTCTGAAAGTCCAATAGATTTGAGGTGACATTGAACGTTCCCGCCCAGCCGACCCCTGGCTCGGAATCGAGGACTCCGACAGCCAGGTCCCAGTGGCCCATTGGGGAAGTCAGCGTGCCCTTGTCGATCGTGATCGCGTACCAGCTCTTGACGGTGAATGGATACACAACGGCCCCGGGTGCCATGCCAGGCCAGAAGACGACACCAGAGGGGGTCTTGGAGATGCAGTGAAGTGATGTCACGATATGCCTTGGACCAACCAGGCAAGCCGTGCATCCAACGGGAGTAAGGAGACCGACCAATTTGAAAGGCCACTTCGCCGGGTTCGCGAGCGTCCACTGTTCAGCGCCCGGATTCATGACGCTTGTGGGAACCGAGAACTCAAGCCCGCCGGGGACGGGAGCGAGCGGCGACGTCGTGCCCGCAGTATCAACGTCAACTTGGACGGAGAGCAGGTCCTCGTGACTAAGGAACTCGACGGCACGGCTGAAACGCGGAGAGGCTCCTATTTTGAGCGGAGCCGACGGCGGTTGTGCGTGTGTCGGGCTAGGGTGCGCCCGCGGTTGCAGGGCGTCTATGGAAGCCATGCTGTATGCAGAGTCGGCGGATATTTTCGGAGCTTCCGGGGCCGGGCCTCGTTGAACCACCCGCGGCGAAGGGTCCGGGTCCAGGAGAATGCCGGTCGCCGAGTACAGCGGGGGCCGGCGCCCGAACACACGCGGCGGCTGCACAGGCTGTGGCCCCGTCACCTCGGGGTCGTCGGCTGGATTGTATGGCGGCGGCACGATGGGCATCTTCGGCTCCGCTTCGCCCGCCGGGCGGGCGCACAAGTCACAGGTTGCTCCCCGTAGCCATTCTGATCAAGCGATGTCCCCACCGTGGCCGCACCGGCGGCCCCCCAAGGCCCGCATCCGCTGCGGCCAGCGTCTCAGTTGGGCATCCGCTGCGTCAGGCGCACGACCACCGTGGCGTCGCCGCTCAGCTCCAGCCGCAGCGCGGCGTAGTTCGTGGGGACATGGACGATGGCGCTCGACCCGGCCTGCGCCGTACCCGTGGCGATGGGCTCGCTCCAGGGCGTGTCATCGTCGGCGACCCGGGCCCGCAGGGTCCAGGTAACCTCGGTCTCGGGAGCGAGATCTGGAGCTTCGCGTCCAGGGTGTTCTCCATGGCGACGGTGCAGGTGTAGACCTCCCCGTCGTGCTCCAGGGCTGGCGCTTGTCGTCCACGCCCCCCGGCGAGTACCATGGCCGGTCGGAGGTGTTCGGATGCCGTTGGATTTGGAGAGCTTGAGGAAGGCCGTCGCAGCGCTGACCGCCGTCCAGGGGATGAGCGAGGATCCTGCGTTCATGGGGGCCCTCGACGAGGTCACCCAGACTGCGATCCGTTCGGGGGTCATCCAGCACTTCGAGTTCACCTACGAGCTGTGCTGGAAGTTCGTTCAGCGCTGGGTCAATCTGAACGTCCCCGGAGAGGGGGGCGGCCTCCCCCGGAGTCGAAAGGACCTGTTTCGGCTCGCCGCGCGGCACGGGCTCATCGACGACCGCATCGCCTGGTTCGGCTTCGGTGACGCCAGAAACCAGACCTCGCACACCTACGACGTATCAAAGGCGCTGGAGGTGTATGAGGCGGCGGTGCGCTTCCTGCCCGAGGCGAGGAGCCTGCTTCTGCGGCTGGAGCAGCGCAGTGATTGACCTTGCCGCTGAACACCTCGCCGAGGTCCGCCGGATCTTGTCCTTCCACGTGCCGGACTGCGAGGTGTGGGCTTTCGGATCTCGCGTGCACGGACGTTCACAGCGGTACTCCGACCTGGACCTTGCGCTGGTCGGGCCCGGGTCCCTGGGCCGCCGAGAGCTGGAGCGCCTTCGGGACGCCTTCTCCGCCTCGGACCTGCCCTTCCTCGTGGACGTGGTCGATTGGCACGATCTCTCGCCTGCGTTTCGCGAGGTCATCGAGCGGGGGTATGAGGTCATCCAGTCCGCACGATGAGCTTTCGATGCCCCTGGCACTCCCCAAGGTGGCGTCAGACCGGGAGTCTCAGCGCTTCAGCAGCTCGATGGCGGCCGTCTTCTGCGTCTTCTCTCGCGCCGAGACTCCCCGCATGAAGGAGGGGTCGCCGACCAGGACGCCAGAGTCTGTCTGGGAGACGAAGACCAGCGCCCAGCGGCCGGTCTTCGTGCGGCCAAAGCAGACCTCGTCGTTGGTGGACCACTCCATGCACCCCTGGCGTTCGAAACACACGAGCCCAGCGTCTCGCGGCGCGACCAGCACCTTGTCAGCCACCCCGCTGCAGCCGTCCTCGTCGCTCGCCACCTTGCCTGCCTCGCAGAGCTCCCCGTCCTCGAAGAGCTTTGCTGCCGCCGCTCGCGCCCTGCCGCCCGTCAGCGTGCGCGCCTGTGTGACGCCCGGTGCATCGCTCGCGACGTCCTGGACGTCCCTCCACGTGATGAGCCCGAGCTTCGGGTCCACCACGTCGACGAGCCGCGCCGGGTCGGCGCAGAGCTGGGCCAGAACAGGCTTCTTCAAATCCACATCGAATGATTGCTGGAGCTTCAGGAATCGTGGGTCCTTGGAGATGGGGGCGAAGTCGCTGTCGTGCCGCGCCACCGCGGCGAACCGCCGGGCGTCCGGAGTGCCCATCGCCACGAGGGCGTCGAGCTGCGCCATGGCGCCGTCAGCGTCCCCCGCCCGGGCGAGCTCGCACGCCAGGTTGTAGCGCGCCGGGGCGTATCGTGGGTCGGCCCCGATGGCCTCGCGATACAGGGCGGTCGCCTTGACCGCATCGCCGCCCTTGCGCGCGGCCAGCCCCTGGCGGTTCAGCGCCGAGGCGTCGGGCTTCGGTGATTGGGCCAACGCTCCCCCAGCAAAGAGGGCGATGAACACGACCGCAGCGATCCTGCACATTGTGGAGCCTCTCTCCGCCTCTGGCGGGTCTCGTAGTGGCAGACACGGCGCCCGAATTCGGGCAGGCCCCCACGATAGCACCGCCACCGCGCTCCCTCCATCACGCCGTACCGCGAAGGTCTCCCTGGAACGTGGACCCCCAGAGCGACCGCCTCGTCCCTACTCGCAATAGCCGTACTCCCAGTCGAGGGCGAGGCGCCCCTCGGTCGCCTCGTCTGCGCGGGCGCGGAGCCAGAGCGGGCCCTGGAAGCAGTCGCCGAAGGAGAAGGCGGTCACCGGGGGGGGGAGCGCAACCTCATACGACCCGCCGGCGCGCGTGACGGTGACCTGGGCCGGGGGGAGCGCGAAGGCCAGCTCCGCGAAGCCGAGCGTGAGGCGGCACCCGGCGGACACGGTCACCCGTTCGAAGCCGACCATGTCGTAGACGCCTTCAGTGGTCTCCCGCCAACCCGTCGTCTCGGGGGCGGCGAGGTCGCACTGCACGGGCGCCTTGTCTCCGGGTTGGAGCGGCAGGGCAAGCTCCGCGCGGACCAGGCACCGGGGCGGTGCCACGGGGACAGCCCAGGTGGTGGCCCCGTCCACGGCGAGGCCCGGTCTCATGTTCGAGCGCGGGAGCGGTGGGCCCTGATCCGCCGGAAGCGGCTCTTCACTGAGGTCCTCTTCGGGGCATGGGCGTGGCGCCTCTCCCGCCCAGGCGGCCAGCGGGCCGGGCCTGGGGAAGAGGCACCCGGCGGTCCGCAGCTCCGACGCGCTTCGATCCTCCAGGGCGATGGGGGACCCCGGCGCGTGCGAGAACCGGAACCTGGCGCCCCTGAACGACGGCGCCACCGGGACCTCCTCGACGTCGATCTGGTCACCGTCCACGCGGGCTGCGCAGAGGTAGCCGCCGCGGCACGGCAGGAGGACGGTCCTGGCGTCCAGCCAGCCGGAGCGCTCCGGGCCGCCGTCCACCACGTCGAAGCGGCTGGACAGGCAGTGACGCTCGTCGAGGGCGAGCTCCTCCGTGCGCAGCTCGATGGGGTTCGAATCGACGACGCCCTTCGTCGCCAGATCGAAGGTCGTCACGCGGGCATCCGGGAAGTCCCACGTCAGCATCGCCACGCGGCTCCCTGTGCGCCCGAGGAGCAGGATCCGTCGCTCCGGCGACCACAGGGCCCGGGTCTCCAGCGTCGCGCCGTCGATCACCACCAGCTCGTCACGGCACTGCTCGGTGTCACTCGTGCTCCGCACGGCGACGGCCTGCCCGGGAGCCGTGTGTGGGAGAAGCGTGGAGAGGTGCTGGTCTGGCGCCATGGGCAACAGCACGGGCGTGATCGCGGGCGCGGCCTCCCCCCGTCCGTCAGCATCTTCAGTGGCGGGCGGCGGGATGCTCTCCTCCACGGCCGGCCAGAACACGAGGTGCCCCCCGCGGTAGCCCCACCCCCCGGTGAGCCAGCCACTCGTGGTCCCGCTGCACGGGTCTGCCGGGACGCCCTGTGAATCCTCACGGTTCGGCACCTGCTGGCGGGCTGCGCACGCGGAGAGCCCGGCGAAGAGCAGCATGGCGAGGGAGAGCGGGGTTCGGGGGCTGGTGTTCATGGGAGCTCCTCCTGGGTGACGGAGAGCGGGGGTCAGCGGGGACCTCGGCCGCTCCGGTGCTGACCCCGCAAAGCAGGTAACGACAGGTACTTAGGGCAACGGACGTAGCGTTGACGGTGCCACCCTCGGGGCGTCGGGTCTCGCAGGGTGCCCCGCGCGGCCCACTGCTCTCAGTCCAGCGCCGCCGCCTCGCGCCGCCGCTCCTGCTCCTCCGCGACAGCCTGGTTGATCTCCTGGACCACCGCGGTCACGTTCACCTTGTGCCGGCTCTCCTGGAAGCGGCCCGTCAGCTTCGTGTCGACCAGGAGCTCGCCCTTCTCGTAGAGGGCCCAGATCTCCTTGCCGTGACGGGTGCCGCGCAGCTCGGGGGCGAACTGGGCGTAGTAGCGGGTCATGTTGTCCACGTCCCGCAGGAGCATGGCGCGGGCGTTGTTGTTCGCCGCCGCGTCCACCGCCTGGGGGAGGTCGATGATCACCGGGCCGTGGGCGTCGAGGAGCACGTTGAACTCCGACAGGTCACCGTGCACCATGCCGGCGCAGAGCATGCGGACCACGTTGCGCATGAGCACCGCGTGGTCCCGCCGCGCCTCGTCCGCGGTCAGCGTGACGTCGACGAGTCGGGGGGCCACGTCGCCGTCCTTGTCGGTGATCAGCTCCATGAGCAGGACGCCGTCGAGGCAGGCGTAGGGCTGCGGGACGCGCACTCCGGCCCGGGCCAGTCGATACAGCGCGTCGACCTCCGCGGTCTGCCAGGTCTCCTCCTGCTGCTTGCGCCCGAAGCTGGAGCCCTTCTCCATGGCGCGGGCGCGGCGGCTGTTGCGCACCTTGCGGCCCTCCTGGTACTGCACGGCCTGCTTGAAGCTGCGCGTGGCAGACTCCTTGTAGACCTTGGCGCAGCGGAGCTCGGACCCGCACTGGACCACGTAGACGTCGGCCTCCTTGCCGCTCATCAGGCGGCGGACGACCTCGTCCACGAGCCCGTGCTCGACCAGGGGCTGGATACGCGCTGGTGTCTTCATGAGCGGATTTCTACCTGAATCGGGGACACAAAGACAACGGCGACGGGTGCTGTGGCTCGTTCGCCCGCAAGGGTGTGGTTGGATCGAACCGTCCCAGTCACGCGTTGGAGGTCGCCGGAGGTGCACCATGAGGGTCGCGACTCTGCTCCTGCTTCTGCTCCCACTGGCGCATGCCCACGCAGCGGACCTGCGCATCGACTCCATACACCTGGTGGGGCGCGCCGGCGTGGACGCCCCCTGGACGGCGGGGCCCACCGAGGCGCTGCTAGCGGACGCGCCCGAGCTGGCCGTGGTCGCGTTGGGGAGGCTCGATGGGCGCCGGGTGCTGGTCGCAGATGCTGTCGAGCCCCTTGCGGCCCCGAAGCCCCGTGGTCCGGTGGTGCCCTGGCCCGACGGCGTGAGCGTCCGCTGGGCGACCGTGGAGCCCCACGCGTGGCGCGAGCCCGAGGCCGTCGCCCCCAACGGCGTCACCACCCGCTACCACTCCAACGTGCACATGGACCGGGACCGCTTCGGCAAGTGGGCCGGCTACGACGAGGTGACGTACTTCGAGTCGCCGCTGCCGGACCTGGACGACCTGCGCCGCATCCCCGCCGTCGTCCGGCCGACGGACCCCACCGCGCCGTCCTTCGGGGGCCTCGGCACCATCCGCTACAGGGTCGAGGTGACGCTTCCCGACGGGACCACTCGCGCGACCCCCGGCGCCAGCGACCGGGACCACTACGGCATCCGCGAGTCCGTCCACCGGGTGTCCGTCCGCCGCGACGACACCTTCACCGGCTGGCTGTCGTCGTACTTCCTCGTGCCCGAGGTCTTCGGCTCGTCGGGCCCCGGCAAGAACCACCAGACGGACCGCTACGTCGGGGCCGACTGCGCCGACGTGCTGACGGGCGCGCTGCGGGCGGCCGGCTACCGCATCGAGCACAGCCACGTGGCGGGCCTCACGAAGCTCGCGGCCGTGGTGGCGGGCCCGGTCGACCTGGACGACGAAGGCAACCCGCCCACCGCGATCACCGGCGTTCAGGTCGGCGACGTGATCCGCATCGACTACGGTGGCGCCCTGTCTGGCCACACGCCGCGCTCCTGGGACCACGTCGCGGTGCTCTGGGAGGACCGCTCCGACCCCGAGAGTCCAGCCAAGGGCGCGCCCGACGGCCACCTGGACGGCTACGACCTGGTGGTGCACATGGGCCACCCCCGCCTGGTCATCGAGCCGCTTGCCAACCAGTGCCCCGCGCGCGTCGACGTCCTCCGGTGGAGCCCGAAGCGCCTCGGCAAGGCGCGGCGGTAGGCGCGTGGGTCCTCGGCCGCAACCGGCGGCCCCTTGCACGCCACCACCACCGCAGTCTGTACGCCCACCCCCACTCGCGGTACAGTCGCCCCATGCACATCGACCGAGACGGCGCCCGCATCTCGTACACCGTCGAGGGCAGCGGCCCTCCGATCCTCCTCGGACACAGCCTGCTGTGCGACGGCTCCATGTGGCGAGAGGTCGCCCCGGCCCTCGCTGGTCGCTACCGCCTGATCACCATCGACGCGCGGGGGCACGGCGCCTCGACCGCAGAGCGCCCGTTTACCCTCGACGATCTCGCGGACGACTGGCTCGCGGTGCTCGACCGCGAAGGCATCGACCGCGCCGCGCTGGTCGGGTTGTCCATGGGCGGCATGACCGCCATGCGGGTCGCCCTGCGCGCGCCGGCTCGTGTGGCCGCCCTCGCGCTCCTCGACACCAGCGCCGACCGGGAGCCCCTCAAGCCACGCCTGCGCAACCGCCTGCTGGCCGAGGTGGTGCGGCGGGTCGGGTTTCCGCACGTCGCCGTCCCCATCGCGCTGCGTGCCCTGCTCGGCGAGACCACCCTCCGCGAGCGCCCGGAGCTCGTCCGCTCCTTGCGCGCCCAGCTCCTCTCCCTCGACCGCCGGGTCTACCACGCGGCCCGCGCCGTCTTCGACCGCCCGCCCATCGCCGACCGCATCGCCGCCATTCGGTGCCCCACCCTGGTTCTGGTCGGCGAAGAGGACGTCGCGACCTCGCTGTCGCGCTCCCGCCGTATCGCGGAGCGCATCCCAGGGGCGCGCCTCGTGACCGTCCCCCGGGTCGGCCACCTGACGGCGCTGGAGGCGCCGGCCGCCGTCGTCTCCGCCCTGGAGGAGCTCCTCGCCCCCCTCGCCGCCGATCACACCTGGTGGCGCTGAGCGCGCGTTACTCCCTGTGAAGTCCGCGCATTGCACGGATCGCTGATCCCCACCGCGGCGACCTCGTGTAGGCTCTGCGCTCCTGACCCCCACCAAGGAGCCGCCCTGTGGATACCAGCTTCTGGACGACCGCGAAGCGCACGGAGGTCGTCGCCTACTACCGGACCAAGATGGGGTACGACCTGGACCTCATCCTGCCGACCAACACCGACATCAACGCCGCCGGGCCGCCGCCCCCGCTGAACACGAGCCGGGCCGCCATCGACGGGCTCGCGGTTGCGTCGGTGACGTTCCAGACCTCGCCGACCAACCCCCTCAAGCCGTACATTCGGGTCGGCCAGCGCATCTACATCAGGGACTACCAGGGCACGGACGTGGGCCCCGAAGACGGCAAGTGCCCCTACCCGCAGTTCGTGGACTGCGTGCTGCGCGACCTGCGGACCCTGGCGACCACCGTCGTCGGGCGGCGCCTGCTGCACTCCATCGACGAGAACGGCGGCGCGAGCCGGCTGACCATCGTCTTCGGGCACGGCATGCCGCCCATGTCCAGCCAGTGCAATCCCGTGGCGGGCACCGCGCTGCCGCTCACCGGCGCCGTCCCGAGCGCTCCGGTGAGCTGCGAGGTGATGTACAACCCGCTCTACTTCGGGCTGCCCATCATCCGGGCGTTCAACGACACATCTCCCGAGATCCGGCCGGGCGCGTGGGGCCACCCGGCGCAGAAGCCCGCGGACGTGACGCTGTTTCACGAGCTGATCCACGCCGATGACATGCTGCGCGGCATCTTCAACGACGTGCTCATCGATCGGGGGCGCCAGAAGGTCAAGCTGAGCGAGATGCGGGCCGTGGGCCTCGACCGCTTCGACAACGAGAGCATCGCCACCGAGAACGGCTACCGCGAGGAGCGAGGCGTGGCGAAGCGCCTCTACTACACCTACGAGAACGAGATCACGAAGGGCGGGCCGGCGCTGACGACCCCGTACTCGGAGCTGCTCACGTTCCTCGACCGCACCCTGATGAAGCAGACCGAGTTCGTCCAGGCGACGAGGCGCACCTTCGGCAAGCGCGACAAGATCCTGAGCGTCGAGGACGCGCTGTGGGAGTTCAACCGCCGCTACGCCTGGATGGACGACGCCGAGGCCCAGCTCCCGGGGCTCATGGAGCTGCTGGACTCCGTCGTCGAGTACAAGGAGAAGAACAAGGCCAAGCGCGACGTGTCGTCGATCATCAACGCCATCGCGGGCCGCATGAAGACCGCCATGGAGGCGCTGCTCGCCCTGCCCGTGTCCCCGGCGACCTTCGAGAAGGTGCGGCGGATGGCGCTGGTCCTGGAGCGGGCGCGGCACTCCACGCTCGGCAAGAAGGTCGATCTCGGCGACGTCACGTCAGCGAGAATCACCTACACGAACAAGAACGGCGGGCAGTCCACGGACTTCTCGCCCCGCGGCATCGTGGAGGGCTACCAGGCACGCCTGCTCGGGCCGCACGTGGCGACCCTCCAGACGGCGGACAGGACGGCGCTCCAGAACCTGGCGGGCGACATGAGCGCCCCCGACATCACCCGCGACGTGGTCACCGAGGTGCTGGCGCTGGCCACCTCCGGCGAGGTCACCTTCACCGACACCCAGGCGGGCTCCAGCGCCGGCCGGACCCCCAATGCCCCCGGCTACACGGTGGTCTACGGGCAGTGGAACTTCGAGGACGTGCGCCTCTCGACCCTGGTCCACGAGCTGACCCACGTGTCGAACATCAAGGCGTACAACGCGACGCCGCTGATGCTCAGCTACCCGGTGACCCTGGACGAGACGGCCATCGGGACGCTCGTCACGCAGCGCAAGCGCAACATGCAGGAGCTGATCGACCTGGCCAAGGACGAGACGAACGGGCTCACGCCCTACCAGCGCTACTGGCTCGTGAACCCCCAGGACGGCAAGCTGCCCTACGCCATCGCGGCACCGAACGCGCTCTCCTTGGGCAACCTCAAGTCGGCGCCCGGCGGCAGCGACGGGCTGTACAACGCCCACGTCAACCTGGCCGTGACCGGCGTGCTCACCCAGGTGGCCTACGAGTACGAGACGGTCCTCAACCAGACCCTGATCTTCCTGCACATGTGGGGCATCCCCGCCACGCACCCGCTGCATGCGCGGGTGATCACCTTCGCCCGCGCCGCCTACGCCGACCGACAGCTTGCCCGGGCGCAGCAGCTCCTTGCCCAGCAGCCTCAGGTGCCTCCGCAGCGCCCGGTCCTGCCGCCCCCGCGGCGCCTGGAGCGGAGCGAGTCGGTCAGCGGCCTCCCGCCGCTCTCGGGCGGGATCGGGTCCGGCAGGCAGCGGAGCAACTCGACCACCACCACCAAGGGGAATCGCCTGCTGTAGTGGCTTCCTGCCGACACCATGGGAGCGGCGCCTGACAGCTCGATGTGGGGTTCCCTGCTTGCCTGGATCCCGGACGGTGCATCGACGCCCTCCCTGCGCAGGTCGGCGTCGTGCTCTCTGCCCCCGCTTGGTCGTATGAGGATGGGCGCGCCCCTCCCGTGGCGGCATCTGGATGGCGGTAGTGTCACTCCACGTAGGTCTGGGCCTTCTGCCCTGGGAGGCGAGGAGCCTCGCCGCTACCGCTGCCACAGGCTCCGGGGCTTCGTTCGGTTGTGCAACACAATCCCGGCGAGAGCGGCCACCGCCGCGATGACAACGCTGCCGAGCCACGTCCACATCGTCCTGTCGGCGCACTTCACCTCCTTGCACGCCGTGATTGCCCGCTCCACGGCGCGGGCCTTCTCGCGCGGGCGGAGGTCGCTGGCGAGCAACACCTGGAGGACCTGCTCCAGGTGCTGGGAGTGCTTCTCGTCGCCTCGGCGGATGTTCTCTCCCACGACCTCGAACAGGCGCACGGCGACGCTCAGCGGAATCTCGGCCACGGTTGCTGCGCCCTGGGTCGCGTGGGCGAGCGCCTCCCCATCGAGGACGATCCGATCTCGACGGATGGTGAGCAGGACCTCGCGGAGGTCGGCCATGGAGCCGAACAGGGCTGCTGCCCCGAGCAGTGAGGAGAGCTGGGGAACGCTTGAGACGACCGTCGTTGTGTCGACCATGAGACCCTCCCGGCGCTGCGGCCTGGATGCGAGTGGATGTCGAGCCTTGGACTTGACTACTTGGAGGCATCTGGCGCCAGCTTCTGACACGAACCGCGGGCGTCGAGGCGGGCAGCCGACACTCCCACCGGGCCGAGCGAGACGGCAAGGGGCCCCATCCCCGCCAAAACCGGGCTCAAGTCCGAGCTGGCCGACGTCACCATCCGAGGCGTGTGCCGCTGCTTCGACCTGGACCAGGACGCCTCTCTCCGCGACCTGCGAGGCGAGTAGGCTCCTAGAGATCCGGCAGCCCAGGTTCCCCGCGGCGCCCCGCGCTCCCGTCGCCCTCCCGAGCGCCTACAGCTTGAACAGCCGCTTGCCGACGGGCCCCCGCGCCCGTGGCGGGACCTTGCCCCCCTCGTCGTCCTCCTCGTAGGCGTGAGCCGTCCGCGCCTTCTCCTTGTCCGTGTAGCGGAAGATGCCGTCTTGGGCGTCCCGGGCCGCGCACACCTCGAAGTCGAAGAGGTTGTCGGGGAGGCCGCCGTTCAGCGCCAGGACGCCGATGGGGATGCGGAAGTGGGCCGTGGCCCGCGGGTTCTGCATCACCGCCTCGTCGACGTGGTAGACCAGCGCGTAGGAGTTCGCGGGCCAGTAGCCCTCGTCGGTGAGCGCCCAGCAGGCGTCGATGAGGTTCTGCGCCGTCGGCTGGTAGTGGCCGCTCAGGTTGCTGATCTCGATGATGTGTCCGTCGCGCACCTTCAGGGTGCCGGCGCACAGGGCGTCCTCCCCCGACAGGAACGACGAGTGCTGGAACACGCCGCGCTGCTCCCGCGAGGGGAAGCACCGGGCGTAGAGGTCGCCGTCCGCGCTCATGGCGTAGAGCGCGGTGTTCGGCGGGTCTCCGGCCGCCGTGGTCATGGTGTCGACGGGCGCCTTGGTCTTCGTCCACAGGAGCTTGTCGGCGGTCACCGTGACGGCGTACTCCGCCTGCTTCTGGCGGTCCGAGTACTCGAGCTTCTTCAGCGGCTCCGGGGTGCCGCGCCGGCCCTGCTGCGGCTTCGTCATGCGCTCGTTGATCGAGTCGATGTCCTCCTCCCGCAGGCCTGACAAGAGCTTGCGCAGCGCATAGAGGTCGTGGGCGTCGTCGCTCTCGTTGGGCGACAGCTCGATGGAGCCGAGCCAGCCCTCCTTGGCCCGCTGGTAGAGGTCCGCGCCCGTGATGGCGACGCCGCCGGGCTTCGCCGCCCGCTCGAAGCGCAGGCCCCGGTGGACGCGCGCCATGCCGAGGCCCTGCTTGGGGGCCACCTTCTGCGCCAGCTCCTGCGCGGCGGCCTTCTCGCGCGCGATGCGCTCCTTCGCGTTCTCCACCAGGTCCAGGACCGCCTGCACCTTGGCGCTGCGCACGAGCGTCGCCTCGACGCCCTCCTTCAGGTTCTGCTTGCGCTCCTTCTTGGTCACCTTGGTCGACTTCTTGCCCGCGTACTCCTCGCCCACGTCGATGATGGTCTGGAGCAGCTCGTAGCGCTGCCGCAGCATCTGCTTCTGGGTCTTGTGGTATGTGTCGAGCGCCTCGTGGATGCGCACCAGCGGGTGCTTCTTCGTCGGGTGGCGCAAGGCCCAGCCGACGCGCGCCTTGTCCACCTTGCAGATCGCCGCGAACTTCGCCGCCGGCATCAGCGCCACGTTGAAGGGGTTGTCCTGGCTGCCGACGGACGGCGCCTTCTTCTGGCGGACGTAGATCTCTGCCAGCTCCCAGAACATGGCCACCCGCTCCCTGCACGCCGCGACCGCCCCCTGGCGCCACAGGTTGGCGAGCGGCTCGTTCTGCACCATCTCGGTGTCGAACTCCGAGGTCCCCCACCGCTCCTTCTTGCGGAGCTCCCGCGTCTTGATCAGCTCGTACTCGGTGTTGGCCTCGAGCTGGCGCTCGGCCCGCAGCCGCGCCACGTCGTCGAGCGTGTTGAACAGGAACATGGCCACCCGGAGCGACATGTGGTCGGCCTCGACCAGCCCCAGGATCTGCTCCCGCGTCGTCAGGCCCGGCAGCTCGTAGTACTGCGCCAGGGCCGCCACGATCATGTGGACCGGGCGGTAGAGCTGGGCCTTGACGTTGACGATGGGGTCGTCGCTGTCCGGCAGGGCCCACCCTTCTTCGAGGAAGTGCTTGTCCCTCTTCGCGAGGTGGCGCTCCAGCTCGGCGAGGGCCGCGTCACGGCTCTGGCGCTTGCCCATGGACATGAAGCCGTGGCAGGACTCCTCGTACTCCTGGGCCAGCTCCTGGTCCCCGGCGAGGAAGCGGCTCTGCAGCGCCGCCAGCATGTGGTGGTCGCCCGCGCTGCTCTTGGTGCGCACCTTGTCCAGGATGTGCGCCGGCGTGCCCAGGATCATCATGGGCGACAGGCCGCCCGGGCAGAACTTGAACTGGCTCGAGTCGCCGCCGGACTCCCAGAGCACCTGCTGCATGCGGATCGCCAGGTCCTGGAACCACTTGATGGTCGCCGGGTCGTCGTTCTCCAGGACCCACAGGGCGTCGATGTCGGAGAACGTCACCGCCTCGCGCCGCGCGATGGACCCGCACACCAGGAAGGCCCAGCGCGCCGGAGGCTTGCCGGCGCCGGCCATCACGCGCTTGACCATGCGCTTGATGGTCTCCTCCGCCTTCTCCGTGATCTCCCGCTGGAGCTGCCCGCCGGTCTTGCCCCGGGTGCCGATGAGGGTCCGCACGGTGTTGAGCCGGCGCTCGTTGTCCTTCATCTGCTTCTGGACGAGCACGGCCTTCTCGGGGTCGTGCTTCTGCAGCTCGGAGACCTGCCACCGGAGCTGCTTGCAGGTGTCGCAGAGCGTGCCCGTGACCTTGTCGTCCGCGAGGTCGGGCTGCGGCCCGTGGCACGCGCCGTCGGGGTGGATGCCGAAGCAGATGGCCATGACCTCACCTCCGGTCGTGGTTCGTGGGGCGCCGCCGCCCGGTCGCGGTGGATGTGGAGGCACGCTAGGCGAAGAAGCGCGGGGCCGTCAATCCCCGTGAGCGCACGGGGCGGTCCGCCGTGGTGGTGTGCGGCGCGGCCGACCGAGGACGCTGATCGGGGTCCGCAGGGACGCGGTCCGGCGCGCACTGCGCAGGGTCATGTGCCTGAATTTTCGGGATGAATCGCGCGAGCGCGTTGACAGCTTTTCGGGCGTGGCGGTATCGTCGCGCCGCTTCTTCACCAGCTCTGATGGCCAATGGACCGGGCGCGACCCGGTCGACCCGCGAAGATGGTCGCGGCGGAGCTGCGAGGCGCCCGAGGAAGCCGAGGCCATTCTTCACCAACGCACGGGAGACCCCCCATGGCGATTCAGGACGAAGTACCCAAGTCCCGACTGACCCTCCGCTACAAGACCGAGATCAACGGCCAGCCCGAGGACGTCCAGCTCCCGCTGCGCCTCTCCGTCCTCGGCGACTTCTCGGGCGGGACGTCCAAGGACCGCAAGGTCGACCTGGAGGAGCGCCGCATGCGCAGCATGGACGGGCGCAACACCGACGCCGTGATGAAGGACATGGGGATCTCCATGTCCTTCGCCGTCCCGAACCGCATCGACCCGGACACGGCGGAGGAGGTCCAGGTGGATCTCGCCATCGACGGCATGAAGTCGTTCTCCCCCGACCAGGTGGCCCACCACGTCCCCAAGCTGAACGGGCTCCTGACGCTCAAGAAGCTGCTGGAGGAGGTGGTCTCCAACGTGGACAACCGCAAGGAGTTCCGGCGCCTCCTCGGCGACCTCATGTCCGACCAGGCGGCGCTGGCGAACCTGATCGGCGAGCTCAAGGGCTTCGAGGGCTTCAAGCTGCCTCCGAAGGCCTGATGTCCTGGATTTCTGGCGGTCTCGGCGCCCTGTGGTTTGTCCAGGGCGGCGGCGCCGTCCGCAGAACGTCTGAATGAACGCATGAGGGCCCGCGCGGCCCCTGGCAGGCTTGGAGGAAGCAATGAGCGGCGAGACGACGACGGACACCAGGACAGAGCAGGCCATCGACCTCAAGCGGTTCCTGTCCAGCATGCGGCTGGAGGGGGAGGTCGGCACCCCGACGCCCATGGTGGCGGGCGGGTTCGAGACCGTGCGCGAGGACGTGAGCGAGAAGGACCGGTTCATCTCCGGCCTCGCCGCGTTCCTGATGAACGTGGACACCTCGGTGGGGCGCCTGGACAAGGCGAACATCCTGGACCTGCTGGGCCGCATCGACTCCATGGTCAATGCCCAGGTCAACGAGATCATCCACCACCCGAAGTTCAAGGCGCTGGAGTCGAGCTGGCGGTCGCTCAACGACCTGATCCAGAACACGAACTTCAAGGCCAACATCATGATCGACGTGCTGGACGTCGGAAAGGACGAGCTCCTCGAGGACTTCGAGGCCAACGCCGTCGACATCACCGGCAGCGCCCTGTTCAAGAAGGTCTACATCAGCGAGTACGACCAGTACGGCGGCAAGCCCTACGGCACCATGGTGGGCCTGTACGAGTTCGAGCACACGCCGCGGGACGAGTTCTGGCTCAAGACCATGGGCAAGGTGGCCGCCGCGAGCCACGCGCCCTTCGTCGGCGCCGTGTCGCCCAAGTTCTTCGGCTGCGAGTCGGCGGAGGAGCTGACGGCCATCAAGGACCTGGAGGGCCTGCTCAACCACCCGAAGTACGGCTCCTGGAACAAGCTGCGCGACTCGGAGGAGGCGGCCTACCTGGCGCTCACGCTGCCGCGGTACGTGGCGCGCCTGCCCTACGACCCGGAGCGCAACCCGGCCGGCGACTTCCCGTTCAAGGAGGAGGTCCGCGGCAACAACAACGACGACTTCCTCTGGGGGAGCGCCGCCATCCTCTTCGCCCAGAACCTGGTCCGCTCCTTCGAGCAGTCCGGGTGGTGCCAGTACATCCGCGGGCCGAAGGGCGGCGGGCTCGTCAGCGGCCTGCCGGTGCACACCTTCAACCTGCGCGGCGAGGAGGAGATGAAGATCCCGGTGGAGATCGCGATCCCCGACTACCGGGAGCTCGAGTTCGCCAACGCCGGGTTCATCCCGCTGGTCTACCGCAAGGGCACCGCGGACGCCTGCTTCTTCAGCGCCCAGTCCATCAAGCGCGCCAAGAAGTTCAAGGACCCGAAGGACTCTCAGAACGCCCAGCTCGTCACGAACCTGTCCTACACGCTGTCCATCACGCGCATCGCCCACTACGTGAAGTCCATCATGCGGGACAACATCGGCAGCTCGGCGGACGCGGCCTACATCAAGAACTCGCTGGAGAGCTGGATCTACCAGTACGTGACGACCGTCGTGAACCCGGACGACCTCACCTTGCGCTTCTACCCGTTCAAGGCCGCCAGCGTGGAGGTCACGGAGCGCGAGGGGATGATCGGCTGGTACGACTGCAACCTGTCGGTGCTCCCGCACATCCAGTTCGAGGGGATGGACGTGGAGCTGCGCATGGACACCCGGCTGTAGTGCGGAGTGCGGCGGGGGCCCAGCTCCGGCTCCCCCGACCTCCATGGGTTCGGTGCCACGCAGGGGGGCAAGTCTCGGTCAACCATCCAGGGCGGCGGTCGGGTGGACCGCCGCCCGGAGGAATCCACCTTCCACCCAGCAGGAGACCACACCATGGCAGTGTCCAGCTATAACGCCAGCGTCCGTCAGGGGTTCAACTTCGAGAAGGACTCGCAGGTCTGCGTCGGCTTCATCAACTCCCTGAAGATCGGCGACACCGCGATGACGTCCGACCTCAGCGTGACGGACCCGGAGAACGTCACCGCGACGATCAAGGTGTTCGGCGTCGTCTCCAGCATGTTCTGGCAGGGCGGCTACACGGACCCCGTCCAGACCGCCTGCCAGGTCAGCAACGACAGCAAGAACAAGATCGCGACGCTCGTCCACAGCACGCTGTCGAACACCGAGGTGGAGATCGAGTTCACGGTCTATGACTACGACCCGAAGAACAAGAAGTACTTCAAGGCCTTCCACTGCAACGCAACCAAGCTGAAGGGTCTGGTCGCCAAGTCCGGTGGCGAGCTGCACATGGCCATCGACAACGACGCCTCCTACGAGGTCGCGTCGCCCAAGAACTTCGCGTTCAACCTCGGCGTGATGCCGCAGGACTCTGCGCAGCAGATCCACGTCGCGGTGTCTCTGACCGACAAGTTCGCCAAGGCCTGGGGCCTGCAGGTCGGCTGACCCAACGGGGGGCGGTCGCGCGCCCGCGCCGCCCCCGTCATCGCTGTGCCCCTCCTGCCGCGTCTCGCGGGAGGGGCCTCCCACGCGCCCAGGGTCGCCCTCGCGGTCCATGCGCGGCCCCATCACCAACCGGCGGCACATGACGGGCAAGCTCGCGCGCGTTCAGTGGAAGATGGGGCAGACGCTGCTGCCCGAGCACTTCATCGCGCAGGAGGACTCGCTCCTGGCGGACGTGTCTCTGCGGTATCGCATCCGGGGGCTGCCGTCCTATGGGGTGGCCGCGCTGAAGTGGAACCCGACGCTGATCGCGGAGGGGGTGCTCTCCGTGAGCGCCATGACCGCGGTCATGCCGTCGGGGCTGCTCATCGACGTGCCGGGCAACGCATCCATCTCGCCGCTGAACCTGAATGTGCCCGGAAAGCCCCAGATCGCAGCGTACCTCCACGTGCTGGAAGGAGGCGGCGACGCGGGCACCTCGGGCGGCTTCGACATGGACGCCTCTGTGCCCCGGGTGACCCACACCCTGACCCTGTCCTGCGACCCCACCTGCCCTGGCGCCATCGAGAGCCTGAAGCTGGCGGAGCTGCGCAAGGGCCCCGACGGGCTGTGGGGACCGTCCGACAAGTACGTGCCGCCGCTGCTCCAGGTGGGCACCTCGCCGTTCTTGATGGCGGAGCTGGACGAGCTGGCCCCGGCGCTGGACGTGTTCCAGTACAAGCTGGCCATGGACTCGGCCAGCTACCTGAGCGGCGCGGCCCTCTACCTGCTGCGGGGGTCGTTGCGCAGCGTCTACCGCATGCAGCGGCTCATCGCGAACCTGAAGGGGCAGGTGCACCTGCACCCCTACCTGGTCTACGAGGAGCTCAAGGACTTCTACATCGAGGTCTGCTTCTACCGGGGGGCGGCCCCGCGGGACGCGGCGGCGCCATACCAGCACGACAACCTGGCGTCCTGCTTCAAGAAGGTGCTGGACCCGCTGCGGGAGCAGATGCAGCTCGCCGAGGTCCAGTCGCCGTACCAGCCCTTCATGCTGCGCGACGGCATCCAGCGCATCGAGCTGCCGGGGGACGTGCAGCAGGCGCGGGAGGTCTACTTCCTGATCCAGAAGCGGGAGATGCAGCGGAGCGTGTCGCTCGGGGAGCTCAAGCTGGCGAGCCCCTCGCGCCTGTCCATGGTGCACAAGCTCGCGCTGGAGGGCATCCCGCTGCGCAAGACTGACCGCCCGGCCATCGCCCACTCCTTCGGGCCGGAGGTGGAGTTCTACCAGCTCGGACAGGGCGTGGAGTGGGACCACGCGGTGCGGGAGGACGCCGTGGCCTTCTACCACCGGCCCGACTATGACGGGCTCGAGTTCTACCTGTACTGGAACCGCGGCTGATGGCGCTGTTCGACAAGTTCGCGCCCGCGGGCGGGCCCCTCGGGCGCGCCGCCGAGGTGGAGGGGATCCTCGAGAACCTGGAGAACGTGCTCAACACGAAGCGCGGGTGGGGCTCGCCGCTGCCGGACTTCGGCATTCGGACGCTGACGGAGTACACCTCCCGCGAGGACATCGCGCGGGCGGTCATGGTGGAGATCCGGGAGTGCATCGAGCGGTACGAGCCGCGGCTGCGGCTGGAGGCGATCACCGTGGAGGAGCGGGAGCGCGCGCCCTTCCGCCTGTCGTTCACGCTGCGGTGCGCCCTGGTGGACGGCGCCCAGCTCGTGCGGGTGAGCGTCAACACGGTGTTCGGCAGCTTCGACGTCAGCCGGGACTGACGGCCTGAGGGGACCACCATGGCGCTGATGTGCCGGGTCGAGCTGAACAAGACCACGGGGATCACCATCACGGTGGACAACCCCGACGGCAAGATCACGCAGACGGTGACCATGGACGGCACCACCATGACCCTGACGGTCAAGGGGGAGTCGGACACCAGCACCATCACCCAGAAGGCGGACAGCATCGCCATCGCGTGCAAGACCTTCACTCTTGACGCGGAGACCGTCACGGTGAACTCCACCAAGGACACGCTGCACGAGAGCCAGGCGAAGTTCACGGTGAAGAGCGCGCAGGACATGAGCCTCAGCACCGACGCCAAGCTGACGGCGGCGGCGACGGGGGACCTCGCCGCGAGCGGGGCGAACCTGACGGCGTCGGCGCAGCAGACCGCAGAGCTCAAGGGGACGGACGTGAAGGTCACCGGCACCAGCTCGGCCAAGGTCAAGGCGGCGCAGACCGAAGTGGCGGGCGACGCGCAGACCGACGTGAAGGGCGCCATGGTCAAGGTGGCGGCGTCCGCGACGCTGGATCTCGAGGGCCAGATGACCACGCTCAAGGGGCAGATGACCAAGGTCGAGGGGGCGCTGGTCAAGCTGGGGTAGCGGGAGACGGACGTGTACTCGGACGAGCGGCTCTACAAGGCGTTCCTGGCGGAGATGCAGGCCCTGGAGGGGTTCCGGATGGCCTACGCCTCGGAGCACCCGGCCGCTCCGCTGGGGCGCGAGGACCCGGACGTGCGCCGGATGGTCGAGGCGCTGGCCTTCTTCGCGGCGCGCTCCCGGCTGGCGGGGCAGGGCAGCATCGCCGCCGTGCGCCGCCGCCTGCTCCGCCAGGTCCTGCCGTACCTGCTCGCGCCGCTGCCGGCCATGGGGCTCGTCCAGGCCACGCCGACGGGGCGGTTCTCGGAGACCGCGGTGCTGCCGCGCGGGACGGAGATGGAGCTGCGGGGCTCTGGAGCGTCTGCGATCTTCCGCACGCTGCGGGAGCTGCGGGTGCTGCCCCTGACCCTCGGGCGGGTCGACGCCGTGCCCAGGGCGGACGGGGGCACACGGTACCTGCTGCCCTTCCAGGCGCCGTACCCCCGCAACGACGCCATCGGGCGGCTGTCCCTGCGGGTCGACTTCCTCGACGACTACCCCGCGTCCCTGTCCATGGTCCACGCGCTGCGGCGCCACCTGCGCGGCGTCAGCGTCTCCTTCGAGGAGCGCGTCGATGGCGAGACGCGGGGGGCACCCTGCCAGGTGAGCTTCGGGCTCGGCGCGGAGGACCTGGAAGAGGCGTGGCCCCACCCCATCGAGCGCGAGCGGGGGTGGTTCCAGTTCCCCGCGGCCGACCTGTTCATGGACGTGGAGGTCGCCGAGCCCCCGCGCAACTGGCGCCGCTTCGTGCTGTGCGTGGACGTGGACGCCGGGTGGCCTCGCGGGCTGAGGCTGTCGCGCAACGTGCTCCAGCTCTTCTCCGTGCCGGTCGTCAACGTGCAGCGCTGCATGTGCCAGCCCATCGTGGCGGACGGCACCCGGACGCAGCTCCCCATCCGCCACCCGCGCCCCGCCATGCGCATGGAGCTCCAGTCCGTCCACGGGGTGTACCGGGTGACGGAGGGGGGGCTCGTTCCGCTGCGACCTGGCGCGCTGGCGGGGGGCAGCGGCTCCTACGAGCTCGCCCAGTCGGAGCTGCCCGACGGGCGGCGGGTGCACGAGCTGTGGCTCCACCTGCCCGAGGCCTTCGTGGCGCCGGCGACGGTGGTGGTGGATGGGGCGTGGTGTCAGCCGTGGTTCCGCCCCTCGTCGGGAGAGAAGGTCGCCGTGGCGCCGTATCGGCGGGCCATCGCGGGGCTGGAGTGGGAGGTGGGCGGCTCCTTCGCCCCCTACCGCGCGGGGGAGCTGGATGGAGACATGGACGCGCTGATGCACGTGCTCGTGCTCCAGAACAAGAGCCGCATGGACCGTGACGACCTGGACACGCTGCTCCAGGGGCTCGGAAGCGTGTGGGCGGGGCCGTTCGCGGCGGTCCGGGCGCTGCTCGGACGGGTGGACGTGCGCGAGGTGCCCATGCAGCGGCCGGGCGGCCCGACCGGCGTCAAGCTGGTGTACGAGCTGCGCATGAGGGAGCACGAGGCGGGCCTGGACCCGCTGATCGAGGCGTTTGCCGGTCGGGTCCAGCGCATCCTGGACGCCTGGATCTCCGAGGCGCCCGTCGAGGTGCGGGTGGGGAGGGACGGGTGAAGGGGGTCCTGCGCGATCTGCTGTCCCCCGAGCGGGTGCGCCGCTCCTGGGCCGTGGAGGAGCCTGCCGCTCCGGTCGTCCCCGCCGACGAGGCCGTGGCGCTGGTCTCCGAGCTGCGGGCCATGGTCACCGCCCAGCTCCCGGGGGAGGACGGGCTCCTCTGCATGGTGGACCTGCTCGCCCAGAAGGTGGCGGCCTGGGACGCCACCCGGGGAGGGGAGGGCGGCATGGGGGCGGCGGACATCGAGGCCCTCGCCTCCCGCATCGGCGACGTCATCGACGCGCTCACGGTGGCGGGGCGCAGGCGCGGAGGGCCGGAGTGATGGGCCCGGGGGCCATGTCGCCGGAGGAGCGGCGGAGAGTCCAGCAGCGGGTGGTGCAGCGGGCGCCGTCCATGGAGATTCCGGCGCTGCTGGATCTGCTCTCGTGGCTCGGCTGGCACGCGGACGAGGTGCGCTTCGTCAGCCCGCCGTCGAGCGTGTCCCAGCCGGGGATGATCGCCGGGGTCGAGTTCGTCGATGAGCCGCGTCACGTCAATGTTCTCTTGAATATCGGGTTGCTCGGCGCGCAGAGCCCGCTGCCCAGCTACTTCTTCAAGCGCATGGACCAGATCGGCTTCGACTCGGGGCACTTCGCCGAGTTCATCGGCTTCTTCGACCACGCCGCGCTCGTGGATCTGCTCCGGGCCATCTACCCCGAGATTGACGTCCGTCTGTACCCGGACTGGGAGAGAGCCAAGCGGCGAGAGGTTCAGCTCCTGAATCTGCGATCCACGTCGACCTTGACCTGGATGCTGCGGTCGGTGTTCCCGGATCTCGGGGTCGTCATCGACAAGGCGACGGTCCTGCGAGAGATCGAGTCGGGCGGCGTGCGCCTCGGGAGCGCGACCCTCGGCGGAGACTCCGTGCTGGGGCGGAAGGTCAGGATCCCCGTCCAGACGCGGCAGATAGTGCTCGTCGCCGAGACTGAGCGCGCCGCGAGCGGGCTCGCCTGGCCATCCGAGATTCGGGAGCGGCTGGTCCGCATCGTCTTCCCCATCCTGGCTTCGGTGGGGGTGGACCTCGACATCCACCTGGAGGTGCGGGCCCAGGAGACCGTCGCGCGCCTCCACGGGGGCAGCTATCTCGGCTACGACCGCGTGCAGGGCGGCGGGGCCAGCTTTCGCAGGATACGGATCTACTCGGGAAACACGGCGCTCCACCCGTCGTAGCGGGGCGCCATTTGGGAAAGTGAGGACTCATGGATCTGAGCACACTCCAGCGGTCGTTCGCGGTGACAGAGAGTCCGGGGCTGGACACCCTCGACCCGCGCATGGGGGAGATCTCCGACCGTGTGCAGGGGGGAGACTTCGTCGGGGCGGCGGAGCAGGTGCTGGGGCTGCTCGACGAGGGCATCTGCGACATGCGCCTCATCGGGTATGCGGCCTTCGGCGCGTTCGTCGACGGCGGCGTCGCGGCCCTCCTGCCGGCCATCGTGGGGCTGACGCACATCCTGGAGGACTGCTGGGAGGCCTTCGGGCCGGTGTCCCAGCGCGAGAAGGGGTGCCAGTCGAGCCTGACGTGGTTCGCCAAGCAGACCATGAAGCGGCTCCAGCGGGAGGAGGGGGTCCAGGGCGGAACGTGGGCCGGGTGGATCGCGTCGGTCACTCCCGATGACGTGGAGACGACGGTGAGGCGGCTCGGGCGGCTGCAGGGGGCCGTGGACGAGCGGCTCGGGGGGGGAGCGGCGCCGGTCCTCGACGGGCTGAGCAAGCTTCGGAGCTGGCTCGACCAGTTCAAGAACGCGGTGCCGTACCCCGAGGAGGAGCCGGAGGAGCCGGAGGTCCCCGAGGTCCGGGAGGAGGCCGCGGCGTCGGACATGCAGCCGGCTCCGGCAGCGGCCTCGGCGCCGCCCCCGGGGTGGGGCGTGCCCACGTCGTGGACGCCGCCGGCCCCCCTGCTCGCGGCCCAGGGCTCGCCGCACCTCGCGCTGCTGCTGCGCAAGCTGGAGGCGTTCAGCCAGCTCGTGGAGCGGGAGGAGTTCGCCCGGGCGCTGATCGTCGCCGACGACGTCAACGAGACCCTGGAGCGCTTCGACCCCACGCTCTACTTTCCGTCCTTCTTCAAGGTGTTCGCGAGGATGCAGGCGCTCCACGCGAGCCAGCTCATCGAGTTCGCGGAGTATCGGGAGACGCCCGAGTGGCGCGCGCTCCAGACCCTCTACCGCATCGACGTCGACGAGTTCGTGAACCTGCAGTCGCAGCGCAACGACCCGGAGTGACGGTCCCGCGGCTCAGACCTGCTGCTCCACCCGGTCCAGCTCCGCGAGGGCCGTCGACCGGGCCGTGGCGATGCGCGCGATGGCCTGCTCGACGAGAGAGTCCACCTGCGCGAGCAGCGGGTCGAGGGCGGCGGCTCCTTGCGCGTCCAGACCATCGGCGGCGGAACGAATCCCCCCCAGGGCAGCGTCCTGAGCAGATGTGACGGATTGGAGCTGCGCGGCGAGCTGCGCCCTGGTCTGCTCGGCGCCGGCCTCGAAGCCCGACCGCGCAGTCTCCATCGCCTCGCGAATGGCGCTGAGGGTTTGCGTCGCCGTCGCCTTGCCCGCGTCCAGCGCCGCGTCTGTCTGGGTGCGCGCCGTCGCGGCCTGCGCAGTCATCGTGTCTCTCGCAGAATCGAGCTGGGCGCGCACTCCGTCGATGCCCCCGCTCGTGCCGCTGCGGAGCTGAGAGAGGGATCCGTCGGCGGTGGTCGAGAGCGCGTCGACCTGCGCGGCGGCCTGCGCCTCGATGGAGTCGATCTGTGTTGCGGCCTGGGATTTTGCGGCCTCCACCTGCGAGATGGCGCCGTCCACGGTCTCCTGAATCTGGGTCTCGATCGCCCCGACCTGCTGCTTGACCGTGTCGACCACCGCCCCGATCTGGGTGACGAGCTGCTCGCGGAGCTGGTCTATCTGTGTCGTCGCCTGGGATGACAGGGTCTCGATCTGACCGCCGATCTGGGTCTGGAGCGTGCCTACCTGCGTGATCGCCGTCTCGGCGGCAGACTGGAGCTTCGGGGCCATCTGGGAGGAGACGTTCGAGATGGCGGATTGAACCGTCGAGACCAAGGCCTCGGGCACCGCGTCCGCGGGGATCGCGTCCAAGGCGTTCAGCGCGGTGGTCAGCGTAGACTTGAGCAGGTCGAGGAAGCCCTGGACCTTCTCCTGGAGCGCAGCGAGGGCCGTCACCACGGCCTCGAAGGAGGTCATCAGCGTGTCGCGGAGCTGGGTCACGGCGGCGAGGAGGCCGTCGATGGTGGCAGACGCGGCCTGGATCGCTGCGTCCGCCGTCTCCCGCAGGCCCTGCACGGTCGCCGTGACCGCGGTCACCACCTGCTGGATCGTGGACTCGGCCGTGCCCACCACCTGCGCGATGACCGCCTTGGCGTCTCGCAGCGCCGAGCGCACCGTGTCCACCGACGCCGACAGCGACGCGCCGGTCTGGTCCACTGCCTGGCGGACCGGGGCGATGGCGGCGCGCAGGTCCTCTTTGGTGGTGGCGATGGTGCCCGCCAGGGATGTCGCCAGGGCGTCGAGCTGCTCCGCCGGCGGGTCCACCGTGTCGTCCAGGGCCTTGCGGACGGCCACGGCGCGGGCCTTCAGGTCGTCGACGGTCGTCGTGACGCTCTCTCTCGTGGTCGCGACCGCCTCGTCGATGGTCTCGAGGAGCACGTCGAAGGGGGTCAGACCCTTGGTCTGGAAGTCCTCGCTGGCGGCTCTGGCGGTCGCCACGGCGGTGTCGAGGGAGGCGCGTCTCGACGCGAGGGAGGAGTCCACCCCGCCGAGGGCGTCTGAGAGCTCCTTGTCGATGGCCCCGAGAGTGCCGGTCGTGGCCTCCCGCGTCGCCTCGATCTGGGCGGCGAGGGCGTCCAGGCGCTGCGCCTCGTTCGGGGCCGCTGCACGCCGCGCCTCGACGCGGGCGCTCACACCGGCGCACCGCTGCTCCACCTCTCCCGACGTGGTCTGCGCCTCCGCGGAGACCTGTCCCGCCGCCCCTTGGAGACGACCGGTGACCTCGCCAGCGCGGGCGCCGACCTTCTGCGCCGCTTCTTCAACGAGCGCGGTGAGCGAGGCGGCGCGTCCGGCGAGCTCGTCGCGGGAGGTCTGGGCGTCGGCTCTCACGGCCTCGATGGGGGTCCAGAGGCTCATCGCGTCACTCCGCCATCGCTGTCAGCTCCGCGATCAGCGTCTCGACCTGGGATGCCACGTCGTCTTTGGCCGCGCGGGCCGTCCCTCCGAAGCCCGCGAGCGGCGTGAGGTCGGGCGCGAGGGCCTCGATCTCGGCCTCCACCACCCCCACGCTGGCCCCCAGCTCCTGGACCGCGGTCTCCACCGCTGCACCGATGCCTTCCACCTTCGCGAAGAGCCCCGCCATGCTACAGCTCCGTCCGTGTGCGCAGCTCCGTGATCGCCGCCGTGGCAGCGCTCGCCAACGCTGCGGCGTGCCCGGTCAGCGCCGCCGCCGCCCCTTGCAGGTCCCCCTTGGCCGCCCCCGCGAGCGCGCCCAGCTCTCCCTTCAGCGCGTCCACGGCGCCCCCCACGCTCGCCTTGGCGTCCTCCAGCTTCCCGGTCAGCTCTCCTTTGGCGCTGGCGAAGGCCCCGCTGATGCGCCCCACCGAGCCGCTGGCCGCCGTCTCCAGCTCCGCGGAGGCCGCGGCGACCTGCGGGCTCAGGTCAACGGTGGGAGCCTCCTCGGTCGCCGACTCGTCCTCACGCACCTCCATGAAGAGGAGCCCTTCCTCCATCTGGAGCGTCTCTCCGTCGGCGCCCCGCACCCGCCGCACGGTCCAGACCGGCTTGTCGTCCACGTAGACGTGCTCCAGGGCCGTCTCGTCTGCCGCGTTCTTGCCAAACAGGATGCGGTTGCCCTGGGTCTCCAGCGGGAGCTGGACCCCCGCCGTCCACTGGAGCGTCCGCACGATCTCGGCGCCGTGGAGGTCGAGGCGCACGAGCACGCGCTCGTCTTTTGTCAGAGGCGCGTAGAAGTGGCCGCGCATGACGGATGGGCGGAACGGGGCGCGGACCTCCTGGTTCCAGAGCGGCACCAGCACCTCGTAGAACCACTCGCCGGTGTCCGGGTCTTCGTGGACGGCGTAGATCCGGTCTCCGGGCTGCCCCCCGTCACAGACCACCTTGCCCTCCACGAGGAGCGGCTCCGGGGGCTCGGCGCGGGGCGGCAGGTGGGTGGAGAGGTCGGCCGCCGACTCCCACACGGAGGCCAGGTCCAGCGTGTATGTGCGGGCCGTCGTGTCCCGGTCGCGGCTCTCCAGCGGGTCGGTCGCCTCGGCGCGCAGGTCCACCGAGAGCACGCGGAACGCCTTGCCCCGCGGCCAGGCAGCCCCGGCGAGCCACTCCTGCGCCAGTGAGACGGGGCGGCCCGGCGCGAACGGGACGCTCGGCCAGGTGGAGTAGACCACGGAGAGCTCCGGGGCGCGCAGCCTCAGGCGGGTCGTCTCCAGCTCCACCCGGTCGTCCAGCGTGACGCTCAGCGGGGTGATGACCAGGTGGTCCTCGGTCACGCCTTCGACCGCCTGGTCCTGCGCGACCTCCACCGTCGCCGGTTGCTCGGCGGCCCCGTTGTGGACCCGCGCCTTGCTGCGGCGGGTGGCGGGCAGACGCAGGGTGGCCCTGCCCACCTCCGTTCCCCGAACAGTCCGCGCGGTGCCCCCCGGCTTGCGGTCGCGCAGCGAATACTCGCCGGTGTCGTGGTCCAGCAGCAGGTGGCCCCCCGCGCCGTCCACCCAGTCCACGAGCAGATCGTAGAACGACGTCCCCCGCGAGGCGTCGAGCGGCAGGCACACCACGTGGTGGGTCACACCCGCGCTCGCCATCTCGATGTTCAGCTTCAGGCCCCCGACCGCCTGCTCGCCGACGACGTCGGCCACCGTGGCCTCGGCCCGCAGCACCGCAGGGAAGTGCTGGCGCCACAGCACCTGCGCCGGGTCGGTGAAGTGAACGGTGTACTCCCGGGTCAGGACCGGCGTCCCGGACACGTCGGCGAAGGCGAACTCACGGACCGCTCGCGAGGTCGCGAGGGCGCGCACGACGAGCGGCTCGGGCTGCGTGTCCACGAGCGGGAACTCTCCGTTGAGCGTCAGCCGGACGTCCGCGCGGTCGGGGGTCACGAAGCGCGGAAGGAGCGCGTCCTCGGCCTCTTCGCCATGCACGACGAACGTCACGGAGCCGTCGAGGCCCCACAGGCGGAGCCGCAGGTCGCAGGCGCGCACGTTGCCGCCGGGGATGGCGAAAACGTCGCTCCCGATGGTCAGCTCCACACCGATGCTGAGCCTGTCGGCCGCCACGAGCGCGCTCCTGGGTGCAGGGGTCCGGGCGCTGAAGATACCGGCCTGGGCGGGGGCTGTCCATCGGGGAGCGCGCCGGTGCCGCGACCGAGGAGCGCCGCTCGCGCCCCCTGCTGCCGTGCCCGGCGGAGCTACGCGCCTTGTCGCAGCACGGGCAAAGCCGTACAGTCGGCGTCCACACCAGACCGGATGGAGGACCCATGGAGTGCCGCAAGTGCCAGACGGACCTGACGGGGGTCGAGCACCGCATGGTCGCGCAGTGGCCATTCTGCGTCCCCTGCTTCGAGGAGCTGCTCTCCACTCCGAAGCCAGCGCCACCCGCGGAGGAGCCCGCGCCCGTGGTGGCCTCCGTGGCGGTCGTCGAAGCAACCGCCACGGTCGAGCCGGCCGCTGGCGTGCGGGTGGCCACCGCCGAGCCCACGCTGACCGCCGACGTCGCCACCTGCCGCCTCTGCGAGGGCGTCTTCCCCGCCTCCGACATGGTGCACCTCGGCTTCTGGCGCTTCTGCCCGGCGTGCATCCAGGACGTGGTGGAGAACCCCGAGCCTCCGCCGGCGCTCGCCGTGGAGGCGCACGAGGACCGCCCGGAGCCCATCCGTCCGGCTCCGCTGGTGTGGGTCAACTGCGCCCGCTGCGGCCGCCGCGTCCCTGACGGGGGCGCCAAGCGCATCGACGGGGAACCCTACTGCCCGGACTGCCACCACGCGCTGGCTCCGCCCCCGCCGCTGCCGGACCTCGCCGCCCTGGCAGCGCCGGAGCCCGGAGCCGCCGCAGGCTCGTGCGAGGCCTGCGGCCGAGAGACCCCCGGCGAGACTCCCCTGCGCGTCGAAGCCTACCGAATCTGCCGCGCCTGTCTGCGCTCGGACCCGGACCTCGCGCTGGAGCTGGCCGCGGTGCGCCACCGTCGGCAAGGGGCGGCCCCGAGCTGACCGCCCGGGTCGGCCGCAGGTCACCCCAGCCACCGAGCCGGGCGTTCAGGCAAGCAGCACGTCTGGTCTGTGATCGCAGAACCTGGAGGACCTCACCTTGCCCGGCGCAGGGCCCAGGCGAGCAGCGCCGCGATGCCCCCGGCCATCGCGACCCAGAAGGCGGAGAACACCGTGAAGAAGACGACAGGGCTCGAGCGGTTGAAGAAGCCGGCACGTACCTGGATGGTCTTTGGCTCCTCCGGCTTGTAGAGCACGTCGACGGCGGAGCCCTCCGCGATGCCCCAGGTGGTGGCCACGGCAGCCGGCGCCGTCACGGCCACCCCGCCCCGCGTCGCAAAGGAGACGACCACCTGCGTGACGTCCTCGGAGTCGCGCCCGTTGAACCTCACCACGGACTCGATGCGCTCTACCCTGCCCGGGACCCTCTCGGCTTGCGCCTCGAAGGCGGCCTCGTCGGCGGCGAAGCTGCGGGCGAGGAGCGCACAGATCACGCCGACCACGAGGAAGATGGCGGGGAGGATCACCTTCTGCACGAGCGCCTCTGATCGAGGGTGGGTGGGCCGAAGCATAGGCCACCTGGGCGGCGAGCGCCATCCAGTGCACTCCAAGGGTCACAGCGCGGCCCGGCCGACCCGCACCGGACGTCACCGCGGGGGCGGTGACAAGCGGGCTGCGCCGCAGTGACATCCCCTTTGCGGGGCGGGCACTGGGGCGGGTAGCATGGCCCGATGTCACTCCGCACCACCCTTGCCCTCATCGTGTTGCTTGCCTCGGCCTGCGCAGCCGACGAGCCGCCCGCCGACGTCCAGCCCCAGGCATCAGCCGATGCGGCAGGCATGGTCGACGTCTCCCCGGACACCGGTCCCCGCGGCGCCGATGCGAGCGACGCAGTCAAACCGGAAGACGTCGGCCACCCCGCTGATACCGCCGATGCCGCCGACGTGAGCGCACCCGGCACCGACGCCGACGCCGGCTCCTCGCTCGACGCCGCCGATGCCGCGGACACCGCCCAGCTCGACGGGAGCGACGCAGCGCCCGACGCAGGGCCCCCCGGCTGGATCCCGCCGGAGGAAGGCGGCTGCAACGGCTGGCTGGCCCTGTGTGATCGCCCCTACGATCAGGTGAGCTACGCGACGGCCCACAACGCCATGTCCAGCGACATGGACGGCTGGTTCTTCGCGAACCAGCACCTCGACGTGCCGCACCAACTCGCCCTGGGCATCCGCGGCCTGATGCTCGACGTCCACCCGGACAAGGGCGGCGTGGCCCTGTGCCACGGCACCTGCCTCGCGGGCTCGCAGCCACTGGTGGAGGGCCTGGCGGAGATCCGCGCCTTTCTGGACGACAACCCGCGAGAGGTGGTGACCCTCATCCTGGAGAGCTACGTCCCGCCCATGGAGGTCGCCCAGCGCTTCGAGGATGCGGATCTGGCGCACTACGCACACGCCCACACGCCGGGCACCCCCTGGCCGACCCTCGGCGCTCTGGTCGATGCGGGGGAGCGGCTCGTGGTGCTCTCCGACAATGCGGGCGGGCCGCCCTGGCACATGGACGTGTGGGAGCACGCCTTCGAGACTCACTACCACTTCGAGTCGGTCGCGGAGCTGAGCTGCGATCCGAATCGCGGCGAAGCGGCCAACCCCCTGTTCATCCTGAACCACTTCCTGACGAGCCCCATCGCCTCCCAGGAACTCGCCGAGCAGGTCAACCACAACCCGCTGCTGTGGGATCGCGCCGTCACCTGCCAGGCGGAGGTGAAGCACCTCCCCACCTTCGTGACGCTGGACTTCGTGGACATCGGCGACCTGATCTCCGTCGTCGATGCGCTCAACCAGGAACCTTGACGTGCGCGGGACCCGGGGGGCAGACTCGCGCACCGGGACGGGCTCGCTCGCGCTTCGGGAGCGAGGCACCCGACGCCCGGGCGCAGGACAGGAGCGGCCATGACGACACCGAGCACCGGGCAGGTTCAGCAGTTCTGGGAGCAGAACCCCCTGGCGGTCGCGGGCATCACAGCCGAGCCCGGCACCAGGGGCTTCTACGCGGAGTTCAATCGCCTGCGCGAGGAGGTCGAGCCGCTCGGCTTCCAGGACTCCTTCTACCGCTTCGCCGACTACCGTGGGAAGCGCGTCTGCGAGGTGGGCTGCGGGAACGGGTACCTCCTCAGCCGTTATGCCGAGCACGGTGCCATCGTCACGGGCGTCGACCTCACTGAACGTGCCGTGGAGCTGTCACGGCGACGCTTCGAACTCCATGGCTTGCCTGGGACCTTCGTGCAGGGCAACGCCGAGCAGCTCCCTCTGCGCGACGGCTCCTTCGATCTGGTCCTGTCCATGGGGGTGCTGCACCACGTGCCGGACATTCATCGCGCCGTCTCGGAGATCCGCCGCGTAGTCGAGCCCGGCGGCACGTTCCTGACGATGGTGTACCACCGCAACTCCGCGGCCTACCGGCTGGTGTTCCCTCTCGAGGTCACCTTGCGCAAGGTGAACCGCGGCAAGAGCCTCCAGGACATGGTCAACCAGGTCGACGGGCTCGGAAACCCCCTCGGGCGGGTGTACAGCCGCGGGGAGCTGCAGACCCTGCTCGCGGGCTTCCGCATCACGGAGACCGACGTGCGCCTGTTCGAGCTCTTCCTGGGCGGGCGCGTTCGACGGGCCCTCGCGCGGCTCCCTGTCTCGGTACAGGAGGCCCTCGGTCGCCGCGCTGGGTGGTTCCTGTATGCCCGCGCCGAGCGCTCGACTGACTCCCAATGACCGAGCCGCTGTGCGTCGCGCTGGTCGGAGTCTTCCCTCCCCCCCTCGGCGGTGTATCCGTGCATCTCCAGCGGCTCGCCGCGAGGCTCGAGGACCAAGGGGTCTCCGTCATGAGGCAGGGAGCGCCGACGGGGCCGCCGTTTTTCGGCTACCACCTGGAGGTTCTGCGCCGGACCCGGGGCGCACACGTGGTGCACGCCCACCTTCACGGCGCTGCGCACCTCGCGCTGCTGGCCGCGCTGGCGCGCACCTGCCGTCGCGTCGTGCTCACGATCCACGGCGACAATGTAGTCGGCCCCGCCCTGGAGGGGCACCGGTCCCGCGCCGCGGTCACCGGCGCGGCGCTGCGGTCGTTGCACGCCGTGGTTTGCGTCAACCCCCGGATCCAGCAGGAGGTCCTCGCTCTCGGCGTGCGGCATGAGCGCACACTGGTGGCGCCCGCCTTTCTGCCCCCCGACGAGCGGACCCTGAGCACGGACGTCCTGCCGGAGGTCGCCGCCTTCGTGGACCGCCACCGCCCGGTGCTCTCCGCCAGCGCGTTCACCTTCGATCTCCACCGCGGGATCCTGTTGTACGGGCAGGACCAGCTCGTGGAGCTCGTCGCCCGGCTCGCGCCATCCCTGCCGGACCTCGGGCTGGTGGTACACCTTTCGCGGACCGACGGCCCCAGCGCCGAACGCTTCGCGGCGACACGCGCCCTCGCCAGGGAGCGCGGCGTGGATGATCGGGTCCTCTGGGTTCCAGGCTCCCGTGACCTGGGGCCCACGCTCGCGCGCTCGGACGCGCTGATCCGCCCCACGGCCACTGACGGCGACGCGGTCAGCGTGCGCGAGGCGCTGCACCTCGGCGTGCCCGTCGTGGCCAGCGACGCGGTGGGGCGTCCGGAAGGCACGCACGTGGCGCGCAGCGGCGATCTGGACGCGCTTGTGGCGGCGACGCGGAAGGCCCTGGCGTCAGAGCGCCGCCGCCAGCCGCAGCCCGACCCGTTTCCGCGGCTCCTCGCGCTCTACCGGGAGGTCGCGGGCTGACACGCGGCGTGCGAACACCCCCTCCTCACGCCCCGTACTTCTTCCGCTTTCGCCACAGGGTCGAGGGGTCGATGCCGAGCTTGGCCGCGGCCTCGGCGAGGGGGACTCCCAGCGCCAGCACGCGGCGAATCTGGCGCTCCTCCAGCTCGGCGAGGGTGAGGCGCTCGTCGGCGGTGTCCGGGTGGGTCTCAAGGAGGCGGGGGGGGAGGTGCTCCGGGCGGAGCGTGCGTCCCGGGGCGAGCAGGACCGCCCGCTCCAGGGTGTGGGCCAGCTCCCGGACGTTGCCGGGCCAGGGCCAGGCGAGCAGGAGGCGCTCCACGTCGGCGTCCCAGCCGGTGACCGCGCGGCCGTGGGCGCGGCTCAGGGAGGCCACCAGCTCCCGGGCGAGGAGCGCCACGTCCTCGGGGCGGTGGCGGAGCGCCGGCACGGCCAGGTCCACCACACTGATGCGATAGAAGAGATCCTCGCGGAAGGTGCGGTCCCTGACCATCTCCTCCAGGTCCCGGTTGGTCGCCGCGATGAGGCGCGCATCCACGGTGCGGGGCGTTGGGTCGCCGACGCGCTCGAAGGTGCGGGTCTCGACGAAGCGCAGGAGCTTCCCCTGGAGGTGGAGCGGCACCTCGCCCACCTCGTCGAGGAACAGGGTGCCGCCGGCGGCGGTCTCCACCTTGCCCGGCTTGTCCGCGATGGCGCCGGTGAAGGCGCCCCGCTTGTGCCCGAACAGCTCGGACTCCAGCAGCGCCTCTTGGAAGGACGTGCAGTCCGCCGTCACGAAGGGGCCCCCCGCGCGCCCGCTCGCCTCGTGGATCAGCCGCGCCAGCAGCGTCTTGCCCGTGCCGCTCTCGCCGGTGATCAGGACGGTCGCGTCGGATGTGGCGACGCTGCGGGCCAGCTCCAGCAGGTGCAGCATCGCCGGGTTCTGCGTGAGGAAGCGCCCGTGGAAGGGCAGGTCGCCCACGCGGCGGCGGAGGCCCGCGACCTCGCTCCGCAGGCTCCGCACCGTCTCGATCTGCGCGAGCCGCGCCCGGACCTGCGCCGGCGTGAAGGGCTTGGTCAGATAGTCGAAGGCGCCCTCCTTCATGGCCTCCACCGCCGTCTCGATGCTCCCGTGCGCGGTGATGATGACGGTCTCGACGGAGCGGTGCTCGTCGCGAAGGCGCCGCAGCACTTCGTTGCCGCTCATGCCCGGGAGCTGGAGGTCGACCAGGGCCACGTCCACGCTCTCGCGGGCGAGCTGCGCCAGGGCGGCCTCTCCGGTGCCGGCGGTCAGCACTGTGTGGCCGTCGCCGCGCAGCAAGAGCTCCAGGGTGCGCACGATGTGCGGGTCGTCGTCCAGGATCAGGATGCGGCTCATGTTCTCTCCGCAGTGACGGGGATGTGGATGCGGAAGGTGGTGCCCTCGCCGACCCGGCTCTCGACGCTGATCCTTCCCCGGTGCGCAGAGACGATCTCCCGGGCGATGGCGAGGCCGAGGCCATGGGTGCCGGCCTGGGGCGCCGCGTCCGCCGAGACGAACGGGTCGAAGATGCGCGGCAGCGCCTCTGCGGGGATGCCGGCGCCCGTGTCCGCCACCGTGACCTCGACGCCGCCTTCCATCGCTGCGACCGCCACGCGGACACTGCCACCGCGCGGGGTGTAGCGCAGGGCGTTGCCGGCGATGTTGGTGACCACCCAGGGGAACTTCACCGGGTCGACGCGTGCGATCATCCCCCCTTCCGGGAGCGCGAGCGAGATGCCCGACGCCTCCGCTTGCGGAAGCAGCGGCCGCAGGGCGGTCCGCAGCAGGGGCGCCAGCTCCACGGGCTGGACCCGCACGGTCAGGTCCGGCGCCACGTCCCGGGACGCGTCGATGAGCTCCGCGATCAGCGCCGCCAGGTTGTCGCAGTCCTCGCCCGCGATGGCGAGCAGCTCCGCCTGGGCGGGATCCAGGTTCGTGAGCCGCTCCCGCAGCAGGTGGACCGACAGGGACAGCGAGGTCATGGGCGTCTTGAGCTGGTGGGAGAGCATGGAGACGAACCGGCGCCGCGACTCCTCGAGCGCGTGGGAGAGTCGCCGGGCCTGCGCGTCCTCGTAGGCGGCCAGGCGCCCGAGCAGCGCGTCCACCTCGCCCTGGAGGCGCCCGAGCTCGTCGGTCGGAGGCGGCGGCACTGGCCCCCCTGCGCCGAGCGCCGCGTGGAGCCGCGCCGCCACCTCGGTCACGGGGCCCCCGATGCGCCGCGCCGCCAGCAGCGCGAACCCGACCAGGGCGACCACGGTCGCCGCGAGTGCCCCCGCCACCGCGAGGCGCGCCGTGTGTGCGGTCTCCCGCGCGCGCCGCTCCGACGCGATCATGGCGGCCTCGTTGAGTGTGACCAGGTCCGCGATGCCCTGGCGCAGCCCGGCCGCGGTCTCTGGGTCGACGCGACCGCTCGCGGCCCCCCACGCGGCGCGCAGCCCGGCGAGCACCGCCGGCTCGCCGGGCTCGGTCACGTTGCGCTCGCACTGGACCAGCGCCTCCTCGAAGCGGGCGGCGTGATCGCCCGCGGCGCCGGTCTCCACGTGGAGGAGCGCGGTCTCCATCTGCCGCGCCGCCTGGATCGTGTGATAGTTGTTGGCGAGGATTCGCTCGGCCGCCCGCCCGAGCTGATCGACGGCCAGGAGCCCGATGGCGCCGACCAGCACCACCAGCAGCCCCGGGATGAGCAGGGCGAGGAGCAACCGCGTTCGGAGGGTCATGGCTCGCCTCCCGCCGCGACCACGCGGCCGATGGCGACCATACACCGTCACCGCCCGCGCCGTGAAGCGCCCACGTCCCTCGCCACCTTCAGGAAGGCCGCCAGGACGACGAAGAACTCCAGGCGGCCGAGCAGCATGGCCGCGATCTGCACGAGCAGCACCGGCGCCGGCGTGGCGGGGCCCGTGACGCCGACGGAGAGGCCTACCGTGCCCAGCGACGACTCCATCTCGAAGAGGCTGTCCTCCAGGCTGAAGCCGTAGCCGGTCATCACTGCGACGCCGGCGACGAGCGCGAGCAGATAGAGGACGAGGAACGACGACGTGGCGACCACCTGGGGGTCGGACACGCGAACCCGCGCCTCGCCGGCCCAGGCGTCGCGCACCACGACGGCGCCGCGGGGCAGCACGAGGCGCCGCAGCTCCCAGCCGAGCGAGCGCAGCAGGAGCACGGCCCGGGCCTGCTTGAGCCCGCCGGCCGTGGAGCCCGTGTGGCCGCCTATCACCATCAGCACGAGCATCACGAGCAGGCCCAGCTTGGGCCACTCCGCATAGCCGACCGTGGAGAAGCCGGTGGTGGTCAGGGCGGAGAGGGTCTCGAAGACGGCGACCCGCGCGGACTTGCCCAACGTCGGGTACACCGCGGCGACCTGCCACAGCACAAGGCCGATGGCGACCGCAGCCGCGACCACGGTGAACCGCACCTCCACGTTGCGGCCCACGGCCCGCCAGCGCCGGTGGAGCACGAGCCAGGCCGTCTGGAAGTTGGTGCTGCCGAGGATCATGAGGGGCAGCGAGACCGCCTCGATGGCCGGCGAGTCCCAGGCGCCGATGCTCTCCGGGCGCGTCGAGAAGCCGCCGGTCGAGACCGCGGCGAAGGCGTGGTTGACGGCGTCGAAGGCGCCCATGCCGCAGGCGATGTAGCCTGCGATGCCCGCGACGGCGTAGCAGGCGTAGAGGATGAGCACGAGCCGCGCCGACTCGCGCACGTGGGGGACGAGCTGGTCGCTGCGCCCCTCTGCCGCGGCCAGACCCGGCCCGAGCGGGCCGCCCAGGGTCACGAGCAGGATGATGGCCATGCCAGCGCCGCCGGCGAGCTGCATGACGCTGCGCCAGAGCAGGATGACATGGGGCGCCTGGGTCACGTCGACGACCGACAGGCCCGTGGTGGTCCAGGCGCTGACCGCCTCGAACAGCGCCGCGATGGGGCCGAGGCCCTGGAAGCCGAGGAACGGAATGGCCGAAGCGCTGCACACCACCCACCACGCGACGACGAGGGCGACGCCCCCCTCCTGGAGGGTGAGCGAGACCTCCCCATCGGGGCGCAGCCAGCGCCACGCCGCCCCGCCGAGGGCGAGCAGGAGCGCGGCCGTCCCGAGGAGGGGCTTTGCCGCGGGCAGCTCCTCGGGCCAGACGACCAGGGCGAGCAGCGGGGTGAGCGCCAGCGCGCCGGCGAGCAGCAGCACGAGGCCCACGTAGTACGCAATGGCCCGGTAGCTGCCTGCGACGATCCTCCCCACGTCACTTCCCTCCGAGCATCCGCAGCAGGCGGTCGTGGCTCTCGGGCAGGGCGATGACGACGAGGCGGTCCCCCGCGGTCAGGACCGTGGCCCCGTTCGGGACGATGGTCGCGTCGCCGCGGACGACGGCCCCGATGAGGGCGCCCGCGGGGAGGCGGGTCTCTGCCAGCGCCATGCCCGCCAGAGGGCTCGCGGTAGGGAGCACGACCTCGCTCACGCGGATGCGCCCGTCGGCGACGGGCATGAGGTCTACGAGGTCACCGAAGGCCGAGCGCTGCTCGATGAGGCTCGCCAGGACCGGGATGGCAGAGAAGGTCGTCTCGATGCCGAGCTTCCTGAAGACGCGCTCATTGTCCGGATCGTTGACCAGCGCCACCACGCGCGGGACCATGAAGCGCCGCAGCGCGAGCTGGCACACCACCAGGTTGACGTGGTCCTCGGGGGTCAGCGCCAGCACCTGGTCCGCCGACCCGGCCCCCGCCTCGTCCAGCAGGTCCGGGTCGGTGCCATCACCGGCCAGCACCAGCGCGTCCAGGGCGCGGGCCAGGTGATCGCAGTTCGCTCGGTCCCGGTCGATGATGGTCACGCGGTGCCCCTTGGCGAGCATCGTGCGCACCAGGAAGTACACGAGACGCCCTCCACCGACGATGATCAGCCTCATGGCACACCTACCTGTCCGCTCGCGGTCAACCGCTCGAAGAGCTCGGCCGCCGCCAGGGTTGTCGGGCAGACCGTCTGGACCCGCAGCTCCTGGTAGGTCGCCTCCCGCCGCGGGTCGAACACCCGGGCCACCGCTGAGCGGCAGCCGAGGACCTGCATGGCCGTCTGCGTCACCATGAGGTTGACCGTGTCCAGGCTGGTCGCCGCGATGAGCAGGTCGGCGGTGCCCACCTTCGCCTGCTCCAGGACGCCCAGCTCGGTGGCGTCCCCCGCGATGGTGAAGCCGCTGAACGTGCGCCCGAGGGTCGAGAAGGCTTCCGGATCTGCATCGACGACGACGACGTTGTGGCCCGCTGCGCTCAGGCGGGTCGCCACCAGGGACCCGAGCTTCCCGCAGCCGACCACTACGACGTTGAATCTGCTCTTCATGGCTCCTCCTCATCGCCCAGGAGCGGCTGCAGATCGTGGACCTGCCCCGTGCTCCGGCTCAGGTTGGTGCGCGCGGGGGCGAAGGTCGCGTCCAGGGCGACCGCGGCGCGGTACAGGCTCTGCGCGCGTGAGAACTCGCGCTGGAACTCCAGGATGGCGCCGCAGAGGCACAGGGCGTCGGCGCGCTCCGGGTTCAGCGCGAGGGCTGCGTGCGCCAGCGCCGTGCCCGCCTCCAGGTGGCCCCGGCGGACGGCGGCGCGGGCGCGCGCCAGCGTGGCGTCGTAGTCGCCGGCGACCTCTCGCGGGGCTCTCAGCGCGCGGCTCACGACGTCCCGGAGCTGGCTCGGAGTGAAGGGCTTCTGCAGGAGGTCGCGCGCTCCCCGTTTCATGGCAGTGACGGCGGCGTCCACGGTCCCGTGGGCCGTGATCACCACGACGAGGGCGTCGGGGCGTATGGCTCGTGCTCGCGTCAGGACGTCGAGGCCGTCCAAGTCCGGCAGCTTGAGGTCGAGGAGGATCAGATCGTAGGGGCGGCCCTCGACGTGCGCCAGCGCCGCCGCGCCATCCGCTGCCAGCTCGACCGTGTAGCCGGCGTCCTCCAGCGCATCACGCAGGGTCACGCGGATGTTCCGCTCATCATCGACGATCAGGATGGATTCCTTCGCAGCCATGTGCACCTCAGCGCCGGAGTCTCACCCAGCACGATGGGACTGGGGCAAGGGGCGTGCCATTGGCTCAGAGTGCCTCACGGGCTTGTCCGGCGCGGGTTTGCGACGTCTTGGGGCGGGAGGTGCCCCCCCTCCACCGTGCTACTCTGCAATCTCCGTTGCAGAGTGCAATCCCGGGGGGGGGCCGCTGGGCGCAGCGCTCTTGGCCGACCACGGAGTCGCGTGGGACCGCATGGGTGGTGCCAGATCCCGTGCTTCAGATTGCTCCCGTCAGCGGTTCGTCTTCGGCTTCTCCTCGAGGGCGAGCAGGTCTGCCTCGCGCCCGATGAGCACGAGCACGTCCGCGTGTGCGATGACGCGCGACGGCTGGGGCAGGAACTCGAAGCCGTGCGTCTTCGGCTGCTTGATGGCGATGACGAAGACCCCGTGGCGCGCGCGGAGCTGCAGGTCGATGAGGGAGCGCCCGAGGTAGTGCCCCGGCGGCGTCAGGTCCATGACGCGGTAGTCCTCGGCCAGCGGGATCAGGTCGGTGAGGTTTGGGTTGATCATCTGGAGAGCGAGCCGCTCCGCGGTCTCGCGCTCGGGAAACACCACCTGCGACGCCCCCACGGACGTCAGGATCGCCGCGTGGTCCTCGCTCTGCGCCTTGACGCGGATCGTCCGCACCCCGATGCGCCGCAGGTGCAGGGTCGCGAGGATGCTCGCCTCGATGCCCTGGCCCACGCTGACCACGGCCTCGTCGAACTCGCTGGAGACCACCGCGGACAGCGCCTGATAGTCGCGCGCGTCCAGGCACAGCGCGCGCTGGACGTCGTCGCTGATCGCGTTGACCCGCGCCATGTCGCGGTCCATGGCGAGCACCTCGCAGTGGCGCGCCAGGGCGCGGGCGAGGCCGGCCCCAAACTGTCCGAGCCCCAGGACGCAGGCGAGCTTCCTTCGTGGCTTCTGTTTCATCCGATCATCAATCTCCCGTCGGGGTACTGCACCCCCGGGTCCTTTCGCGTCGTGATCCAGAGGACAACCGTCAGCGGGCCGACGCGCCCGACGAACATGGTCGCGATGAGCCACGCCCGCCCGGTGTCGCTCAGGTGGGGCGTGAGGCCCATGGACAAGCCCACGGTGCCGAAGGCAGACACCTGCTCGAAGAGCACTGAGACGAGGTCCGCGCCAGCCGTCCCGGCCTCCGTCTGGAGCAGGACGAACAGGCCGAGCACGTTCCAGAGCACCGCCAGGTCGAGCAACAGCATCGAGCGGCGGACAATCTCGCCCGGGATGTGACGCCCCAGCAGCCGCACCTGCTTCTCGCCGCGGACGGCCGCGAGGAAGCGGGCGCCCCAGACTACGAGGGTCGTGGTCTTGATGCCGCCGGCGCAGGAGCCCGGTGAGCCGCCCACGAACATGAGCCCGATGACCAGCACGAGGGTCGGCACCGGCAGGAGCCCGATGTCCACCGTGTTGAAGCCCGCGGTGCGCGCCGTGACCGACTGGAAGGCGGCCGCGCCGACCGCGCCTGCGCCAGACTCGTCCGCCGTCAGCCCGAGCACGAGGATGGCGGCCGTGCCGCCCGCGATCAGGGCAGCGCTCGTGAGCAGGGCGACCCGCGAGTGCAGGGACAGCGTGGCGAAGCGGCTGCGGCCCCGTGGGTCGGCGCCGCCTCGCAGCGCGCGCCAGACGTCGCGGAGGACCGGGTGACCGATGCCGCCGAGGATGATGAGTGCCGTGACCGCGCCGACGGCGAGGAGGTCGCTTCGCAGCCCGACGAGGCTGTCCGGGTACAGCGCGAACCCAGCATTGCAGAACGCCGACACGGAGTGGAACACCGCGGACCACGCGGCGTGCCCCACACCGAAGCGGGGGACGAGGCCCACGAAGAGCGTGGCGGCGCCGATGGACTCGATGACCAGCACGGTCCGCAGGATCCCCCGGAACGTCTCCCCCAGCTCCCCGGCGACGTCGCGCTGGACGAGGGCATCCGCCAGGGCCGCGTTGGCCCGCAGCGACAGCCGCCTCCCCATGAGCTGGTAGGCGAGCGCCGCAAAGGTCATCACGCCGATCCCGCCCATCTGGATGAGCGCGAGGATCACCACCTGCCCGGCGGGCGTGAAGGCGCTCCCCGTGTCGACGACCACGAGGCCGGTCACGCAGACGGCGGACGTCGAGGTGAACAGCGCGTCGAGCGGGCCCACGGCGCCGCGGTGGGAGATCGGCAGCCAGAGCAGCAGGGCGCCGGCCCCGATCAGCGCGGCGAAGCTCCCGGCGAGCAGGCCCTCCGGGGACCGGGGCACGAGCCTGCGAAGCACTGTCGGGGGCTGCATCCTCACCGGCCTCCGCGCGCGGCCGCCGAGACCGAGGCGGGCCCCACGCGCGGTCCGCAGACAAGCACGCCTCGTGCCACGCGGCACGGGCCGCCGGCTCTGGGCAGAACCACGCCGCGCGCCGGGCGGTTCGCTGGCGCGCGACCCAGAGAGCCGTGCGGTGGTGCGCCTTCGGTCGTGCACTTCGCAACGCGCCTTTCACAATGCACGGCGCCCTGGCGCATCCGCTCCCGGCGCTCGCCCTGCACCGCCCAAGTCCTCGGGATATCGTGGCCACCATGAGGTTCTTCAATACGGCGGGGCCCTGCACCGAGGGCTTGCACTACATGCTCCCGCCGCTTGATCGCATCCCCGAGGCCCGCGGGCTCGTGGACCGGGGGGCGTACCTCGTCATCCACGCGCCGCGCCAGTCGGGGAAGACCACGGCCCTCCGGGCGCTCGCGAAGGCGCTCACGGAGGAGGGGCGCTACGCGGCGCTCGCCTTCTCGTGTGAGCTGGCCGCCGTCGCCGGAGACGACTACGCGACGGCGCAGGCAGGCATCCTCGACGCGATCCGCATCACGGCCCGCGGCGACCTGCCACCGGACCTTCAGCCCCCCGCTTGGCCCGCGGCGAGCCCGCTGGCGCAGTTGCTGGCCGGGCTGTCCGAGTGGGCGCGCACCTGCCCGAGGCCGCTGGTGTTGCTCGTCGACGAGATCGACGCGCTCCGCGGCGACAGCCTCCGCTCGGTGTTGAACCAGCTCCGAGCGGGCTTCAGCTCGCGGGGACGCGGTTTTCCCTGGTCCGTGGTGCTCTGCGGTCTGCGCGACGTCCGCGATTACCGCGCCGCGGCCGGCGCAGACCCGGACCGCATCGGGTCCTCGAGCCCCTTCAACGTGAAGACCGAGTCCTTGCGCCTCGGGCGCTTCAACCGAGACGAGGTCGCGGCGCTCTATGCCCAGCACACGGCCGAGACGGGCCAGCCCTTCGCCGCCGGCGCCGTCGACCGTGCCATGGACCTCACCGGCGGTCAGCCCTGGCTCGTCAGCGCCCTGGCTCGCGAAATTGTCGAGAAGATCGGAGTCCCGGTGACCGAGCCCGTGACCGTCGCCCACTGCGAGCAGGCCAAGGAGCAGCTCATCCTCGCTCGGCAGACCCACCTCGACTCCCTGGTCGCCCGGCTCCAGGAGCCGCGGGTGCGGCGCATCGTGGGGCCGCTCCTCTCGGGAGACGTCATCGGCGGCGACGAGTACGACGACGACGCGGCCTTCGTGCGCGACCTCGGGCTGGTGGTGGACAAGCCCCTGCGCATCGCCAACCCGATCTACCGCGAGGTCATCGTCCGCGTGCTCGCCGGCGCGGCCGACGCCAACATCCAGCTCCCCGACCGGCCCTGGGTGGACGCAACCGGCCGCCTCGACGTGCGGGTGCTGCTCGACGCCTTCGCGGACTTCTGGCGGGAGCAGGGCGCCGCTGTCGCACCCAAGATGCCCTACCACGAGGTCGCCGCTCAGCTCGTGCTGTCCGCGTGGCTCCAGCGCGTCGTCAACGGGGGCGGCTTCGTGGACCGGGAGTACGGGGTCGGCATGAAGCGCATCGACGTGCTCGTGCGGTGGCCCCAGCCGAGCGGCTGGCAGCGCGAGGCCCTGGAGCTCAGAATGCGCCGCGCGGGCGAGGCGGACCCCACACCGGAGGGGCTCCGTCAGATCGAGGGCTACCTGTCATCGCTCGGCCTGGACCACGGCTGGCTCGTCGTCTTCGACCGCCGCCCGGACGCCCCGCCAGTCGCCGAGCGCACCCGCTTCGACGAGGCGCTGACCCCCACCCGCGGCCTGGCCGTCACCATCCTGCATGCGTGAGCCCGTCGCATGGGCGCGGCGTGTCCCTGTGGTGAAGCCACGACAGGGTGCCCCCCACATCTCCGCGGGCGCACCGGACCTGGGTGCGGTGACTGTCGGAGTGGCGCTGGCGCCCGGCGGCAACCCGGTGCCGGCACCTCTCATGTCTCCTCCTTCGTCTGCAGCACCATGATCCCCTCCTCCATCTGCAGGAGCTCCGTGTCGCTGTCTTTGACGCGGTACACCGTGAACACGGGCTTGTTGTCTACATAGGCGTGGCTCAGCGCCGTCTGGTCCTGGCCGTTCTTGCCGAAGAGCACCTGGTTGCCCTGACTCTCCAGCGGCATCTGCACCGAGGCGCCCCAGTCGAGGAACTGCACGATCTCGGCCTCGTGGAGGTGGAGCGCCAAGAGGACGCGAGAGTCTCTGTAGGCAGGCGCGTAGACGTGGCCTGGCAGGAAGATGGGCTGGAAGGGGGCCTTCACCACGCAGTCCCAGAGCGGGACGCGCACCTTGTAGCTCTGGACCGAGGTGTCAGCGTCCTCCTCGAAGGACCAGGTGCGGTCGCCTTCGTCTCCGACCTCACAGACGACCTTGCCCTCCACGTGGAGCGGCCACCGTGGCGACACATAGGGCGGTAGCCGTGGCACCGGGTCGGACTTGCCCTCCCAGACCGCGGTCAGCTCGGCCTTGTAGCGCCGCCCGTCCGTCATCCAGTCGCGCTCCAGCAGGTCGTCGGCGGCCTCGGCCTCGAGGGACACGTGGGCCACCCGCCACGCCTCCCCTTGTGGCAGGAGGGCCGACGCGTAGAGCTCCCCTTGGAGCTGGGCCGCGGTCCCAGGCCACCAGGGCACGGTGGGGAAGGTGCTGAACCGCACCTCCAGCTCCGCGGGCCGCACGCCGAGCCGGCTCTCCTCCAGGGTCTGGCGCGCGTCAGCGTCAGCGGGCACCGGAGAGCGCATCACGTGATCGTGGCTGATGCCCGCCACTGCCTGCTCCTGCGCCAGCTCCACGGTCGCTGGCGACTCGGCGTAGGAGTTGAGCACCCGCGCCGCGTGGCGCCGCACGGCCGGGAGCCGCACCGACAGCGCCGCTACCTCCGTGGAGCGGAGCTTCGACGGCGACCCTCCGTCCGGCTTCGCGCCGGTGAGCGCCAGCTTCCCCGCGGCGTAGTCCCAGGTCAGCACGCCGGCGTGGGTGTCTGCGTACCAGGCGAGCAGGTCGTAGAAGCTCGCCCGCTGCCCGCCGAGCGGCAGGAACACGTGGGGACGCTGCTCCGTGGCGGCGTCCAGGGTCGCCTCGAAGGCAATGTCGCCCGCCACCTGTGCCTCCAACACGTCGGCCACGCTCTGCTCTGCCGCGAGCACCAGGGGGCGGTGCTGGGTCCACAGGACCCGTGGGGCGTCGGCGAAGTGCACGGTGTACTCCCGGAGCCACACCTTGGGGCCCGACGGGGTCGAGTGGCTGGTCTCCCCCACCGCCTTGTCCGTCACGAGGGCGCGAACGGTGAGCGCCTCCGGGGTGGTCGAGGTCGTCGGCAACCCCCCCGTGACGGTCAGGTCGATGGTCGCCAGATCCTGCGTCGTGAAGGGGCCGATCAGGGCGTCATCTTCCTGGTCCGCGAGGATGCCGAAGGTGAGCGTCCCCTCGAAGCCCCACGGGTCGAGGCGCAGGGTGCAGGCGCGGACGGTGCCTCCGGGCACCTCGTGGGTGGTGCTGCCGATGGTCAGCGTGGCGGAGATGCACAGCCTGTCCGTGAACATGGGAGCACCCGTCGGTTGCGGTTCCAGGGGACGCATCCTACCCGGACCGCGGCGGGCCGTCGACCCTGCGGGCGGTCGCGGAGCGCGTGACGCTCTTGCGTGGGGGCGCTATGCTCCGCGAGCATGGAGGCGCCTGTGAGCGAAGAGGTCCGAGCCGTCCGCATCGAGGTGCGCAACGACCTGCGCGACGTGCGCCGTGCGCGGGAGGCCATCTGCGCACGCTGCGCGGCGTGGGGAGCCTCGGGCGCGGTGTGCCACGCGGTGGGCCTGGCCAGCGACGAGCTGCTCGCGAACGTCGTGACCCACGCGTGGCCAGGCGGCGACCACGTTGCGCTGGTCGACCTCCAGACGGACGGTGAGATGCTGACCCTCGTGATCAGCGACGATGGCCGCCCCTTCGACCCGACGGGGGTACCGCGTCCAGACCTCGCGGCTCCCCTGGAGGCGCGCCCGGTGGGGGGCCTCGGTGTGCACCTGGTCCGCGAGCTGATGGACCGATTCACCTACGAGCGGCGCGACGGGCGCAACGTCGTGACGCTCGCCAAAGCGCTGGAGTAGCCCATGGAGATCCGCGACCGCAAGCTCGACGACCAGACGGCCCTCGTCGTCCTCCGAGGCACCCTCGACGCGAGCACCGTCGCCTCCGTGCAGGACCGCTTCGACCAGATCCTCGCCGGCGGGGTCTGCACCCTCGTCGCCGACATCGCGGGCATCGACTACGTCAGCAGCGCCGGCCTGCGGGTGCTGCTCATGGCGGGAAAGCGCCTGGCGGGCATGCGCGGAAAGCTGGTCGTCCACTCGCCCAACGCGCGCGTGCAGGAGGTCTTCGACCTGTCGGGCTTCTCCAGCCTGTTTCCCCTCTGCGCCTCGCGCGAGGAGGCGGTCGCCCTGGTCCAGCGGTGAGCCGCGGGGGTCCGGGTCCTCTTCGCGTTGCTCTCCGGGTGCGCCCAGGGAGGGGCGCGACGCGCTGCGGCTCACTCACGGAGCCCGCGGGTCGCAGGCCTCATGGCCCCGCGTGAAGGAGCGCCTCCTCGATGGAGTCGGCCCACGGGACGGCCTCGCCCCGCGCCGCGCGGGCCTCGCGGATGGCGCGGAGGTTGTTTGCCGTCGTCTTCGGCTCCCAGGACTCCCGGATGAGAGGCAGCGCAGCGCTGAGGCTCCGCCCGGCCGCCGCCTCGTCGCGCCCGAGCACCGCCAGCTCGAGGAGGGTCGCGTGGTCCCAGTAATCACTCGTTCCGCCAGCCATCTTCCGGGTGACCGCGTAACGGACGACGGGGAGCAGCTCGTGTCTGCGCTCGTCCGGCGGGGTGCGGACCTCCATGAGGGTCACGCAGTTGACGCCTGGGTAGGAGTCCCGGAAGTCTGCCTCGAAGCCGTGGAGATAGGCGGAGATCGCGCGGTCCAACTGACCTGCGGCGAGGGACGCATGCCCGTCCCGGAGAGCCCTCGTCCACCGGTCCTTGTAGACGCGACCGAGGATCCCGAACGTTTCGCTTCCGCCGCCCCGCTCTGCGATCAGCTCCAGCAGCACCGCCTCGGCCTCTTCGCCGCGACCGGCGCGGTTGAGGGCGAGGCCGAGCTGCTCCCGTACCAACACCGTCCGCTTGACCGGCTCGGGGATGCTCTCCGCGAGGCGCACCATGTCGCCCCAGGACTCCACGGCGCGGTAGGAGAGGAGCAGGTCGATGAGCACCCCAGCCTCGGCGCGCGCCAGGTCTCCGACGTGGTGCTCCTCGGCGCGCACCGCGTTCACGCCTGCCCTGCGGGCGCGGCCCAGGCGTCGCTTGACGTCATTCGAGTACTCCACGAGGTCGCGGAAGACGTCGGTGCGGGTGTGGTCGATGACCGGCGGCTGGATGCAGTCGAGGAGCTGGTAGACCGGGCTGTCCGCGGCGGACCGGCCGACCACCGCCTCGAGCGCCGCTTGCAGGGCCCCGATGGTGGCGGCCACCTTCGACGGGCGGCCGTCGGCGCCGAGGGTGTACGCAAGCGAGCGGTCCGGCGCCACGTCGAAGGGCAGTCGCTCGCCTTCGCAGCGCACGAGCACGGTGCTGCAGGGCCGCACGGCGTGCCGCACCCCCAGCTCATAGTAGACATTCGCGTTGGCCGTCGTCAGGTCGGCCACGGCGTACTGGCACAGGACGAGCCGCTCGAACATCGCCTTGTGGATGATGCCCCCGCCGGCCTCCTGGTCGGCGCGCAGCGGCTCCAGGCCCGCCGCCTCGATGGCCGGCGCGATGATCTGACGGAACACGCGGTCGAAGTCGATGATGCGGCCCGTGGAGTCGGGCTTGTGGCCAAAGGGCATGAGCACGAAGCAGAGGGGACGCGGCATGATGAACTCCCGGTTCAGTGGCTCAGGGGGCGGGCGAGCTTATCCCGAACCGTGGGTTGGCGTCGATGGGCCATGGCCTCGGAACCCCGAACGCACATCGACGTACACTGTACCCGGCTCGTCTATTGCCAGTAGCGTTGATCCTCGGAGCGGTTTCTTCCGAACCGCTTTCGGCTGAGGATCGGAGTCGGGTATTGATAACGACGCTGGAATGCCTCATGGATCCATCCACGAAGCTCGGAAGCGTTCGCAGGCCATGGTCGCATGGCGGCGAAGCCTGCGTCCACATTGTCCCACAGTCGCGGGGGGATGTTGTTCGGCGAGTAGACGGACCGCGTAGGAGCAGTCCAGCGATCCGGGAGCCGGGTACTGTCGGAGCCGAAGACGTACGTCGAGTACTGTCCCGAGATCGGCGCATACGACGGGAGCAGGATGCCCAGCAGCCCGGTCCGGGAGTTGAGCCTCGTGTCCCGAAGGCTCGAGTCGATCTCCCAATCCACGTGCTTGCGCTGCCAGGTTGCTGCTCCGATCAGCACGATCGTGACGGTCGCGTCCCTGATGTACTCGTCCCGAATCAGTTGGCGGACCCGTTCAGTCGAGAGGTGGTCTGCAATGTCGCCAGGTCGGACCGAGTAATCCACGAAGGCTGCCTGGAACTGTCGCACGAACGAGTCCCGGTAGTGGAAGTCTCCACCGTGGTGAAAGCTCAGGAACACCTTGTGACGTGGTGGTTCGCTGGATGGGAACGTTCCAAAGTCCATGGGGGGTACTCCATCAGTCAGGTTGTCGTCAGGACCAGCCACAGATTCTTCCTGGCCAGAATCCGCAGACCGCGAAAACCCGCGGTTGCACCGGGTGGCTCATGGGACGGGCTCCTTGTCGGGGCGCCGGAACAGGCGAAGCACTTCCTCAGTTAGCGTCTCCCGCGTGCGAGCGCTCGCCTCCGCCAGCAGTTTCTCATCGGTGAGGTACGTGAAGTCGCGCCATCGGTACCCGATCACGGCCAGACCAGTGCCCTGTTGGTTGAAGGCCAGGAAATCGATGGTCTCCGAGCCGAGCTGGAACGACCACTCATCTGGCGTCGACTCCATCGAACGAACGGTGACCACTCCGTATTGAGTTCCAGCGGCCGTGATGGACGGAGTGGAACCTGCTGGAGGCCGGTACGAAGCTGACGGACCGTCGCACGCGGCGATGTCCCAGTCGGCGTGTGGCTCGAGGTCGCCTTCATCGCTACCCGACCAGCTTTGCCAACGACCACCAATGATATACTTGGTGTGAATGGCCACGGGGAGGCCCTGCGCATTGAACGCGACGGCGTCGACCGCGCGTTCGCCCGTGCTCGTCTCCTCAAGCGCACTCCGGTCCCATTGACGCATGGTGCCATCCACTGCACGCGTCCAGATGGCCTCGTCGCCGACAACGATGTTGTCGATGGCCTTCGCGTGCCCCCACTTGCGACGTGACGGGCGCTCCTTCTCCACCTGGGTCAGAAGAGAGCCGTCATCGAACCCGACGAGCAAGGTTCTGTCGGCGATCACCGCGACGGTTGCGCTCCCACTGGAGGTGCAGACCGGCACCAGGCGAAAGCCGGGGTCAGCGACAGCCCGCGTGATCGCCAAGCGGACTTCGGCGTGGACCCAGCGCTCGGGCGCCGCTCCAGTGAGCAGTACGAGGCAACTCCTGGCCCCCTGCATCCCGGCCTCGAGCGCCCGCTGCCACACCTCGCCCGGCAGGATGGACGTCTCGTCGAAGAACACCCGTTGGCCAGCCCCGATGAGGACGTCCCGGAGCCGCCGGGCAAGCTCCCGGTCGGAGCCGTGATAGCTCAAGAAGACGTCCCAACCCATCGCCCTGGCCTCCTGTTCTCGCAGTCGGTCATCCTATTGCACTGTGGCCAGCACTGTCACTCGGTTTTCGCACGGGCTGCTCCCAACGGCCCTCCGCCCGGTCGTGAGGGCCCCTGAGGCCGCCAGGGCGGTGAGGCGACAGAGGGTGTCGAGGACGCGGCGTGTGATGCCGAAGCGCAGATGGTCGATGTTCTTGCGAACACCCGCAACACCGAGCGCGGCTGGCTCATTGCCGGCCCCCGTCGGTTCCGGGAGCGGCAGCCGAATCGCCGTCTGCCCTCGGCGGGCTCCCCCGCAGTCGGCGCAGCAGCCTGCGCAACCCTCGCCTCAAGCCGACGAACGAGATTCCGTCCCCATCGCGGAGCTCCTGGAGGAGCGCCTCTCTCCTCGCGTCGCGCAGCGCCATGCGCCCGCCGATCTCCAGAAATGCCCAGGGGTGGTCTGGCGCGTCCGTGGCACAGAAGGCGACGGCCGTGTCCCTGACCAGCGACGCGCGCGTCATCGCATAGCCGCTATAGATGAGCGCGTGCGCCTCGTCCCGGGAGAACCGGTCGAGGTCCGTGCGGATCCTGCTGATCGCGCGCTGCATGTCTCGCGGCACGCCATAGTCCGTCTCACCCGCGTCGGGGTCTGGGGGGCTCTTCGGGTCCTTCGCACTCTCCCAGTCGACCGGCGCGCTCTCGAGGCCCTCCGACAGGTGCAGGAAGAGGACGTGCTTCATGCGCCCCGCGCGCTCCTGGGCACCGAGCAGACGATACTGGAGGCGACGAATGGTGGTCATCATCATGTCCGTGACGCGGCTCGGCGGGATCATGGCCCAGACGAACGGGCGCCTGCGCGCCGTCGCTGGGGCGCTCGCGTCGCTCACGATGACCGCGGTGCAGTCCTGCTCGTCGAGCCCGAACGTGCCCTGATTGTCCGCCACGCCGCCGTCCACGAGGCGCACGGTGCGGTCCGGGTAGAGGCCGGCGACTCCCCGCGCTGGAAAGAACAGAGGCACCGACGCCGAGGACGCTACCGCCTCTCCGAGCGTGGTGTCACCAGTGCTCTCGGGCGCGTCGTGGTGGTACAGGCGGCGCAGCCGCTCCTCGGAGTCGATTCGGTGCTCCATGGAGTAGGGGGGCTCGCCCATCCAGCTCACGCTGTACTGCCAGTTGTGGCCCGTGTTGACGGACGTCGCGTTGATCAGCAGCTCTGGGAGCTTCGCCCGGCGCCGCCAGTTGTCCCGCCGCGGGTTGAACTGCCCCTCCCGCAGCTTGAGGTCGCGCAGCCGCAGGCTCTTCCCCGGCCTGATCCGGCCGTAGAGGCGCGAATCCAGCGCCCTCGCGAGGGCCGCGGTCGGGCTGGCGAGGCGGAAGAGTGCCCTGAACGCTGCCCACCGGACGTTTCCCCCGACGGCCACTGCCTCGAAGTCTCCGATCAGGTTCTCGACGAGCCCTACGTAGTCGTCGCGGGTCGCGGAGTCGTCCTTCTGCTCCATCAGCCCGAGGAGGCGGAGGTAGAGGGCGGCGCCCACGATGGACCCGCCGGAGACACATGAGAGCACCTGGACGTGACGCAGGACGTCCGTCTCGGCCAGCCGGGCCAGCACCCCCAGGTGGAACAGGGACGCGCGGAGGCCGCCGCCCGAGAGCGCCAGGCCGATCTTGTCTCGAGGTCCTCGGAGCAGCCCAGGTGCAGCGGTCGTGCAGACATCTTCGAGCAGAGCCATCGCGCCTGCCCCTGCTGCGGTGTCTCGCCGGGCGAGGACTTCCGCGAGGGTCGTGAGCTGGCGCATCGTCGACTCCCACTCCCATGGAGCGGGGTCCGCGGCGTGGGCCGCATCAAGCCAGCGTCGGGCCGCCTCGAAGTCACCGAGCCCCAGGGCCGCCTCGGCGCCGGTCGCCAGACGCCACCAGTCCAACCCGGTGCTTGGCTCCGGACCGATCATCGCGAGAATCTGCCGGCGAATGCAGGTCGCCTCCTGCTGAAGCGCAGACGTGCGAGATAGCGCCGTGGGGAGCTCTGAGAGGCGCTCCTTGTCGGCGATCAGGTCCAGCAGGAACGCGGCGTTGATCCCCGTATAGCCCGAGTCGTCGTCCTTGCGCGCGGCCCAGCTTCGGAGGTAGTAGTGGGCGGACCGCTCCAGGTGCTCCCGCTGCGCCTCGATCTCCCAGCGGCGCTTGTGGATGGCACCTGCCAGCCCGAGAGTCTCCTGGTCGGTGGATTCCCGAAGTGTCTCGACGTCGGGCTCCGAGTCGAGGATCCCCAGCGCATCGTCGGTCGCCGCCATGCGACGGAGGTTCGGGTCCTTGTAGGTCCAGAGCGCATGACGCTGTCGCAGCAGATTCCACAGCGGCAGAAGCGTGGGTGGGGGGGACGGGTTGCGGTGAGGCCGAAGCTCTGCCGCGAGGCGGCACGCGGCGTCGAAGTCGCTCTTTCGTGCGAGCTCCCCGCCCCGTATCAGTGCATCGCGCAGCGTCTCCTCTGTCACATGCATGGCCGGGCCTCCTTGGGGGTGTTCCTCGCGTCGTGTCTGGGGGAGTCTGGGAGCAAGGCGCCGTGCGATGCGCTGCTTGGCTGGGGTGGAGCGGGCACATCGCAGGAGCGATGGTGTGTGTCCCTGAGGGATGCACAGCGCATCGTCCCTGCAATGGGGCGCAGTCACCGTGAGTTGGAGGGCCATCGCATGTGCAACGGAGCGACATCCGCTCGGGGCTCGCGGTCATCGCGGGTGCCATGGACTTCGTCGCTCGGGTGAAGCGCCTCATGCGCGCATTGCAGCGAGGCATGGCGCGACCGGGGAGCCAGCTGGTGCGGGCGCTCGTGACGCCGCCGCTATGCCAGCGCCTGAGGGGCTGGCGGAGCGAGTTCGGGAGCGGTGGCCTTCGCGGGCGCCGCCTTCTTGGGCTTCGGCTTGCGGACGGAGGGAAAGCAACGGTCGGCCTTCGCCTTGCCCACCGACTCGATGAGGGCGCCATAGGTCTTCTCGAGCTGGCGGTCGAGGGCCTGCTCGGCGGAGGCGAGGCGCGTCGAGACCAGGGAGTAGGCGGTATTTGCGTCGTCGACGGCCTTCGCCGCCTGCCGGTAGGCGGTGATTCCGTCCTCGACCTTCGGGACGGCCTCCTGGCGGACCGGGTCGGTCTCGGGGAGGTACTCCACGAGGCGGTCTCGGAGTTCGCCGTACCGCTTCGTCTCCTCGTTGATGGGGGCGGAGATGTAGTAGTCGATGCCCGAGTGGAAGATGGAGACATACGGCTCCTCGCGGGCGGCGGCGACAGAGCGAGACGCCAGGTCCAGGCGCGCCCTCTTGGCGACGTCGTCGAGTGCGGCGTCTGCGAGATCCCGGTCGGTGAGAGCGTCGTCGACGGGCTCCGCGGCGTCTTCCTCTTCGCGGCCGACCGTCTTCACGAGGCTGGCGACGGTCTCGAGGTTCTTCGCCAGAGTCTCGTGGCCGAGTCGGCGCACGCGGCGCACCACCTTGCGGGCATAGCGGTACCGCTTCTGGTACCCGGTCGTCTCGGGCAGCTTTGCCATGGTTGGGCTCCTCCTGGGGTTTGACTGACTGTGTCGGAGTAACACACGGTCGGCGGAGGCGTCAAGAGGTCGTTGTGGGGAGAGAGTCGAGGAGGAGCTGGAGCTCGACGGCGTCGCTGTAATGGAGGGCTGGGAGGGCGGCCTCGGCGGTCGCGTGGTCACCGCTGAGGAGGGCCGCAATGGCGCGGGCTGGGGCTTGGATCCAGTCGGGAACCTCTGGACCGGTGGCAAGCGCCGTGAGCTGGTCGGCGGTCGCAGCGCCCGCTGTCTGGTGGACCGCCTCGGCAAGAACCGCGACGAGTTCGGCGCTCTGGAACTTCGGGGCGCCGCCCTGGGCGCGGTAGCCGTGGTACCACTCGATTGCCCTTGCGCGAGCGGCGATGGCGGCCGGCACGTCGTTGCGGGCCCGGGCGATGTCGTGGAGGATGTCCCACGTGGTCCATGGGAGGGCAGCGAGGCCGAGGGGCTCCTTGAGTTCGGCGGCGCGGAGCGCCTCCCACTCGGCTTCGTTGAGGCGCCCGAGGCGGTAGAGCCCAAGAGCGAGGTTGTTGCGCGACATGGACTCGCCCATGCTATCTTCGAGTCGGCACCTGGTTTCCAGGGCACGGCGCTCCCAGTCCACGGCCTCCTCGAACCGGCCAGCGACACAGGCGACGCTCCCGAGCTGGGAGAAAGTTGACGCCATGCGGGCAAGGGTCCCTTGCGAGTGACTGAGCGCCAGCGACCTCCTGTAAGCGTCCTGGGCGACGTCATGGCGGCCGATGTGTTGGAGGGTCCTGCCGATCTGGTGCCAGGCTGTCGCGACGCTCTGCGGTTCGCCGAACGATTCGAAGCCAAGGCGTGCGTCGTGGAATCCGCGAAGCGCCTCGTCGCCGCGGCCCTGAAGCATGCGAGTCCCCGCAAGGTGGCTCAGGACGACAGCCACGGTTCGCTCATCGCCGCGTTGACGGGCGCGCTCGATTGCCCGCTCGTAGCACGTTGCTGCCTCGTCGTACCGGCCCAAGTCGTTGAGGCAGTCTCCATCCTCCTTCAGACAGGCAGAGGCCATGCGATCGGCGTTCGCGCTGCCGGCAGATGATAGCGACTCGAAGATCCTTCGCGCTTGCCCGATGGCCTGGAGGCCCTCGGCCGACTGTCGCGCCCGCCTGAGCGCCCAGCCGAGAGAGTACCACGCCATTGCCCGGTCGTAGTCGGCACCGGCGTAGGGATCTTGGCCGGCTTCTGCCGCGGCTTCGCCTCGCAGGACGAGCTGGCGCGCAGCTTCGATGGCCTCCGCGAGCTTTCCTGCCTCGATAAGGCGGTCGATGGCGCTCTTTGCCGCCTCACATTGCCTGTGCGTCCATCGCCCATCGCCGCCGAGCCGTGCGGCAAGCCTCGCGCGAAGCGCGGCAACGCCTTCCAGCGCTCGCTGCTGCGGCGTGAACTGGAGGAGTCCCTCAAGCCTCGTAGCGACCCCGATCACCTGCTCGACGCGCTCCGCGCCCTCACCCGCTTGCGCACCGAGGTGATCCAGCACGCGGAGGAGGTTCGGGAGTTCTAGCTGCGCCAACGTCGTCGCGACCCGCACCTGCGCGCTGAACTTGAGCCTATACAGATGGGTCACCAGGCCCACGTACGCCTCGACCACCCGCTCCCACGCCTCGGCCCGCTCTTCCTCTGTCCGCTGCTCCCTCAGCTCGGCCTCGAGCGCGTGGGGGAACGCCGAATCGAAATGCAGGTAGCTTCCCTCGCGTCGGAGCAGCGCCCGCGCCTCAATCTTCCGGACCAGCGCCTGGCCGTCCTCCTCCCCGAGCCCGAGCACCATCTGCAGCACCGGCTCGACCGCCCCAACCCGCAGGAGCCCGATCTCCCGCACCACGTCGCGGAGCCGCGCCGGCAGACGGTCGAGGCTCAAGCGCAGGCTGGCGTACAGCGACCGCTCGCGCCCGCCGCCCGTCGCGTCCATCTCGTCGAGCAGCCGGCACAGGTCCGTCGTCACCGCGCGGACGCCGCGCTCACGCAGCAGCGGCGGGAGAAGCACGAAACTCCGCGGGTGGCAGCTCACGGCGCGCACCATGTCCCTGAGCGCGGAGGTCTGCTCCTCCACCGCGTCGGCAGGGGGCACCCCGTGGGCGCGGCACGCCTCACCGACCAGCGCGACCGCCTCCTGCTCGTGCAGCCCACCGATCCGCAAGATCTGGGGTCGATGAGCCCCGCCTTCTCGGGCCGTGCGACCACGACGAGCACGCGGAGCCCATCGCAGGTCACTTCCGTCGCCCTGCCTCTGCGGCTGGCCACCACGACATGCCGGCGCACGGCGACACGTGGCTGCTCCTGGAACAGGTAGGCCGCACCGTCGTGCAGCAGGTCCCAGGGGAGCGCCAGCGCCGCCGCCGCCCCGCGCGCGGCCGTCGTACCGGTCGTCGACCTGGCCACTGCGTCTCCCGCTGTCCTGGGCGCCGCTCCCTTGGCAGACGCCTCTCCCGCTCCGACCTGCACGGTGAGCAGCCGCCGCCCTCCCTCGCTCTGGTCGAGCCAGCCGTGCAACAGCTCTTCCGCTTCCGGCACCGAGCCGCGAACCGCCTGCAGCATCGCGTGCCCCCAGCGCGGCAGGTCCGCCTCGATCTGTCGCGCCCGCGCCGCGAACACATCCCCAGGCCACAAGATGCAGCTCTCCAGAAACCAGCGCAGGGCGTCCGCCTCCGGCTCCCCGAGGGGCGCGCGAAATCGTCCCACCTCGGACAGCGCCATCCCCTCCCCGCTGCCGGTCGCGCGCCGGAGCAGCCGCACGTCGGCCACGGCTGACGTCCGCCTCGCCCAACCGCGCCGCCACCATCGTCGGCGCCCGCAGCTCAATCACCAGCTCGGGCAGCTCCTCCGTAATCCGCTCGACAGGCGGAGGCAGCGGCTCGGCGATCTCTCCGAGCGAGAACAGGATCTGCTCGAGCCCGAACCCGAACCGCTTCCCCGCCCCCATGTCGACGTAGAGCCTCTCGCGCAGCGGCCGCAGCTCCCCCTCCAGCTCCTCCGGCGCCACGTCCCAGAGCACGGGAATGACGAGGAGTCCGCCGGCCCGCGTTCTCGACGCCGAGCCCGATGCGCGCCTCCGCGTGCACCCACCGCTTCCCGAGAGACTGCCGGGTCAACAGCAGCACCTGTGACCGCGCCCGCCCCAGCGCATTCGCGATGAAGTCCGCCAGCACGACCCCCGCTCTCGCCTGCTCGGAGTCCACCCAGCACGGAACACGAAGCCCCGTGAGCCACCGGGAGACCCGCGCCGCCAGCGCATCGTCCTCCGTCGCATGGGTCACGAATAACAGCGACTCCGCAATGGCTCCCTCCACTCCCATGCTCGGCGCCTCGAGGTGAATCCCGCGACCGTACCCCGCCTGCCCTACACCGGTCAGCCGGCAGTCACCTCGATGCCATCACGAGATGGAGCGCTGACCCGGGAACTCTGCCGCCAGCGCGGCGGGCGGGCGTCGTTGCGCCGTCAGTCACTCATGGTCTGCGGGCCAGAGATACCCTTGCTGATGAAGGGCCTTCCATCCGAATGGGAGATAGTGTGGCGCTGGCCTCTGAAGATACGCGAAGAACTCCAAGGTGTCTGATCGTGCCAGAAAACCGCGGTGCTCGGCGGCCAGGCAGACGTCGAGTAGATCGCAGCAGACGACTCCCTCAGCCATTGCTGCGTGATACAGAGCGGCATCGTCGGTGATCAGCGGTGCGCTACTCTCCTGCGCAAGAATCAGGAGCCCTGTGTCGTTGATGCCGGGGGCCAGACCGCCCAGCTTCGCCTCCAGACAGCGAACTCGATTGGCCGCCTGCCGAAAGTCCATCTTGCGCACATCGAGGCGCCTTGCATCCTCGAGCTGGGTGAGCCACTGCGACAGGCCGTGACGGACACACTCGGTCTGAACGGCGCGCGTGAGCAGGTATACCGGTCGGCCGCACACAGTGTCGAGCAGCTCGAGGAGCGTGCCCGCACCAGCGGTCATCGACTGCGCGTGAATCGCTGCGCACGTGTCGACTACGATGTCCACATCGCGACCAGATGTTCCATCTCCGGGGCGGTCAGGCGGAGGAACTCCCTACCCCGCGAAAAGGAGAGCAGCTCACACTCCATGGCCAGGCGAACGAGCCGCAGCAGAGCCCCTCGCCGCGTTGCGGGGATTGACTGGGGGTCGTCGTCGATATGGAGCTGCTCGACCTCGGGCCACGAGTCGTGGGGGATCATCATCACGCCCGGATCCACGAACGGGGGGCCTCCGGGAGCGTTGCCGAGCTGGCGCGCAACGGCCACCGGGCCCATCCCGAACTCCTGGCACAGTGCGCGGATGCGGTCAGCCGGGAGGCCATCCATCTGCCTCCAGCGGTGTAGGAGGAGGTCGCTCGGGCCGAGCAATTCCACCTGAAATGCGCGGGCTCTCCGCTCGATGTCCTCTGTTCGCGCGTCTGCGCCTGCGTGCCCCATTCTCTCGAGTTGGCAGAAGGTGCGCACGTCACGCATCTTCTCTCGATCAAACAGAAGGTGGCAGATCTCATGGGCGAGCGCCGTCCGTAGAGAGAGCGGGCTGCGCGCGGCCGGGCTGTCGGCATTGACGAGGATGACCGGTCCGGTATCGCGTGACCAAGCGGACAGGGCATCCACGGCCCGGTCGGTGAACCGGCCAGTGAACAGCAGCACTCCGAGCGGGTCGCAGACCTCGCGGACCATGGACCCGATGACGCCGGTCAAGCCCAGCCGCTCGCGGACCCGGGCCGCAAGGCGCGCCGCGACGCCCGACTCCGGATGGCGCAGGTCGCGGTCCTCGCCGAAGTTCGTCACGGGCACCGCGGGCTCGATGCCAAGCAGCGCCTGCACCTCGCGCGCGTCGTGCGCCGCCGCCATGGCCTCTGCCATAGAGAAGCGCGCGTCGGCCGTCAGAGTCTGGGCGCTGCCTTTGAGCAGCGCAGCGATTGGCACGTCTTTTGCGCTAACCTTGTTCGTCTCCAGGATCCGCGCGATGTCCACCCCATAGAGGGCGGACAGCTTCAGACCGTCATCGACGTCCAGGTCGACGTCGCGCTCGATCTCCGAAAAGCGCTTGCGGGTCCACCCACCGGCAGCGGCGACCTCGGCGGTCGTGAACCCGAGTCGCGTCCGGAGTCTGAGAAGGATCGGCTCGGTCATGGATCGCCTTCATGCCGTGCGTGCGGCAGCACCCCTTGTGATGCTGCGGCTTCGGAGAACGTAGCATTGCGGCGCGAAGGGGACAAGGCGGCGTGAGTGCGGAGCGCCGCCCGGCGCTCGGTAGCGCTGGTACCGCGCAATGGTCTTCGTGTTGGGTGCTGCTGTCGCATGGCCGATGGCGCGGGAGATGTCCCACGTCAGGGGCGTACTTGCGGAAGTCGACTCAGGGCACCTCGAACACGTCGAGGGTGGTTCCGTACATGCCGAAGCCAAGGAAGTACGCGGACTTGTCGACGACGAAGAGCTGCGTCGCGGTGTTGGGCGAGAAGGAGAGGGACCAGAAGGTCCCGGTGTCCGGGTCCAGCGCCTCGGCGAAGGTGGCGTTGTCTCCGTCGCCTGGGACGTAGCCGCCAGCGGCGAAGACCAGGGAGTCGCTCCCCGCGCAGCCACCGCAGCCTACGACGGCGCCGAGGCCCATGTCCGTGCGGGGAGTCGGGACGGTGACCGTCGACCAGGAGTCTGTCGCTGCGTCGTACACGTCGATGACTCCGGCGGTCACGGCCCCTTGCAGGCTGGCGCCGTCTGCGCCGAAGGCTCCCTCCCCCGTGAACCACGCGCGTCCCCCGACCACCGCGGGCTGCGCCATGGCCCCCCAGGCGTGGGGCATGGGCGCTCCGGCCGTGATGGTCCCGGTGTCGCAGTCGTAGATGTCGACCGCCGTGCTTGCCGTCTCCGTGGGGGACACTCCCGTCCGCCCACCGGCGAGCACGACGCGGGAGCCGATGACGGCGGCCGCGAGGCGGCTCCGGGGGACGCTGAGGGCCACCTGGGAGGGGCCGCCCATGAAGGAGAGGTCCAGGACGTCGACCACTGCGCTCTTTGCCGGGCCCGCTGCGTAGGTCTCGCCGCCGGCCACGACGAGGCGCCCCTGACAGACGGCGGCCGCGACGCGGTTTCGGGCCTCGGAGAGCGCCAGGGGCGCGATGCCGAAGCTGCCGTAGGCCCCGTCGCCGGGCGAGTAGCTCCAGACCTGCGTGGAGAGGCCGGCGTCGGGGCCCTCGGTCTGCCCGCCCGTGAACCACCCGACCAGCCCGTCTGACACGCAGGCCATGAAGCGGCGCGGGGTGGGAAACGCAGGCGCCGTCCCCTCGAGGCTGGTCCCCCACGTGCCTGTGGCGGTGTCGAACACGCTCACCTGGTCCGTGGCGACCTTCTGGACGGACTGGTAGCCCCCGGCCAGCGCGATGCGCCCGCCCACGGCGACGGCGCAGTGCTGGGTGTGCAGGTGGCCGAGGTCGGCCGCCGTGTGGGTCCAGGCGAGGGGCTCCGCCCCGGAGGTTGCAACGTCGGGGAGCGGGTCGGCCCCGTCGTGACCGACGCCCACGTCCGGGACGTCCACCGTCCCCGCGTCGGGGGCCTCCGTCTCGCAGCCCTCGCCGAAGGGCAGCGTCCCCAGCGACGCCCCGCCCGCGAGCGAGGCCGTCACGGTGCCGCACGCCACCCCGTCGCACACGGTGGCGGTCAGCGCCTCGACGGAGACGGGGAAGGTGGCTGCCCCCACGCGCAGGGTGAGCTCCCCGCTCGCCGTCACCGTGGTGCAGCCGTCGTCTTCTACCAGGAGCCCGACGGCCAGGGTGCCCTCCACCGAGACCCCCGCCGCGAGCTGACACCCCTCGGACGTCGCGGTGCCGTCCAGGGCGACGACGATCTGCCCGCCGGCCGGGCAGGGGACGACGAAGCCCGGATCGTCCGCTTTCCCGAAGCGCTTGGGCGCGCCCGGGTGGGTCGTGCGGTAGTCGGCGAACCCGTCCGCGAGCAGCACAACCACCGCCGGGAGGTGAGCCACCAACGCGGACCGTGCCGCGTCCGGGTCCGGCGTGCTGGCATCGGTCAGGCCGCCCGCATCGGTGTCTGCACCGGTGTCTGGGAGACCGATAGTGTCTGCCGACGCCCCCCCGCCGTCCGGAGTTGCGCTCCCGGCGGGCTCCGAGCCGCATGCTGCCACGCAGAGCGCCACGCATCCTGCACCGAGAACGAGTCGTGTCATGGGTCTCTCCAACGGCGTGAAGACCGAGGCTCTCTCTGCACACCGGGACTCCGTGCCTCCCCGGTCGCCCCGGCCGGTCGGGATGCGAGGCGGCTCCCAGATGGCCGCCCAGGCTACTCCCCCTTCAGGCGGCGCAGCTCTGCCAGCGCCTCTGCGAGGCGTCGCTCCGCATCGTCTGCACGTCGCGCCTCTTCCTCCGCGCGCCGTGATTCCTCCTGTGCGCGTCGCGCCTCCTCCTCCGCACGTCGCGCCTCCTCCTCCGCACGTCGCGCCTCCTCCTCCGCGCGCCGCGCCTCCTCCTCCGCGCGTCGCGCCTCCTCCTCCGCGCGTCGCGCCTCCTCCTCCGCGCGTCGCGCCTCCTCCTCCGCGCGCTCCATCAGCTCGTCCACCATGGCGTCCAGGCGGACGATGAGCTCCTCCCGGTCCGGGAGCATGGCGCCGCCATGGTAGAAGCGGACGCGGTCACCCACCAGGGCGAGGTCGAGCCCCAGGACCTCCGAGCGGAACAGCAGGCGGAATGGTGCGACGGGCTGGTAGACGCCGCCATCCGGCGCGAGGCGATACCCGAGCAGCTTCTTCCGGCGCGCATCGAAGACGAAATACTCCGGGATGCCGAGGCGGGCGTAGCGCGCGACGTTGGTCCGCAGGTCCTTCGTCGCGCTGCCCATGTGATGGATCTCGATGACGAACTCCAGCCCCTTGCCCTCGTGGCTGACCACCCACTTCTCCCGCGGGCGGGGGTCCACCCCGGTGATCGCCATGATGTCGGGCGCGAAGACCTCCTCCGCCGGGTAGTAGACCGCCAGGTTGGACCCGACGTAGATGCCTGCCTTCGTGCGGCGGAAGTAGCCGCGTAGCGTGTCGCGGATCGCGTCGGTGGCGTCGTGGTGGAGGTCTCCCTCGGGCGGCATCGCCTCCGAGATCGGCAGCTCCGACGGCAGATTGGCCACCACCCGACGACGCTGGGCGTCCGTCATGCGGTCCCACTCCTCCTGCGACGGCGCCCGCGGATCCCCATCGTCGAAGATGGATCCCGCTTCTGATCTGGATGTCTTCATGGTGCCAATTGTACCCGTGACCGGGCGGGGGGCAACCCTCGATCTGCCGCGTCCCCCACCGCGGTGGGTGTGCCCGGCTCCCTGGCGGTCGGCGCCATGGCGTACCGGGGCGGCTACGCGCCTTCAGAACACTCACCGGGTGAAGCGTCGATCCCATGGGCCCCATGGTCCGGTCATCGGCTCGCATTCCACGTCCGAAGGACCTGGCTCATCGCCATCGAGCAGGTCCTCCAGAGCAGTGTCCAGGACATCGAAGGAGTCCGCCAGGTCGCGGGTTGCTCCTCGCTGCCACGAAGCCCACTCGGCCGGGTGGTCTCGCTCCAGCAGCCGCTCGACGCCCGCCCTCGACAGGCGCTGGATGGGCCGCCCGTCCGTGCTGCTGCGCCCGCGGACGCGCAGCTCCCCGGGCAGGTAGACGGACAGCTCCACCGGGAAGCCGCGGTCGACGTGGACGTGCGTGAACTCGCGGATGATGCCCCCCTTCCGCACGCACACCCGGCTCGCCTCGAAGGTCCAGCCGAGGTGCCAGAGCGCGGCCTCCAGAGCCTGCTCCGACTTGGTGAAGACGTGGAGATCGATGTCGCTGCCGCTCCGGACGTGCCCTGTCGCCACCGATCCGATCAGGCGGGGACGGAATGGGAGCTGCTCCCCCATGGTCTGCCACGCGGTCACCCTCATGGAGAAGAGCCGCCGTCCGCGGCTCGCCCCCTCGGTCAGCTCCACCAGCTCGAGGAGCGCTTCCCGAATCTCGCCGTTCGACGGCAGGTCCTGGCGGCGATCTCGGAGCCGTCCGCGCTGCCCCGGCAGGCGCCTCGCGGCGATGCGCTTCGCGCCGAGCACGTCATGTTCGCGGGAGCTGATCGCCTTGCCGGCGTCGTGCAGGAGCGCCGCCGTCACGAGCTCGAGGTCCCCAGTCTCGGCGCGCGCGTGCCCAAAGACCTGCAGGGAGTGATAGAGGGCGTCTCCCTCGGGGTGGTGGCGCGGGTCCTGCGCGATCCCATCCAGCGCGGCGAGCAGCTCGACGAAGTCGCTGGCCATGTCACGGTCACCGGACCGCCCGGCGCGGGCAGCCGCCACGAAGGGGGCTCTCACAGCTAGCACGACATGACACCCACCGTCCAGCAGCGGCCTCGTCCGAGAGTCACCTTGGAGGTCGTCGTGAATCTTCAACCGCCCGCACTCAGGCGGACTTCACGTGGCCGGGTGGCCTCGGCCTGGCGTTCCCGTCAGGCGCCGGCGACCGTGAGTGCGAGCGCTCGCGCTGCCTGCGCCTGCCGCCGGTCGAAGGTCAGGAAGGTCAGCTCGGGGCCATGAACACGCATCGCCGCCGCAAGGTGGAGCGCGTCCAGGCTCCGGGCGCCCGTGGACGCGGCGATTGCCGCCGCAGACTCACAGGTGGTCTCGTCGAGCTCGACGACGTTCATTCGGGCCCAGTCCGCCTGGAACGCGTCGAGGGCCGCGGTCAGGGCCGGCTCAGCCAGGAGTCGCGCGAGGTTTCGCCGCACCTCCACGACCGTGTGTCTTGCGGTGACCCACTCGGGGTCTCGCAGCAGCGTGTGCTCAGCGCTGGGACTGTCGGGCTCGTCGACGTACCGCTTCAGTAGGGCGCTGGTGTCCACATACAGCATCAGGCGCCTCGGTCCTCGCTGAGCGCACCGAGCACCGGCGACCGGGCCTGAACCCGCTGGACCGGGTGCGGTGCCTCCCCGCTCCCTGAGCAGACCCAGCCCTCTCTGACGCCTTGATCCAGGCGCGACGGTGAGGGGACCGGTCCCAGGATCGCCTTGGGGCGTCCCCGGTCGGTCACCCGGATCACCTCGCCGCGGGAGGCACGCTCCAGGTACTTGGACAAGTGCTCCTTGAACTCTCGAACTCCGACGTCCATGTGGGCACCTTAGGGCGGGCATGTGGTCACGTCAACGACGGAGGCGGTGCTCCTGACGCGACGTGAAGGCCGAACCATGCCCCAGGCCGCACGTCACGCCTACACCTGCACGGTGAACTGCCCCGGGACCGTGATCTGGATGACGCCGCCCCAGAGGCACATCAGCTTGCTCGTGTTGGTCAGCGCCGGCATGGAGCCGACGATGACGGGCGGTTGCCCCGGCACCCAGGGGGCGACCGTGTTCGGGATGCAGGGCATGGGGGTCAGCACGCCGAGGGCGGCGGCGGTCGCCGCTGCGACGGTCGGGTTGGCCATGCTCGTGCAGACCCCGAACGGGGCGACGTTGACCATGGGGGCGTTGTCCATGATCGTCGCGACGGGCGGGCCGGAGAGCACCTTGTTCGCGGGGAGGACAGAGAGGGTGGACGGGGCGGCGCCGAAGCTGCACATGAGCATGGCGCCGCTGCATACGGCCGTGGGCATCGCTCGGTCCTCCTCCCGCTGTCAGGCTGGCCCGCCGCGCGCGGGCAGCGCGACGGACGCCGGGACGTCCGGGCGGCGGGCGAGGCGCTCCCGGTCCTTCTCCGCCATCCAGGTGAGCCCGTACCACAAGAGCGCGATGATGATCGCGGCGCCGAGATAGTACCACAGCGCGGACCTGGCGCGTTGAAGGCGCGGCACCTCCTCGGGCTCCGTCATGCGCGAGGGCTCGATGTCGTCGGCCAGCCTGGCGGAGACCCGCTGGATCACGGCGGCGGCACCCTCCTCGTCGCCGAGCAGCTTGCCGCGGAACCCGAGGCGCAGACAGAAGGCGTAGACCTCGACCACGATGGGGAGGGCCGTCCCCTCGAGGATCTCGTCCAGGGTCGCGTAGAACAGCTCGCCGCCGCGGTCCGTGTCGAAGAGGTCCCGCTGGAGCAGCGGCCACACCCCCCGCTGGTTGTCCTGGAGCAGCGTCTGCACCAGCTCGTCCAGGTGGACCACCACGGGGAAGAGGACCAGGTAGGCGTCGCGCTCGCTCATCGACTTCTCGAGGCCCTCGCGCGCCGCGACGAGCTGGGCGCGCACCTCCATGCGCAGCCGCTGGAGCTCGTCTGGCAAGACGGGGGGGCCGGGCTCCGTGCGGCGCCTCGCCAGCGTGACCATGGTGCGCAGGATGGGGAGAACAGGCTCCAGCGTCCGGGCTTGCTTCGGGTTGGCGAACATCGCTTCCTCCTGCCTCCTTGGCGATCTCCGTGCTGGGGCCTTCAGGCTCCCGGCGCGGTCACCCTGTCCACCAGGCGCGCCAGCGCGCGGTGCAGCGCATCGTCTGCCCGGCGCGCCAGGCCGCCGCTCAGGTATTGGTCCCGGCACCACCCATGATCCACGCCGCCCTTGGCCCGCCGGGGCACCACCGGCAAGCACAGGACCCGGTCCGGCAGGTGCTCCGCGCCCAAGGCGGCCTCCAGGCGGCGTCGCGCCTCGGTGATCAGGGCCGCCTCGTCCACCGGGCGCGCCCCCGTGAAGAGCAGCAGATCGGCGAGCCTCGCCCCCCCGATGGTCGGCGTCAGGCACACCGAGGCGCCGATGCTCCCCGGCAGGTCAGCGACCACCTCCAGCGCCTCTTCGAGAAGAAAGCGCCGCCCCCGGCTGCCCTCGGCGACGGAGCCCCCGTAGTGCCATCCCCGCCCGTGGGGCACGATGACCGTGCTCGTCACCACCGGCTTTGGTGAACCCGGCAGAGACACCGACAGGCGCCCGTGGCCCGTCGGGGAGGCGGCGCCGCCCAGGAAGTCCGCCACCGTGTGCGGCACCCCCGCCGACGGCAGGACGTCCATGTGCGGACGCCCCTTGCGCCGGTGCGAGAACAGCAGGCAGCCTCCGAGCGCCGCGCTGAAGCGCAGGTTGGCCGCGCCGCTGTCATGGAGGCCCGTCCCGACCAGGTGCTCCCACCGCTCCAGGTCGAGGGACTCTGCCGGGTCGCGAAACCACAGGTGCCACTGCGGCGTGGGGATGGGGAGCTCGAGCAGCAGCTCCCGCGCGGCGACGCCCAGGCCCACCGCCCGGAGGGGGCGGCCGAGCACCGCGGGCTCCCGCCGCACGTCGTCCACGGTGAGGTGCAGCAGCGTGGCGCCGCAGATCAGGGCGGCGAAGGGCAGGGCGGGCACCGTGTCGAGCAGGGGAAGGCCCGGCGCCGTCGCCACGTCGCCGCGGCGCAGGGACAGCGCCACCGTCCCGTCGCGGAGCGCGCACAGCAGCAGGGCGTCGACGCTCACGGCCCGCCGCGTGGCCGCCAGGCACGGATCGAAGAGCAGCGCCGCCGTCGCGCCGCTCGCGTAGGACACGGATCGGTGGAGCTCGAGCGACACGTCCCCGCTGACCGCGTCGGGCAGGACCGGCGCCGTAGCGCCGCCCACCAGCGCCCGATGCGCGGCGTCCGTGTCGATGAAGTCCGGTGGGTCGGCGAGGCGCGTGGCGACGAAGCGGGCCCCGAGCGGCGGCAGCACCGAGAGCACGAGGCCCGCCTTGAGCGCGGCGACCAGCGAGACGAACAGCTCCGGTCCCATGGGCCGCACGATGCAGACGACCTGCCCCGGCGCGGCCCCAGCGCGCTCCCAGGCGAGGGCCCGGCGCGTGGCCCGGTCCGCCAGCTCGGAGGCGCCCAGGCTCTGGAGGCCCCGCGCCCCGTCCACCCACTGGAGCACGGGCGTCTGGAGGCCCAGGTTGCGCACGACCAGCTCGTGCCACGGGTCGAAGTGACGGGCACCGAGCTTGGTGCGCACCGGCGAGGTCGCGTCGGTCCAGGCCACGAGGGAGCGCCAGAAGGACTGAGGGTCCCGGTGGCTCTCCCGCAGCCAGGCGGGCGCCTCGGCCCGCGCCACCCCGTCGAGGGCCAGGTCACGCTCGACCGAGGACAGGTCCAAGGGCGGCGTGGGCTCGTCTCTGGGAGTCATCGCTCCGACGCCTGCGGTCTGGACTCGGCAGGCCGGCGGGGGCGGTTCGGTGGCGCCAGGGTCACCGTGCCGTTCTCGAGCAGGAAGGTGTACTCCTTCGTGTGGGGCGGCGAGAGCAGCACCTTCCAGGGCTCGCTCGGCTCGGTGAACAGGGCGTACACGGCGAACGCCTCGTCGTCGGCCACCTGCACCACCACCACCTCGTCGTGCCCGGGCCACGCGAACCGGAGCCCGCGCAGCTTCTCGTCCTTGGCGGGCGGCACGGCCTTCAGCGCGACGGCCCTGTAGTCCTCTTGCATGAACGCGCCCTCGTCCACGGCGCGCACGAGCACGTAGAGCGGGCGCGCCCCGTTGACCGTCGCGTGGCTGCGGAAGGTCAGGATGCGCTCCGGGTCGGGGGCTGGCGGCGCGTGGCTGCACCCCGCGAGCATGGCGAGCCCGCCGACCAGGATGCCCGCGACGGCGCCCCTCCACGTCGTGCCGTTCCGCGCCATCATCTCCCCCTGACCTTGCGCGTGTCGTCGAGCCCGAGGAGGCCCCACGGGTTTCGGTCGAGCTGGAAGCCCACGATGACGGAGCGCCCTGGAACCGCGCTCGGGACCCGCCACTCCCACGTCAGCGCCTTCTCATCGTGGCGCTCCGCCGCCTGCAGCAGGTGGAACACCCCCCAGTCGACGTCCTGGCGGCTCGTGCCCCGGTAGACCTTGCTCCCCTCGGCGCCGAGCGCGAAGGCGGCCCCGACGGACGCCGCCCCGGCCTTCCACCACGACACCTTCAGCTCCGTCCAGTCGGGGCGCTGGTTCAGCCCGTAGACCCAGGCGTCTTCTACCTGCATGTGCGACATCACCGTGGCGTACTGGCTCTGCGTGTCGCCCGGCAGCGGCAGCGGGCGCGCCTTGAAGACCAGCGGCCGCGGCTTGCCCTTGGAGTCCCAGAAGCGGGACTTGAGCGGCTCTAGCCGGTTCAGCGTGGGGACGATCTCCGACGGCAGCGCCAGGCGGCCGAGGCGCGACGACTTGAGCTCCCACGCCTCGCCGCGCTTGCGCAGCAGCGGGCCCATCATGGAGTCGATGGTCGTCCAGAACGAACCCTTCGGGTGAAGCGCCGCCTCGACCTCCTCGGCGGTCGCAGCGGTCTCGGCGACGGGCAGGAAGGGGAAGGCCATCTTCACGGGGCTCACGAAGGTGTCGATGGCGTCGTCCCAGGCCTGCTCCACCTTGGCCTCCACCTCGCCGATGCCGATGCGGTACGCCAGCAGGGGAGGGCGGTCGAACGCAGCCTGCCACTCGCCGGGCACCTCGGAGGTCGAGAGCCACGCGTCGAGCTGGTTGAGGGCCGACGACTCCTCGTCGAGGTACATGGACAGCGCCATGCGCCCGAGGGGAGACAGGGCCGAGACGAGGCCCGGCTTCTCGTCCTTCTCGGGCGCCTTGGCGTCGGCGCCCAGCTCCTTGACCATCTTCGCGACGATGGCGAAGTACTCGTCGAGCACCGGCGAGGACTCGCCGGGCTTCGGCACGATGGCGCGCACGAAGGCGAAGGCGTCCACCACCACCGCGTAGGGCTCCAGCAGCTCGTTGCTCTCGGCGACCACGATGTCCGAGCCCTTGGCGACCTCCTGGAGCATCCGGCGCAGCGGCGACTTGGGGCGCGTCAGCTCCGTGAGGACCAGCTTGAGCGACAGCGCCGAGTCGGCGGAGTACCCGAACGACGCATACAGCGTTGCCCAGGCGTCCCCGTACCCCTCGGCGTGCTCCTGCGCGGCCGCCTTCACCGCCGCCAGCACCGCGTCCCGGGTAGGTTCCGCCACGTTCAGGCCCGCGAGCACCTCCGGCAGCTTCTCCAGCACCGGCCGCACCCGCTCGTTGAAGGCCCTTGCCGTGTAGATCCCATCCACCACGCCTGCGCCGCCGAAGAAGCGCCCGCCCGCGTCGGCGAGGCGCACCGGCGGGTAGGTCGCGGCGCCGAAGAACATGGCCGCGCTCGACTCGCGCGGCGAATCCACGAAGCGCGTGAGCAGGCGCGTGAGCCGCGTGCGCTTGACGGCCGCGTCCCAGTCGGAGCGCTCGACGACCACCTCCGCGTCGCCCATCGCGAAGCGCAGCGTCCGCGGCTGGGCCGCGCCCTCTGCCCCGATGGCCTCCACGGCCTCGATGAGGCCGGCCAGCGTCGAGACGTCGCCGCGGACGGAGAGATCCGTGCTGCCGAGCATCTGCACGAGCGCCTCCACGTCCTCCCGGCTCGTGCGCGGCGCCTCCCGCGCCGCAGCGATCCATGCCTCTCCGTACCGCCTGCGGGTCGTGTCGTTGAGCAGGGAGGCGACGCGCGCGACGCGGTCCACGTCCCGCGCTGCGTCCAGATCGGCGAGCACCTCCAGGCCCCTGGTGCGAAGCTCGTCCACCCGGGTGCGCTCGATGAGCGGCGCGCCCATGGCGGTCACGACCTGGCGCGCCAGCTCCGCCGCGTCGTGCTCCCGGGGGTGGAGCTCCGGAGTGGAGAACCGCGCGGCAAAGGCTGCGTCGTCCATGGGCAGCTCGTAGCGGTCCGGGCGCCGGTTCAGCTCGATGGTGTCGGTGATGACCTGCGGCGGGAGGCCCAGCACCGACGACCACTCCTCCACCTCGGCCAGGATGGTGCGCGCCGCCGTGTTGCCCGCGCCCGCGGTCAGCAGGTTGAGCATGTAGAGCGCGGCCACGGGCTCGTCCGCGGTCATGCGCCGCAGCCGCGGCTCCAGGATCCCGCTTCGAATCTGAGCGAGCAGCCGCTCGTGGATCAGCCGCTCCCCAAGCTCCTCGTCGTCGTCGAAGAAGCTCGGCGTGAGCGGCCGCAGCGGGCTGCCCTTCAGCGCTGCGACGTCGTCGAGCAGCGTGGCGCGGGCGTCGGGGTTGCGGAAGTCGTCCACGTAGGCGTCCACCCGCTGCAGGCCTCGCTCCAGGGCAGACCGCTCGTGGGAGTAGGCGCCGTAGAGCCCGCCGCCGATGACCAGCACGAGCGCCGCGGCCGCGGCGAGGTGCCGCCGCCAGGGCTGGAAGCGTCGCGCCTCCTCCCGCGTGATCGCGCACGCAAACGGGTTCCAGATGGCAGACGCCCCCTCGTCCTTCGAGGTCAGGCCGATGGTCGTGATGGCCGGCGTCGCCGTCAGCGGGTGGTGCCCCTGGAGGGTGTCGATGAACACCGAGAGGGGCCGGAGCAGCTCGGGCAGCCCATCGACGAAGGACACCGCGCCCAGCCACGCCTGCGCCGACTGGTCGCGCAGGACGGCCGGCAGCCATGCGTGCAAGGGCGAAAAGGCGGAGACGAGGTCCGCAAGCTCGGGCATCTCGCCGGCCTCGAAGGCGAGTGGAAGCTCCCGGTCGTGGGCGACGGTCGCGAGCTCCGCAAAGCCCTCCACCTGGTCCATGAAGGTGAGCGCGATGGTCACCTTGACGGGGCGTCCCACGGCCTCGGCGAGGATGTCCACCTTGCCGCGGACCGCCTGGGCCTGCTTGACGAGCGCGTCAGGGACCGCCGAGCGGAGGGACGCGGCGCTCAGGGCGACGACGACGCGCGGGTCTTTATGCCGGCGCAGGGGGCGCCAGAGCGCCAGCAGGGCACGCCGGGCGCGGGGCGTCGCGTCCCCGAGCACGGCCGGCGAGAGCTCCTGCACCACGCCGCGCGCGGCCTGGTACACCTGGAGCAGCGGGTCGTCCGTGTAGCTCGGGTGGAAGAGCGCAGCCTGGCCGCGCCAGTCCGTTCGTCGGTCGATGAGGGTCGTCTTGCCCGCGCCGGCCTCGCCGAGCACGACGAAGGGGCGGAACAGCGGGAGCACGCGCTGGTGCTCCCGCGGCATGCGCCGGATGAAGGTCCGCCAGGCGCGCCGAAGGTCGAGCGGAGGGAGAGCTGGCGCCGCCGGGCGGCGTCTCCGCCGGCGGACGAGCACCGCGACCACGATGATCACGATGAGCAACAGCACCGCCCCGGCGACGAACCAGGGCCAGTGCTCCGCCAGAAAGTCCATCCACACACTCCGTCAGGCGGGCGCGATCACGCCCACTCTCTACGCGCTGGCGCCCGCCGCCTCCGGGGGCGCGTCTGCCGTCACGTCGATGATCAGCTCGTCCTCCTCCGCGTCGACCAGGACCTCCGCGCCGTCGGGGATCTTCCCCGCGATCATCAGCTCCGCCAGGGGGTCCTGGAGCCGCTGCTGCAGCACGCGCTGCAAGGGGCGGGCGCCGTAGAGCGGGTTGTAGCCGAGGGCCGCGAGCCGCATCCGCCCCGCCTCCGTCACGTCGAGCGTGATCCCGCGGTCCACGAGCAGCTTCGCGAGGCGCGAGAGCTGGATGTCGACGATGGGCTTCATGACCTCCAGCGTGAGCTGGCGGAAGATCAGCGTGTCGTCGAGCCGGTTCAGGAACTCCGGGCGGAAGCGGGCGCGCACGGCCTCCATGATCTTCGCGACCATGTCCCGGTGCTCCTCCTCGGTCTCCACCGGCCGGATGTGCTCCGCCCCAAGGTTCGAGGTCAGGAGCACGATGGTGTTGGCGAAGTTGACGGTGTTGCCCTGGGAGTCGGTCAGGCGCCCGTCGTCGAGGAGCTGCAGGAACAGGTTGAACACGTCGGGGTGGCCCTTCTCCACCTCGTCGAACAGCAGCACGCTGTAGGGCTTGCGCCGCACCTTGTTGGTGAGGACGCCGCCCTCCTCGTACCCGACGTAGCCCGGAGGCGCGCCGGTCAGCAGGGCCGCGGAGTGCTTCTCCATGTACTCGCTCATGTCGATGCGCACGAGCGCCCGCTCGTCGTCGAAGAGGAACTCCGCCAGAGCCTTGCCCAGCTCCGTCTTGCCGACGCCGGTCGGGCCGAGCATCAGGAAGGAGGCCAGCGGGCGGCTCGGGTTCTGCACCCCCGCCCGCGCGCGGCGGACGGCCTTGGCGACCACCTCCAGGGCGTGCTCCTGGCCGCAGACGCGGCGGCGCAGGTGGTCTTCCAGGTGGAGCAGCTTCTCGCGCTCGGAGCCCACCATCTTCGTGACGGGGATGCCCGTCACCCGGCTGACCGTCGCCGCGATGTCCACCTCGTGGACCACGACGTCGAGCAGCGTCTCGTCGGTGATCTCCACGTCGCCGTACTCCTGGAGCGTCTTCTCCAGGACGGGGATCACCTTGTACTCGAGCTCCGCGACGCGGGCGAAGTCCTCGTCCCGGACGCGCTGCTCCTTCTCGCGCAGGGCCTCGTCCAGGTCCCGCCGCGCGGCCTGGACGATGGCGATGCCGTTGCGCTCCCGGTCCCACTGGGCCGTCAGCTCGGCGCTCTGGGCCTTGAGGCCGGCCAGCTCGTCTCCGACGGCGGCGAGGCGCTCGCGGGCCTTCGGCGCGGTCTCGTTCTGGAGCGCGCGGCTCTCGATCTCCAGCCGCACGATCTGCTGGTCCAGCGCCTGGAGCGCGTCCGGCTTGGACGCGGCGGCAAGCCGGACGGCGGCGGAGGTCTGGTCGATCAGGTCGAAGGCCTTGTCGGGCAGGAACCGCTCGGTCAGGTACCGGCGAGACAGCTTCACCGCCGCGAGGATCGACTCGTCGGTGATGCGGACGCCGTGGTGCAGCTCGTACTTGTGCTTCATGCCGCGGAGCATGGACACCGTCTCCTCGACGGTGGGCTCGTCCAATGCGACCACCTGGAAGCGCCGGACCAGCGCTGGGTCCCGCTCGAAGCGCTTGCGGAACTCCTCGAGGGTCGTCGCGCCGAGGCACCGCAGCTCCCCGCGGGACAGCGCGGGCTTCAGCAGGTTGGCGGCGTCCACGGAGCCCTCGGAGCCGCCGGCGCCGATGATCATGTGGATCTCGTCGATGAACAGGATCACGTTGCCGGCGCGGGCGATCTCGTCGAGGAGCTGCTTGAGGCGCTCCTCGAACTCGCCGCGGAACTTGGCGCCGGCGATGAGCTGCCCGAGGTCCAGAGAGAGCAGGCGCATGCGGCGCAGGTCGTCGGGCACCTGGCCGTCGACGATGCGCTGGGCGAGGGCCTCTGCGATGGCCGTCTTGCCGACGCCCGGCTCGCCGACCACGATGGGGTTGTTCTTGGTCCGCCGGCTCAGGATCTCGATGGCGAGCTTGATCTCCGCGTCCCGGCCGATGACCGGGTCCAGCTCGCCCCTCTCGGCGCGCTCGGTCAGGTCGCGGGTGTACTTCTCCAGGAACTCGAACTCGCCGGGCATGCCCGCGCCGTAGCCGGCCTTGGCGGGCTGCGCCAGGTGCCGCGACAGGGCGTCGCGTTTGCCGCCGCACTCCTGGAGCGCGGCGAGCAGCTCCGGGTCCTCCAGCGCGCCGAGCAGCAGGTGGTTGATGCCGATGGTCTTCGACGCGACCGCCGAGGCCGCCTCTTCCCCCATGACGATGATCTTCTCCAGGCTGCGGCTGATGGGCGTCTGCTCCTGACCGGCAGCGGCGCGGGGCTGGCCGAGGAGCTTCGCCTCCACGCGGGCCGTGAGCGCGCCCACGTCCACGGAGGCCGCCGCGAGCTGGTCTGCCAGCGGCTTGCCCTCCTGGTTCAGGATCGCCAGCAGGAGGTGCCATGGAGTCACGAGCTGATGTCCCTGCTTGACCGCGATGCGGCTCGCCTGCTCGAGGGCGGACTGGGACTTGAGGTTGAGCTTGTCGATGATCATGTTCCGGGTCCTTCAAGCCGCGCGGCGGTTCGCTCGCCGTGGGTTGCGTCGCGTTTGGAAAAGTGGTGGCCGACGCCGCACCACCGTACGTCCGAAGGCCTTTCTGTCAAGTTTGTGGAGCGGTGCGTGGCGCCGTGGCGGGGGCCGCGCGGCGTGGCCCGATCAGTCCAGCGCGGCGACCAGCAGGGTGACGTCGTCGAAGGGCGGCGAGCCCGCCCGGAAGCCCTCGACCTGGTCGACGATCAGGCCCGCGAGGCTCTCTGCCCCTTCGTGGCGCCCCTGGCATACGAGCTCCCCGAGGCGCTCCCGCGTGAACCGCTGCCCCTGCGGATTCGTGGCGTCCGTGACCCCGTCGGTGAACAGGAGGAGCCTGTCCCCGGGTCGCAGGGACACCGTGCGCTCCTCCGCCCGCAGGTCGGGGAGCATCCCGAGGAAGCGCCCGTCGCCCGGGAGGGGCTCGGCGGACCCGTCCGCGTGCTGCAAGAGCGGCAGGTCGTGGCCGGCCCGCACGTAGGTCAGGGTGCGGGCCGCCAGGTCCGCGACGCCGTAGAAGGCGGTGACGAAGAGGTCCTGGGACGCGGCCTCCAGCAGCAGGTCGTTGACCGCTCGGCAGACCGCGAGGGGTGACGCGCTTCGACGCGCCTCGGTGAGGAACAGGGTGCGCGCGACGCCCATGAACAGCGCGGCGGGGACCCCCTTGTCGGACACGTCGGCGATCAGGAGGCCAGCCCGACCGCCGCCGAGCGAGTAGACGTCGTAGAAGTCGCCTCCCATCTCACGCGCCGGAAGCGCTCGCCCCGCGAAGGTCCACCCAGGGAAGCAGGGGAGCGCCGACGGCAGGATCGACCGCTGGATCTGGGCCGCGATCTCCAGGTCCCGTCGCGTGCGCTCCGCCGCCACGAGCTGCGCCTGGGCCTGCTCCAGCCGCAGGTTGGAGAGCTCCAGCTCCCGGTTGGCGTCCTGGAGCTCCTGGATCTGGGTCTGGAGCAGCGAGCGTCGGTCCGCCTGGGCCTGCCGCAGCAGCGTCAGGGCGAGGGTCGGGCTGCTGTGCATCAGCTCCGAGAAGGCCGTCTTGGTGATCTCGATGACGGAGACGTCGCCCACCGTTCGCACGGTGGCGAGGCGGGGCGCGTCGTCGAGCAACGAGAGCTCGCCGAAGAGCTCTCCCGCGCCCCGGACCATGAGCAGGCGCTCGTCGCCGGTGGGGCCGCGCTTCGTGAGGCCCACGAGCCCCTCGCGGACCACGGAGATCGTGTGGTCCACCTCGCCCTCGCGGCACAGCACGGTGTCGGGCGGGTACGTCCTCACGCGGGCCATGCCCCGGAGGGCGTCGAGGTCCGCGGGCGCCAGCCGCTCGAAGGCCGCGCGAAGCACCATGGTCGTGCCCTCGGCGCGCCCGACCGCCGACGCCCCGCGGCGCGGTCGTCCGGACGGGTCGCGGCGCATGGGGCCGTCGGTCACCCCGGCGCCCACACGAGCTGAACGTAGTACCAGATCAGGGCGGCGGCGATGCCTCCCAGCGTGATGACGCCGAGCCATGCCCCGACGCGGCTCTTGGTTGCGGCCTCCTCCTCCGTGTCCATGTCGGCCGGGGGCTCGACGTCGGCGGGCACGTCCAGGGCTGCTGGTGGGGAGGCCGCGGGAGACGGTCTCGGGGGAGCGGCGGCGTCCTCTCTCGGTGTGGGCGGCGTCGCGGGCGTCGCCGAGAGCGGCGGCTGGGGCGGAGGTGTGGGGGACGGTGGAGCGTCGGCGACCTCCACCTCGGCGATCTCCACTGGCGCGGCGAGGCTGTTGTTGGCCTCGAGGAACGCGTGGTACGCCTCGCGCTCCTCGGTCTGCAGGCGGAACTGCTCCCGGATGTCGTCACCGAACAGGTCCTGGACCAGCTCGCCCAGGGTCCCCTCTGGAGACGCCGGCTCCAGGGCAGCACAGAACCGGTCGAGCTCGTGCTGGAGCTCCCCCGCGCTGGACGTGCGGCGCTCCAGGTCTCGCTCCAGGAGCCGCGACAGGATGCGGTCGAGCTCCTCCGGCACGGCTGGGTTGACCTCGCGCAGCGACGGGATGTCCCCCTTGAGGACCGCCTTGAGCGTGTCGTACTCATTGTCGGCAGCAAACAAGCGCCTTCCGGCGAGCAGCTCCCACAGCACGATGCCCAGGGAGAAGAGATCGGCGCGCCCGTCGATGGCCTGGCCCCCGACCTGCTCCGGCGAGGCATACTCGCACTTGCCCCGGACCAGACCGGCCTGGGTCTGCGTCAGCCGCTGCTTTGCCCGCGCGATGCCGAAGTCGGTCAGCTTCACCTCGCCGGTCCACTCGACGAGGATGTTGGTCGGGCTCACGTCCCGGTGGACCAGATTGAGCGCCTGGTCCCTGTGGCGCCGTGTGTGGATGTGGTGCAGCGCGCCCGCCACCCCCGACGCGATGCGCGCGCACTGGGCCGGCGTCAGGGGGCGGCCCGCTGCCGCCGCGCGCTCCGCGACCGCTCCCAGGTGGACGCCGTCCACCAGCTCCATGGCGATGAAGCAGGACGCCCCGACCACGCCCACCTCGAAGACCCGCACGATGTTCTTGTGGGTCAGCTTCGTCGCAGCCGTCGCCTCGGATGCGAAGACCTCGACGAACGAGATGTCCTCGGCGAACCGGGGCAGGAGCCGCTTCACGGCCACGTCCCGGTCCAGCCCCTTGGCGGCGGCGACCTTCGCGCGGAAGGTCTCGGCCACGTCGCCGGTGCCGATGAGGCGCAGCAGGACGAAGTTTCCGTAGCGTTGGAGCAGGGGAGCGCCCATTCGCCTCAATCCGTCGCGCCTTGATGTGGCGCCTGTGCCGCGCGTCTGCCCGTCGTGGGGAGGGCAGGCCGGGCTGTGCTTGGTTCTCTATTCGTTTTGGCTAGTTACAGAACCACACCGATGGTGGCACGACAGCGCGACCGACGTCAAGGGGGAGTGCAGAGGGGGACGCTGGTTGCCCGCGCACATCCGGACGGGGTCGTGCGGAGCACGCGGCGGCGCAAGGTCCCCTGGGGCAGGGTGGCCTCAGCCCTTGAGCCGCGCCGCGCCCAGGTCGCTGATCGCCTTGCGGACGGCCGGGTACTTGCGGAGGAGCAGGCTCAGGTCGTCCACGTGGACCGCGGCCAGCCTCACGGGGGAGGCCGCGACGACGGTCGCTGTCCGCTTGTGGATGCGCCACCCGGGCGGGAGGAAGTGGTCGCCCTCGAAGAGCGAGGCCTCGCCGAAGATGGCCCCGGCCTCCAGGGACGCGATGTGGCTCCCTGGGACCTGGACCTGAACCGCGCCCGTGAGGAGGAAGTAGATCTCATCCGGGTCGTCCCCCGCCCGGATGATCGTCTCCGCCACGGCGTGCTCCCGCACCTTCACCCGCGCTGCCAGCTCCTCGATCCCCGAGGAATCAACGCCTTGGAGCCCCGGGTGCGCGCCGAGCTCCTCTGCAATGGTCTGTGTGCTCATGGTCTCATCACCTCAAGGTTGTACCGTTCTGGTCGAGGTCGCCGGGCCCCCCCGAACGCTGCCCCGATGGGTGCGGGTGCCGGCGGGCTTCATCGCGTTGACGGGCGAGCGCGCCCACGATGATGGCTGTCGCTCTGCCTGTCAAGGTGGGCAGCGCGCCGTGTGGCCCGGGCCGTCAAGCGCGGGCCGTCGCTCAGCCGCACTCTCCAGACCAGCAGGTGCCCGAGCAGCACTCGTCGTCCTCTTCGCAGCCCGCGCCGTCACTCAGGCAGGAGCCGGCAGAGCCTCCGCCGCCTGAGCCTCCGCCGTCTCCTCCGCCGCCTGAGCCTCCGCCGTCTCCTCCGCCGCTGGAGCCTCCGCCGTCTCCTCCGCCGCTGGAGCCTCCGCCCGCGCCGCTGCTCGTGCACAGGTTCCAGGCGGTGGCGACGCACGCTGTGGCGCTGTTGCCGTTGTTGGCCTGGATGGCCGCGCAGACGCCGCCGCTGGCGCAGGTGTCGCCCACCGTCACGTTGTTGAGCGACTTGCACTCGGCGATGCACTTGCACGTGCCATCGCCGAACTTGATGAAGAAGCCGTCGGGGCAGTTCGTGGGCGCCGCGGAGTTGCAGTCCGCGCCCCAGGTGGACATGTCGCCGGACACCACGGCGTGGTCGCCGAGCGAGAAGTCGCCGTTGCAGGCGGACCCACCGCCGCTGCCCCCACCGCTGCCGCCACCCGCACCGCCCCCGCCAGCGCCACCACCCGAGCCATCTCCGCCGGTGCCACCACCCGAGCCGCTCCCGCCGGCGCCACTGCCGTCGCCGCTCCCGTTCGAGGCGGGGTACTGGCACGTCCCCGCATAGCTGACCGTTCCGCCGGCTCCGCTTGCGCCGGCTCCGCCTGCCCCGCTCCCCGTGCCTGCGCCCCCGGTGGGGTCGCCGCCGCCCGTGCCCCCGGACCCGTCGCCGAAGTCGCCCGGTCCGTCGCCGAAGTCGCCCGGTCCGTCGCCGAAGTCGCCAAAGTCGTCCCCCGGGTCGGCGCCGAACTCGTCACCGCCCCCGAAGTCATCGCCACCGTCCGGAAAGTCGGGGAAGCCCGGGACGCTGCCGCCGCTCCCTCCTCCGCCATCGCCGCCATCGCCGCCATCGCCGCCCTGGCCCCCACCTCCGAGGCCGCCGGTCGGGTCGGTGCTGCCGGCGCCGCCCGCGCCCCCGCCTCCGCCACTGATGACGCAGGTCTGGCCTTGGCCGCACTCGGCGCTCGTGTTGCACGGCGTCGCGGACGTGAACCCGCCGCCCCCCTTGTTCTCGTCGCACCCCACGGCGAAGCCGACGAGCACGACCAAGGCCCCGCTCAGCTTCACCAGAACGCGCCTGCGCATGGCTGCCTCCTTGAAATCGGCCTCCGGGGCGACCGTCGCCCGGCAATCGGCGCCGTTTACCGCTCGGAGTCTGGGATGTCAACATGAACCGTGAGCAGTGCGGGAGGCGGCCCGCACCTGCCCGGGAGGCCCTGCCACTGGGCTTGCTTCGCCGGGCGATGTGGGCTAATCAGCACCGCACCGCGAGCGATCATGCTCCGGCCCGCCCCGCTCGGGGCGCCCCATGGATGCTCGGTCCCGGAGTGAGGTGACCATGAACGCTTCGTCCACGCACCACACACAGACAGGGTGGCCCACCTCCGGCGTCCTGGCGGACGCGCTCCTGCCGTCGAGCCGCGCCATGGACGCGGTCCTGGTCCTCGGAGGCGTCCTCCTCGTCGCCGCCGCCGCTCAGGTCCAGCTCCCCCTCGGCTTCACGCCCGTGCCCATCTCCGGTCAGACCTTCGGGGTCGCCCTGGTGGGGGCGGGCCTGGGCGCCCGCCGCGGTGCCCTGTCGCTGCTGCTCTACCTGGCGGCTGGAGTGGTGGGCATGCCGTTCTTCAGCGGCGGCGCAGCGGGCGCGTCCCACCTGATGGCGCCGACCGCCGGCTACCTGGTGGGCTTCATCCCCGCGGCCGCGCTGATCGGCGCGCTGTGCGAGCGGCGGGCGGACCGCAGCCCGTGGCGCGCCTTCCTCGCCATGCAGGCCGGCAGCCTCGTCGTGTTCACCTGCGGCGTGACCTGGCTGGCCATCTCGCTCGGCGTGGGCCCCGCGCGCGCCCTGGAGCTGGGCTGGCTCCCGTTCCTACCGGGCGACCTGATCAAGACGGCGCTGGCGGCGGGCATCCTCCCCGCGGCGTGGGCGCTCCTCCCCCGGCGCCCCCTCGCCTGAGCCCCCCCCCGAGAGCCCGCCCGGCGCCCCTGCCTTGCGCTCGCCCCCGCTCCCCCGCTAGCTCCCCGCCTCGAAGGCCGACAGGGCCGCCATGTTCACGATCTGGCGCACGTCCGAGCTGTACGAGATCACGTTGATCGGGTGCTTCAGCCCGATGAGCAGCGGCCCGATGACCTCGCTCTTCCCGATGCTCGCCAGGAGCTTCTGCGCGATGTTCCCCGCGCGCAGATCCGGGAAGATCAGCACGTTGGCCCGCCCGGCGACGCGGCTGTGTGGGAAGCTCTCGGCCGACAGCTCCGGGTTGACGGCCACGTCTCCGTGCATCTCCCCGTCGACGATCAGCTCCGGGTGCTCCGCGTGGAGGATCTCCACCGCCTTGCACACCACCCGCGTCTTGACGTTGTGGTTGTCGCCGAAGTTGCTGAACGACAGCATCGCCACCCGCGGCTCCATGTTGAAGTAGCGCGCCACCTCGGCCGCCAGCAGCGCGATCTCCACGAGCTGCCGCGAGTCGGGCTCGATGTTGATGGTGGTGTCCGCCAGGATGTACACCTTGCCGCTCGCCATGAGCACGTGCATGCCCGCTGCCCGGGTCACTCCCGGCTTGAGCTCCACCAGCGGCAGCAGGCGGCGGATGCTGTCGATGTAGGGCCGGTCGCCGCCGGCGACCATGCCGTCGGCGTGGCCCGCGCGCAGCATCATGATCCCGTGCTGGTAGGGCCGCCGCACGGCGTAGGCCGCCCGCTGCGGGGTGTAGCCCTTGCGCGCCGCCCACGTGGACAGGGCCTTGGCGTACTCCTCGTTGTGGGGCGAGGTCTCCGGGTCCACGATGGTGACGGCGGACGTGCTGAGCCCCACCCGCTCCAGCTTCTGGGCGATGAGGTCCGGCCGCCCGAGGAGGATGGGCTGCGCCAGGCCCTCGGAGAGGATCTCCCGGCAGGCCTCGGCCACTCGCAGGCTCGCCCCTTCCGTGAACACGACGCGCCGCTTCTCCCGCTGCGCCTTGGCGCGGATGGTGTGCATCACCGAGGCGCTGCGGCTGGTCATGGACTGCAGGCGCTCGCGGTAGGCGCCCCAGTCGGTGATGGGCTCGCGCGCCACGCCGGTCTCGCAGGCGGCCTTGGCCACGGCGAGGGCCTCCCACTCCAGCACCCGCGGGTCGAAGGGCTTCGGGATGATGTACTCCCGCCCGAACTCGAACCGCTGCCCGCCATACGCCGAGCTGACGTGGTGGGGCACGGGCTGGCGCGCGAGCTCCGCCAGGGCGTGGGCCGCTGCCAGCTTCATCTCCTCGTTGATGGTCGTCGCCCGCACGTCGAGCGCCCCGCGGAAGATGAACGGGAACCCGAGCACGTTGTTGACCTGGTTCGGGGTGTCGGAGCGCCCCGTGGCCATGATGATGTCGGGGCGCGCCGCGACGGCGTCCTCGTAGCTGATCTCCGGGTCCGGGTTGGCCATGGCGAAGACGATGGGCCGATCCGCCATCGACCGCACCATGTCCTGCGTCACGAGCCCCTTCCCAGACAGCCCGAGGAACACGTCGGCGCCGCGCAGGGCCTCTGCCAGGGTGCGCGCGCTCGTCTCCTGCGCGTACCGCTCCTTGTAGGGGTTCATGCCCTCCTTGCGCCCCCTGTAGACCACACCCTTGGTGTCGATGAAGGTGAAGTTGGTGTGGGGCACGCCCAGCACTTCATAGAACCGAGCGCAGGCGATGGCCGCGGCGCCGGCGCCGCTGACGACCACGCGGCAGCTCTCCGGGGTGCGCCCCGTCAGCCGGCACGCGTTGATCAGCGCCGCGCCGGAGATGATCGCCGTCCCGTGCTGGTCGTCGTGGAACACCGGGATCCCCATGGTCTTCTTCAGGGTCTCCTCGATGACGAAGCACTCGGGGGCCTTGATGTCCTCCAGGTTGATGCCGCCGAAGGTGGGCTCCAGGAGCTGGCAGAGCTTGATCACCTCGTCGGGGTCCTTCGTGTTCACCTCGATGTCGAAGACGTCCACGTCCGCGAACCGCTTGAACAGGACGCCCTTGCCCTCCATGACCGGCTTGCCCGCCAGCGGCCCGATGTCGCCGAGGCCGAGCACCGCGGTGCCGTTGGAGAGCACCGCCACCAGGTTGCCCTTGTTGGTGTAGCGGTAGGCGTCGCTCGGGTTGCGCTCGATGGCGAGGCACGGGACGGCGACCCCCGGTGTGTAGGCCAGCGACAGGTCCCGGGCCGTGACACACGGCTTGGTGGAGACGACCTCCGTCTTCCCTGGGCGACCCTGCGAGTGATAGTCGAGCGCGTCCTGATCACGGATGGACATGGCGAAACCTCCCTGCGGCCCTTGCCGCCTGATGACCCGCGGGGTGGCGCACACCGCCCCGAAGCGGCCCAACCATGCTCCCGGGTGCCCTCGGTTGTAAAGCTCGTGGGCCAGCCCGCGACGCGCCGGTTACGGACGAGCGACGAGCAGGCCGCCTGCCATGGACGCATCGCCCGCGCTTGCCTCGGGTGAGAAGGTCCACGATACTCCGGCGGAGTCCCGCCCAGGTCGAGCGCACCTCGCACCGTGAGAGGGCCCGGGCTTCGTGGAGGAGCGGCATGAGGCGACTATCGGCATGGGCGCTGGCGGGCATCCTCGCCACACCGGCTGCGGTGGCGCAGCCCGCAGACGTCCAGACCCTCATCGACCGCGCCACGGAGGACTTCCGCGCCGGCCGCTACGACGCCTCGCGGGCGCTGTTCGAGGAGGCGTGGCGCAAGACCAGCGACAACCGCCTCCTCTACATGATCGGCCGCTGCCACGAGGAGCTGGGCGAGCTGCCCGCCGCAGTGGAGGCCTTCGAGCGCTTCCTGGTGGGTGAGGCGCCGCCGGACGCCCGGGAGAAAGGCCTGGAGCACCTCCGCGCCGTCCGGGAGCGCATGGCCACGGGTACGCTTCGGGTGGACGTGCAGCCGCAGCAGGCGCAGGTGTTCGTCGATGGCGTCCTTGCGGGGACCGGCCCCGTGGTGGAGCTGAAGGTCCAGGCGGGCGACCGCACCGTCGAGGTGCGCGCGGAGGGCTTCACCACCACGACCCGCCAGGTGGCGGTGCCAGGCTCCGGCAGCGCCGTGGTGGCCGTCGCGCTGGCGCAGGTGGTCACGGCGCCCACACCCCCGCCGGTGGTGGTCACCACTCCCGTTGACACCGGCCCGGAGCTCTCCCCTTGGGGTTGGGGCCTCCTCGGTGGGGGCGCGGCGCTTCTGGTGGGCGGCTCGGTCCTCTACGGGCTCGGAGAGGCGGACCACAGCTCCATCGAGGACGCGGCCAGCCCGGGTGGTGGCCCCCCGTCCATGACCCGCGCGCGCGCCCTCGAGCTGGAGCAGCGGGGCGACGACCTGAAGCTCGGTGGTGCCGTCCTCTGGGGCCTCGGCGGCGCGGCGGCGGTCGGCGCCGTGACGCTCCTCATCCTGGACGCCACCGACGAGCCGCCCGTCTCGGTCGGCGCCGGGGCCGACGGCCTGTGGGTGTTCGGCACGTTCTGAAGCCTACGCCTCGGGCGGGAACACCACCACCCGGCGAAACGGCTCCTTTCCCCGCGAGGACGACGTGAGGTTGGCGCGGGCGACCCGCTCGTGCTGGACGCGACGCATCGCGGAGCTGCGCGGCGGCAGCTCCACGCTCTCGCCGCTGTCGGCGACCTGGGCGATGGCCTCGTCCACCTCGGCGATGGCCTCCAGGCCCTCCGGGTCCTCACCACCGGCGCCTTGGCGCACCAGCTCCTGCACCGCCCGCTGGATCTGCATCAGTGTGTTCGCCTTGACGATGACCGTCGGCATGGAGCGGGCCTGGGCGTCACGCAGGACGCGCCCGGCGCTCTTCATGTAGGCCTTGAGCACCATGACGGCGTCTGCGTCGTCCATGGTCCGCGCCACCCGCAGCGGCGCCCCCAGCTCCCGAACGATGCGCTCCACCTGGGCCCGGCTGACCGCGTAGGGATAGACCCGGAGGCGGCGGTCGCGGCTGCTGGCGCCATCCCGGTGGGCGTCCCGGTCCTCGTCCTCTCTCACCGCGGCCCGCTGCAGCGTGACCTGGCTGACCTCCACGTCCCCACCTTCTCCGACCAGGCGCAGCTCGGGGCTGGCGGGGCGGTGCCGGAGCATCGCGTCCACCGTCTCGCCGACGTCCCGGTGGATCAGGAACCGGTCGCGGTCCTGCAGCTCGATGGCGATGTCGAAGGTCGGCGGCGCCTTCCGCTCCAGGATGGACTTCTGGGTGTTTCGCCGTCGCGCCTCCTCGTCGGAAAGCGTCACGGTCTGGATGCCCCCCAGCAGGTCGGACAGGGTGGGGTTCATCAACAGGTTCTCGAGCGACGTCCCGTGCGCCGTGCCCACGAGCTGCACCCCCCGCTCCGCGATGGTGCGCGCCGCCGCCGCCTCGGCCTCCGTGCCGATCTCGTCGATGACGATGACCTCGGGCATGTGGTTCTCGACGGCCTCGATCATCACCGCGTGCTGCGCCGCCGGACGCGCCACCTGCATGCGCCGCGCCCGGCCGATGCCCGGGTGGGGCACGTCTCCGTCCCCCGCGATCTCGTTGGACGTGTCGATGACCACCACGCGCTTCTTCAGGTCGTCGGCCAGGACCCGCGCCATCTCCCGCAGGATGGTGGTCTTCCCCACCCCGGGGCGCCCCAGGATCAGGATGCTGTCGCCAGACTCCACCAGGTCGCGGATCACCTCCACCGTCCCGTACACCGCCCGCCCCACGCGGCAGGTCAGCCCGATGACCGCCCCCTGCCGGTTGCGCATGGCGCTGATGCGGTGGAGCGTCCGCTCGATGCCCGCCCGGTTGTCCTCGGTGAAGGAGCCCACCCGCTCGGTGACCCACTCCAGATCCTCGCGGCTCACGACGTCGGACCCGAGGTCCACCCCGCCCTCCGGGAGGCGCGCCTCGGGCACGCGCCCCAGGTCGAGCACCACCTCCAGCAGCTCGTCGAGGCGCCCGAGCGCCCGCAGCCGCTCCACGATGCGCCCGGGGAGGATGGCGAGGAGCCCCTCCACGTCGTCGGTCACGCGCTGCTCGGTCACGGGCCTGGGTGCGGGAGGGTTCCAGCCCACGGGTGCTCCTGTCTCTCGGGGGACCGGCTGCCCGGGGTCGGCGGCTCGCAGCCTCCCCTGGAGCCCGTCGACGCGGTCGGCCATCTGCCTGAGCCGCCCCCCGACGCGGCCGATGACCCGCCCAAGTCGCGCGACCATGGGGTCAGCTCTCGACGAAGCTCTTGAGCTTCTTGCAGCGGCTCGGGTGCCGCAGCTTGCGCAGCGCCTTCGCCTCGATCTGCCGGATGCGCTCGCGGGTGACGTAGAAGTCCTGCCCGACCTCCTCCAGCGTGTGGTCGCTCTTCTCGCCGATACCGAAGCGCATGCGGAGGACCTTCTCTTCCCGCGGCGTCAGCGTGGCGAGGATCTTGCGGGTCTGCTCCTGGAGGTTGACGTTGATCACCGCCTCCGACGGGCTGACGACCTGCTTGTCCTCGATGAAGTCCCCGAGGTGGCTGTCCTCCTCCTCGCCGATGGGCGTCTCCAGCGAGATGGGCTCCTTCGCGATCTTGAGGACCTTGCGGATCTTGTCGATGGGCATCTCCATCTTGTCCGCGATCTCCTCCGGCGTCGGCTCCCGCCCCAGCTCCTGCACCAGGTAGCGGCTCGTGCGGATCAGCTTGTTGATGGTCTCGATCATGTGGACCGGGATGCGGATGGTCCGCGCCTGGTCCGCGATGGCGC
>BTVJ01000012.1:0-148366 GCA_045863395.1 Myxococcales bacterium
GCGCCTCAGAGCAGATACGGAGTCAGCTCGTCGTCGCCCCAGCGCTCCAGGTAGTCTCGCCGCGCCCCGAGGCAAGCCCCTCCCCGAAAGGCGCACCCCTCGCAGCGGCCGGTGTACGTGGACGGGCTGATCACCGAGTCCCACAGCGCGAAGCGGGACCCCGGAGTCACCACGAGCACGCGGTCGTCTCGCAGGTCGTGCACGTGGTCCTCATAGCCCCGCAACATGCACCGCGGGATGTGGCGGGAGACGACCCGCACGCCCAGCGCGCGGCCCCGATCCATGGCTCCCGTGATCCCCGCCCGCATCTCGGAGACGCGCGGAAGTGACTCCGGGAAGGCAGCGTTCCGATCCGTGAGGGACACGAGCCACAGGGCAAAGTCCCCCACACCCCTCGCAGCCCAGAAGTCGACCATCGCGGGCAGGTGCTCCCAGGTGTCGCGCTTGACAATCAGGTCCGCGACTGGTCTCTGTGCCGCCGCCACGAGATTCTCAACGCCGCGGACAGCCAGCTCGAACATCCCTGGCCGCCGCATGATGGCCTCGTAGAGCGCCGCCGTGTGCCCCATGAGCGAGACATTGAAGCGGGTGACCCCCGCCTCGACCGCCTCCCTGACATAGTCCGGGTAGGAGTACATCAAGGCGTTGGAGGAGACCTTGACGCTGGTGAACCCCCGGTCTCGGCACCACCGCACGAGGGGCAGCAGGTCCTTGCGCATGGTCGGCTCGCCCCCCCCGAACGCAGCGGCCCGGGCGCCCGCCTCCCAGGCACCCCGCAGCTCACCGAGGATCTGCGCGGTGGTCATGTTCGTCTGCCGCTGCGCGTCGTGGATGGAGCAGTAGTCGCACCGCACGTTGCACTCGTAGCCCATGATGACGTCCACCATGACGTCGCTCATGTCCCGAGAGAGAGCCCTCGCCTCAGACATTGGCGGCCTCCACGGGGATCGGCGGCGCATACTCCCGCCCGAAGTCGAAGAAGCCGCCGCACCCCAGGCTGTGGGCGCAGGTGGCACACTCGGGCACGCGCACCCGCCGCTCCCCAAGGTAGTTGCCGAGATTCACCTGCTCGTCCCACACGAAGACCATGGTCCGCCCAAGCTTCTGCAGGTCCGCGAGCACGTACCGCTCCAGACCAGGGAAGAGGCACGGCTGCGCGTTGACCACGAAGATGCGCGACCTCTCCCCGTACCGCTCGATGATCCGCCTCACCTCGGCCGCCGCCTGCTGCGGGGGTGGGACGATGTCCGACTGCGCGTTGCCAAAGGGCGTCAGGAACTGGTAGTTCACCTTGCGCACCCCGAGCTCCCACAGGAGATCCGCATACTCCTGCAGGTGCGCCACGTTGTTCTTCGAGATGGTGATGTTCACGCCGAAGTCGACCCCGGCGGGCAGCACCCGCACAGCGGTCCGGATCCCCGCCACGGTCTCGTCGAAGGACCCGGGCGCGCGCGTGATCCGATCATGAATCTCCGCCGTGTGCCCATGCAGCGAGATGAGCAGGCTCGTGACTCCGCTGCTCAGGAGGCGCAGCGCCTGAGACTCGTCCCCGAGCTTGCGCCCGTTGGTCGTCACGTTGACCTGCGAGTACCCCAAGGACCGCGCCAGGGCCACCGTGTCGTTGAGCTGCGGGTGCAGCGTGGGCTCGCCGCCGTCGATGTCCAGAGACCGGATCCCCGCCTCCCGGTGCTCCCTCAAGATGCGCTCGATGCGCGGCCACGCCACGAACTTGCGGATGCGGTCTCCGGTGGCGCAGAACTCGCAGTTGTTCACGCAGCTATAGGTGATATTGAAGATCACCTTGCGCTGGCGCGACGCCTGGATGGTCTCCTCCAAGGCACCGGTCGCCGCCTCCAGCCACCCAGGCGGGATCGCCGGCGGCACGAAGGCGGGCCGGTGCTGAAACAAGGAGCCGTCGGTGGAGTCGGCGCCGTCCTCGGTGGTGAGCCCCAGCTCCAGGCACTGATCGTGCAGCGGCGTCCCCTTCAGGGGGGTGGCGAACTGTACGGCGGGCTGGGCGCCGTAGCTCTCGTGCAGGTGCCAGGCGTAGCGCAGAGTCTCGAGGACGTCCTCCCGCGTCTCCCACGGGAAGCCCACGATGAAGTGCACGAGGAGCGGCACCCCCACCCGGGCGCACGTGGCGGCGACCCGCTCCACCTCCCGGGGGTCGAGCCGCTTCGCGATGGGCCCCTGGAGGGCGCCGGCGTTGCCGCTCTCAACGCTCACGGACAGCAAGGTCACGCGGCCGGCCATCTTCTCGATGGCGGAGTCTCTGAGGTAGTCCGCCCGCAGCCCGTTCGGGAAGTCGTAGCGCAGGTCGTATTGCTCGAACAGCCCGAGGAGCTCCTCGAAGTCGGGGCGAAGGTTGGCTATCTCGTCCATGACGAGCAGCTTCTTCGCGCCCAGCGCCCGCGCCATCAGGAAGACCCAGTGCCGGAGCGCGGCCAGTGGGACCGCCCGGTAGGGTTTGCGGCCCGTGAGCTGCCACCCCGGGTTGCTCGCGCAGAAGATGCAGCGGTGGACGCACCCGCCGCTGGTCATGAGCGGCAGGGTGGTCGCGTCGACGCCGAAGGGGTTGGACCAGCGGTCCCTGAAGCAGCTCCGCACGAAGGCCCGCAGGCGCCCGGTGTCGATGGCCTCGAGGAGGGGCATCGGCGGCGCATGGCCGCTGGGCCACGGCCTCGCCGGCTCGTCCAGGCAGCGGCGCGAGCCGGCGAGGTCGAGCAGGCGCTCCGGCTGGCTGAAGGTCTCGTCCCCCGCGTAGCGGATGATGGCGTCGAGCCCCGGCAGGGCCTCGAACACCCGCTCGGGCTCGTACCCCATGACGTGCATGCCCCCGAAGTGGCAGTCCGCGAGCACCAGGGGCGCGGACGGGAACCGCGCGCGCAGGGCGGCGACCAGCTCCACCGTGTGCGGCTCCGGGCGCCAGGCCCGCAGGAACGGCGTGTTGCCGATGACCACCACGTCCGCCGTCGGGGGCAGCGCGGCCAGCACCGCCTCGTTCGGCACGCCGAGCAGGAACCGGTCGCCGTCGTAGTGGCGCGCGGAGCCTGGCAGCGCGAAGGCGTCCACGACCCGCACACCCCACCCGGCCCGGGCGACGAGGGCGGCGCTGGCGAGGAGGCCCCAGTCCGCGAAGTACGGGTAGTCGATGAAGTCGCTCCCGATGGAGAGCGGCGGGTTCACGAACAGGGCGATCCTCACGGTCCCTCCATCTCAGACGCTTGGGGCGCAGGCCAGCCACGCGACCGCGCCGGCGACGAGGCCAGCAAGGCGCTGCCACCGGCGGAGCACCGCAGCGCGCATGGCCAGGGCCGCGGGCCCGGCGGCGAGCGTCACGGCGGCGAGGGGAGCCGCGGCCAGCGCGACCGCCAGCGTCGGCGCCGCAGCGAGCAGGGCGATGATCGCACCGGCCCCGAGCAGCGCGACCAGGGCAGACACCACACGTGGCCCGAAGCGCAGCCAGGTCGTCCGGATCCCGTCCGCGCGATCCGCGACGCCGTGGGCCGCCTCGTGCACGAGCTGGTTCTGCAGCAGCACGGCGACGAAGCCCGCCAGCAGGAGCGCTCCGTCGCGGGTGAGCTGGGCGCCGCCGAGCAACGCGAGGGGGGCGAAGATCCACCCGTTGGCCAGGGTGCCGATCACGGGGCGGCGCTTCAGACGCGGCCCGGCGGAGTAGAGCAGGCCACCGGCAAGCGACCCCAGCGCGGCGAGTGCGGGCCCCAGCCCGTTGAGCGCCGCGGCGGTGAGGGCCCCGGCAGCCGAGACCCCCAGCGTCCCCTTGAGCACCGCGGCGCTCGCTCCCCACGGGGTGCTCCTCCCCCCGCGCGCGCCCCCCTCGTCCTCCCACTCGTTGACGCCATAGGCGAAGGCCAGACAGCCAGCCGCTGCCACCAGGGCCGCAGAGAAGGTCGCCAGCGGCGGACCGTCTCCAACCGACAGGAGTGGCAGGGGCAGGAAGTGAACCCAGTCGCGCACCCGCACGAAGCGCACGAGCGCCAACGCCGTTACGGGCGCCTCCCGCGCGGGAGCCATGGGTTCCGTCACCACGACAGCGCCTCCCAGACCGCCGAAAGGTCGGGCTTCAGCAGCAGGTGGTTCTCCACGTAGGGCGAGATGGTGCAGTCGCCGCAGGGCGGGGTCGTCAGCAGCGGGTGGGTCTTCGCGGGCCGGTCCAGGTCGGCGATGGGCACGCCGTCCTCGAACGGGACCATGCAGCAAGGCGTGGCGCGCCCGTCGGGGAGGATGGTCACCACATACCGCCCGGCGGGACACACCTCCCGGAGCCGCGGCCTCACGCCCGCGGTCATGAGCCGCAGATACGCAGTGGAGTTGCCCACCGGGCGGCCCGCCTGCTTCCACGCCAGGAGCCGCCGGAACACGTCGGTCGCCTGCTCCCACGTCAGGCGCCCGTCGAACGCCCTGCCCTTCCAGCCGTCCCGGACCTCCACGGGCTGGAAGAAGGCTCTCATGCCGAGCTGCTCCGCGACCCGCAGGGGCTCTTCGATGGCGTGGAGGTTGCCGGTGTGCACCGGGCAGATCACCGCGAGCCGTGGGCCGCCTCGCCGCCTCAACGCCTCCAGGCCCGCGAGGGTCCGAGACCAGGACCGCTTGCCCCGGATGCGCTCGTGGGTCGCCTCGTCCCCCTCCACCGTGGTCAGCACGAACTGGGCTGGTCCTACGTCGTCCAGGCGGTCGGCGAGGGTCAGCGCGTTGGTGACGACGCTCGTCACGAAGCCCAGGTCCACCGCCCGCCGGACCACTGCGCCGAGGTCCTCTCGCAGGAGCGGCTCCCCACCGGAGATGCTCAAACGGAACGTACCGCCCCGACGGAGCCCGGCGAGCAGGCGCAGGGTCGCCTCCGTGTCCAGCTCCCGGTCCGCGTGCCGCGGGAAGTCGCAGTAGCGGCACCGCAGGTTGCATCGCAGCGTGATGAGAAAGGTGACGGCGGACCACACGTTGCGCCCGGTGACCCGTGCGGCGGCGTGGCGCAGCAGCCCGTGCCCCAGTGTGAGCGGCCGCTGCAGCGCGCCTCGCAGATCGCCGTCCCCCAGCCCCACTGTCTCCGCCAGCCCCATCGGTGTGCCTGCCATGCCTGGTGAACCACCCGGAGGAGTTGTGCATCTGACTACCGGCGCATGAGGCCGGCGAACTCAGCCTAACACAGTGCGGATTCCCAGGACAGCGCCCCAAATCACGGAGCTGGCGCCGCTGGGGCCACCGGCTCCCAGGAACACTCGGTCCCGGCGAGCACCACGGGCTTCGACCGGATCCCCTCGAGGGGCCACGTGAGAGACCGCACGCCACTGCCGGGTGGGAGCTCCCCCATGTCCTTCTCCATGGCGATGTCCTGCCCGCCGTGGCGCACGCTGAGCACCGCCTTGCAGCGCCCCAGGTCTCCATACAGGTTCAGCGCCTTCATGTGCAGCTCGTAGCGCGGACCCTCCGGGCCCTCCACCTCGACGACGTCGGAGGACATCATCACCTGGCGACAGGACGCTGGCAGGCGGCCACCACCGGCGCACTTCGTCGGGTCTCCGGTGGCGATGCCGACGCAGTGCTGGCGGATGGCCTCCGACGGGACGCGCGCGCACACCGCTGCGTCCTGCTTCGCCATGCCGTGCAGGATCCAGAAGCTGGCGCACACCTCGGCGTCTGCGCTGCCCTCCTCGCAGGAGGGCTCGCCGCCCGCGGCAAGGAGCCGGCAGGTGCGGCCCACATTGGAGGCGTCCGCATCGTCACAGTCGTACTTGCCGGTAGCCCCGCCGACGCACAGCGCCCGGAGCGTGCCTGCCGGCACGCCCGCGCAGGCGCCCCCATCCTTTGCGAGCACCGCCCGCCGGAGCGTGGCGAGGGTGAGACACTCCTCGGAGCTCCCGACCCCCTTGGCGGACGCACACCGCTTGGGGTCACCCGTCGACGCCCCCACGCACCCGAGGTCCAGCGCCCCCGCCTTGCACTCCTCCGCCTGGCGTTTGAGGGCGTCAATCAAGATCGCCTCGACCTCTCCCTCCTTCTCTTCGACCTTGGCACGCGCCTGCTCCGCCTCCCGGCGGGCCAACGCGAGCTGCTGCTGCGCCAGGGAGAGCCGGTCGAACTGGATGCCGCTCTCACAGTCGGAGGTGCCCCCTTCGGGAGTTGCGGCGGGTGGCAGGGCTTTGCGCTGCGCCTCCAGCTCCCGCGCCCTGGCGGCCCGCTCCGCTGCCACGAGGTTGGCCGGCTCCGGCTCGGCCTCGGGGGCCGCAGGCGCCGCCGCGGCACCCGCCGGGGATGCTCCCACCGCGGCTCCCTCCGCCGGCGTGCCGTCCGTCGAGGCTCCCGCCGCGGGGGCTCCCTCCAGGGACGGCCCCTTCGCCACGGGTGCGACCGGAGGCGGCGCCGGAGCCTCCGCCTTCTTGCACGCAGCGAGGGACGCCACCAGCCCGAGGGCTGCCAGGCAATGCACGGGGTGTCTCATGAGGAGCCTCCTGGGGGCGCAACTGCACGGATCTCGATGGTCGCAGAGTCGTGCCCGCCCGTCGGGGCGGCCACCGAGGGCGGGTGGGTCAGGCGCCGGATCCCCCGCCCGCCGAAGCGCGCAACATACCCTCGCTGGATCCCTCTGCAAAGCCCGCGGTGCGAGCACCCGTCACACTCCTCGACCCAGCGGAACGCGGCGCCGTCCGGGTGGTCCGGCGAGAAGCCGTGCTGGACGAAGCGCGGGTCCCCCCCGAGCACGCAGGGAGGCACCCCGCACGTGCCGTCCTGCCCGCCGAAGGGGACGCCGAGGGCGACGCACTGCTCCAGGGCGGCGCGGAGGGCGGGGCCGACCGCGTCGAATGGGGCCACCCCGTCGTCGTAGCGGGTCGCCGCCTCCGTGATGGCCGCCGCCGCCGACCACACGATGCGCACCCTCTCTCCCCACCGCTCGTGCACGAACGCGGGGAAGCCCGGGGTCGTCTCCAGGTTGAGGCCCGTGATCACGTGGTTGACCAGCAGCTCCAGCTCCGTCTCGCGCACCATGCGGTCGAGGGCGCTCACCGTGCGTGCCCAGTACCCGTCCGCCTGGGTGATCGCGTCATTGACCCTCGGCGCCTGGCTGTGGAGGCTCACGAGCGCCCGGGTGAGCCCCGCGTCCACCAGCCGCGGCAACAGGTCCCCCGCCGCCAGGTGCACGGCGTTGGTCTGGAGCTCCACCCGCACCATCCCCAGCATGCGCGCCTCCCGCACCACGTCGGGCAGCCACGGCACCAGGGTCGGCTCCCCACCCGTCAGGTTCAATGACAGAGCACCCTGGGCCCGCAGCGCCGCGACCTGCGAGAGCACCTGCTCCCGGGTGGGCGGCGTCCAGTCGAAGTCCACCCAGCAGAAGCGGCAGCGCTGGTTGCAGGCCCAGTTGACCCGGAGGTTCGGCTCGTCCCCGTCCAGCGGAGACTCCGGCGCCTGGACGACCGTGAGCTGCGTCCGCTGGCCCCGGTCCACGCCCCCGAGCTGCCCCCGGATGGCCGCCGTGGCCTGCTCCCCGGGCGGCTCCGTCGGGAGGCCGCCACCAGCGTACCGTGCGGGGAAGCCCGGGCACCGCGAGACCAGGGCACACTTCGCGCAGGCCGGGGCACGCACGCGGCCGCCGTCCGTGGACCCGGGCGACGGCCCGAGGCTGGCGAAGAGCGCCGTATGGACGGCGACGAAGCGGTCGGAGAAGGCGCACGGGGGCGGGCACCACGCGGGCTCGAAGCGGTGATCCATGCGGTGCTTGCGACACCGGGCCGCGGCCCGCGCCAGGGGTGCCTCGAAGCGCGCGTAGGCGGCGCCCTCGACGGGTACGAAGAGCCGCACGGCGTCGGCCCCCGCCTCCGCCGCGCGGTCCACGAGGGCGCCCAGGCCATCCACCGTGTCGGCGGTCACGGGCAGACAGATGCCGATGCGAGCCCCGAGGCGCGCCAGGTTGGAGAGGCCCTCCCACGTCCTGCGGAACCCGCCCGGGTCGCGCGAGAGCCGGTCGCTCTCCTCCTCCGCCGCCGACAGCAGCGTGACCCACGCCCGCGTGAGCCCGGCCTCGACCAGCGCGCGTGCGCCCGGCTCCCAAGACGCCACGGTCGCGTTCGTCTCGACCTCCACCCCCTCGAAGCCCAAGCGGACGGCGGTCTGGATCAGGGCGGGGAGGCGACGGTCCAGCAGCGGTTCGCCTCCGGTGAAGCGCACGACGATGGAGCCGTCCTCGCGGCCTTGGCGAAGCTGCTGCTCGACCTGCTCGGTGGGGATGGCGCTCGGGCGTGTATCACGCAGGGTGCAGAAGGTGCACGCCTGGTTGCAGAGCCGGTGGAGGCGGATTGTCAGGACCAGAGACACCGAGGGCTCCTCGCCGCCATCACCCGGGGAGCGGTGGAACGGCCAGCGGGGCGGCAGACGGCGTTGACGACGCTACCAGGAGCCGTGGGACCCGTGGCTGCCGTGGGACCCGTGGGAGCCGTGGGACCCGTGGGAGCCGTGGGACCCGTGGGAGCCGTGGGACCCGTGGCTGCCGTGCGACCCGTGGGAGCCGTGGCTCGCGTGGGAGCAGTGCTGCGCCAGGAGGGGATCGGCGTCCGGGTTTGCCCCGTTGAGGAGCTGGCTGCCGTTGAGGTCATCCGCCTGCTTGCGGACGATCTTCTCCTCCTCGCGGGAGAGGAACGCGTCGACTCGGCGCTCGCGCACCGGGAGCTTGCTGCTCGTCTTCCGAGACTTCGTCATTCGGATTCCTCCGCCCTCACGCTGGAACCTGTCGCCTGAACTGTGCGCTTGCTGGACGCCGCCAACTGAACGGGGAGTCTAGCAGCGCCGTCCGGACGCGTCAATGCGGGCGGATCGATCAGCGGTCGAATGCCACGGTCACCGAAGGTGGCGACGTAGGACCGCTGGAGGCCGCGGCAGATCCCTCGGTGGCTGCACCCGCCACAGGCCTCCGGGAACACGAAGGAGCCGCTGTCCTCGTGGCCCGGCTCGAACCCGCGGGTGACGAAGCGGGGGTCGCCACCGAGGACGCAGGGAGGCACCCCGCAGGTGCTGTCCTGCCCGCCGAAGGGGACACCCAGCGCGACGCACCGCTCCAGGGCCTCGCGGAGCACCGGGCCCGCCTCGTCGAAGGGCACGATGGAGTCGTCGTAGCGCTGGGACGCCTCGGTGATCGGCGCCGCGACGGACCAGGTGATCTTGACGCGCCCTCCCCAGCGGCCGTGCACGAAGTCCACGAAGGACACCGTCGTCGCCAGGTTGCGGCGCGTGATGACGTGGTTGACCTCCAGGAGGAGCGTCGTCCCGACGAGCCTGTCCACCCCCGCGACGGTCCGCACGGCGTCGCCAGGGCTCTGCGTGATGGCGTCGGCGACCTCTGGAACATGGGAGTGCAGGCTGACCAGCACGTCCGTGAGCCCTGCGTCCACGAGGCGCTGTACGAGCGCGTCGGTCAGGTGTGTGCCGTTGGTCTGGAGCTCGATGCGCTCGAAGCCTAGTGCGGCCGCGAGGCCCACGGCGTCCGGGAGCCACGGGACCAGCGTGGGCTCGCCTCCGGTCAGGCTGACGGCCCGGGCCCCCCTCGCCGCGAGCTCCCCGAGCTGTGCCAGCACCCGCTCCCGGGTCGGCGGGGTCCAGTCGAAGTCCACCCAGCAGAAGCGGCACCGCTGGTTGCAGGCCCAGATCAGACGCACGTTGGGCTTGTCACCGCCCGGATCGTCCATCTGGACGTGGCGCACCTGGTTGCGCGCCCCCCGGTCCACTCCGCCGAGCTGCCCGCGGATGGCGGCCACGGCCTCCTCGCCGGGGGGCGCCCCCGGGAGGTCGCCTGGACGGGCCGCCACGTACCGAGAGGGGAAGCCGGCGCAGCGGTCGGCGATGCCACAGGCCGCGCAGGCGGCCACACGGACGCGCGGATCGTCGGTCCCGCCGGGGTCTGCGCGCAGGCTCGCGAAGAGCGGCGAGTGCACCCGCACGAAGCGCTCGGAGAACGCACAGGGCGGCGGGCAGTACGCGGACTCGAAGCGGTGATCCAGGCGGTGCTTGCGGCACCGGGCGGCGGCCTTGCCCAGCCCTGCCTCCAAGGCGGAGAGCGCCGCCTCCCCCCGGTCCGTCACCGCGTAGAAGCGCACCGCGTCCAGCGTCGGCAGCTCCGCCGCGCGGTCGATGAGCGCCGCCAGCGACGCGACGGTCCCCGGGAGCACCGGCGTACAGAGCCCGATGGTGACACCCGCGGCGGCGAGCGCCCGGGCGCCGGCCCAGGTGCGCGCCGCGCCCCCTTCATCGCGCGTCACCTGGTCGTTGAGCGCGTCGTCCGCCGCGTGCAGAGTGACCCAGGCCCTGTCGAGCCCCGCCTCGACGAGCGCCCCGAGGACCGCCGGATACGTGAGCAGCACCGCGTTGGTCTCGATCTCGACGTGCTGGTAGCCCAGGTCTCGGGCGCGCCGCACGAGCCCCGGCAGGCGCCGGTCGAGGGTCGGCTCGCCCCCGGTGAACCGCGCGATGGTCGCACCCCCCGCTCGCGCGGAGGCCAGCTCCGACAGCACCTGGGGCGTGGGGAGCGCTTGGGGCACCGAGTCGCGCAGCGTGCAGAACGTGCAACCCTGGTTGCAGAGGCGATGGAGGCGGACGGTGCAGACGAGACCCACGCTGACTCCCGCTCAGGGCTTGACGATTCGGTATCTGATCGCGTGCTTGCCGCCGTCGTGGGCCTCCCAGGCGACGGCCACGACGCCGTCGGTCCGCCGGACCAGCGCCGGGTGCTGGTGCGAGCCGGGCAGCCCGAGCGAGGCTTGGGACGGATCCGTGAGGACGGCGCCGTCCGTAGCCACCCGCCGGGTGTAGACGGCCCGGTCTGGCCCGGCCCCCGGCCGCGCGGCCCACGCGACCACGAAGCTGCCGTCTCCCTGAGGAGCGACGGCGGCGCCGACGGGCTCGCTCCCGCCCCCCTTGGAGACGATCTGCGTGGCGCAGGCGTCCCCCACCTGGGACTCCAGGCAGGCGAAGCGGACGCCGTTCGCCAAGGAGCTCAAGTCCCCCACCCAGACTGCGCGCGCCGCCCCCGTGGCCGGGCTCGGCGCCACGGACGGATCTCCGAGGCCGGACAGCGCCGTGCTGTCCAGGGTGACCGGGGGCACCGTCAAGGACCCGTCCGGGGCCAGGCCGACCGCCGCCAGGGCCTGGACGACGCCCGTCTCCTGGCAGCAGGGCGGCTCGAGGCAGTCGCCGACGCACACGGCTGGCTGCGCAGTGAGGCGCCGGCCCACGACCCAGGCGCCACCGTTGGGCGTGACGGCCAGCGCAGGGTGGAGCGCTTGCTCCTTGCCCCCCGGGTCGAAGGCGAGGGCGACCTCGGTGACCGGGGAGCCGTCCGGCCCCAGGCGTCGCTGGAGCAGGCAGCGCTCGCCGGTGCACTTGGCCCCGGTGGACTCCCACACGACCAGGTAGCCCCCCCCAGGGAGGGCACCGACCGCGGGACGCCGGTTCTCGCCACCCGGGGCGCTGACCGCCGTGGGCCCGGCGCTCGCTCCGCCGAGGACGACGGCCCGGACCGCTGAGCCCTGATCCATGGAGGTCCAGGCGACCACGTACCGGCCGTCTGGGGATCCGGCGACAGCGGCCTCGTCCTGGTTCGTTACGCCGTCCAGGCTGGTGACGGCCTGCTCGGCGCCGAGCGGGTTGGCGGCCGCGTCGACCGTGCGCGTGACGACGACGCTCGTGGCGGCGACGGTGCGCGTCCATGCGATCACCGCCCCCCCGCCCGGCAGGGCCCCGGCGGCCGGACGTGAGACCTCGAGGAGCGGGTCGGCGTTGACCTGGACGGGCCCATCGGGGACGCAGCCGACGCTCCCGAGGCAGAAGCTCCCGGCCGGGCAGGCGAAGGGGGCGCTCCACTCCAGGAAGCCAGCGCTGCCGAGCTCGCAGACCCGGATGGCCGTGCCGTCGATGCACTCCGCCTGGCCGGCCACGCAGGCGTCCTTGCCGCAGACCCCCGCGCCCTTGCACACCTGGCCGAGCTCGCACGTCCCGGCGGGCGCCCACTTCATGAAGCCGCTCGGCTCGAGGACACAGACCAGCGTCTGGTTGCCCTCGACCGTGCTGCACACCTTGGTCCCCTCGACGAGGCACTGGTTGGAGCCGCAGGATCCCGCACCCTTGCACACCTGGCCCGGGGGGCACGGCGACGGGTTGCTCCACGCCGGTTCGCCGGCGAGGTCGAGGCAGGTGACGGTGGAGGACGCGCCGCTGCACTGCTTTGCCCCCGGCGTACACACGTCCCCGCAGCCGGCGTCCGGCTCGCAGAGGCCCTCGCAGACCAGGGGGTCGCCCCAACGCAGGAAGCCGCCATCGCCCTGCTCGCACACCGAGACGTGGCCATCGTCGATGCAGGTGACCTGCCCCGCGAAGCTGCACTCGTCCTCGCCGCAGGCGCCCCCCTTGCAGACCGCGGCACCACCGCACGGCGACGGCGCGCTCCACGAGAGGAAGCCCGCCGCGTCGGCCTCGCACGTGATGCTCTGGGAGACTCCGTAGCAGGCGGACATGCCAGCGTGGGGGCACGCATCCTTGCCGCACTGGCCGTTGCCCTTGCAGACATTGCCTGCGGGACAGGCTTGCTGAGGGCCCCAGGTCAGGAAACCATCCTCGGCGGCAGCGCAGATCGTGTAGGCAAGGGAGTCCAGGCTGCAGGCCAGGGAGCCCGAGGCGGGGCACTCGTCGACGCCGCAGACGCCGCTCCGACAGAGCTGCCCCGGCTCACAGGCGGTCTCCACGAGCCACGTGAGGCACCCGTCCTGGCCCTCTCCGCACACCAGGACCACGGGGATGGCGTCGGGCGTGCACACCCGCAGCCCGGGGGTCACGCAGGGCTCCGCGGGGCACGGGTCGACCACGTCGATGGAGGCGTCCGGGACGTCCGGCGTGTCCGGTCCGGTCTCCGCAGCGTCGTGCGCATCCCCGAGCACATCGGGGTCCGGCACGTCCGGGGTGGGACCCACGTCCGCGCCGTCGTCCACGTCGAGGAGGGCGTCGCCGCCGTCCGGCTGTGGCGCCACGTCCTGGCCGTCGGCGCCCCCGTCGGCAACGACGTCGGGCGCAGCGTCAGCACCGGCGTCGGCGGTGCCATCCGCGCCCTGGGCGTCAGCCTCGGACTGCGTGCCGTCCGCGCCGGCGTCGGCGTTCCGGGTGAAGGTGGTGCACCCTGCGGCGGCGCCGAAGAGGACTCCGGCGAGGATGCACTGGATGACTTGCCTCATGGTCCAGCTCCGGTCACGAGCGGACGATCCTACCCCGAGCCGCCCCGCGTTGCCAGCTTGACCGATCCGCGAGACCCGACATAGGCTGGGCGCCGTGTGCGAGCCACGAGGGCAGAGCAAGGAGCCAGAGGAGGACGCCATGGGTCGAAAGCACATCTTCAATGCCGGACCGGGGGCGCTGCCGGTGCCGGTGCTCGAGCAGGCGCAGGCGGAGCTGGTGGACTTCCGCGGCAAGGGGCTCAGCGTGCTGGAGATGAGCCACCGCAGCTCCGACTTCGAGGGGATCCTGGGGCGGGCAAACACGGCGCTCCGCGAGCTGCTGGCCATCCCGGACACCCACGAGATCCTCTGGCTGCAAGGCGGCGCCAGCGGCCAGTTCGCCCAGGTCCCCCTCAACTTCCTCAAGCCTGGCCAGACCGCCGCCTACGCGGTCACGGGCGTCTGGGGCCAGAAGGCCATCAAGGAGGCGAAGCTGCTCGGTGACGCGGTGGTGGCCGCCTCCACCGAGGAGGGCGGCTTCCGGCGCGTGCCGGACCCGTCGGAGCTGCGGGTGCCGCCCGGGGCCGCCTACCTGCACATCACGACCAACAACACCATCTACGGCACCCAGTGGCGGACGATCCCGGACGCCGGTGACGTGCCGCTCGTGGCGGACCTCTCGTCGGACTTCCTGAGCCGCCCCGTGGACGTGGGGCGCTACGCCCTGATCTACGCGGGCGCCCAGAAGAACCTGGGGCCTGCTGGGGTGACCATCGTCATCGTGCGCAAGGACTGGGTGGCACAGGCGCGGACCGACATCCCCGTGATCTGGCGCTACGCGACCCACCTGAAGGAGAACTCCCTCTACCACACCCCGCCGGTGTTCGCGATCTACCTGTCCGGCCTGGTGCTGGACCTGCTGGTCGCCCAGGGAGGCCTCGCGGCGGTGGAGGCGACGAACGAGCGCAAGGCGCAGCGCCTCTACGGCGTCATCGACGGGTCGCAGGGCTTCTTCCGGGGTCACGCGGAGCCGGGGAGCCGGTCGCGCATGAACGTCACGTTCCGCCTCCCGACCGAGGAGCTGGAGAAGGAGCTGCTCGCCGAGGCGTCGGCGGCGGGGATGATCGGCCTCAAGGGGCACCGCTCGGTCGGCGGAATGCGCGCGTCTATCTATAACGCAGTCCCGGAGGCTTCCGTGGAAGCCCTCGCCGACCTGATGCTGGACTTCGCGCGGCGCAGGGCCTGATCCCCGGGAGCGCCGTCACCACGTACAACGGTCCGCCTCATCCAGCGTCGTTGCCTCCAGGAGACACCGGATCCGCTCGCCGCTCCCCCACCGCCGGCAGATCGTGATGCACTCGTCGAGGCCGCCGCCGGTCGCCGCCAGCGCCCGCAGGTGGCGGCAGGCGCGGCGGCACCAGGGCCGATCGGCGGTCGCGTCGCTTGGGGACGGAGCCGCGGCCAGGGAGCGACGCGCCTGGACGTCCTCCACGGCGGGTGGGGGCCTGGGCGCTGGCGGCGAAGGCGCCGTGGCACAGGCGGAGAGGGCGAGGAGCAGCCCGCAGAGCGGCGCCCACCAGTGGAGGGGCCCGGGAGGCTCGGACCACGCATGGTCGAGAGACCGCCAACGCATGGGGCTGGTTACCACGGCCGGCGGGGGGGACGCAACGGAGACGACCTCCACGGCGACCGGACGGCTGGCCGTGAGGGAGGACCCGAGGCCCGACCACAGGCCGCGACCAGCGGAGCCCTTTCGAGTATACTGCGCCGCCACGTCACCGGAGGTCCGCCCATGAGCCGTCTCACCGCTTACGCCCTCACCGCGCTGCTCTGCGCCGCCCTGGGAGGTGGGTGCAAGTCGAAGGCGCCGCCCAGACCCGCCGAGGAGCCCCCGCGCCCCGCCACCGAGTGGACCCCCCTGGAGGCTGCCCTCGCGCGCCTGGAGGTGCGCCTGCCCCACGTCGTCGGCAGCCCCACGACGCCGCCCGTGGACCCGGATGGGCGGTGGACGACCAGGGCCCTCCAGGTCTCGACAGCGGGCGTGTTCGTGGGCGGCGAGCTGGCGCAGGAGCTGCAGTGCCCGGATGGCGCCGCGAGCTGTGAGGCACCCGAGGGGGGTCGCGCCGGCTGGGCTCCCGCCGTCGAGGCCCTCGGCGGACGCCCCCCTGCCCTGCTGGCCGTGGACCGTGGCATCAGCGTGCGCCTGGCCGGGAGCCTCCTCGCGGCCTTGCGCCCGGCGGCGGGCGTGACCTGGCTCGTGCAGGGCGCCGTCCCTGGCACCGTGCGCCTGGACCCGGGTCCAGGGCTCGCGCCGAGCCTGCTGGACGCGAGCCTCTCTGCCGCACCCATCCCCCGGGGGGAGCTTCGCAGCCGCCTGGGCGCGACGGGGGTCCTCCCCGACGCCGAGCCACCGCGGGCACCCGGCCGGCTGGTGCGCGTGACCACCGGGGCGCTGGTCGTGCCCGACGCGTGCGGTGGGCTCGACGCCGCTCGCGTGATCCGCGGCCGGATCAGCGCCCTGCGCGGCTGCTACCGGGAGGCCCTGCAGCGCACGCCCACTGCGGCGGGCACGCTGGACCTCTCGTTCCGTATCGCGGGGGACGGGCACGTGACGGCCGCAGCGGCCGACGCCAACACGACGGGCGACGCGGCCATCGCGGCGTGCGCCACGGACGCCCTCGGCGCAGTGAAGGTTCCTCCGCACGAGTCCGAGCCCTGCCAGGTGACCTGGCGCCTCACCATGCGCCCGGAGGAGGACTCCCAGGCTACCCCGGCCTCACCGGCGGTGCTCGCGCTGCCTCTGCTGCGGGGCGGTGTGGTGCTCCAGGGCAAGGGAGAGGTCTCGGTGGACGCGCCCTCCCTGACGGACGCCCTGCGTCTCGCTGCGGCCGGTCGCACGCGGGCGGTGATCACCGCTGACGGGGCGCTCCCCGTCGAGGAGGCCCTGCTGCTGGCCGCCGCCGCCCACGCCGCGGGCCTCACCGAGGTGGAGCTGGAGGTGAGCCCGTGACCGAGCCATGGGTTCTGACGGCGTGCGACGGCGACGCGCTCCCGCTCGTGACGGCGGACCTGCCGGGCATCGGTGGCCGCATCAAGGGCTCTCCCGAGGACTTCGTCGTGGACGAGCTCCCCGCCTACACGCCGTCGGGGGAGGGGGAGTTCGTCTATCTGCGCGTCGAGAAGCGCGACATGAGCGCCGAGGAGCTGCTTCGCACCGTCAGCGGGGTCCTGGGCGTCCACCGCTCGGACATCGGGCAGGCGGGCATCAAGGACCGTTGCGCCGTCACGCGCCAGTGGCTGTCGGTGCCGCAGGCCGCCGAGCCGCGGGTGGGGCTGCTCGAGGGAGCCGGCGTGCGGGTCCTCGAGACGGGCCGCCACACCAACAAGCTGAAGACGGGGCACCTGCGCGGCAACGCCTTCACGGTGGTGATCCGGGAGGTGGACCCCGGCGCACTCTCGCGCGCGGGCGCCATCGTGGAGCGCCTGGGCCGGGCGGGGTTCCCCAACTTCTTCGGGCCCCAGCGCTTCGGAGCCGACGGCAGGACGGGCGTGGTCGGGCTTGACCTGCTCCGGGGGGCGCGGACCCGCGAGACGCGGCGGGTGGTCGCGGACCGGTTCCGCAAGCGCCTGTACCTCTCCGCGGCCCAGTCGGCGCTGTTCAACGCGGTGCTCATCGAGCGCATGGGCGCCCACGGCCTCGGGCGGGTGCTGGACGGCGATCTCCTCGCGCGCACCGACAGCGGCGGACCGTTCGTCTCCGTGGACCGCGACGTGGACCAGGCGCGCTTCGACGCGGGCGAGGTGGTCCACACGGGCCCCATCTTCGGCCGGAAGATGCGCAGCGCGGCGGGTGAGGCGCTCGCCATGGAGCAGGCCGTCCTTGCGCTCGCCGCGCTGCCTGACGACGCCTTCACCCGCTTCGGGCGCCTGACGCTGGGCACGCGGCGGCCGAACGTGGTGCGCCCCCGGGGCCTGGAGGCGGAGGCCATGGACGGCGGCCTGCGCCTGCGCTTCGAGCTGCCGCGAGGGTGCTACGCGACGGTGCTGCTCCGCGAGCTGACGCGGGCGGCGGTGATCGACGGCGAGGACGAGCTGGAGGACGACGCATGACCGACCGCTACGACAGCATCTTCCGACCGGGGCTGTTCGCCGGGCAGGTGGCGCTCGTCACCGGAGGCGGCACGGGCATCGGGCGCTGCATCGCCCACGAGCTGGCGTCCCTGGGCGCGCTGGTCGTGTTGGCTGGCAGGCGCCCGGAGCCCCTGGCCGCCACGGCGGCCGAGATCGTGGCCGCCGGGGGCCGCGCGGACACGGAGCCCCTCAACATCCGCGACGAGGAGGCCGTGGACCGGGCCGTCGCCGCCATCGTGGAGCGACACGGCCGCCTCGACGCCCTCGTCAACAACGCGGGCGGCCAGTTCGCCTCGCCGGCCGCCCATATCAAGCCGAAGGGCTGGCGCGCGGTCATCGAGACCAACCTCACGGGCACGTGGTTCATCACCCAGGCGGCGTTCACCCGGTGGATGTCGAGGAACGGCGGGGCCGTCGTGAGCATCGTCGCGGACATGTGGAACGGCTTCCCGGGCATGGCGCACACCGGGGCAGCCCGCGCGGGCGTGGTCAACCTGACCCAGACCCTGGCCATCGAGTGGGGGAGCGCCGGCGTGCGGGTCAACGCGGTGGCGCCAGGCTTCGTGCTGTCGAGCGGGCTGTCCAACTACCCGGCGCCGGTCCAGAAGATGGCGGCGCAGCTCATGCCCCAGAACCCGTCGGGGCGCATCGGCACGGAGAGCGAGGTCTCGGCGGCGGTGGCGTTCTTGCTGTCGCCTGCGGCGGCTTATGTCAGCGGGGTCACCCTGCGGGTCGACGGGGGGGCGTCGCTCCAGAAGGCCCCCCTGGTGCCCACGGGCGCCCACCCTCGCCTCCCCGCCTGGGACGGCTTCCACCTGGCCGCGGAGGTGCCCGACGCGTTCCGGCGCAAGCCGGGGTGATCATCGCCGCCGGGGCGCGTCGACGAGGCTCCCGACCGTCAAGGGAGCGCGCGGGGGCGACGGCTCGCCGGTGCGAGTGCTCGGGGGTCGCGGGACCGTAGAGCGGGACATGGCGGGCAGGTCGATGAGGGTGCCGCCGCCGGGGTCGGTCGCCTCGGCCGCCAGAGTGACGTCCGTGGTCTCGTGGGACTCGGAGAGCTCTCTCTCCTCCGCCTCGGTCGGCTCGGTCTCCACCCCTCCGCCCAGCACGGTGGCGATCTCTGTCCAGCGCGCCGCCTGCCCCTCGAGGAGCCCCGCCAGCGCCGCCCCGCGAGCCCCGCCAAGCTCCACCGCGTGGGCCTCCAGGGACTCGATGAAGCGGAAGAGGTAGCCGAGGTCTCGACTGAACTGGCCGTCCGACTCGGGCATCGCGCGCTCCTCCGTCATGGGATGGGTTGGGACTGGATGCTCCGCGGCTCCGACTCCACGGCGGCACCGCCGGGCGCCGGCTGCGGGCGGGCGGGCGGAGCGGGAGCGGGGGCCGCAGGAGCGGGGGCCGGCACGATGACCCGCGTGACGGTCGGGGCAGGCGCGACACCCTCGGGAGCAGTGGCCGGCGCACCCTGCGGGGCGGTCGGGGGCGCAAGCAGCTCTGGAGCCGGGGCCACCCCTTGGTCCCCTTTCGCCGCCCATGCCGCCATCTCCGCGAGGCACCCGCCGGGCTCCGCCGTGAACACGGCCGCCCCGGCCACCGCGAAGGTCTGCCCCCCGCGCCTGCGGGCAGCGTAGCCCTCCATGCAGGCGGCGGGGCAGCACGGCGGCGGCCCGGTCACGGTCGGGGAGGTCAGCTCGCAGCGCATGATGTCACGGACGCAGACGTCGGTATCCCACCCCTTGCCGCGGCACTTGCCATAGAGGGTCAGGCAGCGCTGGACGGGGCTCGGGGGAAGCGCCAGGGCTGGCGGCTCTGCGACGGCAGGCTCGGGGACGCCCCGCGCCACGGCCCCGAGGTCCACCTGATCGTCGATGACCCGGGCAGCCAGAGGCTCCGTGGGGACCATGGGGGGCGGCTCGGGCTCCCGCACGCGCTCCTCTACGAGGACACCGGGCGGCAACCGAGGCTTGTCCGGCAGCGCCTCCAGGTCGACGGGCGTCTCAGCCGCCATGACCTGCTTGACGGAGGGCGCCCGGGCGACCTCGCTCTGGAGGCGCCGCAGCTCCATGAGCTCCGGGTCCGGCCCCTCGCGCCGCGGCTCCTCACGCGACTCGCAGGCCATGGCGCTGACCACCATTGCGGCAAGGAAGCTCACTGTGGCTCTGGTCGGCATCGACTCCTCCGGTGGAACTCGCCCACCTTACTCCCGGCCCCGGTCGACGGTCAACGCAGGGGTCGCCGTCGCGTCAGCTCCCCGCTCGGATCCAGGTGCTCCAGGAAGCCCTCGCAGGCCCCGTGGATCAGCTCGAACACGTTCCTGAAGCCCTCTGGCCCACCGTAGTAGGGGTCAGGGACGTCCCGGAGCTGGGGGTCTGCGCCGAACTCCAGGAGCAGCCGCACCCGGTCACGGGCCCTCGCCGGTGCCATGTGCAGCAGATCGGCCTGGTTCGAGCGGTCCATGGCCAGGATCCAGTCGAAGTGGTCGAAGTCCGCCGCCCGGACCTGCCGCGCCCGCTGCCGGGAGATGTCGATACCGTGTTCCCTGGCAACCGCCTGGCTGTGGCGGTTCGGGGGCTCGCCCTCGTGCCAGGGGCCGGTGCCGCAGGAGTCCACCTCGAACCCGGTCAGTCCACGCTGCCTGACCAGGTGCTCCAGGATCCCGTGCCCGAGGGGCGAGCGGCAGATGTTCCCCAGGCACACGAAGAGGACCCGCGTAGGGACGATGCTCTGTGCGCTCACTTCCTCTCCTCCTGTCTGCGTGGGGTCCAGTGTGCCTTCATCGGCGCCCCATGTTCAACGTGGCGCGCCCCGCCGATCACAAGCCTGTGCCGCCCGTGGGAGCGTTCACGGGTTGCCTAAATTTTCAGCATGTGCTTAGTTGCGCACCCAAGCCCTCGATTTTACGAGGGAATCTACGTTTGGCAATAGCCATGTATGGCAACTTTGAAAGTGAGGTAACCAAGTGACTCAACGCAAGTGGCTGATTGCGTTGACCTCCGCCCTCGCGGTGGTCATCGGACCGGCGACAGGCGCCGAGGCCAAGGGACACCCGGTCGACGTCCACATCCTCGACGACGCGACGCCCGAGGTGGTGGTGTCCGTCATCCAGTACCTCAACCCCGAGGCCCTCCGGCCCGGCACGAAGCTCTACAAAAAGTATTACACCCCCGAGAAGCTGACCCGCATCGCCAACGCGATCATCGATACCTGCCGTGAGTACGACCACCCTGTCGCACTGTACGTCGCCTACCTCCACGAGCAGAGCCGCTTCCAGGACGACGCCGTGTCGCGGTACAACGGCTGCGAGCCCGGAGAGCCCCACTGCACTCAGGTCGGCGACCAGTGGTACAGGCGCGTGCCCAACGAGGTCGCGTGGAAGAAGCCCGTCCGCGGGCTGGACTACGGCATCGCCCAGATCCACTGGCCGGCCAACCGCCTGATTACGCAAGATGACGTGCGGAAGCTGCGGGACCCCGTCTACGCGGTGCGCACCTTCGCCCGCTGGCTGGAGCGCAACACCGCGTGGTGCGAGCGCAACCGGTCGGCGCAGTGCCGCGAGATGGAGAAGCTCACCGGCTGGTCCTGGAACCGGCGCCCGGGCGGGATGAGCATCTACCTCCGTCAGATCATGAAGGCCGTCGGGACGCCCCCAGGGGACACGGCCCAGGCAGAAGAGGGCTGAGTCAGATGGCGTGCAGCTTGCGGATGCCCCGCTTGTCCATCACCACCCGCAGGCGCTGAAGCGTCTCGGGGGGCTTGCGGGGCTCCGTGCTGAACCCGTAGACCACGTTCAGGTGGTAGACCTTGTTGCCCTCGAGCTCCACGATCTCGTCGCGGACCGTGTCGTAGTAGTGCAGCGGGGCGATGTGGTCGTCCATGTGGATCAGGAACTGGGACACGTTGAACCGGATGATGTCGTTGATGTCCGACACCCGGCGCTTGTCGCCGATGACCCGATCCGTGCGGATCGACACGTCCTTGCGGTAGCGGATCACGTTCTCGGGCTTGCCCTCCGCTTCGACGACGCTCAGGCTGGTCCGGTTGCGGGCGCGGACCACGTCCGAGGGCATGGACTCGCCCCGCACGAAGGTCATGGACTCGCGGCAGGAGCCGATCTCCTGGCGCGTGCCCGGATCGATGATGCGCACCCGGTGGTCCGCCAGGGTGCTGCCCAGCTTGTCGAAGAAGTACAGGCGCAGCCCATCCTTGAGCCGGTCCTTCACCATGTAGGTCAGCACGGCGAGGGTCACGAAGGCCATGCTGTCCATGGCGTAGTGACGCTGCGTGACGATGGTCGCGACGACCGCGAGCAGCATGGCCACGCCGGCGGCCACGGCGGCGATGAACTGCGCGAGCCGCTGCCCCTCCCGCTCCACGCGCACGTTGAGGAACAGCACGCCCGTCACGAACTTCTTGAGCACCCCGCGGCGGTAGATGTACTCCTCGTTGGTCCCCTCCCGCGAGATGAGCGACGGGTAGCCGGCGCGCGCCCGGTGACGCCGCTCTGACGCGATGCGCTCCCGGGCGGCCTCGTAGGGGGCAGCGAGGGCCTCCCGGATGCGCGCGTCCTCCCGCGTCGCCTTGATCAGCCGCGCCAGGTGCGCCTCCAGGCTGATGCTGACGAACTCGTCGACGTAGGCATGGGCCTCCATGACCTCGGCCGTGAAGCCGGCGGCGAGCAAGGTGGGGCGCAGCTCCCGCAGCGCTGCGAGCACCGGCTCCAGCTCCGCCATCATGCGGCTCCACAGCGCGCAGGCGTCGGAGACGTCCAGGCTCTCGGCCTCTCGCGCCTCCTTCGCCCCCAGGATCTTCGCGTGGATCAGGGTCGCCTGGTCCCGTGACTCGGCGCGCAGCGCGGCGCCCAGCAGGCGGACCTCGTAGATCAGCCGCGAGACGGCCTCCTCGGAGCGCGGGTCGTTCTGGAAGCGGTTGGCGAGCTTGCGGATCCGCACGAGCGGGGACCGCTTGTTCTGGGTGTCCGTCAAGCTCTGCAGGGTGTAGCGCGGGGTCTTGAAGCGGATGTAGGTCTGCGTGTCGGCGTAGAACTGGTCCCGCGTGTACGTGTACGGGCCGATCCCGAGGCTCTTGGGGACGAAGAACCAGATGTCGGTCCGGTAACGGTTGACCCTCTTCTCGGGGTGGACCTGGTAGTCCAGCTTCATCTCGAACTGGTTGCGGTCATGCACCCCGATGCGGGGGTCGATGGGCTCGTTGTTGGTCCAGATCAAGGCGAAACAGGCCCTCCACGGGGAAGCGGGGCGGACACCGCCCGACCCCGCATCATGGCGCCCTGCCCGAGACAGCGCAAGTTCCCGGACACCGGATCGTCACAGTCCCGTCACGACCGAGTCACAAGGCGCGGGGGGTCAGTTCTGAGCCGTGTCGGGCGGAATGGCGATGCGGATGTGGCGCCCCTCCCGCTTGTCGTGGCCATAGAGGTCGGGCTTGAAGGCGAGGCGCCCCTGCTCATCGGGAACCACGGTCACGTACTCGAGGAACGCCGGGAAGGGGGTCGCAAGGTCGATCCATACCGTCTTCATGGAGTTGAGCTTGCGATCATACTCCTCGGCGGTGACGGCGCCGTCCGCGACGGCGAGCTCCCTCCCCAGATCGATGGCGCCCTCGATGTTGACGCAACCGTGGCTGAATACGCGGCGCACAGCCTGGAAGCGCTCCTTGAACGGGGTATCGTGGATATAGATGTTGCCGCCGCCCCTCCAGCGGAAGATCACGCGCCCGAGCCAGTTGTCGGGCCCCGAGGGCATCCACACCCGCTCGTGGCCCTCGGAGTCCACGAAGCGCCGAAAGCCGTTCTCCTTGTAGAAGTCCGGGTTCAGCTCGGCGCGGCGGTCGAGGTCGAAGCGCTTGACGCCAGGGGGGACCCACCAGGGAGGGTTGAGCTGGACGCGGGTGATGGCCCGGTCGAGGCGGTCCGTCTGACCGCCGAGGGTGCCGACGATCGCCAGAGGGCGGGAGCGCAGCTCGCCATCGCGCCACAGCTCCGCCGTGAACGCCGGGATGTTGACGCGGAGGTACGACGGCAGGTTTCGGGTCGGGCTGCCCTGCCACCGCTGGATGGCCAGCAAGAGCGAGCGGAGGCGCTCGTGGGCGGGCTCGGCGAGGGCCTTGGTCGTGGGCTTGTCCAGCTCGCCCGTGGGCTCGACGACGTGCGCCCGCTGCCAGGCACGCAGCGCGGCGTCCAGCGCCTCGGGGTCTCCCTCCCCTTCGAGCCACCCCTCCCAGCGCAGCCGCTCGGCCAGCGTCATCTGCCCGAAGCCGCCCTGCGCGACCAGCTCCCGGTAGCGCGGCAGCGCCTTCAACAGGCCAGCATACTCCGCGTGGGCGGGCACGAGCTCGCTCCACCAGCGGTCCGGGTCGGCCAGGGCGAGGCGCGCCCGCTCTGCGAGCCACGGCGCCTTGGGCCGGTGGGTGCGGGTGGCGAGGCGGACCTCCAGGCGGACCACGGCGAGGGTGGCGGCAACCTCGGCCTCCCGGGTCGCCTCCCGGGCGGTGGTCAGTGCCAGGGTGAGCGTCGCCTCGTCCACGTTCCCCGCCAGCGCCGCCATCAGCGTGGTCAGGGTCGCGTCCGCCCGCCCGATGGCCTCCAGAAGCGGCGGTCCACCGACCTCCGCCGGGTCGATGGCGTGCTCGGGGAGCGACTCCACGCGCGCGGCCAGGGACCGGAGCGCCGGCCCGGGCCAGAGCGGCGCCCGGGTTCGAGGGGCGCGCCCGTAGACCGCCCGCAGCACGTCACGCTCGACGGAGTCACGCACGGCGGGCGGAGCCCAGGGACCGGAGACCTCCGCGGCGACGTGGGCGGCGGCGACGCGCGCGACGGTGTCGGAGAGCTCGGCGGCCGACGCGGAGGCGCAGGCGCAGAGCACCATGCACAGGAGCGTGGTCTGTCGTGTCCGGGCGAGCACGGTGGGGACCTCCTCGGGAGCAGCGGATGATAGCGGCGCCTCCGGGGTTGCACAACAAAGTGATTCGAGATGCGGTGACGGCCCGTCGCCTGGCGTGCCGGGCGGCGAACTTGACCGTCCGCGGGGGTTGCCGCCATGCTCCACGGCATGTCTACCGCACACCGCGCCCTCCGGGGCCTCGTCGTCACCGCCCTGCTCCTGGCCCTCGCCCCGGCCTCCGCCGAGCCTGGTCCCACCCCGGAGGCCTACGCCCGAGGCCTCGCCCTCGCCCGCCTCCGCTACGACGCCGACGCCCGCAAGGCGGTCGAGGGATTCCTGGCCACGAGCCCGGCGCCCCCGTGGCAGCGGCGCGCCCGGTTCCTGCGCGGCGCCCTGGAGCGCCGCACCGGCGACGCGGCCCGCTCCGTGGAGACGCTCCGGGCGCTGCTCCAGGAGCGCGTCAGCTTCGACGCCCATGTGCGCCTGGAGCTGGTGCGCTCCCTCCACGCGGCGGGCAAGGCCGCCGATGGCCTGACGGAGCTGCGCGAGCTGGAGAAGCGGAGCCCTGGCTTCGAGCGGGAGCGGGTGGCGCTGGAGGAGGCGCGGCTTCTGACCCTCGCGGGCGGGAAGGAGGCGGCGGCCGCCTGGGAGCGGGTGCTGTCCATGGAGAGCAAGGCGCTGCCGAAGGACGAGGCGCGGCGTGAGCTGGCGCTGCTCCACGCAAAGGCGGGCGACGCCGCGAGGGCGAAGGAGCAGTGGCGCCACCTGGTGCTGCGCATGCCCGAGAGCGTGTACGCCGAGGAGGCCCTCACCCACGTCCCGCTGGCGTCGCTGACCCCCAAGGAGCGCATGGAGCGGGCGGAGCTCCTGTTCGTGAGGCGCGAGTACCTGGTGGCCAAGGTCGCTTACGAGTCCCTGCTCGGCGAGGCCGCGTTCCGTGACAAGGCCCACCTGATGCTGGGCGCGCTGCTCAGCGAGCGCCTGCGCACGAGCTACGACGAGGCGCGGGACCACTTCGAGGCCGCCAGCCGCTCCAAGGACCCTGCGGTGGCAGGCCCGGCCACCTACAAGCTCGGGATCGTCCACGGGAAGCTGGGGCACCACGACAAGGCGGTGAAGGTCCTGCGCACCTACCGCAAGAAGTACAAGAGCGACAAGTCCCACAGCGAGGCGGGCTTCGAGATCGGGCGGCAATTGCTGGACGCCGGGCAGCACCGCAAGGCCGCGCAGGAGCTCGCCTCGTGGCTGGCGGGCGAGCGGAAGCTCGCGGACCGCTCCATGTACGAGTGGTTCGTCGGCTGGGCGCTCTACCGCGGGGGCCACTACGCGGACGCCATCGGCGAGTTCAAGAAGCTGGCTGGGTCGGGAAAGACGCTGGTGGGGGACAAGGCTCTGTTCTGGACCGGCAAGGCGCAGGAGGCCCAGGGGAAGCGCAAGGAGGCGACCGCGACACTGAAGAAGGTCATCGCGCGCTTCCCCCACGGCTACTACGCGTGGCTCGCCGAGCGTCAGCTCTCCGACTGGGGTGTGGAGACGGGCGTGCCCGTGCGCGACTTCTCGGCAAGCGCCGGGTGGCCGGCCGATCCCTGGGGAGCGGTGAAGCCGGCCGGCAAGGGGAGCGTCACGGCGCTCGACCGGGTTCGCGACCTGGTGGAGATCGGGGCCGTGGACCACGCGCGCAGGGTGTGGAAGGACGTGGCGCCGGGCATTCGGGCGGACCTGGGCGCCGCGAAGATGGCCGAGCTCGAGGACGCGCTGGACCCCGTGCTCGAGCGGTTCCGCGACCGTCGCGCAGCGCGGGTCGGGGCGGCGGCGGGGGCGTTGGCAAAGTATCCCACCAAGGACACGGTGGGCGCGTGGCGTGACGTGTTCCCCCGGGCATGGGCGCCGCTGGTCACCGTGGCAGCGGAGAAGGAGGGCGTGCCAGAGATGCTCGTCTACGCCCACATGCTCCAGGAGAGCCGCTTCAGCCCCCGGGCGGTGTCCAACGCGCCGGCCTTCGGGGTGCTCCAGCTCCTGCAGCGCACGGCCCATCGCATCTGCGCGGAGACTGGCGTCGACTACGACCCCCACGACCTCTACGACCCGGGCACGAACATCCGCCTCGGGGTGTGGTACCTGGGGGCGCTCAAGCGCCGGTTCAAGGAGCAGACCCCGCTGGCGGTGGCGTCCTACAACGGGGGTCCGAAGCTCCTGTCCTTCCACATGGACACCCACCCGGGCCTCGACCTGGAGACGCTGCTCGAAGACCTCCCCACGCACCAGTCCCGCAATTATGCAAGGAAGGTCATCGAGCACTTCCACCGCTACCTGGCCGCCTACGCGACGCCGGCCGAGCGCAAGGCGCAGATGGAGGCGCTGTTCCCGCTGCCCTTCGACAACGCCTACGAGCAGGAGCCGAGCTACTGAGGCTCGGTCGGGGCGTGGCGCGCGACGCGCAGGAGGCGCAGGTCCCCATCCTCGGCGACAGGCTCCAGGGACCAGCCAACCCCTTGCTCGGGGATGTGCCCCGGTGGCGCGTCGGTGAGCACCCAGTCGGCCAGGGGTGCTGTGCGCTCGACGAAGCGGGCCGGCGTGGAGCCGGCCGAGCTCGCCACGGGCTCCCGCCACCTCACGGGCATGTGCGGGTGCCCGTACTGCCCGATGACCGCGCCCCGACGCTCGGCCTGGAACCGAAAGGCGTCGTTGGCGACGAGGGTGCGGGCGACGGGCGAGCGTGGGTCGCTCGCGTAGGACACGGCGTTGAGCAGCACGGCCCCCGCGGGCACGCGGGCGAGCAGCCGCTCGACGGGCGCGGGCTTGGCCCCCCAGGAGACGAGGGAGGCGAGGAGCAGGGAGCCCGCGAGCAGGGCCCCGATGGGGGGGATCAGCAGCAGGCGGCGGCGCCACCCGTCGAGGCTGACCCCGAGGGCGACGGGCAGGAGCAGCGCAACTGGCAGCAGAAAGCGCTCCGCGAGCTGGAAGATGGGGGGCGCCGCGACGTGCTCTGGGAGCGCGAGGGCGAGGCCGAGCACGACGGCGCTGCCAACCGCGTGGCCGCGCCAGGCGGTGGAGGTCCGGCGGCCGATGGAGAGGACCGCGGCGCCCAGCGACACGAGGACGGCCACCGTCGCCAGGTCCGTGTCCACGGACGACGCCATCACGTCGACGACCCGCCCCAGCGCGAGGCCGAGGCGGGTGAGCGGCCCCTCACGCCAGGAGAGGCCCCGCGCGGCCTCGCCCGTGAGCGACGTGACCACGGTGAGCGCCGCCGCGGGCGCGGAGAGCAAGGCCACCCGGACCGCCGCCCGCCAGCCCCGGCCCACGAGCGCCGCGACCCCGCCACAGAGCGCCGCGACGACGAAGCCGAACGCGTGGAGCCCATAGGTCGCAAGGAAGAGGGCGGCGGTGCGCCAGGAGGGGCGCCCGCTGAGCGACGCGAGGGTCAGCAGACACAGGGGCATGGAGGCCATGAAGGGCACGTAGGCCATCACCACGGGCACGCTCAACAGGAATGGCGCGCAGAGGGCCGCGCCGGCGCGGGGGAGCCCGACGGCGCCCAGCAGCCGCGCGAGGGCAGCGGGAATCGCCGCCACCGACACGGCCAGGAGGAGCCGCTCTGCGCCGACGGGCCCGAGGAGCAGCCCGAGCGGCCACGCGACCAGCTCGTAGAGCCAACCGTGGACGGGCCAGGGGTTGGCGCAGAGCAACGGGTCAGTCCCGGCGATGGCAGCCCCGACCGCGTCGCTGAACGCCGCGCGGGCCATGAGGTCCTGAAACGGGAGCCGCGTGGGGAGGAGGATGCAGGCGGCGGCGATGGCCGTAGCAGCCACGGTGGCAGCGACGACCAGGAGCTCCGTGCGGTCGTGGGCGGCCCTGGCCGGCGGCGCGTCCCCCAGGCCGTGGGTCACACGGCGCTCCTGCGCCGCAGCCACGAGACCACCACGAGCAGGGCGAGCCACGCGACCGGTGCCCCGGTGCCGCAGCCCTCGCCGGCGCCCCCAGCGGGGGCCGTGTCAGCCCCGGGGGCGTCCCCCGATGCCACGTCCGCTGTGGTATCCGCGCCCCCCGTGTCTCCCTGGGCGGGCCCAGCGTCGGGCTGAGTGGGCCCCGCGTCCTCGTCGGGCGTCACGACCGGGGGCTCATACGGCGTGACTCCCCGCACCCGGACGCGGTAGGCGGGCCCGTCCTCGTCCACCTCCCGCACCTGGTCGATGCGGATCCCCGAGTAGCTCCCGTCATACCAGTTGGAGTTCCAGTAGACGGTCTTCGCCTTGGCCGCGCTCTGCTGGTCGCCCGTGTAGTTCGGCAGGAACTCGTCCCCGGGGCGGAACAGGCGCGGCTCCGCCTGATTGTTGGTCGGGCGCTCGTTCATGATCAGGGGGTGCCAGGGTGGGTAGTTGGACTGGGCGATGATCGGGGCCTCCTTGTTCTCGTCGACGTGGTAGACGGCGACCCCGTCGAGCCCCACGTCCACGGTCGAGTTCCCGAAGGTGGCCTCGCGCCGCATCTCCAGAAGGAAGTACTCCTTCGGGTCCGCCCCCATCACCCGGACGACCTGCTTGGACGAGGTCGCGGGGCGCAGCAGCACGTCCATCAGCTCGCCGGGCGGGACGTCCAGCGCCTCCGCCCACCCGATCTTGAGGCGGCTCTGGGCGTCGAGCATGCAGTCCGAGCACCAGCTCATCATGGAGAAGCGCAGATCGAAGTTGTAGAGGTCGGCGAAACCGAGCAGGTGACCGAACTCGTGGAGGATGGTCTCGGCGTCCGTGTTGGAGATCGCGATGGCCCCCACGGTGACCCCGTCCCACACGTTGGCGGGCTTGCCGTCCTCGTCCTTCAGGAACGGGTAGATGGGGGGCGCGATGCCGCCGGTGTAGTTGGGCACGAGGAAGATGATGCCGTCGCAGAAGCCGTCGGGCTTCCCGTCCGGCCCGTTCGTGTCGTACTTGGTGAAGTCGACGCCCAGCTCGCCATCCAGCCGCTCGAACACCGCCCGGACCGCCTCGATGGCAGAGAACCCGTTCTGCGGGGTGAACTCGCACTTCGGGTTGTTCGGTGCGGGGCAGCTGTCGAAGTGGACGACGGGAAGCACGTCCACCGTCACGTCGAAGGCACCGTAGCTGTTGATCTGCCAGTACTTGCGGAACGAGTACTTCGCGCCGTCGGAGTTGTCGAAGAACGTGTCCAGATGGGCGAAGTCGGCCGTCATGCCAAACTCCACCGGGACGACCAGCACCCGGCTCTTGCCGAAGTGGGGCACCTTGTCGAGGCCGATGTCTCCGTTCTTGAACTGGTCGCCGTACTTCTCGACCCCGGCCTGCGCCGTGGACACGAGCAGCGTAGCCGCGAGAGCCGCGAGGCGCCTCATCGGAAGATCACGTCCACGATCTCATACTCCCGGTCGCCGCCCGGGGCGCGCACGGTCACCTCGTCACCGCGGCGCTTGCCGATGAGCGCCCGCGCGATGGGGGAGCTGATGCTGACCTTGGATGCCTTGGGGTCCGCCTCGTCCACCCCGACGATCTGGTAGGTGACCTCGTCATCGGTCGACAGGTCCAGGAGCAGCACCGTCGCGCCGAAGACCACCTTGTCGCCGGTGAGCGTGGACGGGTCGATGACCTGCGCGCGGGCGATGCGATCCTCGGTCTCCCGCATCTGGACGTCCAACATGGACTGGCGCTCCTTGGCGGCGTGGTACTCGGCATTCTCCGAGAGGTCGCCGTGGGCCCTGGCCTCCTCGATGTCGCGGATGTTCTTGGGGCGCTCGAACTCCTTCAGGTACTTGAGGCGCTCCTTGAGCTTCGCGAAGCCCTCTACCGTGATCGGGACCATGTCTGCCATGGGAAACCCTCGTGGGCCCGCTTGGCGCGTGCCGCCTGGAGTGAGTGTGCCGTGCCGCGGTCTACTTGCGGCGCACGACCCCTGTGCCGTCGATGAACATGTTGTCGGGGATCACCTCGGCCAGCTCACTACGATGGTGGCCCATGTCGATGCCCCGGTCAACGAGGATTGTCCACAGCGTGTTCTTCACGCGGCTGGTCTCCTCGGGATCGAGCAGCTTCCGCAAGACCACCGCCGCGACCCGGGGATCGGCGGTCTCGCAGAGCGCGTCGAGGGACTGGACCCGCACCTCCTCGTGGGGGTCGTCGACCAGCTCCACCAGCTTGTCCAGAGCCCGAGGGTCTTCCAGGTACTCCCGCAGGTTGGCGACGAGCTGCTCCTTGCGGTCCATGTCCGCGTTGTAGCCGTGCTCGACCCCCTTGAGCGCGCCCAGGAGAGTGTCCACGGCTACGGTCGCCCCGGCGATCTCGGTCAGGGCCCGCAGCGGCCAGTAGACCGCGTCCTGGGTCGAGATGAAGCGCTGGATGGGCTCGACCGCTACGTCCCCGAGCTGGATGAGCGACCGGAACACCATGTTCTTCTCGTCCTCGTCGACGATGGACCCAGGCGTCCTCATGGAGAAGCGGCCCAGCATGGCGAACACTGCCTCGGGCGTCCCGATGTCGGTCAGCACCTCGATCTGGCGCTTGCGCTCGTCTGTCTGGTGGTGCGGGTTCTTCAGCTTCTTGGCGGCGCGCTCGATGGTCTTCGCGCGCTTCGTGTCCGAGCTGCCAAATACGCTGTCGAGAAAGCCCATGGGTCCCTCCGGGGAGCTGCGGGTGCGGCCACCTCCGTTCAGAAGGCGCGGGAATCTACCACAGGCGCCCTGACCCCACAAGGCGCGGTTTGACACACCCTCCGGCGCTCTCCTATCCTCCCGCCGCACCCGCTGCGTAGAAGGAGCGCCCCATGGCCATCCAGGTGATCCTCGCCTCGTCATCCCCCCGCCGCAAGGACCTGCTGGAGCAGCTCGGCTTCGCGGTCAAGGTGATCCCTGCCAACGTGGAAGAGAAGCGGCGCGATGGCGAGGAGCCCGAGATGTACGTCAAGCGGCTGGCCCGCGAGAAGGTCCTCTCGGTCGTTCAGCGGGTGCAGGCGACGCAGACCCCCCAGTCGGAGACGGCCCGCGCCCTGCGTGGCGCCCAGCGGGACGAGCCCGCCCGCTGGGTCGTGGGCGCCGACACGGTGGTCGTGCTCGACGGGCACATCTTCGAGAAGCCCGCGGACACCCACGACGCCTTCGAGATGCTGCTGCGTCTGGAGGGGCGGCAGCACGAGGTCATCAGCGGCTTCTGCGTATACGACCTCAAGAAGAACAAGGAGGGCTTGCAGGCGGTGCGCACGGGTGTCACCTTCAAGGCCATGTCGAAGACCGAGATAGAGCGCTACATCGGGGTGGGCGAGGGGGCGGACAAGGCGGGCGCCTACGCCGTGCAGGGCGTCGGCGCCTACATGGTGGAGCGCCTCGACGGCTCCTATACCAACGTGGTGGGTCTGCCGCTGTGTCAGGTGGTCGAGATGATGCAGGAGATGGGGGCCAACGACCTGCTCCCGTTCTGACTGCCATGCATGATGACGCCCTCGCGGCGAAGATTCAGGCTGTCCGCGCGCGCATCGCGGCCGCGTGCGCGCGCGTCGGACGCTCCCCCGACGAGGTCACGCTGGTCGGCGTCACCAAGACCCACTCGGCTGCGGTCGTGAGAGGCGCCCACAGGGCCGGGCTCCTGGACCTGGGCGAGAGCTACGCCCAGGAGTGGCGACTGAAGGCGGACGAGACGGCCGACCTGGAGCCCGCCGTCCGCTGGCACTTCATCGGGCACCTCCAGTCCAACAAGGCGCGTGTGCTTGTGGGGCGGACTCACCTGGTCCACTCAGTCGACCGGGTGTCGGTGGCGGACGCCCTGGCGGAGCGGTCGGAGCGCAGCGGCGTGGTGACCCGCGTGCTCATCGAGGTCGGCGTGGCCGGAGAAGCGCAAAAGAGCGGGTGCTCCCCCAGCGACCTGCCCTGGCTCTCCCGTCATGTGATGGCGTCCCCTGGCCTCGAGCTGTGTGGTCTGATGACCGTCGCCCCCGACGTCGAGGACCCGGAGGAGGTGCGGCCCGTGTTTCGAGCCCTGCGCCAGCTCCGGGACCGGCTGCGCAGCGAGGACCCGCGGGGGGCGGTCACGGAGCTGAGCATGGGGATGTCGGGGGACCTGGAGGTCGCCGTGGAGGAAGGGGCGACCCTCGTGCGCGTCGGCACGGCGCTGTTCGGCGTCCGATGAACCCGCTGGCGGAGCTTCCCCGCGCCCTCTCGGACCTGTACGGCACGGACCCCCGCGGGCGGTGGATGCTGCAGCGCGCGGGCCTGCCCGGTGCTCCCGCGGACGGCCACGAGGCCCTGGCGATCTGGACGCAGGTCACCCTGACGGCCATGTTGCGGGGACGCCTGCTCCCGCTCCTGACCGCCGTGCTCCAGGACCACCCTGATCACCCGGTGGTCGTGGCCGCCATCCTCGAGGTCCAGACCCGCATCGTGCGACGGCGGCGGCGGCGCCTCGCCTGGTTCTTCGGAGTCGGGATCCTGATGGGGGGAGCGCTCGCAGCCCTCGTGGAGCTTCCGCGGGCGGGGCGCGTCGAGGGGCGCGTGCTCGGACTGCCCCTGGATCTGGCAACAGAGGCCACGGTGCGCATCGATGGCTGCCTGCGCGCCGAGCCCGTATCGCCGAACGGCGCCTTCGCCCTGTCGTGCCCCCGCCTCGACAAGGACGTCGATCAGGTCCTGGTGTTGGAGGTGGCTGGGGCTGTGGGGGAGGCCCCCCTGCCCTCCGGGGTGCTCACGAGCTCCCCACTGCGGGTCGCGTTCTCCCCCCGGGGAGCCCGCCTGCGCCCCCCCGGGCTCCGCTGACCGTCGCGGAGGTGGGCTAGAGCCCCGTGCAGTCCTGGTGCTGCGACGAGCAGTCGTGGTTCTTCGCGAAGTCCTTGCAGGCGAAGTCCGGCGTGGTCCCGCAGGACTGCTCCAGGCACGCCCAGTAGCGGGCCGCCGCGAGCTGATCGTGCAGCTTGGCCTGCCCGAGGCATGCATAGATGCAGGCGTCATTTCCCTCGCAGGGGAGGACGCAGTCATCGAAGACCGCGATGCAGGTCTTGGTGCCGGCGGGGGCGCAGGTCTCCGCCTGAGACTTGCACGAGGCGGCGTCGCCGATCTTGTCCAAGCGACATGACTGCGTGACCGGCGAGGGGCACTTGCCGCCGAGGCAGCTCTGAAGGGCCTCGAACTGGCCCTGCGCCGCGCCATCGCCCAGGTAGCCACAGCCGTCACGGCAGTCGGCGGTCCCGCACATGAGGTCGCAGTACCAGATGTGCGCACAGGTGCCATCGCCCGCCGTGCATGCATCGAAGGAGTCCGCGCACTTGTCTGCGAGGCAGGGCGCGAGATCGTCGCCCGTCGCCGTGGAGCAGTTGGCGGTGTAGCAATCGAGCAGCGCGCTGAACTCGGCGCCCTCCGCCTCGTTCTTCGCACCGCCGATGCACCCGGCGATGCAGGCGCCATCCGCGCTGTCGCAGCCGAGGGCGCAGAGCATCACCTGGCCGCAGACCATGCCCTCCTCCACCGGCGGCGTGGCCGTGTCCGCCGTGCCGCCGGTGTCCGTCGTGCCGCCGGTGTCCGTCGTGCCGCCGCCGGTGTCCGTCGTGCCGCCGCCCGTGTCCGTCGTGCCGCCCGTGTCCGTCGTGCCGCCCCCGGTGTCCGTCGTGCCGCCGCCCGTGTCCGCCGCGCCGCCGCCGGTGTCCGCCGTGCCGCCGCCGGTGTCCGCCGTGCCGCCCGTATCCGCCGTGCCGCCCGTGTCCGCAACCGAGGCGTCGCCGCCTCCCGACGTGTCGTCGCCGCTGTCGCACGCCGCGCCGCCGAGGGCGACCATCGACCACACCGCCGCGGCGCCGGCAATCCGAATGAATCCGCTCTTCATGAACATCCTCCTCAGTGTCGTCCCCGGTCACCGGGGACGTTGGGCTCCATATGTGCGAAGAGCCCGCCGGGAGACGCGCAGTCGCGCGCTCCGGCAGGCTCCCTTGGCGTCATGGAGGGCCGGCCCGTCCTCCCGGCGAGGTCGCTCGGTCGGCAGGGTCGGCCCCGGGCTCGCTCCTACTGGCAAACAGAGGCGTCCGCGCAGTCCTCGTCGTCGCAGTCGGTCTTCTCGTCTCCGTCGTCATCCTGGCCATTGTCGCAGATCTCGTCCGGGATGCAGGCCGGGAACGCTGCGCAGTCGGTGTCGGCGCAGTCGATGGCTCCGTCGCCGTCGTCGTCCGTCGTGTTGTCGCAGATCTCCGCCACGACCTTGCAGGTCGCGTGGTCCGCGCAATCGCTGTCGGCGCAGTCGATGGCGCTGTCGCCGTCGTTGTCGATCTTGTCCGTGCAGTTCTCGACGGGAGCGACGGTGTAGCCACAGGCGGTCGCCTCGGCCGCGCACTCGTTGGCCAGCGAGGCCTCCACGCACGCGGTCGTGATCGCGTCCGCCGTCGTGCCGCAGGCGCCGATCGCGCAGGCGAACACGTCGCTCACCGTGGCCAGCGCGGCGGCGCTCATGTTGGTGAGGCAGCCGTCGATGCAGGTGGAGGCGTTGTTGCCGAAGCCGCCGCAGCCGATGATGCAGTCGGTCGTCGTGTTGCAGCCCTCGGCGCCCGTCCAGTCGACGCCGCAGGAGCCCATCACGTCGGAGCACGCCAGGAAGGAGGCGACCAGGCAGTCAGTGCTGTCCGCCTTGCCATCGTCGTCCGCGTCGCACAGGCCGAAGCGGCAGCCGTCCCAGTTGAACAGGTCGTAGGCGCCCTGCGACGAGAGGCTGCGGATGCAGTCGCGCTGGCAGTCCTGGTCACCGGTCGGGCAGTCCACGTAGCAGCCGAAGAAGCCCTCGGCGCAGGTGGCATCGCCGTTGTAGAGGCACTGGGTGGCCTCGGGCAGGCACGCGTCGAAGTAGCAGGACGACAGGTCCTCCTCCTGCGACAGGCCCTGGCACTCGGCGGTCGTACAGTCGACGAGCGCCTGCTTGTTCGCCTTCGGGTCCTTGCTCGGGGGGGTCGTGTCGCCGCAGCCGAAGAAGCAGCCCGCATACTCATTGAGGCACTGCCCGACGTAGCACGACTCGAAGGCGTCGCCGCTCACCTGGGCGCAGTTGGCGCTCAGGCACTGCTGCCAGTTGCCCCAGGCGGTCTGCGTGTCCAGGGTCAGCTCGCCCAGGCACCCGTTGTAGCAGTCCTGGTCGCCGTAGCAGGTCTGGAGGCACGGGCCCGTGCCCTCGCCCTCGGGGCAGTCGACGCCGAGGGTGCAGTCGCAGCCGACCTCGATGAGGCAGACGTACATGTTGTTGCAGGTCTCGGGCGAGTCGTCGCAGACGGCAGCCGCAGCGCAGTCCGAGTCGTCGCAGTCGACGTCCCCGTCACCGTCGTTGTCCTTCTCGTCGTCGCAGTCCTCGACGCAGGCCGGGCTCGTGGAGCAGTCGCTGTCCTCACAGTCGATCTTGCCGTCGCCGTCGTCGTCCTTGCCGTTGATGCAGTTCTCCTGCGTGCCGGTGCCGCCGCCGTCGTCGCCACCGCCGACGTCGGTCCCGCCGGTGCCGCCCGTGTCCGTGGTGCCGCCGCCCGTGTCCGTGGTGCTGCCGCCGCCCGTGTCCCCGGCAGTGGCACTGTCGCCGCCGCCGCCCGTGGTGTCGGAGCCGCCGGTCGTGTCCGAGCCGCCGCCGCCGCCGTTGCCGCCCTCACCGCCGTCGTCCGAGCCGCAGCCCGCCGTTGCCAGCGCCAGGGCCGCCATCAGCATGATGGCGGTCGAGCCGAGGCGCTTCGCCGCGTTCATCGCTCTCATCTTCATCGCTTCACTCCGTCCGGTTGAAGAAGACCCAAGAAAATCAACCACAACCCGCGGCCACCTGCGCGGCGTTCACCGGGGGCCTGGCGTCCAGGCATCGACAAGGGCGGGACGCTAACCAACAAATTCCGTCCCGTCAAGCATCTATGCGCCTTGAAGCGTGCAGGCCCGTTCGATTTCTCTGGTGCTGGGCCTGCACCCCTTCATGCACGAAGCGTCTTTGTCTCACAGCACGTCCAGGGCTTGAAGGGATCGATCCTTCCAGGCGCCACTGCTCCCCGATCTCGCACCCAGTCCGTGCGGATTCAACGCCCCCTGTTGACGGCGTCCCCCCCGTCACCTAGCCTGCCGGGCCCACGGGATCCCTACGGAGGCACCATGTCCACGAGACACCCCTACGCTGACTTCCTTCACGCCATCCAGAGGCCCGCCCGCTACGTGGGCGGCGAGCACGGGCAGGTGGTCAAGGACCCTTCAACGGTGCGGGTCTCGCTGGTCCTGGCCTTCCCGGACGTCTACGACATCGGCATGAGCCACCTGGGCACGAAGATCCTCTATAAGATCGTGAACGGGCGCGAGGGCCTCGCCGCAGAGCGATGCTTCTGCCCCTGGGGCGACATGGAGGCAGAGCTCCGTGCGCGCGGCCTCCCGCTGCTGTCCTTGGAGTCGGCGCGCCCGCTGCACGCGTTCGACGTCGTCGGCTTTTCGCTCCAGTTCGAGCTGACCTACACCAACGTGCTGACCATGCTCGACCTGGGGGGTATTCCGCTCCGGTCCTCGCTGCGGGCTGAAGGGGACCCGCTGGTCATCGCCGGCGGCCCCACCGCGACCCACCCCGAGCCGCTGGCGCCCTTCATCGACGCCTTCGTGGTCGGGGACGCCGAGGAGGCGCTGCCCGCGCTGCTCGACGCCTGGGGCGCGAGCCGCGGGGCGCCCCGCCTCGACCGCCTGCGCGCCCTGGCCCGCCTCGGGGGCATCTACGTGCCCGCCCTCTACGAGACGGCGGAGGATCCGCTCTCCGGCCTCCACGTCGTACAGCCGACCGACGGCGCCCCGTTCCCCGTGGTGAAGGCCCTGCTCGATGACCTGGACCGCTTCCCCTTCCCCGACGACTCCCCGGAGCCCGTGGCCGAGGCGATCTTCGACCGCATGAGCGTCGAGATCGCCCGCGGTTGCACCGAGGGCTGCCGCTTCTGCCAGGCGGGCATGATCTACCGGCCGGTCCGGGAGCGCTCCCCCGAGGCCATCGTGGACACCATCGTCTCGGCCATCAGGAAGGGGGGCTACGACGAGGCGAGCCTGACCAGCCTCTCGACCGCGGACTACTCGTGCATCTCGCCGCTGATCAAGCGTGTGCTCGCTCGCCTCGACGAGCAGGGGCAGCCCGTGTCCATGAGCGTCTCGTCGCTGCGGGCCTACGGCCTCGGAGAGGACACCCTCGACGATCTGGCGCGCGCAAAGGCCGGCGGGCTCACCTTCGCCCCCGAGGCCGGCACGCAGCGCATGCGCGACGTGGTCAACAAGAACGTCTCGGAGCAGGACATCCTGGAGAGCGCACACCGCGTCTTCTCGAAGGGGTGGCAGAAGATGAAGCTCTACTTCATGATCGGCCTGCCCGGAGAGCGCGACGAGGACGTGGAGGGCATCGTGGAGACGGCCGACCGGGTCCAGCGCGTGGGCTGGAGATATCACGGCCGCGGCATCGTCCGCGTGACCGCGAGCGCGTCGAGCCACGTCCCCAAGCCCCACACGCCGTTCCAGTGGTGTGCCATGGACACGGTGGAGGAGCTCCAGCGCAAGCAGCGCCTGTTGGGGCAGCTCTCCAAGGAGCGCCGGGTGCAGGTCAAGTGGCACGGGGTGCGGGCGAGCTGGCTCGAGTGCATCCTGGCGCGGGGGGACCGGCGCGTCGCCGACGTGGTCGAGACCGCGTGGCAGAAGGGCGCCCGCTTCGACGGCTGGGACGAGGTCCTGAAGATGGACGCCTGGTTGGAGGCCCTGGACGAGCACGGCTTCGACCCGACGCCGACGCTCGGTACCATCCGCACCGACGCGCGGTTGCCCTGGGACCACATCGACGTGCGCCTGGAGCCTGGGTTCCTCGCCCGCGAGTACCGGCGCGCCAACCAGGGGCGCCTCTCACCGCCGTGCGGGAAGCCCGCGAAGTCCATCGTGCACCACACGAGCGTCGCGGAGGCCGAAGCCGACGCGCGCCGGCTCGTCTGCTACAACTGCGGCCTGGCCTGCGACATGACGGCGATGCGCACGGATCGAATCGACGCGCTCCGTCGCCTCGGGGCCATGGAGCCGCCGCCTCCCAACCGCCCCATCCCCGAGATCGCGGCCGGCGGGCGGGTCAAGAAGGGGCCGCCGCTGCGTGACCCGCAAGGGGCGTCGTGGCGATATCGCCTGATCTGGAGCAAGGTTGGTGTGTCTCGACTCGTGAGCCACCTGGATCTCGTCCGGACCATGCCGCGTACCTTCAGACGTGCTGGATTTTCTCTACGCTTGAGTGAGGGCTTCGCGCCCAAACCACTGCTGAGCTGGGGGCCTGCCCTGCCGCTCGGCACGTGGGGCCTCGCCGAGGCCCTGGACGTCTGGCTCCTGGAGCAGGTGGACCCGCGGGAGCTGGTCTCGCGCCTCAACGCCGTGGCGCCGGGGGGGATCGTGTTCGCCGAGGCGCGGCTCCTCGATGAGGCTGAGAAGCCCGTCTCCCGGGTGCTGCGCTCCGGGGAGTTCTTGGTCGCGACGGACGGGCGGCTCGACGCAACCGCCCTCTCGGAGCGGGTCGCGGCCTTCGTGGCGCAGGAGCAGGTCCCCGTGATGCGCACCCGGCGACGGGGCGACCGGACCGTCGACATGCGCGCAGACGTGCTGGGGCTGGAGGTCGTCGGCGCCGAGGCCATGGCGGCGCTCCACGCCGACCTGGCCCACGTCTCGACACCCGTGCTGCGCGTGGTCCTGCGCATCGGCACCGAGAACTCGTTTCGCCCCGAGGAGCTCCTCGCGCACCTGTGCGGCGAGAGCGATGCGGCGCCCGCCGTCGTGAGGGTGCGCCTCTTCGAGGAGGCGCAGGGGCCCGACGACGCGAGCCCGGTGCCCTGCGAGCTGACCGAGGACCCCGAGGTCGCGGCGGCCTGACGCGAGCCCGGTGCCCGCGCCCCGGCGCCCGCTGCCTACGCCCACTCCGCCGCGAGGCGCGACGTCAGGTACCGCGACACGGTGATGATCGGCGTCATGGTGTGGCTCGACGCGCTGCTCGGGAACCCCGACGAGTCGAAGGCGTAGACCCCTCGCGTGCCGTAGACCTGCCCTGCCGGGTCCGCCGCTCCGGCCCGCGGTGAGGACGCGAAACGCACCGACCCTTGTTGATGCGCCGAGAGCAGCGGCGCGGTGGCGGGCAGAAACGGGATACGGTCCACTTGCACGAGGTCCGCCTCGCCGCGGATCACCACCGGGGGCACCACGGGGACCACCACCTGCTCCGCCCCGGCCGCGAGGTAGGCCCGCGCCCCGGCCTTGACCGCAGCCCGCAAGCGCTCCTTGTGGTTGTCCTTGTGCTCGTAGTGGATGCGGGGACGCCCGTCGTCGTGCAGCTCGACGCGCCCGGAGGGCTCGTCCGGGACCAGCAGGAGCGACGCGGCGAGGCGCGGGTACAGCGTCATGAGCCGCTTCGCCTCGCCTCCGACGAACGGGAGCAGCGACGCGACGATGCCCGGCGTTCCCATGACCCCCTCGATGCGGAAGCCCCACAGCCCGTGGTCCGGGTCGTCGTCCCGCTCGAACTCGGTGAGGGCATAGGACTGGGGGATGCCCTCGAACGGGCGCACCTGCTCGCGGAACAGGGCCACGAGCGGGAGCTGGGGCTGGAGCATCAGGTGCCGCCCCACCTGCTCGTTGCCGATGCCCGAGCGCAGCAGGAGCTGCGCCGTACCCACCGCGTTGGCCGCGATGACGACCACGCGCGCCCTCACGGTCAGCCCGCCCCGCTCGTGGTAGCCCCTCGCGTCCAGCGCGCGGACCCGCACCCGCTTGAGCTCTGCGCTCGAATCGTCGATGCGCACCGCCCGCGCCCGGGTGAAGAAGCGCGCGCCGGCGGCAATGGCCGCAGGGATGGCCACGAAGCGCGGCCCCTGCTTCGCATCGACGGGGCAGCCGATGAGGCAGGTGCCGAGCCCCACACACCCGACCCGGTTGTGCATCATGACCTCGCCGCGCCACCCGTGGGCCTCCGCCCCGGCGCGGAGCAGGCCGTTGGCGCGGTTGACCATGTCCTCGGGGATGCGCGAGGCCCGCAGGTCCGCGAGCGCCGCCTCCACGTGGGGGCGCAGGGCGGCCTCCGTGAGATCCGTGAGCCCGTGGGCGCGGCGCCAGTGGGCCAGGACCCCCGCGGGGATGGGCACCACGTCGCCCATGTTGATGGCGGGGCCGCCCCCCAGCGCCCTCCCCTGCAGGACCGAGATGGCCAGATCATCGGTCGCCCTGCCGCCCCGGTCCATGTAGAGCTGGTCGTACATGGCGGCCTCGCGCTGGGTGAGGCGGTCGCCCGTCAGGTCGCCGCCCTCCTCCAGCACGATGACGTCCCGCCCTGCCTCCGCCAGCAGCCGGGCTGCCGTGCCGCCCCCGCAGCCCGATCCGACGACGCAGACCTCGCATGTGAGGTCGCCAGGCTCGGCGCTGGACAGGTCGACGATCACGCGACGGGCCCCCCGTAGCCGAGGCGCGGCCACACCGCGGGCTGGTCATAGAAGACGAGGTACAGGAACTTGCGGAAGGCGACGGCCACCTTGCGCCGGGTCAGGCTGTCGCTGGTCATCCACCCCTCGAAGTGGGTGAGGCGCTCCTCCGGCGTGAGGTTCGAGAAGGTGCGGAACCGGAGGTCGTAGAGCACGGGCCCGAACTCCAGCAGGTGGAGGGCCATCGCCAGATCGCTCTGGTTCTGCTCGGGCTCGTCGGCGAGGTACCCATCGAAGAGCCGGGCCATGTCGATGGTGCTCGCCCCCTCGGGGAAGGCGCCGCCATCGGGGAGGACCACGTGGGCGAGAGCGGTCAGCGTGCGGTAGCCGTGGTCCGAGAGGACGGTGAGGCCGTCGACGCTCGGGGCGCACCCACGCAGCGCCAGCAAGGACCCGCCCGTGGCGCCGGCCAGCGCCGTGACGCCGGCCAATCCCCGAAGCGTCCACTTCAGGAAGCGCCGCCGCGTCAGCCCTTGCGGGGTCCACGCTCCACCAGACATCCACCACCTCCGTGCGGGGCATGGTGCATGGCGCCGAGGGGAGCGTCAACGGTAGAGCGAGGGGCATCGAAGTCGGATCGGCCGGCACACCTGCGACAGCCCCCCAAGGGCCCTCGGCGCCTCAGTACGCCGAGGCGCGGCGCAGCGGCGTCACCTTTCCACCCTTGTCCGCCTTCTCGTCCTTCTTGCCCGTGACGATGGCGACGCTGGCGCTGGCGCCGATGCGGGTCGCGCCGGCCTCGATCATCTTCTTGGCGTCGTCGGTGGTGCGGACGCCGCCCGACGCCTTGACCTCCATCTCTGCCCCCACCACCTGCCGCATGAGCCGCACGTCCTCGACCGTGGCCCCGCCGGGGCCGAAGCCGGTGGACGTCTTGACGAAGGCGGCGCCCGCCACCTTGGAGAGGGCGCAGGAGATGATCTTCTCTTCCTGGTCGAGGCCCCCCGTCTCCAGGATGACCTTCACCGGGTGCGGGCGCGACGCCTCGACCACCTGCTGGATGTCGTCGAGGACGGTCGCGTAGTCCCGCGACTTGAGGGCCCCGATGTTGATGACCATGTCGATCTCGGTGGCGCCGTCCCGGATGGCCTCCTTGGCCTCGAAGGCCTTGGCCCGGGCGCTGGTCGCCCCGAGGGGGAAGCCCACGACCGTGCACACGCCCACGCTGCTCCCGCGGAGCTGCCCGGCGCAGTAGCGCACGTTGGAGGGGTTCACGCACACCGTCGCGAACTGGAACTGCCGCGCCTCGGCGCACAGCTTGGCGAGCTGGTCCCGCGTCGCGTCGGCCTTGAGGAGCGTGTGATCGATGTGGCGCGCCAGATCGTGGTCCACCGCGCCGATGTCCGGGGCAGCTCCGACCCGTGCGGCGCCGTTCTGGACGATGGCGCGCACGTCCACGGGGCGCCGCCGAGCGCTCCACCCGCAGCCCGTGCACTCGTGCTTTCCCGCCTTGCAGGGCCCGTCCCCATGGCCGTGGCCATGGCCGTGGGCGGGCGCTGCCTTGCCGGTCAGCTGCGCCTTGACGCGCTCCGCGATGACCTCGACGAGGCGGTCCATGTCTCCGCCCTGGTCTCCCTGCGAACCCCGCTGCGACATGCTCAGTCCTCCAGGTGCTTGGCGATGGCCGAGACGGTCGCCCCGGGCTGCTCCACGAAGGGCCAGTGCCCCGCGTCGTCGATGGTGCGAAGGCTGAGCCTCGGGTTCGCCCGGGCCAGCTCCTTGAGCTCTGAGACCTCGGAGGCCGGAAGCCCGGTGCTCCCGACGAGCATGAGCAGGGGCGCCGAGGCACCCCGCAGCACATCTCGAAGGTCGTAGTCTCCCCAGGCAGCAGAGATACGGGCGGCCGCCGCCAGGTCCGGCCGCGCCTCCACCTCGATGAGCGGGAGCCAGCTCGTTGCCGCCAGGAACGCCGGCAGCAAGAGCCGCCCCGTGTACGCCTGGAGCGCCGCCGGGTCGTAGCGCCAGCCCTCGGCCCGCAGCGCCGCCAGGTCTCCTCGCCAGGGCTCGGCGAGGCGCTGCTCGGCGGCCCCCAGACGCGCGGCGCCCTGGCTGGCCGGCACGCCCGTGGACATCAGGACGACCCGCCTCACCCGCTCGGGGTGCGCGCGAAGGTACGCGAGCGCCACCACTCCCCCGAAGCCGTGCCCCAGCAGGTCCATCTTGTCCAGGCCCAGCGACGACCGCAGGGCCTCCAGGTCGGCGAGGTCCGTCTCCGGCGTGAACCCGTCGAGCTGCGCGATGCTCCCGTCGGGCCCCACGCCACGCCGATCATAGGTGATCAGCCGCAGGTCGGAGGCGAGGGGGTCCAGGTCGGGCACGAGCACCGCCGAGTCGAAGCCCGGGCCGTCGTGGAGCACCACGAGCGGGTGGCCCTCGCCGAGCGAACGCCAGCGCAGGCGAGCGCCGCCCACGTCCACCGTCCCCTCCCGGGAGGTCTCCGTCTTCGTGAGCGCCCGCCGCTCGACCCGCTGGGCCATGGAGGCCACCCAGTCCGCCCACCCGGACGCCGAACGCTCGCCGGACTCGCCGGAGAGGCGTGAGAGGGTGTGCCGCGCGGCGGAGCGGACCTCCTCGTTGTTCATCTGAAGGGCCGCAGCGATGGCGGGCACCTGGGCAGGGGCCCCGAGATCCGCCAGGGCCCGCAGCGCCACCACCCGCACCTGGGCGTCCTCGTACTGGGCCATCTTCTCGAGCAGCGGAAGCGCAGCGCTGGCGCCCATGCGGTGGAGCGCCACGACGGCCCGGACGCGGACCGAGGGCTCCGCGTCCCGCTCTGCGATGTCCAGCAGGGCGGGCACCAGCTCCCCGGCGGCGACGGCCGCCACCTGCTCGATGGCGTCCTCCCGCAGCTTCTGCACCCGCGAGCCCATCATGGCCTGGAAGGCGGGAACGATCTCTGGCCCTGGGTGCTGCGCCAGGATCTTGAGCGCGTCCTGAGGGGCGTCGAGCTTGCCGGAGACGACCAGATCGGCGACGGCCCGCACGATGGTCGGATCATCCGCGGCGATCAGCAGGTCGCGGACCAGCGCGGCCACCTCGGGCTTCTTGAAGCGCAGCGCGTCGACGAGATGGGGGGTAGCCCGGGTCCCGAGGCCGCGCAGCGCCTGGACCGCGCCCCCCAAGCGCGCCATGTCGCCGGTCTTCACGATGAGGCTCAGCGGCGAGACCGCCGGCTCACCCACCTTGATGAGCGAGTCCACCGCCACGGCGCGCTGATCGTCGCGGCTCAGCGCCTCCACCAGCGGCGCAACCACCTCGGTGCTGCCGATCTCGCCGAGCGCCCACAGCATGGAGCGGCGGGCCGGCAGGTTCTCGGCGCTCGCCCGGTTCAGCTCCTCGCGGAGCGCCAACATGATGGGTGTCGCGAAGTCCTGGCGCGGGAGCTCCCCGAGGGAGCGGGCGGCAGCGTCCCGGGTGCGCGGCCCGCCGGTGCGCAGGGCGTCGAGCGCCACGTTGGTAGCGCCGGACAGGCGCCGCTCGCCGATGAGGCGCACCACCCGGGCGCGGGCGGCGTCATCCTTCAGCGCGGCGCCCGCCAGGGGCACGAGCCGGCTCGACGCCTCCTCGGGCTCCAGCCGGACCACCGTGTCGGCCAGGGACGGCTCGTGGGTGGGGCTCTTGAGCAGCTCCTTGAGCAGCCCCTCGGCGGCGCCGCCAAAAGCCAGGGCCGTCCGCGCGGTCTGCTCGCCGACCACCGCGTCCTTGCGACCGCGCTTCCACCACGCGGCGAGCGCCTTGAGGCCGTCGGCGCCGTGTGCGGGCAGGCTCTGGAGGCCAAGGTCGCGGGTCCCCGGCTTGGCCAGCGCCTTGACGGCGTCCTTGAGCGGGAGCGCCGAGGGAGTCGGGGCCGTGGCCTCCTCGGCGCGCTGGGGCAGCGCGTCTGGCGCAGGCTGCGCCAGAGCCGCGGTCGCCAGGGACACGAGGAGCAGGCCGACGAGGTGTGAACGCATGCGGGCGCCTCCCTGAGTTGCGCGACGGAGCACCGGAAGCGCGCCAACGCTAAGGGATCCCCGGCGTTCGTGTCAACGTGAAGGGTGAGCGCCTCGCTGCTTGCGCGGCGGCGGGGGCCGTCCTATGATGCGGCGCCCGTGACGGAGGCGACGCCGCTGCCCGCCCGTGCCAGGACGAACGAACACCCGGGCCAGGAACCCACCGAAGGAGCGCCTGGCCCCCCATAGTGTAAGGAGGAGGTCCCATGACTCGCACGCTCGTCGCGGTCGCCATCGCAGCCCTGCTCGCGGCTCCGGTCGCCGCCGGCCCCAAGGAGGACAAGGCCTACGCCGCCGCCGTCGCGAAGGCAAAGGCCGCCCAGGAGGCCGGCAAGCACGAGGCGGCGCTCGCCGAGCTCGAGAAGGCCTTTGCCGCGAAGCCCGAGCCCGAGCTGGGGCTCTGGCGGGCGACCAGCTACCTGGGCCTCGGCAACGCGGAGCAGGCGCTCAAGGAGCTGAACGTGGTGCGCTCCCAGCTCCCGGGCGACCTCAAGGGCGCCGCCGACGACCTGTGGAAGCGCGCCGCCACCGCCCACGGTCCCATGGAGCTCAACGTCAAGTCCAACACCGAGGCGACGCTGGCGGTAGACGGCGCGGCGGTGGGCAAGGCGCCGGGGGCCGCGAAGGTCGAGGCCGGCGAGCACACCGTCACGGTGTCGAAGGACGGCTGGTCCACCTTCACGACGACGGTCTTCGTCGCTCCGGGCCTCCCCAACATGGTCGACGCGAAGCTGTCGCAGCAGAAGGCGGCGCTCACCCTGGAGACGGACACGGACGGCGTCGTCGCGGTGGTCGAAGGCCAGAAGTACGCCCTCGCCATCGGCAAGCCCGTCACGGTGGAGCGTGGGCTCGGGGTCGTGAGCGTAGACTTCTACGTGGGCGACGCCAAGGTGATGACGAGCAGCACGAGCGTCACCGGGTCCGGCGGCACGGCGTCCTACACGGGCTTCGGCAAGCTGGCCATCGCGGCGCCCGCGGGCCGCACGCTCAAGGTCAAGGTCGCGGACAAGACGCACACGGTGAGCGCGGGCGCTGACCCCATCACTCTGGCGGCAGGCGAGTACGACGTCGAGATCACGAGCGACGGCATGACGCCCACCACCGGCAAGGTGACCATCGAGCGCGGCCGCACGCTGAAGGTGGAGCCCGTGGTCGACGAGCTGCCCGACCTCAGCGAGCAGCAGACCCACGGGTGGATCGCGTTCGGCACGGGCGTCGGGCTCATCGTGGCGACCATCATCATCGACCAGACCGTAGACTTCGACGATCCGACCACCCGCGACGCCCTGGAGTGGAGCATGGCGGGCGTCGGCGGCTCGCTGACCATCCTCGGGGGCATTCTCCTGAAGGATGCCTGGGACTCCACCAAGTCCCCCGAGACGAAGAGCGTGGTCTACCCGACCTCCGTCGGCGTTGCCCCCGTCGAGGGCGGCGCCATGGTGTCGGGCGGCATCTCGTTCTAGGCGACGGCGCCGCGATGATCGATGAGCTCGCCTGCGACCTCGTCTTCGAGCGCCTGTGGGTGGGCCGCTACCCGCACTCGCCCGAGCACGTGGACGCCCTGCAGCGCATGGGCGTGAGCGCCGTCTTGAACCTCCAGTCGGACGAGGATCTGCTCGATCGCGGCGTGAGCTGGCCCGCGCTGTGGGGCCTCTACACGGCGAGGGGCATCACGGTGGAGCGGGTGCCCATCCTGGACTTCTCCCGGCGTGACCTCCAGAAACATCTGACGGCCGCGGTGGATCGACTCCAGGCGCTCCACCGCCAGGGGCGCACCGTCTACCTCCACTGCAACGCGGGCCTCAACCGCTCCCCCACGGTGGCCATCGCGTGGCTGGTCGCCCACCAGGGCCTCGAGCCCGCTGCAGCCCATGCACACGTAGAGGAGCGCCACCACTGCATCCCCTATCTGGACGTGGTCGAGCGGTGGCGCAAGAAGGGGCGGTAGTCCACCAGCCGGTGTGGGGCCCGTCGGTCGCTGTCCCAGATCCGCCGGGGCGCTTGGATCGACGCCCGGAAGGTGCTTGACGGCCGCACCGATGCAACGTTAGTCTCCGCCAGACTTTTCCTGCCAGGAGGTGGGCCGTGCACCAGGTCGAGGTTCACGTCGAGGGCGAGAACATCGGGGCACTCGCGACGCCGTTCACGGTGGGGCGGGATCCCGAGTGTGACGTCATACTCCCCGACTCGTCGGTGTCCCGCCGGCACCTCAAGGTGACCCTGACCGGCTCGGGCCTTCTGCTGGAGGACATGGGGTCGTCCAACGGGACGTGGCTCGACGGCCGGCGCATCACCCGCGAGGTGGTGCCGACGGGGCAGTCCTTCGTGGTTGGCCGGGTGTCCATGGCGCTGCGTGCCCTGGAGGCCGGATCCACGGCCGCCCCCTACGTCCCACCGCGGGCCAACGGCGACGGGGCCCAGCGCATGAACACCCTGGCGGTGGACATCCCCCAGGGCTACTTCGATCCGGCCCCCCCTCCCATGAGGACCTTCGACTGCCCGGGCTGCGGCCGCAAGCTGCGGTGTGCGACGCGCACCAAGCGGGTCAAGTGTCGCAACTGTGACGAGATCATCCGCTTCGAGGGCGAGAAGCCGCTCCTCGAGCGCCTGATCGCGGCGCCACCGTCGGCCCCCCCTCCGCCAGCCCACGTCCAGCGGCCCCACGCGCCGCCGGCACCTCCTGCACCGCCGGCTGCCCCGCAGTCCGCGCCGCCGCACCAGGCTGCCTACGCTGCGCCTCAGGCGGCGCCCCAGCCGCCGAGGCAGCAGGTTGCCCCGGCACCTGCACCCATCGCGCCCGAGCCGCGAGAGGCCCTGGTGCCCCAGCGCCCCCTCGGGCAGCCAGGCGGCACCACCGGCTGGGTGGAGCCCCGAGCGGACCTGGGCCGCCCGCAGCACCGGGAGGACCCCTACGGGGCACGCAGCGGCTACTTCCCGGCGGGCACTTCGGCCGAGCCCAGCATCCTCCAGACGCTCCCCCAGGCGAGCGGTGGCAAGGCGGCCCTGGGCGTGCTGGTCGTCGGCGCAGGCATCGCCGCGGTCAGCATGTTCATCTACATCGCTGGCGTCGACCGCATGCTGCCGTTCATCATCATCGGCTGCGTGCTCGCGCTCGCGGGCTTCGTGTACGCCGCGGCAGCCTGGATCCGCAGCAGCGGTGGCGGCGGGCGCTCGGGCGGCACCGCCGAGGAGCGCCTGCACCGCCTGAACCGGCTGCGCGGGGAGAACCTGATCAGCGACGAGGAGTACCAGATCCGCCGCCGCGACATCCTGCGAGACCTGTAGGACTTGGACGAGGCAGAGACACCCACGCCCGACGAGCCCACCGACGGACGCGTGCGGCGCGCCCGCGCGCTCCGGGAGGAGCGCCGCTCCCAGATCCTCGACGCCACGCGCAGGGTCTTTGCGGCAAAGGGCTACCACGCCGGGTCCATCAAGGACATCATCGACACCGCCGGTATCGCCCGCGGCACCTTCTACCTGCACTTCGAGGGGAAGCGCGCCGTCCTCGACGCGCTGCTCGACCAGTTTCTGGAGCAGCTCCGCGGCATGGTCCGCCGGGTGGACGTCACCTCTCCCATCCCCGCCGAGGAGCAGCTCCTCGACAACGTGACCCGCGTCATCTCCACCTTCGTAGCCAACGACGACCTGACCCGCATCCTGCTCCGGGAGGCGGTGGGCCTGGACGTGGAGTTCGACCAGAAGCTGACCCACTTCTACGCCCGGGTCCTCGACCTGGTGCAGCGCTCCATCCGCACGGGCATGGCCCTCGGGTTGGTCCGCCCGGTGGACTCCCGCCTCGCCGCCTTCTGCGTCCTCGGTGGTTTGAAGGAGGTCATCGTCCAGCTCATGGAGGCCGGCGGCCCGCCGCCCGACGCGCGGGAGCTCGCTCGCGCGGTGCTGGACCTGAACCTGCGGGGGCTCCTGGTGCCGACGGTGCGATAGGCGCCCGGAGCTCGACAACCCGTGTCGGGGCCCCAGGGCGTTGCCCCCTACTTCACGAACCCGAGCAGCGCCTCGTGGGCCACACCCGGGAGCCAGGTCGGGCAGGACTCGGCCAGCCAGTGGAAGTGGCGCTGCGCCGTCACATTGTGGCAGCGGCACAGGGGGCGAGGGGTGTGGCTGGTGCGGGTCACGGAGAGATGCCCGAGGAGCCCCTCTCCCTGCGTGCCCTCGCAGGTGGGCGACGTGCTGACGAAGTGGTCGATGCCGGTGAAGCAGCGGTAGAGCGCCACGCGGCCCGGCCCCGGCTGGGTCAGGAGCTGGAAGGGCGCGTCGCCGCTCAGGTTCCCGCCCGTGCCACAGGTGGACGGCGGACCGTAGAAGGGGTTGCACACCTGCTCCCACGCGCCGGTGCCGAGCAGCGCCAGCACCTCGTTGAAGGACGTGGTCGGCACGTGGTCCGTGTCCATGTCCTGCTCCGGGTCCTTCAGGCGCATGCTGTGGACCAGCGTGTACTCCTGCTGGATCTGGCAGCAGGCCTCACCCGGCGCCGCGCCGCAGCCGCCAGCCTTGTAGGCCGAGATGCACGACTTCATGAGCTGGTAGGGGCCGGCGCCATACTCGACGGTCGGCTCCAGGTCCCGCGCGAACTCGGCTCCATACGTGTCCACCCACAGCCACTCGGTGCTCGGGTCCGCGCTCGGCACGATGCCCATGCTGCGCGCGAGGGGCCCCTGGCCGGTCACGGCGGCGTTGCTCTGAGGTTGGGCGACGAGCTCGTTCCACGAGTTGATCAGCAGCCAGTCGGGCTTCACGGAGAAGGCGGTCTGGAACTGCTTCTTCAGCGTGAGCCCCCCGTTGCGCCCCGATGCCTGCATGGGGAGGCTCGCGTAGCCCACCTGGTAGCTCGCGCTGACGGAGAGCACGGTGCCCAGCTTGCTCGTGGTCGTGTAGCGGTTGAGGCACGGGTTGTCGTGGGCGACCAGCGTCGTGAAGGTCAGCGCCCCGTCGGGCGGCCCCGGAGCCTCGCAGGGCTGCATCCATGACGCGCGCCCGCCGGCGAGCTCCGCTGCGCCGAGGTTTCCCCACATGGGCACGACGAGCACGTCGTGCTTGCCCCCGTTGGACTCGGCGGCCGCCACGGCCCCAGGGTCGAGGGGGAAGCCGCCGTTCTCCACCGCGAAGAGCACCTTGCGGCCCGACTTCTCGTCGCGCAGCACGAGGTCGTCGTAGGCCGGGTGGTCGTAGAGCCCGGAGAAGACCTTCTCCCACGTCCACGTGGATGGGCCCGTCTTCGGCGGCATGGGTACCCACGCAGCGATCTGCGGCGTCATGCCCCCCTGGTCGCGGATCTTGCGCCACTCCTCGGCCAGCACCTCCAGGGGACGCACGCCCAGGACATCGGCGAAGGGGGAGTAGAAGGGGATGTTGGTCAGGTCCACGAACACGAAGTCCACGCCCGCCGACCAAAGGAGGCTCGCGTGGGTGGCGGCCACCTCGGCGATGTTCGGGCACGGGCCGACGGCGTCGGGCTCCGGGTAGCCCCCCTCTCCCGGGCGGGACCGGACCAGGCAGTAGAAGCCGAGCTGCGGCTCCACGGAGTAGTGGAAGGCCGCCGCCTCACCGAACAGCCCGTGGTCGAGGAGCATGGCGGACGGCTGGACGGCCGGGGCGCGGATCACGTCCTCCATGGTCAGGCGCTGGCTCGGCGGCAGCGCGCGGATGGCGTCGCTCGCGTAGGCGTGCCACGCCAGGTAGAAGATGCCGACCCGCTTGGCGGGGTAGAGGTCGGTGCAGACCCCGCCGGCGCAGGACTGCTGGTTGGTGCAGGGCGGGGCGCCTGGGCTGCACCCGACCCCCGGCGCACACGTCTCCACGCCGTTGCACGGGTTGCCGTCGTCGCACATCACCGCCGAGTGCGTGCACTGCTCGCCCTCGCACGCGTCGGCCGTGCAGGGGTCTCCGTCGTCGCACGCGCTTGGGTCAGCAACGCAGCCCTGGCAGGCGTCCGGGCACCCGTCGCCGTTCTGGTCCATGGCGACGCTCAGGGGCAGGTCGAGGACGAGGCGGATGCCCGCGACCACGTCCACGACGTCGACGACACCGCTGCACTCCAGGTCCGCGGTGGCGGGGGGGCCCGCCAGGCACGTCGGCACCTCGCCACCCGCCAGGGTCCAGAGCGTCGTCAGGATCAGGCACTGGACGTCCACCACGTCGGTGGCGCCGCTCCCGTTCACGTCCCCGGGGGGACTCAGGCAGGCCGCCCGCGCCTCCGGCGAGGGCAGGGTCAGGACGACGAGGACGAGCAGCCAGCGCATGGGGCACTCCCGACTCCACGACAGCCGCCTGGGGCGTGTCTCCGTGCGTCGGAGTCTACCCCACGGGCACCGCCTGGACCACCCTGCGGCCGGTGGAACCCCGTCGGGCACGGCATGGCGTCAAAGGGGCTTGCAATCCCCGCCATGCCGTGCGACATAGACTGCACTTCCAGTCTAACGCAATGAGAGGCGACGGGATGGTCGGCGAGAACCTGCGAAGCGAGCCCCTGGTCATCGGCATCGACGTGGGCTCCACCACGGTCAAGGCGACGGTGGTGGACCCTGTGACCCGCGAGATCCTGTGGGCGGACTACCAGCGGCACCAGACCCGGCAGCCGGAGTTCGTGCTCGAGTTCCTGGTGCGCATCGGCAACGCCTTCCCCAACGTGGAGCCAGGCGACATCCGCGCGTTCATCACGGGATCGGGGGGCGCGCCCATCGCGGAGCACATCGGCGCGCGCTTCGTGCAGGAGGTCAACGCGGTCACCATGGCCGTGGAGACGCTGCACCCGGACGTGGGCAGCGTCGTGGAGCTGGGCGGGCAGGACGCGAAGATCATCATCTTCAAGGTCAACGAGGAGACGGGCGCGAAGCAGGCGATCACGTCCATGAACGACAAGTGCGCGTCGGGAACGGGCGCCACCATCGACAAGTGCATGATCAAGGTGGGGATGCCCGCCGAGCTCGTAGCGGACCTTCACTTCGACCCGACGAAGCTCCACCACGTCGCGGCAAAGTGCGGCGTCTTCGCGGAGACGGACATCGTCAACCTGGTGAAGAGCGGCATCCCGTCGCCAGAGATCATGTGCTCCCTGGCCGACGCCATCGTCATGCAGAACCTGAGCGTGCTCACCCGGGGCAACACGCTGCGCCACAAGGTGCTGCTGCTCGGCGGGCCCAACACCTACCTGCCCTTCCTGCAGGAGTGCTGGCGGCTGCGCATCCCCGAGACCTGGCGCGACCGGGGCTACCAGGCGCCCGACCTGCCGGTCGAGGACCTGATCCTGGTGCCGGAGAACGCCCAGTACTACGCGGCCTATGGCGCCGTGATGTACGGGCTGCACGAGCCGGCGCACCTGGGGCGCTACATCGGCCTCGACAAGCTCCGCTCCTTCATCGACTTCGGGCGCAAGGCGCGCCTGGGTGAGTCGGCGGGGCCACCCTTGGTGAGCGACGAGGGCGAGCTCGCAGACTTCCGTGCCCGCTACCGCATCCCGCGCTTCGTGCCGGCCACGTTCACGACCGGTGAGCACGTCCGCGCGGTCATCGGCCTCGACGGCGGCAGCACCTCCAGCAAGGCGGTGCTCGTCGACGAGGAGGGGCGCATCCTCGCCAAGGAGTACGTGCTCTCCAAGGGCAACCCCATCGAGGACATGAAGAACATGCTCGCCGCCCTGGAGCGCTTCGTGCTCGCGCAAGGGGCGACGCTGGAGGTCATCGGCTTCGGCGCCACGGGCTACGCGGCGGACGTGCTGGAGCGCTCGCTCCGCGCCGACGTGAACATCGTCGAGACCGTCGCCCACATGATGAGCGCGGTGCACTTCTTCGGCGACGTGGACGTGATCTGCGACATCGGCGGGCAGGACATCAAGGTCCTGTTCATGCAGAACGGCGACATCAAGAACTTCCGCCTCTCCAACCAGTGCTCCGCTGGCAATGGGATGCTGCTCCAGGCCATGGCGGACCAGTTCGGGATCCCCATCCAGGAGTATGCGACCACCGCGTTCGAGGCGGGGCTCTCGCCCAAGTTCAGCTACGGCTGCGCCGTGTTCCTGGACTCGGACCGGGTCAACTTCCAGAAGGAGGGCTACGCCAAGGAGGAGCTGCTGGCGGGCCTCGCCATGGTGCTGCCGAAGAACGTGTGGCAGTACGTCGTGCAGATCCCCCGCATGGCGGAGCTCGGGCGGCGCTTCGTCCTCCAAGGAGGCACCCAGCACAACCTGGCGGCCGTCAAGGCGCAGGTGGACTACATCATGGAGCGGGTCCCCGGGGCCGAGGTCTACGTCCACCCGCATACGGGAGAGGCCGGCGCCATCGGCGCGGCCATGGAGACGCTGCGGGTCGTGCGGCGGAAGGGGTCGAGCACCTTCATCGGGCTGCGCGCCGCCATCGACCTTGCCTATGTCTCCCGCAACGACGAGTCCACGCGCTGCCACTTCTGCCCCAACGAGTGCAGCCGCACCTTCATCGACACGGAGACGCCGTCCGGGGAGACCAGCCGCTACATCAGCGGGTTCTCGTGCGAGAAGGGCACAGTGGAGAGCATGGACGCCCTGAAGGACCTGCAGAAGGAGCGAAACCGCCTCAAGAAGCACTATCCGAACCTCGTGGACTACGAGGCATCGTTGGCCTTCAAGCACTTCTACGACCTGCCGCCGCTCCCCTCGACGGGGCACACCATCGAAGACGTCGCCGTCAGCCGCGACTGGCTCGGGCGCATCAAGCGGACGCCGGTGCGGCGGCCCTTCCAGCGGTCCAGCGAGGCGGCGGCGAAGCGGCGGGCGGAGCTGCGGGTGGGCATTCCCCGGGTGCTCAACATCTGGAGCACCGCGCCCTTCTGGCGGACCTACCTCGAAGGGGTCGGCGTCCGCATGAAGAACGTGGTCTTCAGCGATGAGACCACCGAGGATATGTGGGTCGAGGGCGGCAAGTACGGCTCCGTGGACCCCTGCTACCCGTCCAAGGTGGCGCAGGCCCACATCCACAACCTGCTCTTCCACCACCACACGGCGGACAAGCCCCTGGCGGCGATCTTCTTCCCCGTGATCACCCACGTGACGAGCCCCATGGTGGGCATCATGGACACCACCTCGTGCCCCATCGTGGCGGGCACGCCGGAGGTGATGAAGGCGGCGTTTACGAAGGAGGTCGACTTCTTCGCCCAGCGGGGCATCCGCTACCTGGACCCGGCGGTGACCTTCGCCGAGCCCACGCTCCTGAAGCGGCAGATGTTCGAGGCGTTCGCGGAGCTGCTCGGGGTGACGGAGGACGAGAGCGACTTCGCCTGCGACCACGCCTGGAAGGCGCTGCGGAGCTTCGACGCCCAGATGGAGGAGCGGGGCAAGGCCATCTTGGAGGAGTGCGAGCGCGACAACAAGATCGCGCTCCTGATGATCGGCCGACCCTACCACTCGGACCCGGGGCTCAACCACTCGGTTCTCGACGAGTTCCAGGTGCTCGGCTACCCGGTCCTTAGTATGCGCAGCATCCCCAAGGACCCGGCGTGGCTGCGGCGGTTCTTCCAGGAGGACCTGGACGCAGGGCGCGTCACGAGCCCGCTCAGCGTCTCCGACGTATGGCCCGAGAACTACTCCGCCAACAGCGTGATGAAGGTCTGGGCCGCCAAGTTCGCGGCGCGCCACCCCAACGTGGCGGTGCTGGATTTGTCGAGCTTCAAGTGCGGCCACGACGCGCCCACCTATGGGCTCGTCGACAGCATCATCGCGGCGGCGGGCACCCCCTGGTCGGCGCTCCACGACATCGACGCCAACAAGCCCGGCGGATCCATCAAGATCCGCGTCAAGACGTATGCCCACAGCCTCAGGCTCCACGAGGAGCGCCTCGCGGACGTGGCGGCGAAGCGGGACGAGCTCGCCTTCCGGGTGGACCAGAAGCGGCTGGCGCTGCTCCAGATGAAGCAGGCGCAGGTGGCGGAGCGAACGGGGCGCCTCGACCCGGCGGTGTCGGCGCAGATCGCGGAGGTGCGCCAGCGCGTGGCGGACTGGGAGGCGCGGAGGGCGCCCGAGCCGACGATGCCTCGCGGGCAGGTGGTGCCCATCACCGCGCTCGGAAAGCGGAAGCGCGAGGCAGAGGTCTCCGTGGAGCAGGTGCGCCACGGGCTCAACAAGAAGGGCCTGTCGGCGGGCTGAGTCTCGCGGACGGGCGCAAGAACAGAGGGGGTCACAGAGATTGAGCGTCCGCGGGGCGCTGAGCCGACCATTGGGAGTGACGCCATGATTCAACAGACCTTCCAGCCGAGCTTCGACATCGAGGCCGAGCTGGCGCGTTTCGAAGCAGAGGAGCGGGCGCGGCTGGGCATCGAGGAGGCCCCCCGCGAGCAGTGGGTGGACGCGAACCCCCAGACCTTCACCAAGGCGCAGCGGGCGCACACCACGATCCTGGTCGCGGGGCTCACCATGGCCCACGACCTGTTCGTGGAGGCCGCCCTCGGCGGGCTCGGCTACAAGATCAAGGCCATCGACGTGCCGGACTACGACGCCCTGCGGGTCGGCAAGGAGTTCGGCAACCGCGGCCAGTGCAACCCGACCTACTTCACCGTGGGCAACCTGGTGAAGCACCTGCAGGGCCTGGAGCGGCAGGGCCTCTCAAGGCGCGAGATCATCGACAATCACGTGTTCCTCACGGCGGGCGCCTGCGGGCCGTGCCGCTTCGGGACCTACGTGACCGAGTACCGCAAGGCGCTCCGCGACAGCGGCTTCGAGGGCTTCCGGGTGGTGCTCTTCCAGCAGCAGGGCGGCCTCAAGCAGGCGACGGGCGAGGACGTGGGCCTGGAGCTGTCCCAGCCCTTCTTCCTGGGGCTCGTCAAGGCGCTCTTGAGCGGCGACGTGCTCAACGCCCTCGGCTACCGCATCCGCCCGTATGAAGTAGAGGCCGGGGCGACCGACGCCGCCCTGGAGCGGTGCAAGCGCATCGTCTACGAGGCGCTGCACGGGGGCACGAGCATCCTGCTGGCGCTGCTCAAGTGCCGCCGCGAGCTGGCAGCCGTGAAGGTGGACCGCACGACGCCCAAGCCGAAGGTCGCGATCATCGGCGAGTTCTGGGCCATGACCACCGAAGGGGACGGCAACTACCGGCTCCAGCGCTTCCTGGAGAGCGAGGGCGCCGAGGTGGACGTGCAGCTCGTCACGGCGTGGATCCTCTTCATGGTCTGGGAGCACGACCACGACACGCGACGACGCATGATGCTGCGCGGCACGGACGACGCGAAGAAGGGCCTCGCCAAGGTGGACGCGCAGAAGAAGCTCGTGAAGCTGTGGGTCGCAGACAAGGCCGTGCGGGCCATCTTCCAGACCTTCGCCAACCTCATGGGCCTCCACGGCTACCACCTGCCGGACATGCACGAGGTCGCACGCATCAGCGCCCGGTACTACAACAACGACATCCGCGGCGGTGAGGCGCACATGGAGGTGGGCAAGCTCATCCAGAACGTGCTGCACTCCAAGGTCAACATGACCCTGAGCGTGAAGCCCTTCGGGTGCATGCCGAGCTCGGGAGTCTCCGACGGCGTCCAGTCCCTGATCACGGAGCTGCTCCCGGGCTCCATCTTCCTGCCCATCGAGACCAGCGGCGACGGCGCGGTCAACGTTCAGAGCCGCGTCCTCATGACGCTCTTCAAGGCCAAGCAGGCGGCGCAGCGGGAGTCGGAGGAGGCGCTGGCGCGGTGGGGTCTGAGCCGGGAGGACGTGCAGGCGTTCCTGGGCGGGACTGCGGTGGGGCGGGTCATCGGCCACGCGCTGTTCAAGACGCCCCACCACCACGGCAGCAGCGCTGCAGACATGGCGGAGCTGGTGGGGAGGCTCAAGAACCCGGTGGAGGCGCTGCGGCGGGCGTGGACGCGCCGCGAGTCGGCCGAGGTCGTGCCGCTGCGGACCCCGGCGCGAGAGGGATCGCGCGCGGTGGCGTAGCGGGCGGAGGGGGGCGGGGCGCCCGATCGTGGGCTACCGACCGACGCGCGTGGCGACGGCGAGCAAGTGGACCGCCGTGTCGGCGGGCAGGTGCCGGGTCGCCACCTCCCGCAGCCGGGGCGCGTCCGCTGGGCCCGCCAGGCGCTCCAGGGCGACGGCCGCCCAGAACCGGAGGTCCGCCAGCTCTTCGTGGGCGGCGGCCTCGTAGACCGCGGCCGTCGCCTCCCACGCTCCCTCCGGGCGGTCGCGTGCGGTCCCCAGGAGCGCGCGGAGCGCCCCCACCCTCGCTGCCTCGTGGGCGTCGATGATCGCCTGGAGCGGCGCCAGCGGGGCGAACAGCTCGTCACGGCGGCGGCGCAGCGCGTCCATGGCCGCCTTGCGGACCTCCGCAGTGGCCGCCCCCTCGGCGTCCTCCGCAGCGTGGAATGCCTTGGTCTCCCGCTCGATGGCGGCCTCCGCTTCCTGGCGCGCCGCGTCGTGGGCATCCCGCGCCGCCGCGAGGGCCGGGCCCAACGCCGGGAGCGACGGCGCGGCAGCCTGAAGCTGGGTCACCCACGGCCGCTCGGGACTCTGCCGGAGGGCCGCAACGGCGGCCGCCGCCTGCTCCCCGGCCTCGCGGACGAGGACCGACGGGCTCTTCACGACATCGGTCTCCCAGCGCGGCAGGTCGCTCGCGGGGATCGCGAGCGCCAGCGGACCCACGAGCGCTGCCCGCGAGGCGCCGGCCTCGGCGGCGAAGCGCTCCCACAGCGCGGCGGACTGCCCAGCGAGTCCCAGCGCGTCTGCGACCTCGGCGCGGCGGTGGGGGGCCGCAACGAGGAGCTCACTCAGCGGCTCGGCGGACGCCCCCAGCGCCACAGACGCCGCCGCGCACTGGAGGAGCCGGCGTGGCGTGGCCTCCTCGGCCCGCAGGACCGCGGCCGCGTGCGCCACGACGGGCCCCGTGACCCCCGCGTCCCAGAGCACCTCTGCGATCAGGGGAGCCGCAGCGGCCTCGTCGGGCAGCGCCGCCACGAGGGGCCCCGGATCCGCGAGCCCGAGCCGGGCGAGGGCGAGGCGCAGCGAGGCCCCCGCGACGTCCGCGCGCAGCGGGGCCCGCAGCAGCCCCTCCACCGCCAGGGCGCTCAAGCGCGCCCGGCTCTCACGGGGACCAGCGCCGGCGCCCTCCGCCAGCAGCGCCGCGGCGCGCCGGCTCACCTCCATGCCCTGCGTCGCCGGGTCTGCCGCGGCGACGGTGGCGATCTCATCGAGGAGGGCCGCGGTTCCGCCGTCCGACAGGGCGAGGGCGGCGTCCAGCAGGGCGCCACGCCGTCGCTCGGCGCCGGGCGCGACCAGCGCGGCGCGCAGCGCGTCCACAGGATCGCGCCACTCCACGAGCACCCGCGCGGCGGCCTCCGCTGTGCGCTCGTCGACGAGCGCGGCTCGCAGCGCAGCGCGCGCCGCATCGTTGGGCCCGAGCGCCCCGAGCGCCGCCACGACCTCGCCTGGGACGCGGCTCTTGGGCAGGTGGGCGGCGAGGGCCTCGCTGGCGCCCGCGCAGCGCTGCTCGGCGAGGGCCCTCACAGACGCCAGCTCATCCGTCTCCGAGGTGAGCCTGCCCGACCAGAACTCACAGGAGCCGGCCTCCGTCTTCCTGCAGGCGCTCCCGGCCGCCAGCGCGACCGCAATCGCGCCTACGATGAATCTCGCGAGGATGCAGCGCTTCAAGCCCACGGTTCACAGACCTCCGGCTACGGTGCCACGGCGCGCCTCCCCCGCTGCGGGACCACATAGCACAGCGGCCGGCCCTCCGTCGCGGCGCAGGGCCGGCGCGATGGGGCGGTCCCAGCAGGCTCGGACCGCTGCCACGTCGGAGGTGTCCAGGTCCGTGGCGGCCGCTGCACACGTCACGCAGCCACCGGTCGAGGGCGCTCGGCGGCGGCCCCTGCGTCGGCCTCCCGCGCTCCCCTCCGAGGCGCGGCGTTGGGGGGAGGGCCGGGTCAGTTGCCACCCGAGTCGGCTAGTGATAAGTTATCACTTATCACAGTCTCCATTGTCGGAGGGTGTCCATGGGGCTCATCCACGACCCGTTGACGCGCTTCATCGCCCAGATGGTCTCCATCGTGGTCGTCTCGCGGAGCCTCGGGCTGCTCCTCCGGCGGATCGGCCAGCCGCAGGTCATCGCCGAGATCGTCGCGGGCATCGTCCTCGGGCCGTCGCTGCTCGGGCTCCTGCTGCCCGGCGTCACGGCCACGCTGTTCCCGCCCGAGTCGATCCAGACGTTGCAGCTCGTCGCGCAGCTCGGGCTCATCCTGTTCATGTTCCTGGTCGGCCTCGAGCTCGACCTCTCGCTGCTGCGCGGGCGCGCCCACTCGTCCGTGGCCATCTCGCACACGAGCATCATCGTGCCGTTCGCCCTCGGCGCCGCCATCGCTCCGCTGCTCTGGGACTACGCGGGCGGCCCGTCGGTCTCCCACACGGCGTTCGCGCTGTTCCTCGGCGCCGCGATGAGCATCACCGCCTTCCCGGTGCTCGCGCGAATCCTGTCGGAGCGGCGGCTGCTGTCCACGCCCATCGGCGCCATCGCGATCGCCTGCGCCGCAGTCGACGACGTGACGGCGTGGTGCCTGCTGGCGTTCGTCGTCGCCACGGCGCGGGCGACCGGCCTCGGCGCCGCCGTGGTCACGACGGTGCTCGCCGTCGGCTACATCGCGCTGATGTTCGGTGCCGTCCGCCCCCTGATGCACCGCCTGGCCGCGCGGATGGGCGAGCGGGAGACCATCTCCGCGAACGCCATCGCCGCCGTGCTCGTGCTCCTCTTCCTCTCGGCGTGGTCCACCGAGCTCATCGGCATCCACGCGCTGTTCGGGGCCTTCCTGTTCGGCGCCATCCTCCCGAAGGACGGGGGCTTCGCGCGCCGTGTGGCCGAGCGCCTCGAGGACCTCGTGCTCGTCGTCCTGCTGCCGCTGTTCTTCGCCTACAGCGGTGTCCGGACGGAGATTGGGCTGCTCGACACAGGAGAGGACTGGCTCCTGTGCGGGCTGGTCATCGCCGTCGCCTGCCTCGGGAAGTTCGGAGGCAGCACCGTCGCCGCACGGCTGACGGGGCTCGGCTGGCGGGACGCGACCGCCATCGGGGTGCTGATGAACACGCGCGGCCTCATGGAGCTCATCGTCCTCAACATCGGCCTCGACCTCGGCGTCATCTCGCCGACCCTGTTCACGATGATGGTCCTCATGGCGCTCGTCACGACCTTCATGACGACGCCCGTCCTCCACGTGATCTATCCACCTGGTGGGGTCGCCAGCGCTCCCGAGCCTGCGCCTCCCCTGCGGCACGCCTTCACCGTGCTCGCCTGCGTCGCGAAGCCCTGGTCGGGGCCCGGGCTGGCCCGGCTGGCGGCGGCGCTCGGCGGTCGCGACGAGACGCGGCTCGTGGCGCTCACGCTGGTCCCGACGTCCACGCGCGCGTCCTTCTACACCGGCGCGCACGACGAGCCCGCGCCCGGGCCGGGCGACGCCCCCGACGCCGCGCTCGGGCCGCTGCTCGCCACGGCCGCGGAGGTCGACCTGGACGTCCACCCGGTGGCCTTCGTGTCCCCCGACCCGGCGGAGGACATCTGCGCGGTCGCGGCGACCGCCAGGCCCGACCTGATCCTGATGGGGTGGCACAAGCCGGTCGTGGGGCGCAGCATGCTCGGCGGGGTCGTCAAGCGCGTCCTGACGGAGGCACGGACGGACGTCGCGATCCTGATGGAGCGGGACCTCACGGCGATCCGCCGCGTGCTCGTGCCCTTCCAGGGCTCGCCCCACGACCGGGCGGCCCTCGAGCTGGCGCAGCGCGTGCTCCGCCGGACCGGCGCCGACGTCACCATCCTGCACGTCCACCCGCCGGAGGGCTCCCACGGGCTCGGCGCGCGCCAACTGACGGAGGAGACGTTCCAGGAGACCCCCGACGCGAAGGTCACGGTGCGGGTCGTGGTCGACCCGTCGCCGGAGGACGCTGTTCTCGCCGAGGCCCACAAGGGCTATGATCTGGTGATCGCGGGTGCAGGCAGCGAGTGGGGCCTCGAGCAGCGCGTGTGGGGTCTCGAGGCCGAGCGGCTCATGCGCGACCTCCGCACGTCGCTGCTGGTCGTGCGGGCGCGCGCGCAGGAGCAAGACGGTGACAGCGGGAGCGGCACGACACGGGGAGGACGGGCGGGATGAAGTTCGGGGCTGTGCTGCGGCTGCTGCGGATGGATGCGAACCTGAGCCTGCGGGAGCTCGCCAGGCAGGTGGGCGTCTCGAGCGCATACATCAGCCGCATCGAGAACGGGCGCGACCCGTCGCCGACGCCCGAGAGGCTCCGGGCCATCGCGGACACCCTCGGCGTACCGCGGGTGCTCCTCTTCGAGCTCGCCCACCAGACGGGGCCGGTGCTCGGCGCCTACCTGGCGCGCGTCCCGGCGGGCGGGGCGCTGATGCTGGAGATCGCGCGGAGGGACCTCGACCAGGACCAGCTCCGCGAGCTGCGGCAGCTCCTCGACGCGAGATTCCCCCGGCCGGACAGCGGGTTGCGCCCGCGCAGCTTCGGAGAGCTGATCCGGCCGGAGCGCGTGGTGCTCGACCTGGCGTGCACGACCCTCGAGGACCTCGTCATGGTCGCCGTAGCCCGCCTGCCGGCCATGGACGAGCTCGGGGGTCCCTCGCGCGAGGTGCTTGCCGAGCGGATCCGGCAACGCGAGCGGGAGGCCTCGACCGCGCTCGGCGGCGGCCTCATGGCACCGCACGCCATCGTGACCGGCGCCACCCCGAGCGCGGCGCTGCTGACCCTGGCGACGCCACTCGATGTGCCGACGCCCGACGGAGCCCCGGTCCGGCTCGCCATCGTGCTGGTGAGTGACGCGCCCGGTGAGCTCCACCTGCGCGCCCTCGGCCGCATCGCCCGGCTGGCCGCATGGGACGCCGTCCCGGAGCTCGTCGCCCAGCGGACGGCCGAGCACGTGCTCGCGGTATTGGAGCGGCTGGAGAGTCACTGGTAGGGCTGGAGATCCCCCCCAATGGCCCGCTCGGCACTCGTAGGTCGTCGGCTCGCGGGCCGGCTCGCGGCGGCGACTCCCGCGCGGTGCGGGCGCGGCTGGCCCCCCAAATCGTTGGCCGGGCGCGAGGCGCGGGCTCCGTCATCCCCAGCGCGCCCTCGTCGAGGCTGCCCAAGGGGGCCAGTCCACGGGTGGAGCGCCTCTGTTGCCGCCCGGGGCGAGCCGTGGCATCTTGGCGCCTCCGGGGCGCCGTGCGCGGTGAGCGGGGCATGACGCGGCAGCCTGAGCGCCGCGGGGAGAGGCGGATGGTGGCTCGCGACAGGCTCCTCCCGTGGGCGGTCGGCCTTGTGCCCGCCCTGGCGGTGATCGCCCGGACCCCCGAGGTGAGCCCCGACACGGCCTCCTACCTTGCGAACAGCAGCTCACGGCCGCCGGTCTACCCCCTCCTGCTCGATCTGGCGTCGGTCCTGCCCGCGCCGGTGGAGCTGCGGGCCGTGATCGCCGCCCAGGTGCTCCTCACCGTGTGGGGGGCGGTCCGCCTCGCGCGCTGGTTCGCGCGCAGCGTCGGGACGAGCCGGCTGACCGAGGCGCTCGTGGTGCTCGTGGCGGCCATGCCCGCGGTCCTCCTCGGCACCTGGGTGCTGACCGACGTCCTGGCCTACGCGCTGCTGCTCCACGCGGTGGTGCCGCTCCTGGAGGCCCTGCGGACGCGCGCGGCGCGGCCCCTGATCGAAGCGGCGACCCTCCTGGCGCTGGCGACGATGACACGGCCCCACTACCTCTTCGCCGTCCCGCCGCTGCTCGCCGTCGCAGGCGCCCTGCTCATGTGGCGTCGCCGGGCGGCGGTGGCGAGCGTCGCCTTGAGCATCGCCATCCTGCTCGCGATCGGCCCGGTGCAGCGCCTCTACCACCTGGCCGCCTCCGGCGAGGCCCGGTCGAGCTCGCTGCTCGGCATCCAGCTCCTGACCGTCGCTGCCTACGTGTCCGCCCCGGAGGATGCAGCGGCCGTCCAGGACACGGCCGCTCGCGCCCTCACCTCCGAGGTCCTCGCGGCCATCCGTGCGGAGGGCCTGACGCCGGAGCAAGCGGTCCACTCGCTGTCCCCGTACTCGCACTTCCGCGCGGTCTACAACGACATCTGCTGGGGGATCGTGGTGCCCCGGTGGAAGGCTGCGCACGCCCCGGACCGGCGCTCCACGCTGGACGACCTCGACGCCATGAATCGCGCCACCACCGGAGCCGCGCTCGATCTGTTCCGCGCCCACCCGCTGCGCCTGCTCGCGCACATGGGGCGCCAGCTCCAGGCGGCGGAGGGGCTCCTGCTCGTGCTGTTCGCGGCCTTCCTGCTCGTCGCGGCGACCCGCGCGGTGGCGTCCCGGGGCCGCGACCCCTACTGGACGGCTGCGCTGGCCGTGGGGCTCCTTCACGCGTGCAACCTGTGCCTCGTCGTCCTCGTCGAGCCGCCGATGCCGCGGTACACCTTCCCGACGGGGACGCTCCTCGTCGTCACCCTGCTCGCGGGGCTCGCGCGCTCGGCATCCCTGCCCCCCGCCGGGAGCACCCCACTGGAGGGAACGACCTGATGTGCGGCATCGCCGGGATCGTGGGACGTCACGCCGCAGGGGCGGTCCCCGTCGTGGAGCGGATGGTGGCCCGGATGCGGACGCGGGGCCCTGACCACGCGGCCACCCGCGACGCAGGCGGGGCGGTGCTCGGGCACGCGCGGCTGTCGATCCTCGACCTGAACCCCCGGTCGCACCAGCCGATGTCCGACCCGTCCGGGCGGTTCACGATCACCTACAACGGCGAGGTCTACAACTTCCAGGACATCGCCCGGGACCTGGAGACGGCGGGCCACCGGCTGCGCACGACGTCCGACACGGAGGTGGTCCTCCGCGCCTTCATGGAGTGGGGCACGGCCGCGTTCGCCCGGTTCAACGGCATGTTCGCGCTCGGCATCTGGGACCGCGCCGAGCGCACCCTCGTCCTCGCGCGGGACCGCTTCGGCAAGAAGCCCCTCTACTACTCCACCTCCGACGGCGTGGCCTTCGCGTCCGACCTCGCTGCGCTGCGGGAGGACCCGGCCGCCGCGGCCGCGCCCGTGAGCGTCGAGGCCGTCAACCACTTCCTGGCCATGGGGTACGTCCTCGGCCCCCTGACCCTCTACGAGGGCATCGCGCGCATCCCGCCGGCCACCGTCGCCGTGTTCCGGGACGGACACGCGCGCATGGAGCGCTTCTGGGACTACGGCGCCGCGTTCCGCCGCCCGTACCGGGGCTCTCCGGCGGACGCGGCGGCAGACGTCCGCGACGCCCTCGAGCAGGCCGTCCGCCGCCGCCTCATCAGCGATGTGCCCGTCGGGTGCTTCCTCAGCGGCGGGGTCGACTCGAGCGCGGTCACGGCGTTCGCCCGGCGCCACCTCGCCTACGACGTGCACTCGTTCTGCATCGGCTTCGCGGCACGGACGTACGACGAGTCGGCCGACGCCCGCGCGGTGGCCGACTTCCTCGGGACGGTGCACCACGAGCGCCGCCTCGGCGACAGCGACGGCCGCGACATCGTCGACCGGGCCATCGCGTGCTTCGACCAGCCGTTCTCGGACACGTCCCTGGTCCCGATGGTCGAGGTGGCGCGCGTCGCGGCGGAGCACGTGAAGGTGGTGCTATCCGGCGACGGCGCCGACGAGCTCCTGGCGGGCTACCCGACGCACAAGGCGGACCGCGTCATGCAGGTCGCGCGGCATGTGCCCGCCACGCTCCGGAGGGCCGCGGCGGGGGCGGCCCGGCGCCTCCTCCGGGAGTCCAACCGGCGCACGGACGTGGCCTTCAAGCTGCGCCAGCTCGCGCGGGGTCTGCCCGGCGACTGGCGCGACGCCCACTACGCCTGGCGGGAGCTCCACGACGACGACGAGCGCGTCGCCCTGCTCGGCAAGGAGCACGAGGCGCTCGTCCGCGACACGACGCCGCGCCGCACGTTCCGAGCCCACTTCGACGAGGTGCGGGACCTGGACCCGCTCGCCCAGTGCCTCTACGTGGACGCCAAGACCTGGCTGGTCGACGACATCCTCGTGAAGGTGGACCGTGCGACGATGGCCTTCTCGCTCGAGGCGCGGTCACCGTTCCTGGACCCGGACCTGGTCGAGCTGGTCGCCTCGCTCCCCTCGTCGCTCAAGCTGCGCGGCCTCGATGGCAAGCACGTGCTCAAGCGCGCGCTCCGCGGCGTCCTGCCTGACCGCACCCTCCACAAGCGCAAGGCGGGCTTCAACGCGCCGCTGAACACGTGGCTCGGCCAGCGGGGCGAGAACGAGTTCCGCCTGTTCAACCGCATGGTCGCCGCGACCTGGGGGCTCCTGCCATGACGGACCGCCGCGTGGTCTCCGACGAGACGATGACCGCCGCCATCAAGTCGGCACACAACTACCACGCGTGGGTCTTCGGGTCGTTCGCGCGCTACCTGGTGGGCGGCACGGTGCTCGAGGTGGGCTCGGGGCACGGGCGCTACGCGCGTCACATCGCGCCACTCGTCGACAAGCTGTTGATCTCGGACATCGACCCGGCGGCCGTGGACGCCATCCGGCGCGACCTCACGGACCTGGGCGACCGGGTGGAGTGCCTCGTCATGGACGGCGTGGACCCTGCGCGCCTGCCCGGCCTCCTCGACGCCGTCGTGCTCGTGAACCTGCTCGAGCACGTGGAGGACGACGCGGCGCTGCTCCGCCACTGCCGCGAGGCGGTGCGCCCGGGGGGCCGCGTGATCCTCTTCGTGCCGGCCTTCGAGGTCCTGTTCTCGCGCATGGACGCCGACGCAGGGCACTTCCGCCGCTACCGGCGGGGCACGCTGCTGCCGCTCGTCCGGGGGGCAGGCCTCCGCGTGATCGAGAGCCGGTACTTCAACTCTGTGGGCTTCTTCGGGTGGGGCGCGAACAAGCTCCTCGGCAGCCACGTGAACTCCGGGGCCACCAACGCCCAGGTCGCCGTCTACGACCGGCTGATCCCGCTCTTGCGGCACGCGGATCGGGTGCTGCCCTTCCTCGGGCAGTCCCTGGTGGTGATCGCCGAGAGGTGAGCGGGCCCCCGGGCGAGCGGTCCGGGCCGCTCAGAGCTTCGTGCGCCGAAGCACCAGGTCCGCGAGGAGCCCCATGAAGCCGATCTGCACCCCAACGAGCATGATCAGGGACGAGCCCACCCCGAAGGCGTTGGTGCGCGCCAGGTCCACGAGCGCCTTCGCGAGGCCGACCGTGAAGAGCAAGAAGGCGGGCGGGATGAACACGTTGAGCGGCTTGAACCACGTGGCCAGGCGCACCACGAGGATCGTGAACCCGATGGTGTCCTTGATCGGGTGGATCGACGAGCTGCCGACGCGCTTGAAGTAGTTGATCGGCACGAACTTCACGCGGTAGCCGTTCGTGAGCGCGGACACCGTGATCGTCGTCGTGAAGCTGAAGCCGTCGGGGTAGAGGCTGTAGAAGCGCTGGCCCAGCTCCTTGCGGAACAGGCGCAGGCCGCTGTTCAAGTCCGGGATGCGGAAACCCGACAGGTAGTTCGCGAGCTGATTGATCGCCCACTTGGCGGGGCGCCGCAGCATCGGGATGTGGACCTCCTCCCCCGTGCGGGCGCCGACCACCATGTCGTAGTCAGTCGTGGAGGCGGCCAGCCGCGCGATGTCGGTGATCGGGTAGGTGCCGTCGGCGTCGGTGATCGCGATCCAGCCGAAGCGGGCCTGCAGGAGCCCTGACTTGAGGGCGGCCCCGTAGCCCTCGTTGGCCGCCTTGGCGATCACGCGCACGCCAGCGTCCTGGGCGATGGCGGCGGTGCCGTCCCGCGAGCCATCGTCGATGACCAGGATCTCGAAGGCGCACGCGAGGCTGCTCACCGTCTCGCGCACCTGGGCGATGGTGCTGGCGATGGAGCGGGCCTCGTTGTAGCAGGGGATCAGGATCGACAGGCCGAGCGCAACGACGCTCGTGTCATCGCGCACACCCTCGATGGCGGGCACCTCACCGGGCGGAAGCTGGCTGGCGGTCGTCACGACCGCCGAAGGTACACCCGCAGCGGCAGATGGTCAAAGGCTCCGGTCGAACACGGCGCTGCTCGCGCCGCGAAGAGTCAGGTGGGGGGGGCAGCCGGAGGGGAGGCCGGGACGGCAGTGACGCTCGGGGCCGCTGCCTCCAGCCAGGCGACGAGCCCGACGAGCCCGCCCACTACCCCGTAGAAGACGTGGTTGAGCTTCACGCCCGTGAAGTAGACGGGCTCGGTCATGCCTGCCGCAAGCATCGCCATCATCGCCGTGAGGAGCGACGCGAGCGTGACCCTGTTGGTCCGCCCGGCGATGGGCAAGGCCCGCATCCCCGCGCGGATCACGCGCCCGAGCAACAACACCACGACCAGGAACCCTTGCACGCCGATGCTCGTGAGGAACTCCAGGTAGATGTTGTGTGGGCTCGCGTACAGGAAGCCCAGGGTCCGGGACGTGAGCGCCTCCATGTAGTGTGTGTGCGCAAGCCCGAGACCGAACGGGTTTTCGGCGATGATCCCGATCGTGTGCCGCCAGAGCTCGGTGCGCACATCCTCCAGGCCGCGCTCCTGGTAGCGCTCGACGCTCTGGGTCAGTTGGTCCGCGAACACGGTCGTCAGGAGCAGGTAGGCGGCGATCAGAGCGGTGAGCAACACGGGGAGGACGCGCCCTCGACCGCGGGCGCCCTGCCCGAGGAGGGCGATCATCAGCAGGAGGGAGAACCCGGTCGCCAGCAGCCCACCGCGGCTCGCGGTCAGGACGAGGGAGCCCGCCATCGCCACCGCCACCGCGAAGGCGACGAGCGAGACGAGGCGCCGCCGCTCCGTCACACCGATGAGCAAGGCGCCCGGCATGAACATGGCGTAGTAGCACGCGAGGTTGTTCGGGTTTCCGAGGGGGCTGGCGTAGCGCCAGTGCAGCATGGGGTCCGCCTCCGACTTGGGAGGCGTCAAGAACTCCTCCCCGGTCAGCACGAACTGGAAGTGGAGCGCAGCAAAGACGCCCCCGACTCCGATGAACACCCAGAGCAGGCGCCGGGCGTCCAGCGGAGTGCGGGCGATGGCGATGCCGAGGACGAAGTAGACGAGCGCCTCCAAGTAGGAGCGGCGGAAGCGATCGACGGCCAGGGCGAAGTCAGCGCTGCCCCACGAGGGCACCATCGCCACGATGCCGATGGCGAAGAGCAGCAGCCACAGGACGCCGTACCGCCCCAGCCGGGGGAATGTGCGGTCGCGCAGGGCCACCGACGCGAGCACCACCAGCGCGACTGGCTGTGACACGCTGATCCCCACGCCAAGCACCTGGCGATAGGCGATGACGGTGTCTTCGAGGAGCAGGAACGGCACAAACAGCGCGAAGGCCCGCACGGCGGAGGAGCGGGACATGAACAGCGCCAGGAACGTGAGCGGCACGAACAGCAGGTAGACCGTCCAGCGGACGCTGGACTGGACCCCGAGGAAGAGAGCGGCCGCAGCGCTGAGCCCCAACGTGAGGGCGACCAGCAGCGGCATCGCCGGGCCGGCGGAGGCAACGCGCATCAGGGTGTTCCCGCCGCGCGCGGCGGCGTCGGGTGTTCGCTCATCCGTCCCCGGGGTGGTGCAGCCCGCCCGCTGCGCCCGACACTTGCGAATGGTCCCCCGGCGGCGGCGCCGCGGGATTATGGCACATCGGTCCCCGGCCCCTCAAGGCGGGAAAGGCGCGTCGAAGCGAAGCCGGAGCCAACCCAACAGTCGCCGCGCCAGGTCCGGGTGCTCCACCGACAGGTCGGCTCGGTACGCGGGGACGGCCGGGTCCCATGCGTCGGTGCGCAGGAGCTCCTCCGTGCCGAGCTGGGGTGTGTGAACCATCATCCATTCGCCGTACACGACGCCTACCTGTTCGCGGTCAACCATGAACAGGGGGCGGTCGGGCACCGGCACTGCGTCGACGAGCGCCGGCGCCAGCGAGATGCCGTCGATGTCCTCCAGCGGCGGGAGGCGGAGCAGGTCAAGGAGGGTCGGAGCAACGTCGACGAGGCCCGCGGTCGCCACCAGGTCCCGAGGCACGAGCCCTGGCGCACGGATCAGGACCGGGACGCGAGTGAGCCCCGGGTAGATCTGTCGGGCGTGGGTACGGTTGCCACGTTCCCCGAGGGCCTCGCCGTGGTCTGCGACCAGGACGACAATGGTGTCCCGGTCGAGGCCGCGCACCCGGAGCCCGTCGAGCAGCGCTCCGACCGAACGATCGAGCAGTCCCACGACCTGGTCGTAACGGCCCACCGCGCCCCCTTCCAGCTCGGCCGCGAGCGTCGCGGGGTCGTCGATGCGGTGCCACTGGTGGGCGTCCATGAAGTGCACCACCAGCGCAAATGGCCGTGCCACGTCCCTCCCGTCGAGCCACGCAAGCGCGTCCGCGGTCGTCCTGTCCCCAGTGGGGAAGCGGTCGGTGTCGGTGGGCGTGCGGACGACCTCGTCCACTTGCAGCAGTAGATCCGGGAACACCTTGTCCGCCCGTGCCAGGAGGACCATCGCCGTCTGCCACCCGCCATCGCGCAGCCGCCCGAGCACCGTCGGTCCCGTCTGTACCTGGCGCAGCGCACCGTGGAACATCGCAGGGACCGCGTATCGAGTCGATGCCGACGCGGACCAGGCGTCCGTCCAACGGACCGAGCTCGCGGCCAGCGCGCGCATGGCGGGGAACGCGTCCACCCGCGGCCCCAGCACCCGGTCCGCGCGGAGCGCATCCGCAACGATGAAGACGAGGTTCGCTCCGCGGAGGCGGCTCCTCAGGTCCTCGACGCCTCCCACATCCCGCACCGGTGGTGCCGCGGGCGGAGGCTCCGGAGGAGCCCCCGGCACTCCGTCACAGTCCGCGTCGACGCCGCCGGGCACATCCACCCGGAGCGGGTTGCGGGCCGGGTCCAGGTCGTCACAGTCACCTCCGCCCAGCAGCGGCGAGTAGCCGTCACCGTCCAGATCCCAGGCACTGCGGATGCCCTCCGTCGCGATGGTCGTCACCATGTGGGTGTAGCGCAGATAGAGCCGGACGTCATCCCGGTCCGTCCAGCCGCTGGCCGCCGCCCCGGCCGCGCCCAGCGCGACGGCACCAAGTGACAGCGGCCCGACGCGGCGAAGGGCCGGCAGCAGCGCCGCGTGCAGGGCCCAGAGTGCGCTGGCGGCGGCGAGGAGCACGGCGACGACGTGGAGGTAGAAGTACGCCTCCACCTGCTGGGTGCGCTCCGCGACGAGCAGCAGGGCCGCCACCGCCAGCCCCACCACGGTGGCCCCGACCGTCGCGGCAGGGTGTCGCGCCTCGATGCGCGGTGCAAGCGCCCGCAGCAGCAGCGACGCGCCCACGGCCCCGCCCAGCGTCGCGCCGAGGAAGAGCCAGGGGCCGGCATCCGCGACGGACGAGGCGGCGAGCCCCCGCCCCGCGAAGACCTTGCGCCCGACGACGTAGACCGCCGGTGTCAGCAGCATGGCGTCGATGACAGCCCGGATGATGCGCACCCGGCGGAGCACTCTGGGCAGCTTCGCCGCCGCGCCCGCCAGGACGCGCCCGACGCGGGCCGCCACCAAGTCGCCGAGGCAGAGCATCAGAACCACGACCACCCCGAGGGAGCACCCCAGGAACACGAGCAGCCCCGAAGCCCCCGCCGCGACCCACGGCAGCACGGCGGGAGCCTCGGCGCCCCCCATTCGCGCGAGATCCGTGATCGCTGCGAGCACCCCGACGAGCCCTCCGGAGGCGACCACCGGCAGCGCCGCGCCGGAGGTGCCGCACGTCGCGACTCTGGGCCGGGGTGGCGAGGTGGAAGTGCTCACGGGGTCACGCTCTGGATGGGGCTGCCCGACGAGGGAGGGTTCGGGCAGAGGCGCGGCGGTCGTCAGAGCCGAGCGTTCAGCACGGGCCACCGCAAGAGCCCCCGCAGTCCACGGAGGTCTCGTCGGCGTCCTTCGTGCCGTTCTGGCAGTGCGGAGGCCAGCACATGTCCCAGGTCGCCGGGTGCCCGTACCGAGGGCCGTTGTCGTTGCCGCACACGAGGCCAGGGGCGCAGTGGGCGTTGGAGTCGCAGTCGCCCTCTCCCGTCAGACACGGGCACTCGGTGCGGCAGTAGTCGGCTGCGCCCGGTGTCAGCGTGGAGCAGATGCTGCTCCAGCACATGTCCCAGATGGCAGGTTGCCCAAAGCGAGGCCCATTGTCGGTGCCGCAGACGAGGCCCGGTCCGCACTCCAGATTGCTGTCGCAGTCGCCCTGACCTTGGAGGCAAGGGCAGTCCTTTCGGCAGTAGTCGGTGGCGTTCGGGACGCGGGTCGCACAGGCCGGCGGCCAGCACATGTCCAGCGTGGCCGCGAAGCCCCACAGGGCGCCGTTGTCGGTCCCGCAGGTCAGCCCGGGCGCACACTCGGATGCCGTGTCGCAGTCGCCCTGGCCAGTGGTGCACGGGCACGCCGTGCTGCAGTAGTCGGCTGCTCCGAGGACCTTCGAGGCGCAGGTGCTCGACCAGCACACGTCCGTGGTCTTGGGGAAGCCGAACCGGGCCCCGTTGTCCGTACCGCAGACGGTGCCACTCACGCACTGGTTGTTGGCGTCGCAATCACCCTGGCCGGACAGGCAGGGGCAAGTCGGGGTGCAGAAGTCCTCGTCGCCGTTCACGCCGCCGCAAGTGCACGGGCCGCAGCTACCACCGCAGTCGGGGGACGTCTCGTCGCCGTCTTGCGTGCCGTTCTGGCAGTGGGCCGGCCAGCAGACGTCCCAATAGTATGCGGGCATCCCAAAGCGGTCCCCGTTGTCGGTGCCGCAGACGAGCCCGGTCGCGCACTGGGCATCGGAATCACAGTCGCCCTGGCCTGAGCCACACCGGCACGACGACGTGCAGAAGTTCGTGTCACCGTTGGTGCCCGAGCAGGAGCAGGTGCCGCAGCCGCCGCCGCAGTCGACCTGCTGCTCGCCGCTGTCCAGCAGCCCGTTCTGACAGGTCGCGGGCCAGCAGACGTCCCACCCGGACGGCTGCCCGAACTTGGGCCCGTTGTCCACGCCGCAGACCAGGCCTTCAGCGCACTGCGCATCGGCGTCGCAGTCGCCCTCGCCTGACGCGCACAAGTTCACGGGATCGTTGCAGTAGTCGGTATCGCCGTTGTTGCCCCCGCTGCCCTTCATCAGGGAGCCCTCGATCGACTGCTCGTATAGCCCCGAGTCGTCCTGAAGGACGACGGGCTCGGTCTGGTCGCACGCGGACGACGCCAGAACCACGAGGCCGAGAGCCAACAGGCTCCCCGATGATGCGGCCGCGCACCAGGACGAAATCTGTTTCATCTCGGGCAGTCTCCCTTCCGTCGCTGTTGGGTCTCCACGGGCACTTCAGGCCCGGCCAGGCCGCCGATTATCCACCAACGAGCACTGCGCAGCGCCCGTCACGGCGAACCTCACGGCGCGGCGACACATGACGCACGCGCCGATCCGTTGCCCAAGGGTTGCGCCAAGGGGGCGCCTTCTGTCAAGGGCTGCGCGCCAAGACCACGCCCTGGCGCCGAGTTCGCGTGCAGACCGACCGGCGGGTCCCCGGAACGTCCTGACTACGATGCGGGCTTGTTTGCCCGTGCGCGATCACGCCACTATCATGGGTGCCCCAGGCCCGATGGGGCTGCGATCCCCTGGACCATCGATCGGACACGAGCGGCGCCGAATGCACGTGCGGCCCATCCTGCCCCGTTCCGCGGCCGCCTGATGCAGGCGCCCAACCGGACCTTTGCCCTCGCGCTGGCGGGAGCGGCCGTGGGGTTCATCCTCCTGAACCACACCCACGCCGCTCAGCAGACCATCCACCACCGCTACACGCTGCCTCTGGCCGAGTCTCTGCTCAGCGGCAACGGGTACACGCTGCACGGCGAGCCGGCCTTCTACCCGATCTGGGGGTATCCGGCGCTCGTCGCCGTTGGAGTGGCCCTCGGGTCCGTCGACCTGTGGCTGCTGGTCGTCCAGGCAACGGCGGCCGTAGCGGGTGTGTTCGCGGCGCTGCGCCTGGCCCGCGTCGCGCCGCGCCTGTACCACATCGCCCTCGCGCTGCCGTTCCTGGCCCTCCTGTCGGTGCGGTGGGCCGACGGGCTCGTCGCCACCGGGCTCGTCATGCACCTGGCGTCCCTCGCCGAGCACCTGCGGACGGGCCGACGCGCTCCCCTGCTTGCCGCGGGTCTCGCCCTGGGCCTGGTCGGCAACCTGCGGACCGAGTACCTCTACCTGCCGCTCGCGGAGGTCGCGGCGGCCGCCCTGCCCCACCTGCGCGGGCTCCGCCGCCGGACCGTCACCGCAGTTGCCCTGAGCGGCGCCATGTCGCTCGCCCTGCTCCTGCCCTGGGCGCTGCGCGCAGCGGCCCACGGGGAGGGGCTGCGCTTCGACGCGACGAATGGCGGCTGCGTGCTGTACATCTCACTCGGCCAGCTCCCCGACAATCCGTGGGGCATCGAGCCCGCCGACATCGTCGCCGAGCGCCGCGCCAGGGCGCTCGGAGCGCCGGGCTTCGCGTCACCCGAGGGCGACCGCCTGCTGCGCCGCGAGTTCGCCCAGGCCGTCAGGGAGCACCCGGAGGCGTTCGCCCGGAAGGTGGCATACAACGTGTGGTCAGCGGTCACCGGCGGAACGTACGTCGGCGAGCTGCGGACGCTTGCGTCGTCGCCCGAGCGCGTCCAGGCTCTGACCCGGCTCGCCGCGAGCGAAGGCCGCGCCGCCGCGCTCGCCACGATGACCACGGCCGAGGCGGTGGCGGCGGGCGTGCAGTCGGTGCTGGCCCTCGCGTCAGCGGCGATCATCGTCGCCCTGCTGTTGCTCGGAGCCTGGGCGCTCGTCTCCGGCACCGCCCCCCCGCTGGCACCGGACGGCCCCGCCGTGGCCCTCTGCGCCGCCGTGGTGGCCTACAAGCTCGCCATCATGGGGGTGGCGCAGGCCAGCCCCCGCCACATGAGCGCCGTGTACCTGCCGCTGCTCGCCGTCGGCCTCGCGGCGCTGCCGTGCCTCGTCGCGCGCCTGCGTGGCCGATCCTGACGACGTGGAGGTGCCCCGTGGCAGGCGTCGAGGGATCCCCTGACGGCGCGTGGAGCGGCGGTCAGAGGGAGTGGCCCGGCGCCCACGTGACGTGGGAGGAGCCTGGGAGGTGGACGCCGAGGTCGATGCGCGCGACTGGACCCGCCGCCAGATCGCGGGCGTCGAGGACGACCACCTCCGTCGTCCCGCGGGCCGCGTCCTCCACCCACGAGAGGACCCAGCCGTCGTCCTCCTCGTCGCCGCGGGGCGCGAAGACCGGCTGGGACACGAAGGCGCTGGTGCCGGCCTCCCACCGGGTCGCTGCGCCGGTCTCGACATCGACCTTCAAGAGGGCCCCGAACCAGGGGAAGGCGTTGGGGTCCGGCGCGTCGCGGCCCGCGGCCGGCGCAGCCAGCCACACGTAGCGGTAGGGTCGTCCGAAGCGGTCCGGCCTCACCTCCGGCAGCTCGCCCGCCTCGCCCGACAGGGCCACGTGCTCGACGACCCTGGCCTGCTCCGGGTCCACGACGAGACGCAGGAGCCGCGGGGGCGGTGTGGTCCCACGCCGGCCCAAGGCCCCCACGCCGGACCCGAACTGGCCGAAGTCGGGCACGCCCGCGTAGCCGATGAGGTCCACGATCACCCGGGCGCCGTCATCCCGAGCATTGAGCAGGTGGAAGGCGGCCAGGATCCCACCGGGGATTGGCACACGCGCGCTGCGCGCCCCATCGGGCCGCGACACCAGCACCAGGTCGGCGGTCCCGGCAGGTGGCCACGCGAAGCAGTCGAAGAGGGTCCGACCGCCCCACAGCGCCTGGCCGAACCGGAGCCGCGCGGCGGCCTGCGTGGCGACGTACCAGCGAGCGGTGAACGCCTGGTCGTGCACCACCGCCGCGGGGCTCGCGAGGGTGTGGGGCGCCGCCTCCGACACGACGCGGAATGCCTCGTCCGCCTCGAAGAAGGTGATGCGGTCCGGCTTGGCCCCACCGGGCTCGACGACCCAGCCGACCAGACGCCCACTCTCTGGATCGACGCGGGGCATGGGGCCAATCAGGCGTTCGCCCCGGTGCAGCCCCCCGAAGGCCTCGGGCCCCCGGGTCTCCAGCGTGCGGGGGTCGACCACATGGTGCCCCTTGTCGTTGCTGGCCACCACGCGCCCCCCATGGACGTAGACGTCATGGTTGCCGTTGTCGCCCTTGGGCAGCTTGAAGACGTTGGCCCAGCGGCTCGGGATGTTGGTGAACACGCGCCGGTGGAGGATGCGCCCGGCGGCCTCCTCAGCGACCAGCTCGGGCGTGCGGACGAAGCGGCTGCGAAAGCGTGCGCGACCGTCCTCGAAGCACAGCCCAGCCACCAGAGCGTGCCCGTCGAGGAAGTGCAGGCGATCCATGCCCGACTCGAAGCGCCCGGGCCCATTGCGGAGGAGGGTCCCACGGAGCGCTGCGGGGATCGTGCCCTCCAGGCGCGGGGCGTCCACCTGGTGCTCCTGTGTCTGGGAGCGAAACGGAACGTCAAACATGAGCCACCCGTGAGGAGCGCGTCAGAAGGAGGACCCAGGCTGGGTCAGGAACTCCGCCTCCTCGGGGGTGGTATCTCGCGCCAGAACCCGGTTCCTGTGAGGGAAGCGCCCGAAGCGGGCGACGATGTCCCTGTGCTGGACTGCATACCCCAGGGAGTACTCCACGGTCGCCCGCGCCCCGTCATCCGCCTCGGCCAGCAGCGCCTGGAACAGCGCCACACACCGCTCCTGGTCGGCCAGCGCCTCGCTGTGCATGAAGGGCATGAAGAGGAACATGCGCTCGTGGGTGCGCAGCGCGCGGTCGAAGCCCCGCGCGAGGCCGTCCCGCGCCACGGCCAGCGCCGCCTCATCCGTGGCAAACATCCTTGGGGTGTCGCGAAACATGTTGCGGCTGAGCTGATCGAGCACGATCACGGCTGCCAGGCACCCGCGCGCAGACTCCTGCCAGCCGGCCCGCTCCCCAGCGACCACGGCCGCGTGCAGCGCGCCGAAGCGGTCGCGGAGCTCGGCGTCGAACGCCGGATCCTTGGTGAACCAGCGCCGCGAGTGCTCCGCGTCGGCGAGGCCGGAGGCGTTCAGGTCACCGAACCAGAAGGCGAGGATCAGCTCGGGGTCGCTCGCTGCGGCGTCGGGGCGGCTCATGGACTCCTCCGCGGTGTGGTGCGGGGCGGAGTGTCACACGGGCGGGCCCACGGGTCGCTGGGCGGTCACGCAAGCAGGCACGAACAATGGACAATCTCGGCGCGCCCCGCTCCCGTCCCGAGCGCCACGGGCGGCGCCATCACTCCCTGATTGACGGGCCGCGCCACGGGTGATAGAGGGCGGCCAGGACTCGGCTCGAGGAGAGATCATATGAAGAGAGCACACCTGACCCTGGCGCTCGTCCTGCTCGCCGCGTGCGCGGACGAAGAGGCAGAGGAGGTCGCCCAGTCCGCCGACGAGCTGGGCATCGGCGGCATCGACGACCTGAAGAGCGACGGTGGCTGGGGCCCCGCCCTGGAGTGCAAGCCCATCCCGGCCCTGGACCCCCTGCCCAACCCGAAGCTGGTGATCTCCCTCGACGGCCTCACCGCCCACCTGACCGACGAGACCACGGGCTTCGACAAGGTCTACCCGATCGGGCCCGGCTCCATCGAGAAGGGCGTCTCCCTGACCCCCACCTCAGAGAAGGCCCCCGGCGGCGTGTTCTACGCGCGCCTCGACCAGCCCTCCCTCGCGGACAACGCCAACGGCACCATGCCGTGGGCCTACAGCTACTCCTGCCGCCGGTGGTGGAAGGACCCGGACACGGGCAAGAACATCCCCGTGTTCGCGGGCATGCCGTTCATCCGCCTGGAGGGGGCCCCCACCCTCGCCTACGCGCTCCACGGGCCCATCGACTCCTACACGCTCCCGAGCGGCGGCAAGCTGCGCCGTGGCTACGTCTCCCACGGCTGCGTGCGCATGGAGTCCGCCGACATCGTCGAGCTCTACGCGCTCATGAAGGGGCGCAAGGTCCCGGTGAAGGTCCAGAAGGCGGTGGAGCGCATCGAGGGCGTCGCGGTGGACGTGCCCCAGCGGTGGCTCCTCAGCGAGTGCGCCACCGACACGGACTGCAACTACGCGGGCGGCCTCTGCAAGCAGAACCCCTACACGGGCCGCGGCTACTGCACGTCCTACTGCAACAAGTACTGTGGTTTCGACAAGTTCGGCTACCCGGTCTCCTTCTGCGTGACGGACCCCGAGGACGACACGAAGGGCATCTGCACGCTGAAGGCAGAGGCTCTCAACAACGGCTGCGCCCGCTATCCGGGCATCATGAAGCACACAGGCGAGCCGCGCTTCGGCCAAGGCTCGGTCAAGGCCGACGTGTGCCTCCCAGGGACGGCCGGCTGGATCGGTGACCCCTGCTTCACGAACCTGGACTGCGGCCTCTCGAAGGGGCTGTGCGAGCTGGCGGGGGCAACGGAGGGCAAGCCCGGCCGCTGCACCATCCCTTGCACCAAGTCCTGCCCGGACAAGCCGGGCTACCCCACGACCTTCTGCGTGGCGGGCCCCGCGGGCACGGGCCAGTGCGTGTCCAAGTGCACGGCCGACTGCGGCGCGGGGACCTGCACCGCGAACGTGCCCCGCTTCAACCAGCCGTCGGTGACCGCCAGCGTCTGCCTCTGACGCTTCCCCTTTTCGTCGCGTCGTCTATAATCGGGCGCCCTGGACCCGAGGGCCCCGCCGCACGAGCGGCGGGCACTCGAGCGCCAGGACCACCCCCGGCACAAGGAGCCCACCCCTTGGCAGAGATGAACATCATCCAGGCCGTCAACGACGCGCTGCGCGTGGCCATGCGCGCCGACGAGCGGGTCGTCGTGCTCGGCGAGGACGTGGGCCGCTTCGGCGGCGTGTTCCGCGCGACGCTCGGCCTGCAGGAGGAGTTCGGCGAGGACCGTGTCATCGACACGCCGCTGGCGGAGGCCGGCATCATCGGCAGCGCCATCGGCATGTCCATGAACGGCCTGCGCCCGGTGCCGGAGATCCAGTTCGCGGACTTCATCTTCCCTGCCTTCGATCAGATCGTGAACGAGCTCGCCAAGATGCGCTACCGCTCGGGCGGGGGCTTCACCTGCCCCGTCACGATTCGCACGCCCTTCGGCGGGGGCATCCGGGGCGGCCACTACCACTCCCAGAGCCCCGAGGCCCTGTTCTGCCACACACCCGGCCTGAAGGTCGTGGTGCCGTCGACGCCCTACGACGCCAAGGGGCTGCTGCTCGCGTCCATCCGCGACGAGGACCCGGTGATCTTCTTCGAGCCCAAGCGGGTCTACCGGGCTGCTCGGGGCGAGGTCCCGGAGGGGGCGGACTACGAGGTGCCCCTCGGCGTGGCCCGCGTGGCGGTCGAGGGAGACGACGTGACCATCCTGAGCTACGGCGCCATGGTCCACACCTGCCTGGAGGCGGTGGAGGCCATCCGGGCCGCCGGGATCTCCCCGGAGATCATCGACCTGCGCAGCCTCGTGCCGCTGGACGTCGACGCCATCGAGGCGTCCGTCCGCAAGACCGGCCGCTGCGTCGTCGTCACGGAGGCACCCCGCACGTGCGGCTTCGCCAGCGAGCTGTCGGCGCTCGTCCAGGAGCGCTGCTTCCTGCACCTGGAGGCCCCCGTGCGCCGGGTGACGGGCTTCGACACTCCGTTCCCGTACTCGCTGGAGCACCAGTACCTCCCCGACCCCGCGCGCGTGGCGCTGGCCGTGGAGGAGACGCTCAACTACTGAACTGTCTGATCCTTCGCCGGCGCGACCGGCGTTCGGCCCTGGAGGCACCATGGACTTCGAGTTCAAGCTACCGGACATCGGCGAGGGCATCACCGAAGGCGAGATCGTCGCATGGCACGTCAAGGAGGGCGACCCCATCAAGGAGGACGACGCTCTGGTCGACGTGATGACCGACAAGGCGACGGTCACCATCTCGTCGCCCAAGAGCGGGACCATCAAGCAGCGGCGCTTTGCCGAGGGAGCCATGGCGCCCGTCGGCGATGTGCTCGTGGTCATCGCGTTGGGCGGCGCCGAGGCCCCGAAGGTCGCGGCGCAGAGCCCTGCCCCGTCCCCTGCAGCGGCGCCGGCGGCTCGGGCGACGGCACCGGCGGCGCGGGAGCCCCAGGCTGCCCCGCCCGCGGCGCCGACGCGGAGCCCCGAGCCACAGGCGCCCCCCGCAGCAGCGAGGAGCGCCGCGCCAGCCGCAGCCCCGCCCGCTCCCGCCGCCCCGGCCCTCGACCAGCCCACGGCTCCGACCCTGGCGACCCCCGCCACCCGGCGCCTTGCCCGAGAGCTCAACGTGGACATCCACGACGTGAACGGCACGGGCAAGGGCGGGCGCATCACCAAGGAGGACGTCCTCGCCTTCGCAGCCGCGCCGCGCAAGGCGCCCGCCCAGGCTGCCCCCGCGGGTGCCGCCTCCGTCCCGCCGGATCCCCAGGGCCGCGAGGAGCGCACCCCGCTCCGGGGGCTCCGCCGCCGCATCCACGCCAAGATGACCGTCGCCAAGCACACGGCCGCCCACTTCCACTACGTGGACGAGGTGGACATGACAGCCCTTGTCGCCTTGCGTGACCGCACGAAGGCGCGGGCCGAGCGGAGCGGCGTCAAGCTGACCTTCCTGCCGTTCTTCGTGAAGGCGGCGGTGGCGGCCCTCAAGGAGCACCCCCTGGTCAACAGCGCCATGGACGACAGCACAGAAGAGATCGTGCTCCGCAAGTACTACGACATCGGCATCGCGGCGGCGACGGAGGCCGGCCTGGTCGTCCCGGTGGTCCACGACGCGGACCGCAAGAGCATCTATGACATCGCCCGCGACATCGACCGGCTGGCGGAGAAGGCCCGCGACGGCAAGCTGGACCGCGAGGACGTCACCGGCAGCACCTTCACCATCACGAGCCTCGGCAAGCTGGGCGGCATGTTCGCGACGCCCATCGTGAACCACCCGGAGGTCGCGATCCTCGGCATCCACAAGATCGAGAAGCGCCCGGTCGTGATCGGTGACCAGGTAGTCATCCGGGAGCGCATGTACCTCTCGTCGAGCTTCGACCACCGCGTCGTGGACGGACATGTGGGCGCCGCCTTCGTGCAGCGCGTCAAGGAGCTCCTGGAGGAGCCCGAGTCCCTGCTGCTGGAGATGGCGTGATGTCCAAGGTGGCGAAGACGGCGAAGGCGGCGAAGACGGCGCCCGAGGACCCGGCCCTCGGCCTCGCGCGCATCCTCGACGACGAGGGGCGCCTGGTCGGCACGCGCCCGGCCGGCCTCACGGACGCCGAGCTGCTCCGCATGTACCGCGCCATGCGCTTCCAGCGGCTGGTGGACGAGCGCATGCTCACGCTCCAGCGCCAGGGCCGCATCGGCTTCTACGGCGCCGCCACCGGCCAGGAGGCGGCGGTCATCGCCAGCGGCATCGTCTTCGAGCCCCGGGACTGGATCTTCCCGGCGCTCCGGGAGGGCGGCGTGGCCCTGCTGCGCGGTCACCCGTTCGATCAGTACGTGGCGCAGCTCTTCGGCAACCGCCACGACGCCGTCAAGGGCCGCCAGATGCCGTGCCACTACAGCGACGCGGCGGCCCACTACGTCTCCCTGTCGAGCCCCATCGCGACGCAGCTCCCCCAGGCGGTCGGCGCAGCCCACGCAGCGAAGCTGCGCAAGACGGGCGCCGTGGTCATCGGGTACATGGGCGACGGCGCGACCAGCGAGGGTGACTTCCACGTCGCCATGAACTTCGCGACGGTCTACACGCTGCCGGTCGTGCTGTTCTGCGCCAACAACCAGTGGGCGATCAGCGTGCCGTGGGACCGCCAGACCGCGTCGGAGACCATCGCCATCAAGGCGCGGGCCTACGGCATGGAGGGGGTCCGGGTGGATGGCAACGACGCCCTGGCCGTGTGGGAGGCCACGCGGCGCGCGGCGGACAAGGCGCGCAGGGGCGAGGGCCCCACCTTCATCGAGGCGCTCACGTACCGGGTCGGGGCGCACTCGACCAGCGACGACCCATCCCGCTACCGCGACGAGTCGATCACCGAGCAGTGGAAGAAGAGGGACCCCATCGCCCGCCTGCGCCGCTTCCTGATGGACAGCGACCTCTGGACCGACGCGGCGGAGGCCGCCTTCGTGGAGGAGCAGGAGGCGCTGATCCGCAGGACCGTGGAGGAGCAGGAGGCGCTCCCCGGCCCCGAAGTCCGCACCCTCTTCGACGACGTCTACGCGGAGCCGCTCCGCCCCCAGCGGGAGCAGCGGGCCGAGCTGCTGCGCTCCCTGGCAGCCATCGGGCCCCACCGCTGAGGCCCGTCGCATCAGGGTCACCGGCGGGAACATTCCGAGTTGACACGTGGCTTGAACCCTACGATGCTCCGCCCGACGCTCGGGGCCCCGACGCCCCCGGAGGATGACACCGTGATGACCGAACGAAAGCTCCCCCTGACCGCCCTCGACACCCTGGAGCACGCGATCCAGACCGACCCCGGCTTCCCGGAGGACCTGCGCAACAACGTGTTCACCACGAAGCTGAGCACGCTGGTCAACTGGGCCCGCAAGTTCTCGTTGTTCCAGTACCCGTTCGTGACGGCGTGCTGCGGCATGGAGTACATGGCCGCCAACTGCGCCCACTGGGACGTTGCCCGCTTCGGAGCCGAGGTGCCGCGCTTCTCGCCGCGCCAGAGCGACGTGCTGTGGATCGTGGGGACCATCACCCACAAGAACGCCCCCATCCTGCGCCGCGTCTACGCCCAGATGTGCGAGCCGAAGTGGGTCATCGCCTTCGGGGTCTGCGCGAGCACGGGCGGCTTCTACGACAACTACGCGACGGTGCCGGGCGCCGACCACATCGTCCCGGTGGACGTCTACATCCCCGGCTGCCCTCCCCGCCCGGAGCAGGTGCTCGACGCGGTGCTCTACCTGCAAGAGAAGATCGCGCGCCAGCCGGCCAACATCACGTAGACGACAGCGGTTCCCAAGCGCCCGTGGACCGTGTATCCTCCGGGCTCGCGCCGCACGTGGAGGGCTCATGATCGATCTCCGCACATTCTCGTTCATCGACTCGCTGCAGCCGCAGCTCGCCTCGTTCATCGCGACCGTCGCGCGGGGGTTCCTGCCCCTGGAGGGCCAGGCGGCGCTGATCGTCGAGGTCGCCCCGGGCATGTCCATCAACGTGGTGACCGACACGGTGCTCAAGGCGACGACCGTCATCCCCGGCATGCAGATCGTCGAGCGCGCCTACGGGATGCTGGAGGTCCACGCCACGGACCAGGGCATGGTGCGCGAGGCCGGGGCCCGCATCCTCGACTACTTCGAGATTCAAGAGAACGCCCGGCTCCAGCCGCGCATCGTCTCGGCGCAGGTGATCACCGGCATCGAGAACTACCACACGATGCTGATCAACCGCATGAGGCACGGCAACGTGATCCTCACCGGCCAGACCATGTACATCCTTGAGGTCCACCCCGCCGGCTACGCCGTCATCGCCGCCAACGAGGCCGAGAAGGCCGCGAAGATCGAGCTGCTGGAGATGATCTCCTACGGCGCCTACGGGCGGCTGTGGCTCGGCGGCTACGAAGAGGACATCGCCCAGGCGGCCAACGCCATCGAGAAGGTCCTCGGCTCCATCGAAGGCCGCCCCAACAAGGGCGTCAGCTCCGCGTACTGATCACCTCAGTAGCCTGGCCGCGACTCCCCGCGCCTCATCCCGGCGCTCCGGCTCCACATAGAGCCTCACGAGCACCGTCGGCTCCGCATAGCGACGGAACAGCGAGGTCGCGTCCTCCAGCGGGACGACGGCGGGCCCGAGCAGGGAGTCGTCGCGTCGCACCCAGATGCGCGGGCGGTCGCCAGCGGCGCCGAAGTACCGTGAGAGCACGCCCCGGGACGTGATCCACTCGGGGGCCATGCCGCGGGCACGCAGCGCCGCATCCAGCGCGTCACGGTGCGCCGCCTCGCCCGCCTCGTCCAGGTCCACCACCCGCTTGAGGGGGAGCTCCCGCTGGAGCACCCGCGCAGCCCAGCGGTCCCCAGCGTGCTCCCTGAGCAGCGCCCAGACCGAGGTGTCGTCGCAGCGCGCATAGGCGGCCGGATCCGCAGGGAACCGCGCGCCAGCGTCCAGGCCCGCGACGAACCGCAGGAACATGCGGTCGTAGACGTTGGTCCGCGGGTGGAAGTAGACCATCACGAACATATGCAGCCGCGACAGCAGGAAGTCCTCGAAGGACAGGAGCGCCCGCTCCCGCAGCGCGAGCTCGGCTCGCCCCTCCGACAGGTGGTGGTCGAGGCCGCCGAGCAGCCAGTCCAGGTCGAAGCGCCCGTAGGGGACCCCGCTGAACGTGGAGTCGCGCAGCAGGTAGTCCATGCGGTCCACGTCCAGCTCGCTGGACACGAGCTGCCCGAGCAGAGGACGCCAGTCGGCGCCGCCGACGGCGTAGACCTGCGGATCCAGCGCCATGTGGCGGTCGATGAGGGCCGCGACGTGCCGCCGCTCGATGCCCTGGCCGGCAAACGTCGCGTCGATGGCGTCGCCCAGCTCGCCGTGCAGCAGCAGAAGGAGGGTCATGTCCTCGTGGCTGGCGTGGGAGCCGCTCCGCCCCTGCGCCACGTCCGCCGGCAGGGACTCCAGCGGCGGCAGCATGGCCTCCGCGGTGTGCGAGAGCGGCGGGTGCCCGACGTCGTGCAGCAGCGCGGCGAGGCGCACCGCCTGACGCAGCCGCGCCCGCTCGGCGCCGAGGTCCGCGCGCACGGTTGCGACGTCGAAGGCGCGCCCCGCGACGTGCATGGCCCCGAGGCCGTGCAGGTAGCGCGTATGGGTCGCCCCGGGGAAGGTCATCTCCCCGAAGCCGAGCTGCTTGACGTGGCGCAGGCGCTGGTACGCAGCGCAATCGACGACGCGCCGCTCACCCTCGGAGAGCTGGATGGGGCCGTGCACCGGGTCTCGGATCTCAACCATGGCGCGAGCCTACCCGAGCGCCGCCCTCAACGCCACCCCAACGGCGCTCAGACGACGACCAGATCCGCGTCGTCCCCCGCGCGCCGCAAGATGGTTGGCAGCCCCAGCACGTCGTCGACCACGGCCAGCACGTCAGCCAACGCGAGCCCCGCCAGCTCGACGGAGCCGCTGCACGCGTAGACTCGCGCCCCGAGCCCCCGAGCGTCCCGCAGGAGCCGCGTCGGCGGCGCCGGGTGCCGCTCGTGGCCCACGGTCAGCGCGGCGGCGACCTCCACGCCCAGCCCCTCCAGGGCAGGCTGGTCCGCCCGCCCCGTGACGAGGGCCCACAGCGCTCCCTGAAACAGAACGATGGTGGTTGGCCTGCCCATGGCCGCAGCGGTGGCCGCCAGGGCGAGCCCGTGGTGCAGCCGGTCCGTGCGGGGGTCGAGGAGCTGAATGACGAGGCTTCGTGCCATCTGAAACGACAAAGCCCTCACCGCACGCGATGAGGGCCTCTGTTCGGGGACTGTCTGGAGGCGGCACCCAGATTCGAACTGGGGGATAAAGGTTTTGCAGACCTCTGCCTTACCACTTGGCTATGCCGCCATCTCAAAGAGCACGGGGTTTATAGCTGCGCCGCGGCGCAGTGTCAATCCAAAACCTAGAGAGAACACACCTCGACGCGCCACCGGGATGGGTCATCGTCGAGCCGCCTGAGCTGCAGCGGCACGGGCATCCGCCGGCTGCTGTGGATGAACAGCTTGCAGGTCGTATCCCGCGGCGAGACCACCGGCGGGCGACGGTCCGTGATCTGGAAGGTGTCACACCGGCCGCTCGCGTCCAGGTACTCGCGGTGGTTCTTGCGGAGCTGCTTCCACTGGAACGCGCGCAGCGAGCTCAGCGCCCGCGGGCCGTCCAAGGCGGCTGGGTGCATCAGCAGGGTGAAGCGCTCGAAGCCGGCCTCCGAGTCAGCCATGGCTGCCGCGGTGAACAGCTCGAAGAGCAGCTCCTCTGGGGTCGCCGGATCGATCACAGGGGCCGGCGCTGCCGTGGGCTCGCTGGTGCCGAGGTCCCGCGCCGGGACCGGCACGTCGGGCGCCGGGTCCGGCCGGTGTTCGGGACTCGCGGCGGCCGACCGAAGGGCCGCCACCTCGCCCCGCAACAGCCCCACCTCGACACTCAGTGCCTCGATGCGTGCCATCAGGTCTGCGTTGGTCGGTCTCGCCACCCAGGCCCTCTACTGCACGTCGGTGCCACCGGTAGGCGTGGCCTTGGCCTGCGCCTGGGCGTCGGCGAGGCACTCGATGTAGTCCGCTGCCTTGAGGAGCTGGTAGTCGAAGCGGAGCTGCGGGTTCGGGTCCGCCTGGTGGATCTGCTCCGCGTTGCCGCGCTTCTTCACGCACTCGTCGAGCATCCCCATCATCTCCGCGTTCTCGGAGGTGTAGGGAGTGGGGATCGCCGACAGGTGGTTCGACAGGTTCTCCTCCCGGAAGCCGAGCGGCATGGGCTTGTCGATGTCCGGCGCCACCTCCACGTCTGGCGACACGCCGGTCACCTGGATGGTGCGGCCGCTCGGCGCGTAGTAGCGGGCCACGGTCAGCTTGATGTAGTAACCCCGCCCGATGTCGGGGTTGAACAGGGTCTGCACGCTGGCCTTGCCAAAGGACCGGTCACCGAGCACGAGTGCCCGCCGGTTGTCCTGGAGCGCGCTGGCGACGATCTCGCTCGCCGAGGCGCTGGAGTCGTTGGTCAGCACCACGAGCGGCATGGAGTAGGTCTCCGTCGCGGACGACCTGTAGAGCTTCTCTTTGCCCGTGTCACGCTTCGTCCGATCCTTGACGGACACGATCTTGGAGCCCGACGGCAGGAACAGCTCGGAGATGCTCACGGCCTGGTTGAGCAGCCCGCCGCTGTTGCCCCGCAGGTCGAAGACGAGCCCGCGCAGCTTGGAGCCCGCCGCCTCCTTCTGCAGCTTGTCGATGGCGCGCTGCAGCTCGGAGGTGGACGTCGGTACGAAGCCCGTCAGCTTCACGTAGCCGATGTCCTTGTGGTGCTTGATCATGTTGGCCGACACGTTCTTGATCTCGATGAACGACCGGGTGATGGGGATCTCGATGTCCTCGGGCTCGCCCATGCGGCGCAGCGTCAGCGTGACCACGGTCGCCTTCGGGCCCCGGATGCGCTTGACCACCTGCGGGAGCTGGAGCCCGTCGATGGACTTTCCGTCCACCTTCACGATCACGTCACCCGCCCGGACGCCGGCGGCGTGGGCAGGCTGCCCCTCGATGGGGCTCTCCACGATGGTCTCGTCGTTGCGCTGCGTCAGGATGGCGCCGATGCCCTCGAAGCTGTTGTCCGTCGTGCGCTTCGTGGACTGGTCCCAGGCCTTGGAGCTCACCACGGACGAGTGGGGATCCAGCGACGAGAGGTATCCGTTGGCGGCCGCGATCCAGAGGTCGCGATCCAGCGACGTGAGCCGGTCCGCCGCCTCCTTGTCCTTCTTGGCCTCCTTCTTGAGCTGCGTCTTGCCCAGCTCCCGCGCCTTCTCCATGCACAGATCGAAGTGCTCGGGCTTGTAGTCGATCTTGGACCACTCACCCTCGAGGAGCTCCGTCCTCTTGCGCAGCTTGTCCCGTAGGTCCCGGATCTCGTCGTCGCTCAGCCGCTTGCGCTTCTCCTTCTCCTTCTTCTCGACCAGCTCCGCGGCGACGATGGGGAGGTCCTTGTAAGGCTTCAGCGTCTTGCCGCCCAGGCGCCCCTCCTCGTCGGGGTCGTCCTTGCGCGCCTCGTAGAAGGCTACCGGCAGGAGCTGGTGGGGCTGGTGCAGGCTCAGCATCGCGTAGTTGCAGGCCTCAGCGTAGGCGCGGCCATCCTTCGGGTGGTCGTCGATGTAGTGCTCGCGCACGAAGCGCCGCACCTCGTCGAAGTTCTCGCGGTCGAACCGGACCCCCTTCCAGAAGTTGCGGTCCTCCTCCTCCTCCTCCTCGTCGCCCTCCTGGGCCAGCGCCGGCGGGTCTTCGTTCGCGGGCTCGGCGGCGAGCTCTCCCGGCGCGTGGTCCAAGGGCACGCCCTCCGAGCCGGCGGCGGCGACGGTGCCAACCTCGCTCGGGCGCCGCTCCGGCTCCGCGGGCGCGGGCGCCTCCGAGCGGCAGGCGCCGACGGCCAGGGACAGGAGCGCAGCGAGAGAGAGAGAGCGGGCAACGGTCGAAAGCAGAGAGTTCCGCACTGGGCCACCTCGATGATTGACACGATTCTGCGTGGAGGCGCGACTCCTCCGCATCGTAACGGCAATGGCGCGCTGCCATCAAGGGGGCATCTTGCCCCGCCCCGGAGCGCCCTGGCCGACCCCGTGCGAACAACGACGCCCGAGGCCCCGTTTATTTCGGACGTTCTGCTTGCGGACATCTGTCGAATCGCGGACGGTACGGCCATGCCCCCGCGAGGCAGGGAGGTGCCATGGACAAGCAGCGCTGGGACTTCGTGGTCGTCGGATCGGGCTTCGGCGGGAGCGTCAGCGCGCTTCGGCTGGCAGAGAAGGGCTGGCGCGTGCTGGTCCTGGAGAAGGGCCGGCGCTTCGCCCCAGGCGACTTCCCCGAGACGAACTGGGACCTGCGCCGCTGGATGTGGGGCCCTCGCTTGGGCATGCAGGGCATCTTCCAGATGAGCTTCCTGCGCCACGTGACGGTGCTGCACGGCGTGGGGGTCGGCGGCGGCTCGCTGGTCTACGCCAACACCCTGCCCGTCCCCAAGGACCCCTTCTTCCGGGCCCCGTCGTGGGGCCACCTGGCCGACTGGAAGAGGGAGCTCGCCCCCTGCTACGCCACCGCGCGCCGGATGCTGGGCGCCACGCCCAACCCCCGCTGGACCCGGGGCGACCAGGTGCTCTCCGAGATCGCGAAGGAGATGGGGCGCTCGGAGCACCACCACCCGACGGACGTCGCCGTCTACTTCGGGGAGCCCGGCCGCTCGGTGACCGACCCGTACTTCGGCGGCGAGGGCCCGTCACGCACCGGGTGCACACACTGCGGCGCGTGCATGACCGGGTGCCGCGTGGGGGCCAAGAACACGCTGGACAGAAACTATCTGTGGCTGGCCGAGCGTCGCGGCGTCACCGTGGTGCCCGAGACGGAGGTCACCGCCCTGCGCCCGGGCAAAGACGGCTATCGTCTGGAGGTTCGTCCCTCCCTGCGTCCGGGCCGCGCACGCACCATCACCGCGGATCGGGTCGTGCTGGCTGGCGGCGTCATGGGCACGGTCCCCCTGCTCCTCGCCATGAAGGAGGACGGCCTCCCCGCCCTGTCCGACCGGGTCGGGGACTTCGTGCGGACCAACAGCGAGGCGCTCTTTGGCGTCGTGTCCGCCAACCCCGAAGACGACTTTACCGAGGGGGTGGCGATCACGTCGATCCTGCACACGGACGAGCACAGCCACATCGAGCCCGTGCGGTATGCGGCGGGCTCCGGGTTCTTCCGCCTGCTGGTCGCGCCCCACGCCCCGGGCGAGACCGCGGCGGAGCGTCTCGCGGGCGCTCTACGAATGCTGGCCGCCGATCCCGCTACGTGGCTCCGCGCCATGACCGTGGCGGACTTCGCCAGGCAGAGTCAGGTGCTGCTCTACATGCGGACCCTGGAGGGGAGCCTGCGGCTGCGGCTCGGCCGGGGCCTCCACACGGGCCTGCGGAGGGGACTGGTCAGCGAGCTGGCCGACCCGGCCAATGCGCCGCGCGCGTTCATCCCCGAGGCGACGGACCTGGCGCGCCGCTTCGCCGACAAGGTCGGAGGCGTCCCCATGAACATGATGACGGAGACACTGCTCGGCGTGCCCTCGACGGCGCACATCCTGGGCGGTGCCTGCATGGGGAGCGACCGGGACGAGGGCGTCATCGACCCGTGGCACCGGGTCCACGGCTATCCGGGCCTCTACGTGGTGGACGGGGCGGCCGTCTCGGCAAACCCGGGAGTCAACCCGTCACTGACCATCACGGCCCTGGCGGAGCGAGCCATGGCGGCCATCCCGGCGCGCGCCTGACCTTGAGTGCAGCGATCAGGCGTGCCCGGTGTGACCGAAGCCGCCTGCGCCGCGTGAGGTGTCGTCCAGCTCCTCGACCAGCTCCACCTGCACGACGCCGTGGCGCGCCAGCACGAGCTGGGCGATGCGGTCGCCCCTCGCGATGGTGAACGGCTCGCGACCGAGGTTGATGGCGATGACGGAGACCTCTCCCCGGTAGTCGCTGTCGATGGTCCCGGGGGTGTTCAGCAGGGTGACGCCGTGTCGCAGGGCGAGGCCGCTGCGGGGGCGCACCTGGGCCTCCCAACCGTGGGGAACGGCGATGGCGAGGCCGGTGGGGACCAGGGCCCGGTCGCCAGGCCCGAGGGTCAGGGGTGTCGTAACGGCGGCCCGCAGATCCATGCCCGCGGAGCCGCTCGTCTGGGGGGACGGCAGCGGCAGGTCCGCGTCTGCCTCGCGCACGCGGCGCACCCGAAGCAGGACGCGGTCCATCGCTAGCCCTTGCGGGCGAGCGCCTCGCGGCGCGACAGCTTGATCTTGCCCTGGCGGTCGATGCTGATGACCTTGACCAGCACCTCGTCGCCCTCACGGACCACGTCCTCGGTGCGCGCCACGCGCTGGTCGGACAGCTCCGAGATGTGGACCAGGCCCTCCGTCCCGGGCATGATCTCGACGAAGGCCCCGAAGTCCACCGTCTTGATCACCTTGCCCAGGTAGGTCTTGCCGATCTCTGCCTCCTCCGTGTAGCCGCGGATCAGGCGGATGGCCTCCTGCGCCGCCAGCTCATCGACGGCGCCCACCGCCACGCGCCCGGAGTCGTTGACGTCGATGGTGACGCCCGTCGCCTCCTGGATGCCGCGGATGTGCTTGCCGCCGGGGCCGATCAGGTCACGGATGCGCTCCGGGTTGATCAGCACCGTGAAGATGCGGGGCGCGTAGGCAGAGATGTCGGCGCGCGGCTCGCGGATGGCCTCCTCCATCTTCTCGAGGATGTGGATGCGGCCGTCGCGGGCCTGGTTGAGGGCGCGCTCCATGGTCTCGCGGGTGAGGCCCTCGATCTTGATGTCCATCTGAAGGGACGAGACGCCCTCCCGGTTGCCCACGACCTTGAAGTCCATGTCGCCCAGGTGATCCTCGTCGCCGAGGATGTCGCTGAGCACCACAGCCTTGTCGCCCTCCTGGATGAGGCCCATGGCGATGCCGCTGATCGGCCCCGAGATGGGGACGCCGGCGTCCATCAGCGCCAGGGACGCGCCGCACACCGTAGCCATGGAGGACGAGCCGTTTGACTCGAGGACCTCGCTCACGATGCGCAGGGTGTAGGGGAAGCGCTCCACGGTCGGGAGGACCCGCTCGACGCCGCGCTCCGCCAGGTAGCCGTGGCCGATGTCGCGCCGCGACGGACCGCGCTGGGGCCGGCACTCACCGACCGAGAACGGCGGGAAGTTGTAGTGGAGGAGGAAGCGCTTACGGAGGTCCGGGTCGAGCAGCGTATCCATGCGCTGCTCGTCGCGGGAGGTGCCGAGCGTGGACGTGACCAGCGCCTGGGTCTCGCCGCGGGTGAACAGGGCGGAGCCGTGGGTGCGCGGGAGCACGCCCACCTCGCAGGTGATCTGGCGGATGTCCGTCGGCTGGCGACCGTCGATGCGGACGCCGTCCTGCACCACGAGGTTGCGCATGGTGTCGCTCTTGAAGTCGCTGTAGTAGCCCTTGAGCTCCTTCTTCCGGGGAGCCAGGTCGGGACCCAGTGCGACCATGGCGTCGGCGAAGATCCCGTCCAGAGCTGCGTAGCGGGCGAGCTTGTCGGTGATGCGGATCGCGGCGGCGATCTTGTCCCAGACCAGCTCACGAAGCTGGGCCCGGAGCGCCTCGTCCACCGCCGGGGGCGGAACGACGCGCTTCGGCTTGCCGGCCTGCTCGCGGAGGCGGAGCTGGAGGTCGATCACCGGCCGGGCCGCCTTCTGGGCGAACTCCAGAGCGTCGACGATCACGGCCTCGGGGAGGAAGTTGGCCTCACCCTCCACCATGGCGATGCCGCTCGGCCCCACGGCGACCAGCAGGTCGAGATCGCTCAGGCCCCGCTCGGCGTAGGTCGGGTTTGCGATGAACTGACCCTCGATGCGACCGACGCGCACGCCTGCCACGGGGCCCGCGAAGGGGATGTCGCTGAGCATCAGCGCGGCCGACGCGCCGTTCATCGCGTTGATGGCCGGATCGTTCTGCTTGTCGAACGAGAGCACCGTCGCGATGATCTGGGTCTCACAGCGGAAGCCATCGGGGAAGAGCGGCCGAATGGGCCGATCGATGAGGCGGCTGGTCAGAGTCTCGAAGTTTGACAGCCGCCCCTCGCGCTTGAGGTAGCCGCCCGGGATGCGGCCCGCCGAGTAGGTCTTCTCGATGTAGTCCACGGTGAGCGGGAAGAAGTCGATGCCCTCCCGCTCGCTGGCGCTGGCGCAGGCCGTCACGAGCACGACCACGTCGCCGTGGGTGACGAGCACGGAGCCGTTGGCCTGCTTGGCCATGCGCCCCGTCTCGATGGTCAGCTCACTGGAGCCGAACACCGCGGAATCACGAATCATCATGGGAATTTCCTCTGCCGTTCCTGGCATGGCCGAGGCCCCTTGCCCTCCCCACTCGGGAGGACGAGGCGCGCGCAGCGCTGGGGGGCACGGGTCATGCGCTCTATCGATGGCCCTGGGGAAGATCCGCCAGAGCCCGGGGGGAGGGAGCATCGGAAGCGGAAGGAGGTCGGTGCCATGAATGAAGCCGCGGAGGACACGCGCATCGTCGTGCGCCCCGCGCCTTCACTCATCGTAGCTCGTCCGGCCCCCCCGCCGCCGGGGGGCGCCCCCGCGCTACTTACGAATGCCGAGCTCGCGGATGACCGTGGCGTACCGGCTGACGTCCTTCGACTTCACATAGTCGAGCATGCGCCGCCGCTGGCCGACGAGCTTCAGCAGCCCGCGGCGGGAGTGGTGGTCCTTCTTGTGGGTCTTGAAGTGCTCGGTGAGGTAGTTGATCCGCTCCGTGAGAAGCGCGATCTGGACCTCGGGCGAGCCCGTGTCCCCCTCGTGCGCACGAAACTTCTCGATGATCTCTTGCTTTCGGACCGTATGCAGGCCCATGGGTGCTCCTCCTGACGGGGGGTCGTGTTCAGGACCCCGATGCTGTTCCAATCCCAATTCGCGGGCCACAGTTATAGAGGCGAGCCCCGGTGGTGTCAACGCGAATCTCCGCCTGCCGCAGCGGAAAACCCTCGCACGACCTCGACCAGCCCGCCATGTACCCTACCGACGGCTACGAGCCTCCCACACGGATCCAGGAGTCGAGTCGCCTCTGCGTCCGAGGTACCCGAGACAGCCACCCGCTGGCCCCACCCGACGCGCTGCGCCGTGTCCTCGTCCAGGTGGAGCGCCGGCAGGTGCGCCAGCGCCTCCTCGATGGGTACCAGCCGCCCCGCGACCTCACGCCCCTGGGACAAGACCTCCGTGAGGGAGACCGCGCCGGCGACCCGGAAGGCACCGCTCTCCGTGCGGCGCAGCGCAGCGAGGTGCGCCACCGTGCCCAGGGCGCGCCCCAGGTCCCGCGCGAGGCTGCGGATGTACGTGCCCTTGCCGCACCGCACGCGGAGCGACACGCGGCCAGGCTCAAAGCCCGTGACCGTGATGTGCTCCATGCGCACCCACCGCGATGGCGCCTCTACGGCCACTCCGGCCCGGGCCAGCTCGTAGAGCCGCCTCCCGCCTTGGTGGATGGCGCTGTAGGCGGGCGGGACCTGCTCCACGAGACCGACGAAGGCGCGGGCTGCCTCGATGGCGGCCTCCCGCGTGACGTGCGCGGCGTCCGCCTCGGCGACGACGACGCCCTCCGTGTCCAGGGTGTCCGTCTCCGAACCAAGCGCGACGACCGCCTCGTACTCCTTGTCCCCGTCCATGAGGAACGGCACAGCCTTGGTCGCCTCGCCGACGCACACGACGAGCAGGCCCGTCGCGAAGGGGTCGAGGGTCCCGGCGTGGCCGACCCGCCGGACGCCGAGCGCCCGCCGCACGGCCTGGACCACGTCGAAGGAGGTGACGCCCGGCGGCTTGTCCACGGCGAGGACGCCGCCCAGCTCACCCATCGGAGCCCGGGTCGTCCGCGTCGCCCTTGTCGTCAGCCCCCTCAACCCCGTCAGGCGGCTGCTCGTGCAGGGCGTGAATGATCTGATCGACGCGCCGCCCCTGCTCCACGCCCCGGTCCATGACGAACTGAAGGCGCGGACTGTACCGCAGCGCGAGCTGGTCCCCGACGTGGCCCCGAAGGAAGCCGGCGACGCTGGCCAGGCCCGCAGCGACGGCCTCCGGGTTGGCCCCCTCCATGGGGTACCAGGTGACGCGAGCCGTGCCCAGGTCCGACGAGACGTGCACGCCAGTGACGACAGCGCCACGGACCCGAGGGTCCTTCACGGTGCGCTGCAAGGCCTCGCTGACGACCTCGCGCAACAGGGGCGCGAGCCGCTCGGCCCGCGAGAAGGTCTTCTTCTGCATCAGTAGTTCACGATCTCGAACTGGTGGTCTTCCACCGGCGCGAGCCCCATGGCGTCGATGAACTCGACGATGGTGTCGATGCGGGACTGGATCACGCGCCGGTCATTGCCGACGACGGCAAACCCGAGCACCCCGCGGTCCAGGACGTCCAGGTCGTCCACCTCGGCGATGGCCACGTTGAAGCGGTTGCGGGAGCGGTCGATGACCCGGCGGAGGACGGAGCGCTTGCCCTTGAGCGAGTCGTTCCCCTCGATGCCGAGATCCAGCCGGCACACTCCGACGATCAGAGCCATGCTCTCACCCTGGGCTGCGCTACAAGGTCTGGCTCACCTCGATGATCTCGAAGACCTCGATGATGTCGCCGATCTTGATGTCGTTGTAGCCGTCGAGCCCGACGCCGCACTCGTAGCCCTCGCGCACCTCCTTGACGTCGTCCTTGAAGCGGCGCAGCGAGCCGACCCGCCCCTTCCAGACCTGGACGCCGTCGCGGACGAGGCGCACCTGGGCGCCACGGCGCACGATGCCGCTCGTGACCATGCAGCCCGCGATGGTGCCGACCTTGGGCACGGGGAAGGTCTCGCGGACCTCCACCCGCCCGAGGGAGCGCTCCTCCAGGGTCGGCGCCAGCAGTCCCTCCAGGGCCTTCCGCACGTCGTCGAGGGCCTCGTAGATGATGGTGTAGAGCTTGAGCTCGACCTTCTCCTGCTCCGCGAGGGCCTTGGCGCTCGGCTCGGGCCTGACGTTGAAGCCGATGATGATCGCGTTGGACGCGCTGGCCAGGTTGATGTCGCTCTCCGTGATGGCGCCGACGCCGTCGTGGATGATGCGCACCTTGACCTTGTCGTGCTTGATGTCGCCGAGCGCCTTCTTGAGCGCCTCGGCTGATCCGTGCACGTCGGTCTTGAGGATGAGCTTGAGCTCCTGCACCTCGCCCGCGCTGATCTGCTCGTAGAGCTTGTCGAGGGTGGTCTTGGACGTGGCGCCCATCTGCTTCTTGCGCTCCGCCTGGATGCGGTGCTCGACCACCTGGCGCGCCAGCTTGTCGTCGCTGACCACGTAGAACATGTCCGACGCGATGGGCACCGAGTCGAGCCCGAGGACCTCCACGGGCATCGCAGGGCCGGCCTCGTCCACCTTGTTGCCCTTGTCGTCCATCAGGGCGCGCACGCGGCCCGCCGACGTTCCCGTGAGGATGGTGTCGCCCACGCGCAAGGTGCCGTCCTGCACGAGCACGCTCGCCACGGGGCCGCGGCCCCGGTCGAGCTGGGACTCGATGACCACGCCGCGCGCCGCCTTGTTGGGGTTGGCCGACAGGTCCAGGATCTCGGACTGGAGCACCAGCATCTCCAGGAGGTGGTCGAAGCCCTCTCCGGTGTGCGCGCTGACCTTGCACACGATGGTGTCGCCGCCCCACTCCTCGGCCTGGAGCCCGTGCTCCGCCAGCTCCTGCAGCACGCGCTCGGGGCGCGCGTTGGACTTGTCGATCTTGTTGACCGCCACGATGATCGGCACGTCCGCCTCGCGGGCGTGGTTGATCGCCTCGATGGTCTGCGGCATGACGCCGTCGTCCGCCGCCACCACGAGGATGACCACGTCCGTCACCTGGGCGCCGCGGGCACGCATGGCCGTAAAGGCCTCGTGGCCCGGGGTGTCCAGGAACACGATCTGGCCGCCGGGCAGGTCGACGCGATAGGCGCCGATGTGCTGCGTGATGCCGCCAGCCTCCCCGTCGGCGACCCGCGCCTTGCGGATCCGATCGAGGAGCGACGTCTTGCCGTGGTCGACGTGACCCATCACCGTGACCACCGGGGGCCGCGGCAGCAGATCCTCGTCTGCGTCCTCGATCTCGGGGATCAGCTTGTCGATGTCGAAGGCCACGTTCTCGGCCGTGAAGCCGAACTCTCCTGCGATGGTCTCCGCCGTGTCGAAGTCCAGCGACTGCGTGATCGTCGCCATGACGCCCAACGCCATGAGCTGACGAATGATGTCGCCCGCCTTGACGCTGAGCATGGCGGCCAGCTCCTGGACGCTGACCGTGTCCTCGATCTTGACGATGCGCTTGCTCGCCTTCGGCGTGGTGAGCTGCGTCTTCATCGCCTTTCTGGGCTTGGCGTTCCGGCGGCCGCGCCGCCCACCCCGGGCCCCCAGGTCGTCCATGTCCACGGCAGTCATGAAGTTGAACGCGCCGCCGCGACGATCAAAGACCTGCTTGCCCTTGGGCTTCTTGGCGGCGCCGCGCCGATCATCTTCGGCGGTGGTGCGGCCTGGCGGCGTGGCGGGCGCCGGTCCGGTCGGCGCCGGCCGCCGCCCCGGTGCCGGGGCCAGGCCTCCCCGCGGATCCAGCGCCGGTGGCGGGGCCTGACCCATGCGAGGATCGGGACCGCGCCCGGGCGGCATCCCAGGCCCACGATTGGGGGGCATCGGGCGCCCGAGCGTCGGGCGCTGTCCAGGCGGACGAGGCGGCACGAAGCCTGCCGGCGGCGGTGCGATGACGACCGCCTGCCGGTCGGTCGGCCGCGCATCGGGGTCGATCCTGAGCGTCGTGGGCCGCCGCACCTCTGGAGCAGCAGGCTCGGGAGCTGCCTCCGCAACCGGCGCAGGCGCCTCCACGGGAGGAGGCGGCTCCACATCGCGAACCGGGGCCTCCTCCACGGGCTGCGGCGCGGGCGGCGCCACCTCCACCGAAGCAGCCTCGCGCACTGCGGGCACTTCGAGCTCTGGCGCCTCCGCCGCGGGCTCACGGGCCGGGATGACCTCAGCCGGCCGCTCGACGACCGGCTCCTCCCACTGCGGCGCCACCTCCGCGGCGGCCGGTGCCGGCTCTGGGACCGCAGCCGGCTCCTCCCGCCCGACCCGCGACACGGCGCGCGCCTCCCGGGGAGCCTCCTCCTCCGTGGCCAGGCGCCGCCGCCGCACGACGGTCTTCGCTACCCGCGTCTCGACGACCTCACCCTCCCGCGGCTGCAGGAACAGGCGCTTCAGGCGGGCGGCCTCGTCCAGGTCCAGCGCCGTGAGGTGGTCGCGGACGATGAGGCCGGCCTCTGCTGCGCGAGCGATCAGGGCGCTGCTCTCGACCTTCAGCTCCCGGGCAATCTCATAGATCTTGGTCTTGCTCATTCGTCACCTGCTGGGTCCCGGTGGGTGAGCCGGGGGTCCATCCCGTCCCGACGCACCCGAGGAGACCGGTCGTTGCGATCCCGCGGGACACGTCCTTCAATCAGATGTGGTGCGCGCTCTGCGCGTTCGACCCCCTCGAGCGCCGCGACCCGGCCTGCACGCGCCCGCAGGCGCCGCGCAGCCGCCTCGCTGGCAGCCGGGAGGACGACGAGGTCCCCGGTGGCCTCGGCGATGCGCCCCCTGCGCGCGCCGTCCACGACGCGCGCGAAGGAGGCCCGCTCGAGCTCGAGTGTGGTGCGTGTGAAGGCCGCCGCGTCCGTGACCGGGTGGACGCCGAGCGCCCGCCCGAAGGCGCCGCGCTTCAGGGCGCGCTGGATGCAGCGCAGCTCCGGGCAGAGGTAGCCGCCGCGACCATGCGCGGTGTGCGGTGGGTCGGGGCGCAGCTCGCCGCCCGCGGCGACGAACCGGCACAGCTCCGCCTTGGGCCGCGAGGTGCGGCACCCGAGGCAGGTGCGTACCGGTGATCGCCAAATCCGGGGGCTCTCTGACAAAGGCACCTCTCATGGGCCCGGCTGCGGGGCGTCCACCCGCCCCAGGCGATCCTGACGACCGCTGGGACGGTGCCACCGTAGTGGATGGGCCGTCGGTTCTCGGAGCGCCGGCGTGTCATCGCCGGTCGCTCGCGCCGCACAGGGCGGTCGCCATCACAGCGACCCGGCAGGCGACGAGCCGCCGTCGCCGCCAGTGGGGTCGGGCGTCCCTGCGGCCGCGCGGCTGGACGGCCCGAAGACGGACTCGGCGGTGTACACCGGGTGCTCGTCGTCGGGCTCCTCTGCCGGCATGGCCAGGCTCCCGTCCTCCTTCTTCTTCTTCACTTCGTATGCGAGCTGCTGCAGGCGCTGGGCGGTGTCCAGGCTGACCCCCGGGATCGCCATCAGCTCCTCCTCGTCCGCGTTCAGGAGGTTCTCAGGCGAGTGGTAGCCGAGCTTGAACAGGTAGTCGAGGAGGCTGCCATCCACCTCGTGCTGCTCCACCAGGTACCACCACAGCTCCTTCTTGCTCTGCTCGATCTTGCTCTCGCTGTTGATCTCGATCTTCCAGCCGATGAGCTTGGACGCGAGCCGCACGTTCTGACCGCGCCGCCCTATGGCCAAGGAGAGCTGGTCGTCGGGTACGATCAGCTCGATGGTGTTGCGGTCCTCGTCGATGAGCACGCGCGACACGTCCGCAGGCTGGATGGCGTTGCACACGAACTTCGCGACGTCAGGGCTCCAGGGCACGATGTCGATCTTCTCGCCTCGGAGCTCCTGCACGACCGCCTGCACACGGGAGCCCTTCATGCCGACGCAGGCACCGACGGGATCCACGTCCGAGTCCCGTGAGGTGACGGCGATCTTGGCGCGCTCACCGGGCTCGCGCGCCACGCGCTGGATGGCGACGATGCCCTCGTAGATCTCCGGCACCTCCATCTCGAAGAGCTTGATGACCAATCCCTCGTCGGTGCGTGAGAGCAGGATCAGCGGCCCCTTGGCCTCCCGGTCGATGTCCTTCACGTAGGCCTGGACGCGGTCGCCCGCGCGATAGCTCTCGCGCGGCATCTGCTCGCGCAGCGTGAGCACCGCCTCTGCTCGCCCGAGATCCACGATGATGTTGCCGCGCTCGAAGCGCCGCGCGATGCCCGTGACCAGCTCGTGCTTGCGGTCCTTGTACTCGTTGAAGACGATGTCGCGCTCCGCCTCGCGCACCCGCTGGATGATCACCTGCTTGGCGGTCTGCGCCGCGATGCGTCCGAAGGTGCGCCGCGCCTGGCGGATCTTGAGGATGTCGCCGTACTTCTCGTCCTCCTCCCGCGCCTTCTCCGAATCCTCGGGGCGGTAGAAGATCTGGAAGCCGAGCTCGTCGCCGGGCTGCACGTCCGGGTCGACCCGCTGCGCGTCCTCCACGGAGAGCTCCGTGTCCGGGTTCTCCAGGTCCTCGACGACCACCATGTACTGGAACAGCTCGACCTGGCCGAGGTCGTCGTTGTAGACCGCCTCCAGCTCCCGCTCGTAGCCGAAGACCTTCTTCGCGGCCGTCAGGATGGCCTGCTCCATGGCCTCGACCAGGATGGACCGGTCGATGCCCTTGTCCTTGCTGACCTGGTCAATGACGTTGTTGAGATTCTCGACCTGCATCCACTTGCTCCACTGGCGTGGCCTGGCGGGCTCAGCCGGCCCGGAGTACGTTCTATTGTGCGTTCTTCTGGGCGTCCCGAAGGTCCTCGAACCGGAACTCGAGGTGCGCCTTGCGGAGCCTGTCATACGTGACTCGTACCGGCGCGCCGCGATCCGGTACCAGGGTGACGCCGGCGTCGTCGGGCTCCTCGATGAGCCCGGACAGCACATCGACCAACGGCGGACCACCCGTCTCGCGGGGCCGCTCCACGTGGACCTTCGCCCGCTTGCCGACGAAGCGTCGGAAGTCCCGCGCGCCGCGCAGCGGCCGGTCGATGCCCGGCGAGGACACCTCCAGCCTGAAGGAGCTGGTGATCACGTCCTCGACGTCCAGGATGGGCGTCACCAGCCGGTCGACGGCCACGCAGTCGTCGCTCGACACATGCTCGTCACCCTCGGGGCGGTCGATGGTGACCCGAAGCACAGCCCCGGACGGACCGGACTTGTACTCCACGTCGAAGAGCTCCAGCCCCTGAGCCTCGATGACGGGCTGGATGAGCCCCTTCACTCGTTCTTCGATGCGTCCGCCCAACCGCCTCGCCCCTTCGAGCACGACATACGCGTGCGTCCGACCTCGCACCGAGCTGCTCGGCGCCGCCTCAGCTCCGACGGGCAAGTGCCTTGCGGGAGCAGCGCCGGTTGAGCCCGGCGCCGTGGGCGAGGTCGAGGCGCGACCCCGTTGCGTGGGGGGCGCAGCCTCGGCCGGCGTCTGCCGGAGCGCGACGTGACGCCTCCGGCTCGTGCCTCGGAGCGCCGCAAGGTGCGCAGCGCCCGGTGCGAAGCGGGGGGGAAGCTAGCACAAGCGACCCAACGGCGCAAGCGGATTCGGCGCCCCTGGGCAGAGCCGGTCAGTGCTCTCAATTCGCTTGCGTTGTCAGGGGATATCTCGTACCGATCGCGGGTCATGGCGCCATCCGTGCGGCGCCAGGCTCTACCGCGGGGCCGGCTCCAGGGCCGTCGCAGGGCGCCGCTGCCCAGTCTGGACCTTGCAGGATCACATGCCGAGCTTCCCCCTCCGCTACGTTGTCCCCAACGCAATCACCTGCGCGAGCCTGACTCTTGGCCTGGTCAGCGTGTTCCAGGCCATGGCAGGCGCATTCGAGGAGGCGTGCTGGCTCGTCATGTGGTGCGTGCTCTTCGACAAGCTCGACGGCAGCATGGCCCGCGTCCTGCGCGCATCCAGCTCCTTTGGGGTCCAGCTCGACTCCTTCAGCGACTTCGTGACCTTCGGTCTGGCCCCGGCGTTCCTGGTGCACGCCCTCCTCACGACGCCGGGAGAGGTCGGCACCCTCTACCTCGATGGGGCCCTGTTCACCTGGATTCTCCGGGTGAGCATCGTGGTGTTCGTCCTCGCGAGCTGCCTGCGCCTCGCCAAGTTCAACGTCCTGACGGACCGCCTCGGCGGGGACTACTTCCTGGGCATGCCCACGACCATGGCGGGGGCGTTCATCGTGACCTACATCCTGACCGTGCGGAAGTACGACCTCCCGGTCGAGCTCATCCTCGTCCTCCCCGGCATCTTCGTCGCCCTCGCGCTGCTGATGGTGGCCAACTTCAAGCTCCCGAAGGCCAAGGTCAGCGGCACCCTCCCCCAGCGGGTGTTCCAGATCGCCAACTTCACCGGGGTGTACGTGTGCGGGCTGCTGTGGATCTTCCCGGAGTACCTGCTTGCGACCGGCGTGACCTACATGATCGTCGGCGCCGCCTGGGGGGCCGTCAAGCTGCGTGACATGCCGGGGTGGCCCCTGCCTCCGGCAGCCCCGTCCGGGGACGACGCGTGATCCCGTCCGGCGGCGGCGCCTGGAGGAGCAGCCGGGCAGGCACCGGCGCTCTCCCGCCGGGCTCGGCGCGGTGGCGACGTCCGCACGGAACCAGGACACGTAGGGCTGGCGGTTGACGCCGTCGTGCCCCCCCTGGTATCGTCCGGCCCAACGAACTCACGAGGTGCCCCCATGGCGGCGAACCCGTCGGATATCATAGGCAAAAACACCACCGTCCGCGGCGAGATCAGCGGGTCGGACCCGCTGCTCGTCAACGGCCGCGTCGAGGGGCAGATCCGGCTGGATTCGGAGCTCCTGGTGGCGCCGGGCGGGGCAGTGGACGCGACGGTCACTGCCAGCCAGGTGCGCGTGGAGGGCAACCTCCGCGGTTCCGTGGCGGCCATCGAGCGCATCACCCTCAGGCCCGGCTGCGAGGTGGAGGGGGAGCTGCGCGCTCCGCAGATCGTCATCGAGGCCGACGCGCGCTTCAACGGCACCCTGCACATGGACATCGAGCTCCCCGCCGACCTCCTCGGCGCCGCTCGCTAGCCCAGACTCGGAAGGCACATGGCACAGACCATCATCGGGACGTCGATCACGGTCGACGGCGAGATCCTCGGAGACGAGCCGCTGCTGGTGCGCGGCACGGTCAAGGGCCGCATCCACCTGACCGCCGCCGTACAGGTGGACACCTCCGGGGTGGTGGAGGCGGAGGTCCGCACCAGCGAGGCGCACGTCGCCGGCCAGGTCACGGGCAACGTCACCGCGACGGAGCGGGTCGAGATCCAGCCGGGCGGTCGCCTCACCGGGAACATCCGGGCGCCGCGCATCTTGATCGCCGACGGCGCCCTGTTCAAGGGCACCATCGACATGGACGTGTAGGGGTCACCATGGCCGACAACCACACAGTCATCGCCGAGCAGGGCGCCGTCCGCGGGACGATCCGCGGCACCGAGGACGTCGTCGTCTTCGGCTACGTGGAGGGGCGCGTCGAGCTCGATGGCACCCTGTTCGTCGAGCCGTCTGGGATCGTGAAGGCCGACGTGGACGCCCGCCACGTGGTCATCGCCGGCGTGGTCGTCGGCGACGTCAGCGCCCGGGACTGCGTCGAGCTGCTGCCCAGCGGCCGGGTCGTGGGAAACCTGTCCACGCCGCGGCTCGTCATGGCCGCGGGCGGCGCCGTGCGGGGCCAGGTAAGCATGGGAGCCGCCGGCGACCCGAAGCCCGAGGTGGCAGCGCCGGCCGCCCCAAAGCGACCCGTGACGGCTTCGCGCCCTGAGGTGAGCTCCCGGGCCCCCCGCGCCACGGACGAGCCGGTGTGGAGGCGACCAACGGCCCAGATGGTCGCGGTCCCAGCGGCGTCGGCGCCAGCGGCCCCCGCGCGCCCCCCCCAGCAGGAGGCGGCCCCCGTGCGTCTTTCGCAGTTGGAGCCGCCGCCGCAACGATATGCGCCCCCGGACCCGACCCCGGCGCCCCGGCCACAGCCACCGGCCCCGGCGGCCGCCGCCGCTGCGCCTGCGGCCCCGGCGCCCCAGGAGCCCGAGCGCCCGTCCGCGCCCGCGGAGCGCCCAATCCCGCGCCCCGCCCGGCGCAGCTTCGAAGATCTGGACACCCTCTTCCCGGTCATCCCGGAGTCCTCCATGGATGGGTGGGCGGTCTCCGTCCCCTCGTCTGGCCCCCATGACGATGGCTCGGGGTCGCGGGAGGGTTGATGCCTGCCGCCCAGCCCCGGCGCACCACTCGCAACGTCCCCGTGATGCTGCTCGCTGCCGTGCTCCCGCTCGCGTGCGCTCACCCGGCTGTCGATCTGCGCTCGACGGCTGACCTCCATGGCGACTACGGCGACGTCCTGGACCGCTGGACCCGCTCCGTGGAGACCTACGATGGCCTCAAGAGCGCGGTCTTCGTCAGCGCGACCCTGTTCGGCCCCGAGATGACCGAGGCGTGGCTCCGCGAGCAGGCGCGCCTGTTCCGGCTGGACGAGGTCGCGGCCGCACAGGCCCGCGCCTCCCTGGAGGCCGAGGCGAACGGATCGCACCGCCTGTTCCTCGCCGTCTTCACCAACGAGACCCGCTGGAATGACCTCGAGCGCCCGAACCCTGCCTTCCGCGTCTGGCTCGGCACCGACCTGGGCCCCCGGGTGGCGCCGGCATCCATCGAGCGGGTGCGGGACAGGAACGAGACGATCCGGGCGCTGTTCCCCCACCTGGGTCCATTTCGCCAGGGGTACGTGGTCAGCTTCCCACGGGAGGCGTCGGCGGGCGTCCCGACGATCCCGTCTGGAGCAACACGCATCACACTGGAGGTCACCGGCCCTCACGGGAACGCTGCCTTGGAGTGGGAGGTCGCGCGGACCCTATGAGAGAGCAGACCTTCACCAGCTTCGACGGCACGCGCATCTATTACAACCGTGTGGGCCACGGGCCCGCCATGGTCCTCTCGGACGGCATCGGGTGCGACCAGTACGTCTGGAGGTACGTCGTCGACGCCTTCCGGGACGAGTGGACCATCATCCGCTGGAACTACCGCGGCCACGGCCGCTCCGCCGTGCCTGCGAACCTGGACGACGTCACCATCGAGGCCCTGTGCCGGGATCTGGACGCCCTGATGGACGACGCCGGGATCGAGGCGGGCGTGCACCTGGGCCACAGCATGGGGGCGCAGGTGATCCTGGAGTTCTTCCGCCTCGCTCCGCAGCGGGTCCTGGCGCTGGTCCCCATCTGCGGGAGCTACTCCCACCCCTTGGACACCTTCCGGGACACCCGCCTGTTCAAGGACGGGGTGTTCCCGACGCTCCTCAAGCTGTTCAGCGCGGGCGACTCCCGCTTCAACCGGTCCTGGAAGAAGCTCCTGCCGACCGACCTGGCATACCGGCTGGCGCTGCTCACGGACCTCAACCCGCGCCTGATCAAGCGGGCGGACATGCTCCCATACTTCGAGCACATGGCGACCATGGATCTCGCGCTCTTCGCCCGCCTGCTGGAGCGTGCCGGGGCCCACTCGGCGGAGCCGGTGCTCGCGACCATCGACGTCCCCACGCTGATCTTCGCGGGGGAGCGCGACCGTTTCACGCCGAGCTGGCTCAGCGAGGCCATGCACCGCAAGATTCGCGGCTCGGAGCTCTGCGTCATCCCCGGCGGCAGCCACACCGCGCCCATCGAGCTCCCGGACCTCGTGAACCTCCGTCTGGAGAAGTTCCTCCGGGAGCATGATCTGGCCACCGCCCACGCGCGCCACGCCCGCTGACCCCAGGTCACACCGCCTCGCCAGAGCCCGCACAAAGGCGGAGTCTGCCGTTGAAGCCCGCAGGGGGCCACCGTATGATGCGCCGACGCCAGCGCCGGAGGACCGGTGCTCTGGCAGAGGCACGAGCGCGTGAGGCACCGATGAAGCACCGAACACTGGCCCGAGCGGCCGCCTGGGCACTGGCCGCGACACTCGCAGGGGCGGGTTGCACGGGCACGAACGGAGGGCGTCAGAACCCCATCATCAATGACGGCGACGTCCCCGGCGGGAGCGGGGATGACGGCGCTGGCGGCGGCGCCACGGACACGGCCGGCGGTGGCTCCACGGACACGGGAGGCAGCGGGGGCGGGATTGGCCAGATCCAGGCCATCCAGAAGAACGAGGCCTTCGTGACCTGCGACGAGGCGGCGGCGGCCGACAACTTCGGCTTCTCGAAGACCAGCGTGGCGGCAGCGCTGTCGGACGTGGTCGTGGTGGCCCCCCAGTTCGACCTCTACACCCACAAGACGGACCCGGCCAAGTCCCTGGACGGCTACTTCATCATGGAGGGCGCGGGCGGCCCCTGGAGCGGCATCCTCCTGGCCGTTCCACGGAGCAAGGCGATCACGCTGGCCGTGGGCGACATCATCGACGTCACCGGAGAGGCGGTCGACTACTTCTGCATGACGCAGGTCAAGGCGACGGCGGTCAAGAAGACCGGCACCGTCTCCAAGATGCCGCCTGCGACGGACGTGGCCGCCGCCGATCTGGCCGACGCCACGACCGGCGAGCAGTGGGAGGCAGTGCTCGTCCGCGTCGCCGACGCGAAGGTCACCGCGGGGGCCAACAACTTCGGCGAGTGGACCATCGACAGCGCGCTGCCTGTGAACGACCTCTACGACTACGGCTACAAGGCCACAGTCGGCGACGTCGTGACCGTGTCGGGCGTGATGAACTACAACTTCTCGACGCGCAAGCTCGAGCCGCGCTCCGACGACGACGTCGTCACGGGCGGGGGCGGCGGAGGCCCGGACGCAACCACCGGAGACGGGGGCGGCGGCGGGAGCAGCTCCATCTATCAGATCCAGCACGCCGCGGAGAGCCTCCAGTGCACCAAGACTGACGGCCCGCTGACGGTCAACCCGGCGGTCACCGTCGACGGCGTCGTCGCGTCGCCGCCGTTCAAGGTCTCCGACAAGCTGACCGGCTACTTCGTCAGCGACGGCGTGGGCGGCCCCTACAGCGGCATCCAGGTGGTCGTACCTACGGACCTTGGCGTCACCTTGGACATCGGCGACGACATCACGGTGACGGGCAAGTGGGTCGAGTACTACTGCGCCACCCAGATCACCGCCATCAGCGTGGACAAGAACGGGACGGGCGCTGCGCTCCCACCGGCAGACGTCGTCGCGCCGGAGGACGTGGCCACCGACGGCGCGCTGGCCGAGGCCTATGAGAGCGTCTACGTCCAGGTGGACGGCGTCACGGTCACGAACCCGGACGCGGGCTTCGGGCAGTGGGAAGTGGACAGCGCCCTGCTGGTCGACGACGTGTTCAAGTTCGCCTACAAGCCGAAGATCGGCGACAAGATCGCCCACCTCCGGGGCTTCATGACCTTCTCCTTCGACGACTTCAAGCTCCTGCCCGCCTCGGACGCCGACGTGGACCTCACGGGCGTGGGCCCCGGCCCCGACGCGGGCGTGACGGATGGCGCGGACACCACGAGCGGCGGCGGATCGGTGGCCGCAATCCAGGGGTCCTCGGAGAGCATCGGCTGCACGACGGACGGGTTCGAGAACCACGGCACCGTCGAGCTGAGCGCCGTGGTCGTGACGACGCCCAAGTTCAAGGTCGGCGCCAAGGACGCGTGGTACGTCGCCGACCAGGGCGGCGGCCCCTACAGCGGCGTCCTGGTGATGGCAGACACCAAGCTGGGCGCGAGCTTCGTCCCCGGCGACCTGCTCGACGCCACCGGCGAGTGGGTCGAGTACTACTGCATGACCGAGGTGGAGATCGAGCAGTTCTCCGTCATCGGCACGGGCGCCCCCGTCCCCGCCCCTGAGCCCGTGTTCGCGGCCGACCTGAGCGGCGCGAGCGCCGAGCAGTGGGAGGGCGTCGTGGTCTCCATCGAGGACGCCACCGTGACCGTGGCGGCAGATCAGTACGGCGTCTTCAAGGTGGCCGACGACAGCGGCAGCGTCGACGTGGACGACGACTTCAAGCCGGGCTACACGGCGTCGGTGGGCGACACCCTCGCGACCCTGACGGGGCCGCTGCGCTGGGGCTTCGGCAGCTTCAAGATCAACCCGCGGACCCTGTCGGACATCGTCCTCGGCAGCGGGGGCGGCGACGACACCGGCGCCGGCACGCCGGACACGGGCTCAGGCACCCCGTCCTCCAGCATCACGGCGCTGCAGACCAGCGCGGCGAGCGTCACCTGTGCCAGCCCCTCGTCCAGCGCCGACCACGGGAAGGTCACGCTCAAGGGCGTCACGGTGGTCTCCCCCAAGGGCTACGCAGGCTCCGGCCTCGACGGCTACCAGGTGATGACCCCGCCCAACGCCCCGAATGCCGGTCTCTTCGTGGTGGCCAAGACCTCCCTCGGGCTGGCCCTGTCCAAGGGCGACGTCGTCGACGTGGCCGGCTCCCACAAGGAGCACTACTGCCTCACCGAGGTCTTCGCCGACACGGTGACGGTCATCTCCAGCGGCGCGGCCCCGTCCCTGTCGCCCATCGACACCACGGTGGCGGAGATCGCGGCTGGCAAGGAGCCGCTGGAGGGCTCGCTGGTCAAGGTGACGGGCGTCACGGCGGCGGCGGCAGACCAGTACGGGGACTTCGCCATCGGCAGCGGCGTCCTGGTGGACGACACGTTCTACAAGTTCACCCCGACCGCCGGCCAGACCCTCTCGTCGGTCACGGGATTCCTCAGCTACGGCTTCAGTGCATGGCGCATCCTCCCCCGCGATGCGTCGGACGTCAAAGCCCAGTAGCCTCGCTCCACCCACAGTTCCTGTGGACAACCCTGTTGCACAGGACACGCAACCCGCTGAACCTGCACAGCTTTGGTCGAAATGCCCACCGAATGGGCACCGGCCCGTCACCTGGTGTCACGGCGCCGTCACAGACGCCACCGCGGGCGCTCGTGGGCGGACCTGGGCGCTTCGAGCGGCGTGCGTGCGGCGGAGGGGCGCCTTGCGGGTCGGTGGCGGGCGAGAAGGGCGTGGGGGGAGAGACGCAGACGGACGGAGCCGACGTGGGTCAGCCCAGGCGGGCGATGAGCTGCAGGGCGTCGACGCAGCGGTTGGCGTACCCCCACTCGTTGTCGTACCAGGTGAGGATGCTGGCCAGCTTGTCCCCCACCATGAAGGTGGACTGGGCGTCGAAGATGGAGGACGCCGGGTTGCCCACGATGTCCAGATGCACGATGGGCTCGTCGGTCACCTCCAGGATGCCGCGCAGCGGCCCCGCAGCCGCCTCGACCATCGCCCGGTTGATCTCCTCCGCCGTCGTGGCCTTCTCCAGGTTGACGGTCAGGAAGACGCAGGAGCCGTCCGGCACCGGCACGCGCAGCGCCGAGCCGTGGAGCTTGCCCTTGAGCGCGGGCAGGACCAGACCCACGGCCTTGGCCGCCCCGGTGCTGGTTGGGACGATGGCGGCCGCACCGGCGCGCGCCCGGCGGAGGTCCTTGTGGGGCGCGTCCAGGATGTTCTGGTCGTTCGTGTAGGCGTGGATGGTCGCCATGGTGCCGTTGACGATGCCGAAGGAGTCGTGGAGCACCTTGGCGACGGGCGCGAGGCAGTTGGTCGTGCAGGACGCGTTGGAGATCACCAGGTGCTCCCGCGTCAGGGTGTCGTCGTTGACGCCCATGCAGATGGTGGCGTCGACCTCCTTGCCGGGAGCGCTGATCAGCACGCGCCGCGCCCCGGCCTCCAAGTGGAGACCGGCGTCCTTGCGAGAGACGAAGCGGCCCGTGGACTCGAGGACCACGTCGACCCCCAGCGCGCCCCAGGGGAGCGCGGCCGGCGACTTCTCGGCGAACAGCGGGATGGCGCGGCCGTTGACGACGACGGCGCCGTCGCCGGCCTCGACGTTCCCAGGGAACCGGCGGTGGATCGAGTCGTACTTGAGCAGGTGTGCGAGGGTGCGTGCGTCGGTCAGGTCGTTGAGGGCGACGATCTCGATGTCGTCGTGGCCTCCCTCGACGATGGCGCGGAGCGCCAGGCGGCCAATGCGACCAAACCCGTTGATTGCCAGCTTCAGCGTCATGATGTGCCTCCCAGTCCGTGTGCCTGGCCCTTGGAGGGTGTAGCCACAATGCCCCCTCCGCGAGCCCGGCCCACGATAGCACATCACCCCCCGGCGTCAACGCGTGGCCGCCCCCGCGAGCGCGGTCAGTACCGCCCGCGTCCCCGCACCAGGACTCCGAACGTCATCCACATGATGCGCAGGTCGAGAGCCCAGGAGCGGTTCTCGACGTAGTGAAGATCATACTCGACGTGCTCGTGCATGGGCGCGTCGGGCGGACCCATCACCTGCCACCACCCGGTGAGCCCAGGGCGAACCTCGTGGCGCCGGTGCTGCCACGTCTCGTACCGCGCGACGATGTTCGGCAGCTCGGGGCGCGGCCCGACCAGCGACATGTCGCCACGGACGACGTTCCAGAGCTGCGGCAGCTCGTCGAGAGCGGTACGTCGCAGGAACCTCCCGAAGCGCGTCACCCGGGGGTCGATGCGGGTCTTGTGTGAGCGCCGGCGACACGCAAAGTCGATGTCCGACTGGCGGTTGCGCCGGTCTCCCCGCATCGTCTTGAGCTTGAACATCTTGAAGGGCTCACCGCCCCTCCCGATGCGGTCATGGGTGAAGATGGGCCACGACCGCTGCGTGACGAGGATGGAGACGCAGAGTACGAGCATCAGCGGCGACAAGACGAACATGACCGCCAGGGCCACCGACGTATCGAACACTCGCCTTGTCATCTCGTAGAGGGTCGACGAGGCAGCCGACGGCTGCTCGATGGAAGGTGTCTCCACTGTGAACATCGTGCTGTCTGCTCCCAGGTGCATGTCTCTGCCTCCCGCGAGCACGGTGCCGGGGAGGGCTCGGCGCTCCTCCTCATCGGCTCCGCGTGGCAAAACCAAAGGGTCAATTTCAATCTCGACCAGAGGCGCCATGCCGCTAGCCGTCCTGACGAGTACCAGTCAAGCCACGATCATGGGGGACGTCCACACCATGGGCCCGCGCGAAGGCGACCGCCTCCGGGTAGCCCGCGTCGGCGTGGCGCAGCACTCCCATGGCCGGGTCGCTGGAGAGGACCCGCTCCAACCGAGCAGCAGCGGCCTCTGTCCCGTCCGCGACGATCACCACGCCCGCGTGGATGCTGTAGCCCATACCGACGCCGCCTCCGTGGTGCACGCTCACCCAGCTCGCGCCGTTCACCGCGTTGATCAGGGCGTTGAGGATCGGCCAGTCCGCGATGGCGTCGCTGCCGTCACGCATCCCTTCCGTTTCGCGGTTCGGGCTGGCGACGGAACCACAGTCCAAATGGTCGCGTCCGATGACGATGGGCGCCTTGACCCGCCCCTCGCGCACGAGCTGGTTGAACGCCAGCCCCGCGCGCGCTCGCTCTCCGTAGCCAAGCCACGCGATGCGCGCCGGGAGGCCCTGGAACTGGACGCGCTGCCCTGCCAGGTCGATCCAACGGCAGAGGTGCTCGTTGTCGGGGAACAGCTCCTTCACCACCCGGTCGGTCTCGCGGATGTCCTGGGGGTCACCGGAGAGCGCCACCCACCGGAACGGCCCCTTGCCCTCGCAGAACAGGGGGCGCACATAGGCCGGGACGAAGCCCGGGAAGTCGAAGGCGTCGGCCACGCCCTCGTCGAAGGCCATCTGGCGCAGGTTGTTGCCGTAGTCGAAGACGTGGCTGCCGGCCGCCTTCAGGGACAGCATGGCTCGGACATGCGTCGCCATGGAGGACATGGATCGGCGCCGGTACTCGTTTCGGTCATCGGCCCGCAAGCGCAGCGCAGCCTCGAGCGTCATGCCATGGGGCACGTAGCCCCCCACGGGATCATGGGCGCTGGTCTGGTCCGTCACGAGATCGGGGACGACCCCGGCCTCGACGAGGGCGGGGAGCATGTCTGCTGCGTTGGCGTGGAGCGCGATGGAGAGCGCCCTGCCCTCGCGCTGTGCCCGCGCGGCCCGGCGCAGCGCGTCGTCCAGGCTGCTCGCCTGCTCGTCGCAGTAGCCGGTCTCCAGACGGCGCCGGATGCGCCCCTCGTCGACCTCGGCGGCGATGCAGACGCCGTTGCACATGGTGACGGCGAGGGGCTGGGCGCCACCCATGCCGCCCAGGCCCGCAGTGACGACCAGGCGGCCCCTCAGGTCGGAGCCGAAGTGCTGGCGCGCCGCTGCCGCGAAGGTCTCGTAGGTCCCCTGCAGGATCCCCTGGGTGCCGATGTAGATCCACGAGCCCGCGGTCATCTGGCCGAACATGGTGAGGCCCTTGGCCTCCAGCTCCCAGAAGTGGTCCCAGGTGGCCCAGCGCGGCACCAGGAGCGAGTTCGCCAGGATGACGCGCGGCGCGTCCGGGTGGCTGCGCAGGACGCCCACGGCCTTGCCGGACTGTACGAGCAGCGTCTCGTCGTCGCCGAGGCGACGCAGCGTGTCGATGAGGGTGAGCAGCGCGTCGGGGCTCCGCGCGGCCTTGCCCGTGCCCCCGTAGACCACGAGGCGCTTCGGATCCTCCGCGACGGCGGGATCCAGGTTGTTGAGGAGCATCCGCAGAGCCGCCTCTTGCACCCACCCACGGCAGGTCACCTCGGACCCTCGGGGCGCGCCAATGAGGATTGACTCCAGGTCCATGGGGCGCTGCGTCTCCTTCGCCACTGGCCGACAGATCAACGAGTTCGACCTACCCTAGCGAGCGGCGATGGTCAGAGCAACGCTCAAGTTCCAGAGCTTCGCAACCGAAGCCCGCGGAGGTTACCCACGAGAGCGCCGAGGAACGCCCCGACGCCGTCCGCCACCACGTCCCCCCAACTCGGCAGACGGCCTGGGACCGTTGACTGGTGAGCCTCATCGATGGCCCCCCACACCACGGCGAGCAGCACGGCCAGGGCAGCACGCCGACGTCCGGCGCCCAGCGCGCGGACCAGGAGCCACGCGAGCGCGCCGAAGATCACCGCATGGAGGACCTTGTCCAGATGGGGGATCGAGAGAGGAAGCGCGGGGACCGCAGAGCGGCTGGAGAGGAACCAGATGAGCCCGGCCCACGCAACGACCGGCCCCCAACGGAGCACGACGCCTGTCCGGACCGTGGTCACATCTTGTACTTTCCGAAGTCGTCGGGCGCGAGCTTCTCGAGCAGCTCGCGCCACTGCTCCGTGTCGCCGGGATTGGGCCCGCCCTCTGGAACGAAGAGGACGCGGGGGCTCCCCTCCTCGGTCCTGGCGCCCTCGGTCGGTTCAACGCCATCCTCGCTCGGGCCATCCGGCTCCTCGGCCTGGGTGCTGCCCGACAGGGCGAGGACGTGGCGCGCGACGTGGATGGGGGCACCGGCGCGCAGCGCCAGGGCGATGGCGTCAGAGGGCCGGCTGTCGATCTCGACGACCCGGTCACCCTGCTGCACGAACAGGGACGCGAAGAAGGTGTTGTCCCGCAGGTCCGTAACCTCGATGCGAAGGAGCTTCCCGCCGAGGCTGCCCAGCACGGACTTGAGCAGGTCGTGGGTCATGGGGCGCGCGAGCTGCACACCCTCGATCTGGGCCGCGATGGCGCTCGCCTCCATGAGGCCGATGTAGATGGGCAGCACCGTGTCGCCGCCCTCCTCGCGGAGCACGAGGACGGGTGTGCGGGTCGTGCTGTCGATGCTGAGCCCTGCGATGGTCATCGGGACGGTGCTGGACATGGCGACGCGGTGCCTCATCTAGTGGAGGGGAGCGAGCTCCCCGGCCAGCGAATGTGGGAGGGCTCGGGTGACGTGAACGTTCACCACGCTGCCGACCAGCCCGGCGACTCCAGAGTCGGCCCCCCAGCCCTTGGCAGCGAGCGCGGAGATGGGGGTCGAGAAGTTGACGACGATGTTGGTCCGGGTCCGCCCCATGAGCTGCGCGCCCAGCCCCGGCATCACCCTCGCGTGCCGGCTCGGCCCCTCGACGAGCACCTCAGCCACCGTGCCCTCGTAGGCGACCATGCGGTCGCGTGTGATGGCGTCCTGCAGCGCCTGCACCTGAGCCAGGCGCTCGGACTTCAGCTCCTCCGGAACATTGTCTGTCAGGCGAGACGCCGACGTCCCGGGCCGCTCAGAGTACTTGAAGGAGTAGATCGCGTCAAAGCGCACCTCCCGCAGCAGATCGAGCGTCGCCTGGTGCTGCTCCTCGGTCTCGCCGGGAAAGCCCACGATGATGTCCGTGGACAGGGCGATGCCGGGGCGCGCCTCCCGCAGCCTCCGCAGGCGGTCACGGTAGTCGTCGATGGAGTAGCCCCGGCGCATCTTGCGGAGCATGGTGTCCGACCCGCTCTGCACCGGCAGGTGGAAGTACTCGCACAGCTCCGGGATGCGCCCGTCGAAGGCGGCGATCAGCTCGTCGGTGCAGTCGACCGGGTGGCTGGTCGTGAAGCGCACGCGCTCGATGCCCGGGACGGCGGCGACGCGCGCCAGCAGCTCGGGGAACCTCGCCTCCCCCTCCCGGTCGAGCCCGTAGGAGTTGACGTTCTGGCCGAGCAGCATCACCTCACGGACCCCGCCCTCGGCCAGGCGGCGCGCCTCCTCTACGACCAGCTCCGCGGGCTTGGACACCTCGCGGCCTCGGGTGAAGGGCACGATGCAGAAGGAGCAGAACTTGTTGCACCCCTTCATGACCGTGAGCATGGCGGTGACCTGGCGCTCGCCGTCCTGGGGCTCCAGGGGGACCCACTCATAGCTGCGCCGGTTCGCGAACTTCGTGTGCGACCTCCGGCCATCGCCCTGCCGCACCGAGCTGAGGAGCGCCGGGAGCTCCCCGATGTTGTCCGTGCCAAACACCAGGTCCAGGTAGGGGACCTTCGCCAGGAGCCGCTCCCCCTCCTGGGTGGCGACGCACCCGCCGACGCCGAGCAGCAGCTCGTCGTTGTACTCCTTCAGGCGGTGGAAGCGCCCGAGGGCGGAGAGCATCTTGTGCTCGGCCTTGTCCCGCACGGAGCAGGTGTTGAGAAGGATCAGGTCGGCTCGGGTGGGATCGTCGGTCGGCGTGTAGGACAGGGGGCGGAGCACCTGGTAGATGCGCTCCGTGTCATACACGTTCATCTGGCAGCCGAACGTCTGCACGAACACGTGTCGCTGCTCGCCGGGCATGTCTCCTCCTTGGGGGCGCGGGACGGGAACCCTACCACCCGGCCGAGCGCCGCTCAAGGGTGGCGCCCTTGGCGTGCACGACCTATGCTCTGGCTCCATGGACACGCTCACCGGCACTCCCATGCTGCCCACGACCCTGGCCGCCATCATCGAGGGCGTCGCGCGCGGCAGGGAGCACCTGGATCGGAACTTCGTGCGCGAGCTCTGCGCGTGGCTGAACGAGCACGGTGACCGCTTGCGGTTGGGGCTCGTCACGCGACTGGGCCTCAGCGACGTCGTGGTCACCCTGCACGTGAGGGACCGGGTCCGCCTGGTGGTGACGGGCACGCTCGATGGCGCTCCGGGGGAGGTGACCGTGGGCGTCGACGAGCGGGACTTCCCCTTCGTGGAGGTGGACCTGTCGACGCATCTGGAGGCCCCCTACACCTTCTGCACCCTCGACTTCGGGCCCCGGGGCCGCAGCGTCCGCCTGGTCGCCTCCTCCGAGGATGTCGGCGACCCGATCGGCACGAGGGGGCTCTGCCAGGTGGTGTCGACCCACGGGGACCGGACCTTCGTTCGCGTCGAGGTGGAGGGGCGGGTGTCGCTGTGGCCCGCCGAGATCGCCGCCTTCGACGACGGGTGAACCCCGAGCTGCCTACCGCTGCCCGGTGAGCTCCAGGAACTCCGGATCCGAGCGGATGGAGCGGAAGTCGGGGTCCTTCGGCGCCTTCCCCAGCTTGTCCGTGGCCGCGGCAGTGCCCAGAGCCCGCAGGCGCCGGAGGGTTGCCAGCGCAGCGGTCCGCTTGCCCGCCAGAGCCTCCATGCACGCCAGGTTGTAGACCGCCGTCTCGAACGTGGGGGCCAGCGCGACCGCCTCCGCGTACCGCTCCTGGGCCTTCAGGTGGTCGCCCCGCTTGTAGGCGCGAAAGCCGAAGCCGTTGAGGGTGCGCGCCAGGCTGGCCGCGTCAACCCTCGCGCGCGGCTGCCGGCTGGCCTGCGTCACCCGCAGCACGACCGGCTCCCAGCGGCGCGCGCCGTCGGCCTCGGCCATGGCGCGAGAGCCCGTGACGACCGCATAGGCGTCGCCGGGCGCCCAGGACACGACCGCGGCGTAGGCGTTGGTGCCCATGTCGGTGCGGAGGGCTGCCGCATACTTGAGCTTGCGGAGACCGAGGGCGTCAACGAGGAACAGGGTGATCATGCCCTCCTTCTCGTCGTCCACCCCCACGTAGCGGGTGCCATCGCGGCTCATGCCACCGCGGTGAGGCTGAGCGTCCAGCGCGTGGCGCTGGAGCAGCCCGGCGACCTCCGGCGTCCCGTCCGCGGCCCTCTCGAAGACCTCAGGGACGCAGGACGCGCCGGAGCCGTCGATGGTCGCCTGCTCCAGGACTTGACCCACCCGATCCCGGACCTCCAGAGAGGTGGCGTCCGTGTTCATGTCGCAGACGCCGAGCAGGATGCGGGCGCCGTCCGACGAGAACCGCAGCAGGGCAGAGTACTCGCCGCTGTCCGCCTCGGCGCGCGCGGGCGGGTGCGCAGCCAGGGCGGCCAGGGCGACGAGCGCACCGACCACGAGCCGTAGGCGTCGCGCCTTACTCCGAGCGGGGTGAGAACCTGGTCGAGTCCCGGCCATGGCGCCGATGGTATCAGAGGGCCACCCCCCTTCGCACCACCAAGCGCTCGCCGACGCGAGAGACGGATACCACGGGAGCGATGACGGGGCCTCCAACATGGGATGGCGCGCTCACCGTGGTTGGTTGTAGGCTGCCCGACACAGAGAGGAGGAGCACATGAGCGACAGGACACTGGGCCACCTTCACCGCCACCACGGCGACTTCCACGACTTCCGCGACCGCATGCTCGAATCGCACGGCGGGCGCTTCGACGCGGTGTTCTGGGGTGTCTGGGACCGGTGGGTGCACCCGGGGCTGCCGGTCGAGGCGCGGCTCCTCGACCTGGGGACTGGACCCGGCGGGCTGCTCCGCGACCTCGCGAAGCGCTACCCGAGCGCGCACATCGTGGGTGTCGACGTCCAGCCGGCCATGCTGGAGGCGGCGCAGCACCTCTCGAGCGAGCTGGGGCACCGAACGCGGGTGATCACCGCGGACGTGTCGCGCCCACCCATCGACGAGCTGAAGGCGGGCCACTTCGACGCCATCGTGCTGTCCATGGTGCTCCACGAGATGCACGTGCCCCAGAACGCCCTGGCCGAGGCGCGGCGGCTGCTCGCCCCCGAGGGGCGGGTCGTGGTGTATGACTGGATTCGCCATGATCTGCGCCGCTACGTGGAGGGAGCGCTCGACGGGACGGAGGAGCAGATCCTCCACTTCGCCGAGCACTGCCGGTATACCCCGGAGGACTACCTGTTCCTGGCGGAGAGCGCAGGCCTCGTCCCAGTGGAGGTCCTGACGCGCAGATCCGGCGCCAACGTGCTCATGGTGCTGCGCAGCGCGTGACGCTCGCGCGCTGGACAGACGGCCTCGGACGTGGCAAACGACCCGGAGTGGTCCCCACGTGCGGAGGAGCCCATGTCGAGCGCGGGTTGGGAGCGGCAGGCTGGGGCGCTATTGCCCGTGTTCTCCATGGCGGGGCGCCGGTCCTGGGGGGTGGGCGAGTTCGGAGACGTTCCCACCGTGTGCGGGTGGCTCCGGGCCGCCGGCCACCGTCTGCTCAACATCCTGCCCATCAACGAGGCCGCCCTCGGCCAGGAGAGCCCCTACTCTGCGCTCTCCGCCTTCGCGCTGGACCCGGTGTACATCACGGCGGAGCACCTGATCGACCTGCGCGCGGCGGGCGGCATACCCGCTCTCGGCGACGAGGTGGCGCGCACGGTGGCCTGGGCCCGGGAGCAGCCGATCGTCGACTGGGGCGCCGTGCGCTGGCTCAAGGACAAGGCCCTGCGCCTCGCGTGGGAGCGCTTCCGCGCCGAGGAGCTGCGCGCAGGCACCGCGCGGGCAGCGGACTTCTCCGCGTGGCGCGCGCAAGAGGCGACCTGGGTGGACACCTACGCCCTCTTCCGCGCCCTCAAGGACGCCTGCGCCCCCAAGCCCTGGTGGGAGTGGGACGCGCCGCTGCGCGAGCGGCGGCCTGCCGCCTTGGCTGACGCCGCCGGGGACCTCGCGGAGCAGATACACTACCATGCCTGGGTCCAGTGGGTCGCCGACCGCGAGTGGGCGACCGTTCGGGCGGAGGCAGCCCGGACGGGGGTCCGTATCATGGGCGACCTGCCCTTCATGGTCGCGACGGACAGCGCAGACGTCTGGGAGCGCCAGAGCGAGTTCCGCATGGACGCAGAGGTGGGCGTCCCGCCTGACGCCTTCTCCGAGACAGGGCAGCGCTGGGGACTGCCCGCCTACGACTGGCCCGTGATCCGCCGGGGCGGCTACGCGTGGCTCCGACTGCGGGCCGCGCGGGCCGCCGCCCTCTACGACCTCTATCGGGTGGACCACGTGGTCGGCCTCTACCGCACCTGGTCCTTCCCCGCGGACGGGAGCCCACCGGGCTTCGAGCCGTCGGAGCCAGAGGAGCAGCTCGCCCACGGGGAGCGGGTCATGGAGGCGCTCGGGGGCGCCGGGCGCGTCGTCGCGGAGGACCTGGGCGTCATACCGGACTTCGTCCACGAGTCCCTCGCGCGCCTCGGGATCCCGGGCTACCGGGTCATCCGCTGGGAGGTGGAGGAGGACGGCGTCTTTGTCGACCCCGCCACGTACCCTGCCCTGTCGCTGGTCACGACCGGTACCCACGACACGGAGACCGCTCGCGGCTGGTGGGAGGAGTTGCCCGAAGCCGAGCGTGCTGCCTTTCGCGCGATCCTGCCACCCCTCCCGGATGCGCCGACGTGGAGCGAGGTGTCTGGCGCCCTGCTCTGCGCCATCTACGAGGCGCCCAGCGTCCTGGCCGTGATCCCGTGGCAGGACCTGTTCGGCCTGACCGACCGCATCAACACCCCGGGCACCTTCGGAGCGCACAACTGGACGTGGAAGCTCCCCGTCCCGGTGGAGGAGGTCGCCACGGCTCCTGCACTCCTCCAGCGGGCTGCGGAGCTGCGTGCGCTGGCTGAGCAGTCTGGCCGCTGAACCCAGAATCCCGGCGCTTCTGCCTCTGCGCGGGGCTGTAGGCCTGCATGGGGTGACTCACTGCGTCGCCGGCCCTCCATTCGGTCAACAGCGACCCGTGAAGGGAGCTTCAGGCCAATTGCGGGCAGAAATCGTCGCCCACGGGGAAAGTCATCAAAACCTCCCGGAGGGCGTGACTTTCGTTGCGAATCCGCGCCCCTGTGTGCTATACGGCTTGCGATTCCGGCGCCCCCCCGGGGGGTTGCCCTTGCGCGCATGTCACTCGGACGGAGGTCTTCGGTCGATGAAGCTATACCAGGGAAGAATCCCGCAGATCGCGAAGGACATCCTCGAGGCGCTCACGCGGGAGGAGGACATCGAGGTCCTTCCCGAGGAGGCGCCCGAGGTGGAGCTGGACATCAGCTCCGTCCTCAAGGAGTACATCCGCGTCGATCGGGACATCACCGACAAGGCCCGGGACCTGATCGCCAGCCGCGACCTCCCGTACAACCAGCTCAGCAAGATCAAGGGACAGCTCGCCGCCGAGCGGGGCTTCGGGCTCAACGACGACGCGGTGGACTACATCACGAGCCAGATCATCGAGGTGCTGCTCCATACGGTGCACGTCGAGGAGGTCTATGCCGAGGACCACGAGCTGCGCCGCAAGATGCGCCCCGTCCTTCGTCGCCACATGGAGGTGGACACGGAGCTGGACCACGAGGTCCGACGCCGCATCAAGAACCTCCAGGAGGGGACGTCCTCCTGGGAGACCGAGTACCAGAAGGTCATGGAGGACCTGAAGCGTACCCGCAAGCTGGACTGATCCGGTCGGGGACGACGCACCGCCTCAGTGTCGGTCGCGGCCCCTCCTTCGTCGGGCAAGCGCGCCGCCCACGAGCAGCAGCGCTGCCCACGTCGCCGCCCCACCCTTCGCGCCACACCCACCCGAGCTCGTTCCGGACTTCGCTTCGCCTGAGTCCCCCGTGGGCGCCGAGACGTCCGCGCCACCCTCCACGGGAGCGGGTCCCGCGTCCTCCCCCGCGCTCACGTCCGTTGCACCCGCATCTTCAGTGCCGTCGGGGTCCACCCGCGCGGGCGCCTCGGAGACCTCGACGAGGAACACGGCGGAGTCCGTCCAGCCTTGTGGGTCCTCCACCTCCACCTTGACCACGTGGGGCCCGAGCGCATCGAAGGTGACCCCGATGGTGGGCCCGTCGTGGTCGTCCCACGCGCCGTCGTAGCCCACGTCCCACCGCCACGTGAGGTCGGCCGCGTCGTCGTCGGGATCGGTGGTCCCGCCGGCGTCCAGCGTCGTCTCCTGTCCCAGGTACGCCGGCCCCAGCTCCACGTGGAGGATCGGCGGCTGGTTGGCCGGAGGATCGGCGCCCGTCACGAGCCGGTGGGTCAGGAGGCGGCCATACCCCCACTCGTCGTTGGGCGTGCTCCCCGTGATGGCGTCTCCGCCGGACCGCTCGTGGACCCGCGCCATGACCTGCGCCGGGCTGAGCCCCGGCTCCGCCTGGAGGAGCAGGGCGAGGGCGCCCGCCACCTGGGGGAGGGCCCCGCTCGTGCCCCCGAAGCGGGTGTACGCTACCCCGCCGGGCCCCTGGAGCGGGTAGGCGGTGTAGTGGTCCTCCGGGGCGACCACGTCCACGCCACGCGCCCCGTCGATGCGCGGCCCCCGGCCGCTGAAGGTCTTGAGGCCCCCGTCCACCTCCCCCCAGGACAGCTCGTTGCCGACGGAGGCGCCCACGCTGATCGCCGAGTCCGCCGTCGAGGGGAAGGCGATGGTCCCCGCGTCGGAGACGTGGCTTTGGAAATGAACCGTGTAGGCGTACCCCGTGTCGTCGCCCATGGCGATGTGGACCTGGACGGGCCCGCTCGCCTTGCTCGTCAGGTGAACGGCGTAGTTGCCCGACGGCAGCGGGTCGAGAGCGGCGCGGGACGCGGCATGCACCACGTAGGCCACCATCAGGGCGGTGCCGCGCGTGGAGTCGTCGGACTCCCCGACCACATACCACCCCGAGCCGCTCCAGTGCTCGCCGGGCAAGGGGAAGGTCGCGTCCGCCTCGGTCCCCGGGACGGAGATCGACACGTCGACCGCGTCCGAGGCAGCCCCCTGCCAGCGCGCCGTCAGGATCATGCGCGTGGACTGGAAGCCCACGCTGCTGCCGTCCATCGCGATGATCGGGACCGTGGCGGTCTGCCCCGGCGCCAGGTCCACGACAGCGTGCCCGCCGTAGCCGGCGAAGTTGTGCGTCGCCGTCGCCTGGACCACGCCGCCCGCCGAGAGGGTGTCCAGCATGTGCTCCCAGTCCGACCCTCCGTCGGCAAACTCCCCAAACTGGGTCCCGTACTCGTGGACGATGATCTCCGCCCCCTCGTCGCGCGCCCATGCCACCGCGGTCACGAGGTCTCCCCAAGGATCACCGACCAGCGCCTGCGCGCCGCTCTGGGAGTGATCGATCATCAAGAGCTCCGCGTCGGGCGCCACCCCGTGGACCAGGGAGCCGAGCTCACCGCCCAGGAGGATGCCGGCAACGCCGGTCCCGTGCATGGACGCGTTGGCCTTCACGGGCGCGGCCACCAGGTCCTTGCCGCGGCGATAGACCTTTCCGTTGCCCACGGTCATCAGCGCGCGGATCTTGCTGGTCCCGAGGCGCTTGAGCTTCTCGGGGGCCTCCACGGCGCCGCTGCCGTCCACGTCGTCCGCCGTGAACAGGGGCTCCCCGTACGCCGGGAACTGCTCCGTGAAGCCCGCCTTCGCGCCCGCATCGCGCACCCCGTTGCCGTTGTCGTCCAGGTAGAGCCAGTCCCACCCCGGCGTGTACGCGCCGTCCTTGCCGATGATGCCGCCCGAGTAGACGTCGGCGAGCCCCACGTCCAGCACCTGCAGGACCTCCGCCGCGCCGATCTGCCCGTCGCCGTCCACGTCGATGCCGTCCGTGCCGGGATCGAGGACCCCGTTGGCGTTGACGTCCACCCACACGGTGAGGCCCGCGTCCGCCCGGAAGAACTGGGGGTGGAACGGGTCGATGCCCGAGTCGATGTCCGCGATGAGCCGCCCGCCCCCCGCCAGCCGCGAGCCGTCAGGGGCGCGCAGGGGCCACACCCGGTCGGCGGTGGTCATCCCGTGGACCTTGTTGTGCTCCCCCAGGGGGGCGGGCAGGGGCTCCGTCATATGCGGCATGGCGGGCAACAGCGCACGCACGTCCTTGCGCGCAGCGAGGCGATTCATGGCGTCGAAGCCCACGCGAACGCCATGGAAGGGGCCCACATTTCGGATTCTGCCTTCCACGCGCTGGAACCGCACGCCATCGGCCTCCAGCGCAGCGATGGCGGGGGCGCTCAGCGGCGCGTCGAAGCGGGCGACGATCACCCGGTCGGCGGGACGCTCCCCAAGGGACTCCGAGAAGCGCAGGCGCGCGCGCAGGTCCGCGGTGGGGCGTGCGTCGGCCGTGGCAGAGAGCAGCGCGAGGGCGAGCACCAGGGAGGACTTCATGGGGTCTCCGCGTCCAGGGGGCGATGACGGGCGCCAGCCTGCCTCGGCGCAGCCGCGGGATCAAGCGCGCCGGCGAAGCCCCAGCAGCGCCAGGAGCAGGAGCCACGGGGCCGCGTCGGCGGCGGACGGGCGCCCGGTCTGATCGCAAGAGCAGCCGCCCTCGTCTACGGCCGGCTCGGCGGTCTCCCCGATCGCGTCGAGGCCGGGGATCGCGCCGCCTGTCGTCTCGACGCCCGGAACGTCGCCACTGCCCCCGTCCTCCACGCCCGGACCGGAGTCCTCGCCAGGACCGCCCGCGTCTGCGCCCCCGTCCGCGCCAGCACCCGCGTCGGGGCCGCGGATGCCGATGCAGGCGTCCATCTCCTCCTTGAATGGCGGGCGGCAGAGCGTCACCTGGGTCGCGGCGAGCGCCTCCTTGCCAACGGTGTCGAGCACGCGGAGCTCTACCTCGTAGGAGGCCGCCGCCAGACCGGCGCCCTGTGCATCCGTACCGTCCCACGGCACGTCGAGCTCCAGGGAGGTCTTCCCCACGAAGCCCATCCACTGGCGCACCACCTCTCCGTCGTGGCGGACCGCCAGCTCCCAGGAGGCGAGGCGGGTCGCGTCGACCGCCGTGGCGGAGAAGGTCGTGGTCTCGGCAAAGCCGTCCCCGTCGGGGCTGAACACCCCAGGGGTCGCCACGAGCGCGGCAATGGACGGGGGCGACAGGTCGGCAATCGTCACCCCGTCGCTCGACACCTCGTCAGACGAGGTCACCGTGTCCACGCTGACCTTCACCGCGGAGACGCCCGTCGTGTAGGTCTGCCCCACGACCAGCAGCAGCCCATCGGAGGTGGTCGAGGTGGCGGGGGCCTGCACCGTCCTCTCGGAGAGCATGGTCCCGTTCTGGCTGAAGACCCGCACGATGAAGCTGGACGCGTCCGTCACAGGAGCCCAGTTGACGTGGATCCGGTCGCCGGCCTCCTGCTCGTCGAGGTCCGCCGCGTCGGTCAGGGCGGGGCCGGCGCCGTCGTTCTCCCGCACCCACGCCGTCGCGTCCACCAGCGACTCATCGACGATGACCAGGTGGCCCGTGCCCACGGGCACGGCGATCTCGGCGTCCCCATCCCCGTCGACGTCGATGAGCGCCGGGGTCCCCAGGGACCCGCCCAGCGTGTGCGACCACAGGATCTCGCGCGTGGCGGCGTCGATGGCGTAGAGCACCCCGTCGTCCGCCGCCACGAGGAAGCCGGGCACGCCGTCTCCGAGCGCCGCCACGGGCACGACGTCCGTGATGGCGGGCGTCGGTGTGCCAGGCTCCAGCGTCGCGGGGTCCACGGCCACCCCTCCCATGAGGGCCACCACGCCAAGCTCACTGCCGTCCGACCCGTCGTAGAAGAAGAGCGCCATGTCCTGTGTGCGCGCCTGGGCCAGGATGCGCCCCCCGGCCACGCTCACCACGCCCCCGGAGCCCCGGGTCGCGCTCCCCGGGGTTGCCGCCCAGCGGAAGGAGAGGTCCGGCTCCAGGGCCAGGGAGCCCAGGTGCGTCCCGAGGATGACGACCTCGTCCTCCCCGTCGCCGTCCAGGTCCGTCTGCACCGGCTGCCCGTAGTAGTGGCTGACGCCCGCCTTGCCCTCGTGGAGCAGCTCCCCCGTCAACGCCCCGATGGCCAGGCGGCGCGTATCCGCGGTCACGAGCACCGCGGGAGCATAGGGCCCGACCGTCAGCGCGGCCATCCCTCCCACGTTGGCGCCGGGAGTCTCGATGATCACGGGCGCCCACCGCAGGCCGCCGAGTGCCGAGACGGCGATGAGGCGGTGGGTCACGACGCTGGCGCCGCTGTCGCTCGCCAGGAAGTAGACCTCGTCGATGCCGTCGCCGTCCATGTCGTCGATGAGAGGATCCAGATTGAAGGCGAGCGTCCCGCCCTCCCCGCCCAGCTCCGTCACGGAGACGCTTGCCCCGCCCACGGAGCGCACGACGAGGCTCGCTGCGCCGCTCGCCGAGCGCGACAGTACACCCACACCGAGCCCGAGGGGCCCGAGGCGGACCAGGAAGGGGACCTGCGTCACGTTCGCCTGGATGTCGAGCAGGGTCGGCGGCTCTGCCACCGGGGTGCCGAGGGACGCGTCGAGCAGGGCCAGGCGACCGCCGGACGCCGGAACGAGCAGGGTCGGAGCCCCGGCGTCGTCGGCCCCGACCACCCGCCGCGCCTGGAACCCGCCGTAGGTCAGGTCGCCGTGGGAGTCCCCGTCGGCGTCGTTGGTCAGCGCCAGCGCACCTCCCGGCGTGCTGGTGAGCACCGCGGCCTCGCCCGAAGCGTACAGCACGGCTACGCTGGCCGCGCCGTCCGAGGCGAACACCTGGATGCCATTCACGGGACCTCCGAGGGTGGCGCTCGCCAGCACCGCGCCCAACGACCGGAGCTCGAGCACGTCCGAGATGCTGTCGCCGTCCACGTCGCGGGCGGCCACGAGGTCCCCGCCGACGCTGAACGGCGCCGGGAAGGGGCCCAGCCTGACGACGGAGCCGGGGAGCTGGAGGACGTCGGTCGACGTGAGAGCGCCGCCCGCTGCGGTGAGACGACTCAAGACCTTGTCCGCGTAGGCGGGCGGCTTGAGCGCCGTGGTTGGGACGGCCAGGAGCTCGATGGCCCCGTCGCCGTCCACGTCCGTCGCATCCAGCAGGAGCCGCCCGGGGAGCGCTCCCTTGGGCTCGCCCGTCAGCGCGTCCAGCGCGAGGGCGCTCCACGCACCGCCCTCCCAGAAGGACGTCAGCACCTCGGGGCGCTCGTCGCCGTCCACGTCGACGAGCGGGCGCGCCGGCCAGGTGTGTCGATCGTCCTTGGGCACCGCGGCGGAGCGGCTCCACGAGAGGCGCAGCCCCTCACCGTCCCACGCGAAGGCGTAGACGCGCCGCGAGGGCTTGTCGACCAGCGCCCAATCCGTGAACACGAAGATCTCGTCCTTGCCGTCGCCGTCCACGTCCGCGGCGAGCACCTCGCCGACAGACATGGGGTCGGGGACCACGTCGGACTGCCCGAGCAGTGCCTCGTCCTCGGTTGCGCTCCACACGCAGAGGCGCGTGCGGCCGGAGTGGACGACGTCCTTCTTGCCGTCACCGTCCACGTCGGCCAGCGCGAAGATGCGCCCGGGCTCGCCCTCGCAGTCCTTCCCGGTGTGGGCCAGCGGGACCCCGGAGGCGGGCCCATCCGGGAAGGCGAACACCGTCACCGTCGCGTCGGTGCCGACGTTGATGGAGTTGTCCACGATGGCGACCTCCGGTGTGCCATCCCCCTGCACGTCCGCCACCTGCACCGCCCAAAGGTCGACGGCCAGAGACGGGGGGCTCTGCCACAAGAGCGCGCCGGTGGGGGCGTCCAGGATCGCTGCGGTGCGCTTCGTGCGGACCAGCACCACCACACCGCCACCCAGATCCTCGACGCGGACGAGCTGCACGGCCTGGAGGGGCGGGGTGTCCCAGAGCAGGGCGCCGGATGCGGTGCGCGCCAGGACGCGCCCCCCCTCGATGGAGAGGAGGTCGGCGAGCCCGTCCCCGTCCAGTTCGCTGACGACCACCTGCGACGGAGCGCCGCCGGTCGAGAAGCGCCACCGGAGGCCGGGCTTGGTGATGGGGAGCGGCTGGGGAGCCAGCGCCTCTTTGGTGGGGCCCTGCCTCCACTGGCGCCAGGAGGCCTGGGCGCTCCCCGCCACGAGGGCGCTCCCGACAACGACGAGCAACCACCGCATCACGCTCATACCGACCTCCTCGCCAGGCACCCGCGTATGGTGTCTCAGGTCGCTGGTCGGATCAAAGCGAGTTCGCCGGGGCGAGCAGACGCGCGACGCTCTCCTCGTCGGCGGGCGGGACGGGGTAGTTGGCGAGCTCAGCGAAGGGGACGAACCGGTAGGCGTGCACGCGCAACGGCACCAGTATGGGGTCCCTCAAGTGGCACCGGTAGACCCGGAGCTCGATGGAGAACTGCTCGTAGTCCCGGTCGGTGGCGCTGAAGAGCTCGCCCACCTCCACGATGGCCCCGAGCCGCTCCGCAAACTCGCGCACCAGGGCGTCCTCGTCGCGCTCTCCGGCCTCGGCGCGGCCACCGGGGAACTCCCACCGCAGCCCGAAGACGGCGTGGGGTTGGCGCTGGGTGAGCAAGGCGGCGCCATCCTTCTCGATGAGGGCCGTAACGACGCGGATGGTCGGCTTCTCGGACACGGCGGGCCTCCTACCGTCACTGAGCCTGCTGATCTGTAACCGGGACGTCGTCCGGGCGCAAGATCGACACTGCCCGGGCGCCTGTGGTACAGGCGCCAGACATGAAGTCGATCCAGGTGGATCTCATCCGCAAGCTGCTCCACGCGAACGCTCCGCAGCGGGTCGCGCGGGCGCTGGACCGCCTTCGGGCCGCCGACACGGCAGAGCTGTTCGCCCACCTGTCACCGGGCGAGACGCGCAAGCTGGTCGGCATCCTGCTCAAGGCGCGGCGGGCGGCGGCCATCCTGGTGGAGCTGCCGGACGAGTACTTGCGGGTGGTCCTCGAGATCCTCGACGACCAGACGGTGGCCACGCTCCTGACGCGCCTGGCGCCGGACGACGCGGTGCTGTTCATCCACCGCCTCCCCGAGGCCCGCACCCCGGCGCTCATCGCGCTCGTGCCCGAGCGGGAGCGAGCCGAGATCGAGCGCATCCTCACCTATCCAGAGGGCAGCGCCGGCAGCGTCATGACGACCCGCTTCCTGGCCCTGCCGGCGACGGCGCGGGCATCAGAGGCCATCGCGGCGATCCGGGCGCAGGGGGAGCAGTCGGATCAGGTCACCTACGTCCACGTCGTCGACGAGGGGCAGCACCTCGTGGGGATCCTGCCCCTGCACCGCCTGATCACGGCGGAGCCGGACACCCTGGCCTCGGAGATCATGATCAAGGACCCGGCCTGCGTGCAGGGCCTGGCCGACCAGGAGGAGGCCGCGACCTTGGTGAGCCGGTATGGGCTCCTGTCCTTGCCCGTCGTCGACGAGCAGCACCGCATGGTCGGGCTCATCACCATCGACGACATCATCGACGTGATCAACGAGGAGGCCACGGAGGACATGTACCGCATGGCGGGTCTGGACGGCGAGGACCGCGTGTTCTCCACGGCCCGCCAGTCCCTGCGCCGCCGCCTCCCGTGGAACGTGCTGAACCTGTGCACGGCGTTCATCGCAGCGTCGGTGGTCGGCCTGTTCGAGCACACCATCGGCGAGGCGGTGGTTCTCGCCACCTTCATGCCCATCGTGGCGGGCATGGGCGGCAACACCGGCGTGCAGACGCTCACCGTGGTCACGCGCGGCATCGCGCTCGGAGAGCTCCAGTTCAGCTCGGGCCTGCGGGCGGTGCTGAAGGAGCTGGGCGTCGGCCTGACCATCGGCCTCGTCATGGGCACGATCACCGCCCTCATCGCCCTGGCGTGGAAGGGCAGCGCCGTGCTCGGCCTGGTGCTGGTGCTGGCCATGGTGTGCAACATGACCATCGCGGCCCTCATGGGGGCGGCCATCCCGCTCTTCCTGAAGGCGATGAAGAAGGATCCGGCCCTCGGGGGCGGCATCATGCTCACCGCGTTCACGGACACGTTCGGCTTCTTGAGCTTCCTCGGGCTCGCGACCCTGTTCCTCAGCTATCTGCGATGACCTGCTCGTACAGATCCGCGTAGCGTCGCGCCGAGCGGGTCCAGGAGAAGTCCTCCTCCATGGCCCGCCGGACGAGGCGCCTCCAGGCCGCGGAGTCGCGCCAGGTGGTGGCCGCGTGCTCCACCGCCGCGGTCAGGGCATGCCCCGTGTGCTCGCGGACCTTGTAGCCGGTCCCAGCCGCCGGATCCTCCCGGACGTCGCGCACCGTGTCCTCGAGGCCTCCTACTGCGCGCACGACGGGTACGGTCCCGTAGCGGAGGCTGTAGAGCTGGCTGAGGCCGCAGGGCTCGTAGCGGCTCGGCATGAGGAACAGGTCGGCGCCCGCCTCGATGCGGTGGGCGAGGCCGTCGTCGTAGCGCAAGAAGACCGACGCCCGCCCGGGCCACGCGCTGCCGAGGTGGCGCATGGCGTCCTCGAGGTGCGGCTCACCTGTGCCGAGCACTGCGAGCTGGACGAGCCCTCGATCAAGCCACCCTGGGGCCTCCCCCGCGATGAGGTCGATGCCCTTCTGGGTGGCGAGGCGGCTGACCACGCCGGCGATGGGCGGCCCGCTCGGATCGAGGCCCAGCTCGGCGCAGAGGGCCGCGCGGCAGGCGGCCTTGCCCGCTGGCCGGGACGCCGAGTAGCGGCGCGGGATCAGCGGGTCCCGGTCCGGGCTCCAGACCCCGTAGTCGGCGCCATTGACGATGCCGGAGAGCACCCCTGCCCGGGCGCGCAGCACGCCGTCGAGACCAAAGCCCTGCTCGCGCCCCAGGATCTCCCGGGCGTAGGTCTCGCTGACCGTGGTGATGCGGTCCGCGGAGACGAGCCCCGCCTTGAGCAGGTTCACCATGCCGTGGAACTCCACGCCGTCGGTGGTGAAGTGATGCTCGGGGATCCCGAGGGCGTGGAGCGAGCCCCACGGGAAGCGCCCCTGGTAGCCCAGGTTGTGGACCGTCAGCACCGACGGGATGAAGCCGCCAAACTCTTGGCGCAGGACCCAGGCAGTCAGCGCGGCCTGCCAGTCGTGGGCGTGGACGACGTCCGGGTGGAGCCGCAGGCGTCGCGCCGCGGCGAGGGCGCCCCGTGAGAGCATGGCGAACCGCAGGTCATTGTCGCCGTGATCGACCCCGCCCACCTGGTAGAGGCCCCGCCGGTCGTACAGGGCGGGCGCGTCGAGCAGGAGCACGGTCACACCGTCGCTGCGGTCGGCGCTCCAGACGCCCGCGTGGTGGGTCACGTCCCCGAGGCGGACGTCCAGGCGCTGGTCGAGGCGCCGGAACCCGTGGGCGGCCACATCGATGCTCCCGTAGCGGGGCAGGACGCAGGTCACCCGCACCCCGAGCTCCGACAGCGCCGCCGGCAGGGCCCCGCAGACGTCCGCGAGGCCCCCCGTCTTGGCGTAGGGCTCCATCTCCGACGCCACCATGAGCACGTGCAGCATGCAGCGCACCTCCAACGCGCCCTTGTACCACAGGTTGGTCGGGGCGGCAGCCGGTTGACCGCCTCGCACCGCGTCCGCTAGCCTGTGCCGGCGCCAGGTCGGGAGGCGCGGCTCCAGATGGGACTGGAGCCACTCTTGGAGGTGAACCATGACCGCGCGGCTCGTCCCCCTGCTCATCGCCCTGGCCGGCGTGGCGCTCCCCGCCCTGATCCAGGCCAAGACCCGCATCACGCTGGACGGCGTCGAGCACGAGGCCTTCTGGAGCGACGGGGACTCGTTCCGCATCACGCAGGGGCCCGAGAAGGGGCTCAAGTCCCGCATCGCCCAGTTCAACACCCTGGAGAGCTACGGACCCGTCCACCGCTGGGGCACCTGGACCCGGGAGGAGCTGGCGGGGTTGGCGAAGAAGGCCACGAACCTGGTGCGCAGCCGCGACTGGGAGTGCGAGACGGTCAAGAAGGACGGCGAGCCCATCAAGGACCACTACGGGCGGGCGCTGATCCGCTGCCCGGGCGCGGCCAAGGCCCTCATCGAGGCGGGCCTTGCGCACGTGTTCTTCGTGGACGAGGGGGACGCGGACCAGGAGCTCATCGAGGCGCAGCACGCGGCGCAGAAGGCCGGTGCGGGCATGTGGGCCAAGGGAGTCCCGGCGACGATCCTCACGAGCGTACACTCGGCGGACGAGCCCAACTCGGACAAGCCATACAACCGCGTCACGGACACGATCACGGGCCTGTCTCGCAAGATCTTCCACGACAAGACCTACCCGCGGTGCACCGAGGCCTGCGAGGGCGACTCGTGCCTGCTCTACGTGCCCTTCAACGAGCGCTACGGCAAGAAGCGAGCGGAGTGCCTGCTCTGGGGCGGCGCGCGGCCGCCCATCCCGACGCCTGTGGAGCAGGCGCCCGTCCCGCCCGCTCCCCGCGCCCCCGTGGAGACGTCGCCCGCTCCGGCCCAGGGCGACGCAGACGAGGTCCTGTAGCGCGCCCCCGAAGAACGCACTACCCCCCCGATCCGCGCCCTCCTGCGCCTGACGACCCCCCTGCCCGGTGACAAGACCCACCCGTCTGTGTTAGGAACGGCCCGCAGTCCTTGAAAAGCGAGTGCGACAGCGCTCCCGTCGTGGGTAAGGCCGGAGCGCGAGTCCGGCCAGAGGAGGCGGTTCATGATCGTTGGCATCCCGAGAGAGACGTGCCCGGGCGAGACCCGCGTGGCGGTGATCCCCGCCGCGCTGGGGCTCCTCCAGAAGAAGGGCGTCGAGGTGCTCGTGGAGCCGGGCGCGGGCGACGCCTCGGGCTACCCGGACCACGCCTTCATCGACAAGGGCGCGAAGCTCGTGCCGCGCGGCGAGCTCTTCCAGCGGGCGGACGTGGTGCTGCAGGTGCGCTCCCACGGCTCGAACCCCGAGGCCGGGCGCACGGACCTCCCGCTGCTGAGGCGGGGTCAGGTCGTCGTCGGCATGAGCGACCCCCTCGGCGAGGCGGCGGCCGTGCAGGCGCTGGCAGCGACGGGCGTCACCGCCTTCGCCATGGAGCTGATCCCGCGCATCACCCGCGCCCAGAGCATGGACGTGCTGTCGTCCATGGCGACCATCGCCGGCTACAAGGCAGTCCTGCTCGGGGCCGCGGCGCTGCCTCGCATGTTCCCGATGATGATGACAGCGGCCGGCACCATCAAGCCGGCCAAGGTCTTCGTCGTCGGAGCCGGCGTAGCGGGTCTCTCGGCAATCGCGACGGCGAAGCGCCTCGGCGCCGTGGTCGAGGCCTATGACGTCCGCCCCGCGGTGAAGGAGCAGGTCCAGAGCCTGGGAGGCCGCTTCGTCGAGCTGGAGCTCGATACGGGGGGGGCGGAGGACAAGGGCGGCTACGCAAAGGCGCAGGACGAGGCGTTCTATGCGAAGCAGCGCGAGATGATGCTCCGGGTCGTCGCGGCGACCGACGTCGTGATCACGACGGCGGCCATCCCGGGGCGCAAGGCGCCCATCCTGGTGACCGCGCAGATGGTCGAGGGCATGCAGCCGGGGAGCGTGGTCGTGGACCTGGCGGCGGAGCGCGGCGGCAACTGCGAGCTGACGAAGCCTGGCGAGACCGTGGTCGAGCGCGGCGTGACCATCCTCGGGCCCCTCAACCTGCCGGCGACCGTGCCCTACCACGCGAGCCAGATGTACGCGAAGAACATCACGACCTTCCTGCTCTCCCTGCTGGACAAGGAGGGCAAGCTCGTCCTGAACATGGGCGACGAGGTCGTGCGCGAGACCATGACCGCGCGCGAAGGCGAGGTCACGAACGGCCGGGTGAGGCAGCTCCTGGGGCTGCCGGAGCTGCCTGGCGGAGGAAAGGGCTGACATGGACATCACCCATCTCGACAACCTGATCGCCGGGATCACGGTCTTTGCGCTCGCGATCTTCGTGGGCTGGGAGATCATCACCAAGGTGCCGCCGACGCTGCACACGCCGCTCATGTCGGGCTCCAACGCCATCTCGGGCATCACCCTGGTGGGAGCGCTGCTCGCCGCAGGGGCGCAGCACACGACGCTGACCACGGTCCTCGGTGTGCTCGCAGTGGCGTTCGCGACCATCAACGTGGTCGGCGGCTTCATGGTCACCCACCGCATGCTCGGCATGTTCAAGAGGAAGGACAAGGCATGAGCCCAGACTTCACTCAGCAGGTCCCGGACGTCGCGGCCGCGGCACAGACCGTCTCCTCGACCGGCGACCTCAAGACGGCGTTGATCAACATCGCCTACCTGGTCGCAGCGGTCCTCTTCATCCTTGGCCTCAAGGGGCTCGCGCATCCACGCACGGCGGTCCGGGCGAACCTCAAGGGCGCCCTCGGCATGCTGATCGCGGTCGTCGCGACGCTGGTCGATGCCAAGATCATCGGCTTCACCTATATCGTTGCGGGCGTCGTGCTCGGCGGCAGCGTGGGGTGGATCCTGGCCGTCCGGGTGCCGATGACCTCCATGCCGGAGATGGTCGCCCTGCTCAACGGCTTCGGCGGCATCGCCTCCATCTTCGTCGCCGCCGGCTCGCTCCTGGAGGCCAACTACCTCGCGTCCCACGGCCAGGGCGCCGCGCTCTCCACGTCGTCGCTCGTCGCCGTCTCCCTGACGGGCCTCGTCGGGGCCGTGACCTTCTTCGGGAGCCTCATGGCCTTCGCCAAGCTCCGCGAGTACAAGTGGACCTGGAAGCTCAAGCAGTTCCCCGGGCAGCAGGCCATCAACGCGACGCTGGCGGCAGGGGCCGTAGTGCTGGGCGTGCTGCTCGTGTCCGATCCGACCCTGGAGATCGCCTACTGGGGCATCGTGGCGGTCGGCTCGGTGCTGGGCATCACGCTGGTCATGTCCATCGGCGGCGCGGACATGCCGGTGGTGGTCGCGCTGCTCAACAGCTACTCGGGCATCGCGGCGGCGCTGTCCGGCTTCGCCTTCGAGCCCAACAACAACGTCCTGATCATCGCCGGCTCCCTGGTGGGCGCCTCGGGCATCATCCTGACGCAGATCATGTGCAAGGCGATGAACCGCTCGCTGACCAACGTGCTCTTCGGCGTGATGGGCCCGACGTCGGCCACGCCGAAGGCGGACGACGTGTACGCAGGGAAGATCAAGGCGACCAGCCCGGACGAGATCGCCATGCTCTTCGACGGTGCACAGCGCGTGGTGGTCGTCCCGGGCTACGGCATGGCGGTCGCCCAGGCGCAGCACGCGGTGCGCGATCTGGCGACGCTGCTGGAGTCCCGGGGGACCACGGTGGAGTTCGCGATTCACCCGGTAGCAGGCCGCATGCCGGGCCATATGAACGTGCTGCTGGCGGAGGCGGACATCGACTACTCGAAGCTCCTCGAGATGGACGAGATCAACCCCACCATGTCGGAGGTGGACGTCGCCATCGTGCTGGGGGCCAACGACGTGGTGAACCCCGTTGCCCGCACGGACCCCAAGAGCCCCATCGCGGGGATGCCGATCATCGACGTGGACAAGGCGCGCACGGTGGTCGTCGTCAAACGCAGCCTGAGCCCCGGCTTCGCGGGCATCCCGAACCCTCTCTTCGCCATGGACAACACCCTCATGTTCTTCGCGGACGGCAAGAAGGCGATCCTGGACATTCTCGCAGCGACGAAGGAGGCGGGCTGACGCTCCGCTGGTGCAGATCGCTCGATCGCCCCACCGTGCTGAGCCAATGACGCCAGCCACACGCGGCGACACGGCCTGCGGTTGAGACTCGAGGGTGGGGGTGCGATACTGGCAGCGTCCAGACCGACGGGAGGACCATGTCGGATCGCACGGGGCTCGACTTCTACATCACCGCTCCGCACGAGTGCAGCTACCTGCCTGATCGGACGGCGACCACGCTCTTCGCAGACCCGGACGTGGCCGTCGGGACTCGCATGTACAGCATGCTCGCCGAGCACGGCTTCCGGCGGAGCGGGCGCAACGTCTACCGCCCGCAGTGCAAGGGGTGCACCGAGTGCGTCTCCGTGCGCGTCGACGCGGGGCGCTTCGAGCCGTCGAAGACGCAGCGCCGCATCTGGCGCCGCAACCAGGATCTCACCGCACGCGTGTTGCCCGCCGAGTTCCGTGAGGAGCACTTCTCCCTCTACAAGAAGTACATGCAGGGACGCCACGCCGGCGGCAGCATGGACAGTGGAGATCAGACGCGCTACTCGGACTTCCTGATCAGCCCCTACGTAGAGACCCTGTTCGTCGAGCTCCGCGACAAGGACCGCCTGCTCTGCGTGGCAGTGGTCGACGAGCTGACCAGCGGCCTCTCCGCGGTCTACACCTTCTTCGACCCGGACGAGCAGGCGCGTTCGCTGGGCACCCAGGCGGTGCTCTGGCAGCTCGCGGAGGCGAGGCGACGGGGCCTGCCCTGGGTCTACCTCGGCTACTGGATCCGGGGATGCCGCAAGATGCGCTACAAGGACGCCTTCCGGCCCTTCGAGGGCTACCGCGGCGCCCGGTGGGTCCCAGGAGAGTCGCTCGTCAATCCCGGGTGACTGGCGGGCTCTCGCCGTTTGCGAAGCCCAGCGCGCGGGATAGCTTGGAAGCAGGAGGTCACCATGAAGAGCGACTTCACGCGAGCGGAGATCGAGGAGCTGAAGGGTTTGGTGGACGTGCGCGCCGGGGAGCTGGGCGCCGAGATCCATCACGCAATGGTCCACGAGTACCGGGACGGCCTCAAGGCGCGCAAGGCGCTGCTGGAGAAGCTCTCCGTCAAGCTCGGGACCATCCTCCAAGGGCCGGGCGAGCCGGAGTAGGGCTGCGGTTCGGAGAAGGGGCGCTCCGGGACGTCAGGGGACTTCTCGTGTGTCGTGTGACGATTTCCACTCAAGCTGGCGACGGGGCCTGCCGATGGGGTCCGCGGACCTTGCGCAGGAGGACGCGCCGCATGAAGACGAGACTCTGGTTTCTCACCGCCGCCCTGCTGATCGCCACCGCAAGCACGACCTACGCCGGCGCCAAAGACGGGCAGTCCGACGCGGATCCGTGCAACCTCGACCCCTGGTGCGCCGACGCCGATGAGGACGGTGTGCCCGACGCGGCGGACCCGTGCCCGACGGACCCCGACGACCTGTGTACGCTGCCGCCGGTCGGATGATCAGGGCTTCGGGATGCGCAGCGTCGCGCTGACCATGGCGGCGCCGCTGGCGGCATAGAGCAGCGCGAGGGGGTGGAGCGTCCAGGGCCCCAGCGCCACGGCGCCCAGCCACACGGCGTCGTGGACGGCCCCCCTCCACAGAGCCACGGCGAGCAGGAGGACGAGGAGGAGGCTCGCCGGAATGGGGGTCCCCTCGAAGTAGCGCACCTTGCCCCGCTCGTCGGACAGCGCGGCCGCCGTCACGTTGAAGCGGGCCAGGCGCGCGATGCCGCACGCAACGAAGATCACCAGGACCACCGCATCCCAACCACCGCGCAGCCCGAGCGCGAAGCCGAGGACCGCCGGCGCTACGCCAAAGGAGACGATGTCGGACAGAGAGTCCAGATCCGCCCCCAGAGGCGACTGGCGATGGCGCCACCGAGCGACGGTCCCATCGAGCACGTCGAGCACGAAGGCGACGGGCAGGAGCGCGATGGCCGTCCAGGCGTGACTCACGTCCCCGCTCGCCACGTAGGCCAGGCAGCTCAGGATGGCGCCCGTGCCCGCGGCGGCGTTGCCGAGGGTGAGGAAGTCCGCCAGCACGAAGGTCCGCAGGAGCGAGAAGTGGCGCGGTCGATCCGGCATGAGGCCACCGTATCCCGGCGCGGCACGCGCGTCCAGTCGGCGCACGGAGCGGTGCGGTCCGACGCCCCTGACGCCATCCCCGGAGGCCGTGGCGGGCCGCTCAAGCGTGTCCAACGCACCCACGGCTCGCGCCCGCATCGGCCCATCTCGACATCACCATCGGAGCCCCGTCCCTGTGCTAGACTCGGCGCCCGGAGGCGCCAGCCGGACCGCTGCTCTCGGGAGGCGGAGCCGATGCCGCCCCGTGACTCGCAGCCACCGGGCGGTTGACGATGGGGCCGTGGGATCGCCTGTTACCGATGCTCGCTCCCCTGGTGCTCGGCGCCGTCGCGGGGCGCCTGGGCGCCTTTCCCGACGCGACGGGTGCGATCACGGCGCTCAACCGGTACGTGCTCACCTTCGCCTTCCCGGCGCTCATGTTCGGCGCCGTGGCCCGAGCCCCGGGCTCCCTCCCGAGCGCCGCCTTCGTGCTGGCCCACGGCGCGATCTTCGCAGCAGGCATCGCCTGCGCTGCCGGTCTCGGGCGCCTCCTGCGGGACCGCCCGGCCCGCGGCGCCCTGGCGCTGGGGGGGCTGTTCGGCAACGTCGTCTACCTGGGCCTCCCGGTCGTCGAGGGCACGCTTGGCTCACACCACCTGCCGGCAGCCTCCGTCGGTGCCTCCATCCACATGGGCCTCGCCCTGCTGGTCGGACCTGCCCTCCTGGTGCGGTGGGGCGGGGACGAAGCCCTCCCGTGGTCGGCGACCGCCCGCCGCGTGGCCGCTCAACCCCTCGTCTGGGCGCCCCTGGTGGGGCTGGCGGCGCGCGGGCTGCCCCCCCCAGCCCTGGAGGCGGTGTGGCTCCCCCTGGACGCAATCTCACGGTCCGCAAGCCCGGTGGCGCTCTTCCTCTTGGGCCTCTACCTGTGGGTGCGCCGTGCCGACGTCCGACGCCTGGACACCGCCGCTGCTGCAATCCTCGCCTGCAAGCTCGCGGTGCTGCCCGCGGCGGCTCTGGCGACAGCCCTGCTCCTCACCCGCGTCGCCGGGCTCCAACCCGCGGAGGCCCGGGTGTTGCTGGTGCTCGCCGCGGCCCCCGTGGCGATCACGACCTTCTCCATCGCCCACGAACACGGCCTCGGCGAGCAGGCCATCGCCAAGGCCATCGTTGCAAGCACGCTGGCGTCCCTGGTGACCTTCGCCCTGGGGGCACACCTGGCCCTCACTCTCTGGCCGCCCTCCTGAGCAGCAGGTCCCAGCCCCGTGCGCCAAGGATCGCACCTCTGGCCCACTCCGCGCGGGACGTGGGAGGTGCTGCAGAGCCGCGGGCGTCTGGCCCGCCGAGCGCCCGAGAGCGCCCGGCGGGCTGGGCGATGGCACCGCTCACGCCGCGTCGGCGAGCTCCACCTGCGGGTCGACACCCTCCGGCCGGGGCCGCCCCTTGCGGATCTTCGCCGGTGCGAGCACCTCGCCGACCGGGCTCTCGACCAGCGGCAACGGCGGGAGGCCGTGGTGCTCGCGGACGCCGTTCTCCAGTCGCCGCAGCAGGGCCGGCGCCAGACGCAGCGCCTCACAGGCCTTGTCGCGGCCCTGGCCGAGGCGCTCCCCGTCCACGCTGTACCAGGAGCCGCTCTTGTCGACGATGTTCAGGTCCGCCGCCTGGTCGAGGATCTCTCCCTCCCGGTTGATCCCGACTCCGAACACCATGTCGAACTCGGCCTCGCGGAAGGGCGGCGCCATCTTGTTCTTCACGACCTTGACCCGGGTGCGGTTGCCCACGGCCACGGTGCCCTCCTTGATGGCGCCGATGCGCCGCACGTCGAGGCGCACCGAGCTGTAGAACTTCAGCGCGTTGCCGCCGGTGGTGGTCTCGGGGTTCCCGAAGGCCACGCCGATCTTGTTGCGGATCTGGTTGATGAAGACGATGGTCGTGTCGTGCTTGAAGGTGATGGCCGTCAGCTTCCGCAGCGCCTGGCTCATGAGCCGCGCCTGCAGGCCCACGTGGTGGTCGCCCATGTCGCCCTCGATCTCCGCCTTCGGGACCAGCGCCGCCACCGAGTCGATGACCACCAGGTCGATGGAGCCCTCCCTGACCAGGATCTCGGCGATCTCCAGCGCCTGCTCCCCGCTGTCCGGCTGTGCGACCAGGAGCCTCTCCAGGTCCACCCCCAGCGCCTCGGCGTAGCCCGGGTCCAGGGCGTGCTCGGCGTCGATGAAGGCCGCCGTCCCCCCCAGACGCTGGAGCTCCGCGATGGCCATCAGCGTGAGCGTCGTCTTTCCCGACGCCTCGGGCCCGAAGATCTCCACCATGCGCCCCCGCGGGTACCCGCCGATGCCGAGCGCCAGGTCGAGCGCCAGGGACCCGCTCGGGAACGTCGCCACCTTCACCGCCGCCTCGTCCGTCAGCTTCATGATCGCTCCTTTACCGAATGCCTTCTCGATGGCCTCGAGGGCCTTCCCCATGGTCTCCTTGGTACCCATCTCCGTGCTCTCCTCGCATCGGGCCGCGGTGGGACGGGGACCCTCCCCGCCTGGGACGCAGCCCGTATCTGGTGCCCCCCTCCGTACCCCCTACCCGCCTCCAGCGACGACGCGGAGCGGGACCCGCGCGCCACCGGCCCCTACACCCTCCGCGGAAGGCTCCCCGAGCCGGAAGGCGAGCGCCTCGCACACGTGCAGCGGCTGGATGACGTCGTGCCCGTCCAGGTCGGCGATGGTCCTCGCCACCCTCAGGACCCTGGTCAGGCCCCGCGCGCTCATGCCCTGGCGGTCCACCGCGTTCTGGAGGAGCCCCTCGCTGTCGTGGTGCATGTGGCAGGCACGGCGCAGGGCGTCCCCGTCGAGGCGGCTGTTGGGCACGCCGCGCCCCTCGGATCTGCGGAGCTGCCGCTCCCAGGCCACGCGCACGCGCTCCCGCACGGCGGCGCTGCTCTCTCCCCGTGTGGGCCGCCGGAGCTGCTCGTACCCGACGGGAGGCAAGTCCACGTGCATGTCGATGCGGTCCATGAGCGGACCGGACAGCCGCGCCCGGTAGCGCCTCACCAGCTCGTCCGAGCACCGGCACTCGACGACGTGGCTTCGTGCGTGCCCGCACGGACACGGGTTGCACGACGCGACGAGCATCAGGCGACACGGGTAGGTGATCGAGTGGCGCGCCCTCGCGATGACCACGTACCCGTCCTCCAGGGGCTGGCGGAGGGTCTCCAGCGTGTGCGACTGGAACTCGAGGATCTCGTCGAGGAACAGCACCCCGTTGTGGGCCAGGGACGCCTCACCGGGGCGCGGGGGCGAGCCGCCGCCGACCAGCGCCGCGTGGCTGCACGTAGAGTGGGGCGCGCGAAACGGGCGCACCGTCAGGAGCCCGCCACCTCGACGCAGCAGCCCGGCGACGCTGTAGATCTTGGAGGTCTCGAGCTGCTCGTCGGCGGTCATCTCCGGCAGGATCCCGGGTAGGCGCCGCGCCAGCATTGTCTTCCCCGCGCCGGGTGAGCCGACCATCAGGAGCGCGTGCTGTCCGGCCGCGGCCACCTCGAGGGCCCGCCTGGCGTGGAGCTGGCCCGCGACCTCGGCGAGGTCCGGCGCGTCCAAGGCACGTATCGGGGTACCACCCGACCCGAGGGCCCGGTCCAGGAGCGCCGTGCCTCGCAGGTGGTCCAGCACCTCCCCGAGCCCCCGCGCCCCGTAGACGGTCAGCCCATGGACCGCGGCGGCCTCCGCCACGTTGGCCGCGGGTACGATCAGCGTGCCGATCCCCTGCTCCCTGGCCGCCAGGGCGATGGGCAGGACCCCGGGGACGGGCTCGACCCGACCGTCGAGGGACAGCTCTCCGAGGATCAGCGTGCCCGAGAGCTCCTCGTCCTGGATCTGGGCCGTGCTCGCGATGATCCCGACGGCGATGGGGAGGTCGTAGGCGGCGCCGGACTTCCTCAAGTTTGCGGGCGCGAGGTTGATGGCGATCTGGGTGGGGGGGAGCTCGTAGCCGCAGTTCCGCAGCGCGGCCCTCACGCGGACCTTCGCCTCCTTCACGGCGGCCTCGGGCAGCCCCACGACGTCCACGTGGGCGAGCTGACCCAGCCGCTGATCCACCTCCACCGTCACCACGTGGGCGTCGAGCCCCGTCACTCCCCCTGCGAGCACCTTCGCGAGCATGATGTCCTCCTGGCCGTCCGGTTGCGCCGGAGGACAGAGCACAGCGCGTGCCACGCAGTGGTGCTGCATGATTTCATAGACTTGACTCAGACCAGCGTCCCTTGGACCTTCCCGCGGCGGGACCCCGGGAGTCCCCGCGCGGGACGGTGCGGGCCTGTGCCCTTGGGCCCATGACCCCCAGTCACCCGGAGCCTTGGACACCACGGGCCCCCGCGTGCTACATGCCGCGGTGGAGGTGCCCGCCATGAGCCACGACCGCGCCGCCACACTGCGCGCCGAGCTGGAGGACCGCTACGACCTGCGCGACCGCACGGCGACGGTGGCCGGCCGGGAGCTGCGGCTGACCCAGGTGAGAGACATCGACGAGCTGCTCGACCGCATGGACGTCCTGGACGAGGACGAGCGGCTGCCGTACTGGGCTGAGCTGTGGCCCTCGGCGCTGGCGCTCGCCGAGCTGCTGCTCACCGAGCGGGTGGCGACGGGGCGCTCGTGCGTCGAGATCGGGTGCGGCCTCGGGCTCGTCGGGCTCGCGGCAGCCCTCTCCGGGGGGCGGGTCACGCTGACCGACTATGATGACGACGCGCTGCGCCTCGCCGAGCTGAACCTGCGCCAGAACGGCGTGACCGGCGCTGACTTCACGCACTTGGACTGGCGCACGCCGTCGCTGGGCCGCACCTTCGACGTGGTGCTGGCGGCGGACGTGCTCTACGAGCGGCGGAGCCTGGAGCCGGTCCTGGGCGCGGTCGAGACGCTGCTGTCCCCATCGGGCACCGCGTGGATCGCGGAGCCCCACCGCCAGGTTGCGCGGGCCTTCCTGGACGGCCTGGCGCACAGCCCCACGTTCAGCGTGCGACACCACGAGCGGTTCTTGAAGATCCCAGGTGACCAGGACTATGCGGTCGGGGTGTGGGAGCTGTCACTGAAGGGGCGAGCCTGACGTCCAAGGCAGGGGCGGACCGTCATCGCACCTGGCGCCGGCGCCGTGCGAGGGCCAGCAGCCACCACGCAGTCCCCCCGGACCCCGCAGCGCAGCCGCCGTCCGCGGACGTGGACTGCGACACCGAGGGACCACCGGCAGCCGGGAGCGTCTCGCCGCCCGCGGCGCCATCTGGACCACCGCCTGGGACGTGGAAGCTGCCGGCGTCAGGCGCCGCTCCCCACCCGGGCGCGTCGACCCCACCCCGGGGTCCCGCGTCCGCGCCAGTGGCTCCGTCGCCCGCGGACGAGACGTCGCCGCCTCCAGCGCGCCCCGCTCCCGCGTCACCGCTGGCCCCCCCATCTCCCGCCGCCTGGGCGTCCGTCTCGCCCGCGACGTCGTCGCCGAGGACCTCTGCCGGGTCCGTCGAGTCGGTCCACCCTCCCGCGTCCTGGGCGATGGGACCCGCATCCTCGATGGGCACAGGGTCCACCGCCGGGGGGTAGCGCGCCTCCACCTCGTCCCAGATGGCGTCGTCGCCCCCGTCGTAGCCCAACGCCCAGAAGCCGACGCCACCGAGCTGCTGCGCCACGGTGAAGTCCAGCTTCAGGGCGAGGCTCTCCGCGGTGTCCGCCCACACCTGGTGCCACCCGCCGCTCTCGTAGAGGTAGTAGGGGGTCTGGCTCGCCTCGTCCCACTTCCAGCCGTAGCCGGGGCCCGCCGCCTTCGCCTTGGTGTAGACCACCGCGGTCGCCTTCCCCTTGGTCTTGCCCGGGACCTCGGGCCCCTCGGAGGGCCAGTCGTAGCCATACAGCGGGAGACCCGCGATGAGGTGCGGCCGGATGTCCTCGCCCCCCCACTTCACATAGTCGTCGATGGTCCAGGGGAGGGTGTACTTGCCCCACACGCCCCCGCTGGACAGGGGGCAGAGCGGGCCCGGATTGCCCCCGCCCCAGTGGTAGCCGTAGGCCATGATGAAGGTGGCGTCGCAGGAGGCGGCGATCTGGTCATAGTCGTAGGCGCCGCTCCAGTCCACGGCGGGGCCCGCGATGGAGACGTGCCCACCGCCGGGCACGGCGGCGTCCACGGCGGCCTTCAGCTCCTTCAGGAAGGTCACGAAGTCCGCCTTCCCGGCCTTCGGGACGAACTCGAAGTCGATGTTGATTCCGTCCGCGCCTTGCGCGGACATCATGCCGACCAGGCCGTCGATGACCTTCTTGCGCATGGCCGCCGTGCCGATGAGGGTGCCTATCTGGGCCGAGTCGAAGTTGGTCGCGGTGAGCACCACCGCCACCCCGTTGGCGTGGGCCTCCGCGATGAGGGCGGTCGTGGACGGGTCCATGAACTTGTGGCTGTTGCCCAGGTCCCCGCTCGCCGTGATCTCCACCGCGAAGTAGGCGAGGTGGGTGAGCAGATCCCACCGGAAGGCGTCGTAATCGAGCTGCCAGTACGGCAGATACCCGAAGACGTAGTGCGGCTGCTTCATCGCCCTTGGCTGGAGCGGGCCGCGCGGAGCTCGCATCGGGCGGTAGGGCACGGGGAGGTCCCGGTGCGCGAGCCACAGGGCCTCGTGGGGCTTCGGGACGACGCCCGCAGGGCTCTGCGGAGTGCCCGCGAGAGCGACGGCGGGGGCAAGGACTAGCAGGGCGAGCAGGCGCATGGGGTTCCCTCCGGTGCCGGGAGGATACCAGAGCGCCAACCGTCGCGCCTACTCCGGCGGCGGGACCGCTACGAACAGGTTGCTGTTGCCGCGCTGGAGCAGGAGCACGATCTCCCGGTCCTTGGGGGCCCCCTCGACCGCGTCCTCCACGTCCTTGGGCGTGGCCACCGGGGTCCGGTCCACCTTCAGCAGGAGGTCGCCGGGTCGCACCCCCGCACGCGCCGCGGGCCCCCGGCCGTCCACGTCGACCACGCGCACGCCCTCTCCCAGGGACGGGGGAACCGCCTCCACCGTGATCCCGAGCCGGCCCTGGGCTCTGGGCTCCCGGGGGGGCTCCTGCCCCCGAGCCAGCGCCTTCTCGTCGCCGCGGGTGCCGAGCTCGACGCTCAGCTCCTTGCGCGCGCCGTCGCGGAGCAGGGTCACCCGCGCCTTGGACTGGGGCTTCGCGCGGCCGACGAGGCGCGTCAGCTCCGCGCCGTCACCCACCGCCTGCCCCTCGAAGGCGACGATGACGTCTCCCAGGCGCACGCCGGCTCGCTCTGCCGGCCCGCCCGGGAAGACCTGGGAGACCACGGCCCCCTTCTGGTCGTCGAGGCCCATGCCCCGGGCCAGCTCCTTCGTGAGGGGCTGGATGCCGACGCCAAGCCACCCGCGGGACACCTTCCCGTCGGTGGCCAGCCGGGCGACGACGTCCTTGACGACGTTGATGGGGACGGCGAAGCCGATGCCGCTCGCGTGGCGGATGATCGCCGTATTCACGCCCACGACGGAGCCTCGCAGATCGAAGAGGGGACCGCCCGAGTTGCCCGGGTTGATCGAGGCGTCGGTCTGAATGAAGTCGTCGTAGGGGCCCGCGCCGATGACCCGGGCCTTGGCGCTGACGATGCCCGAGGTCACCGTGTGCTGGAGCCCGAAGGGGTTCCCGATCGCAACGACCTGATCCCCCACCCGCAGGGCGTCGGAGTCTCCAACGAGCACGTGCGGGAGTGGGCGCCTCGCGTCCACCTTGAGCAGCGCGATGTCCGTCGCCGGGTCGGTGCCCACCAGCGTCGCGGGGAGCTCCTCCCCGCTCGACAGCTTGACCTTGATCTCCGAGGCCTCGTCCACCACGTGGCTGTTGGTGACCACGAAGCCGTCGGCGCTCAGGAGGAAGCCCGAGCCGAGCGCCTCACGCTCCGAATCACCAGGGTCCATGGGCGGCGCAAAGCGCCGGAAGAACTCCTCGAAGTCGTCACGCCCGCGAAAACCGGGAGGGAGCATCCCCCGCTGCCCCCACCCTCTCACCTTCTGGGTCGTATAGACGTTGACGACCGTCGGCTCCAGCTTCTCGACGAGGGGCGCCAGGCTCCCCGCCGGGGCGAGCTGCGCCAGGGGCTCGGCGGGACCCATCTCTGTCCAGACCTCGCCCCGGGAGTCTCCCCGCGCTCCAGCCCCGATGACGGTGACCAGCACCGCGGCGCCGCTCAGGACCACCGGCGCCCACCACCACCTCCGTGCCATCTCAACCCTCCAGACCGCTCGGCGCCCAGCGGGCGCCGTGCGTGCAGTGTCGGTGTGTTGATCCCCGCGCCCCGATGCTCCGGGGACGGGCGCCTGGGGCGCCCACGCCGCTAGAACTTCGCTTGACTGCGGGCGATTCCCCTTCCCACGGGCCTGGTGACGCGGAGGTCGCGCGGCGCACTTCGGCGACGGGGGCACGGACGCCGGCCCGGTCTCCGAGCGCACCCGCTTCGACGAGGGGCGGACGCCCAACCTCGGGCTCGCCGTGTCGGTCCCTCACACCGGAGCACCAACGGGTCGCCGGGGCCCGGCAGGGGATTCGAAGGGCTCCAGAGGCCCTATGGACAGGTGCGGCGAGGCTGCGTACCATGGCCGCGGCTTCACCCGGGGAGCACCATGCCTCAGGATCAGCGAGCGGGGACCATCGAGCGCCTGGAGGCGGACAATGCGCGCCTGCGCGAGCAGCTCGACGGGATCCGCCACGAGTTCGACGAGTTCCTCTACGTCGTGTCCCACGACCTGAAGGAGCCGCTGCGGACCATCAAGTCCTTCAGCACGCTGATCCTCCGTGATGGCGACGCCGACGTGCCCGAGACGACCCGCCGCTACCTGGGGGTCATCGACGACGGGGCGCGGCGGCTGGAGCACCTGCTCGACGACCTGCTCGCGTTGTCGCGGGTCGGGCGAAAGTCTCCCCCCTCCGAGGACATGAGCCTCGACGAGCTGCTGGACGAGGCGCAGGTGGCGCTCACCCGGCTCATCACCGAGCGCGACGCCGTCATCAACTTCACCGGACCGCGCCCTACCGTGTGCTGCGCCCGGGAGGAGATCGCGTGGGTGCTGCGGGAGCTCCTCGAGAACGCCATCAAGTTCAACAAGACCACCCCGCCCGAGGTCCACGTCTCCGTCGAGGACCGAGGTGACGCCTGGGAGGTGTCCGTCCGTGACAACGGCATCGGCGTCGACCCCAAGTACGCAGACAAGCTGTTCCGCCTGTTCTACCGGAACGTCCGCCGAGAGGACTACGAGGGCACGGGCGCGGGGCTGACCATCTGCAAGCGCATGGTGGAGCGCCACGGCGGCCGCATCTGGCTTCGCGACGGGCAGGAAGGGGTCGGCTCCACCTTCGCGTTCACGCTGCCGAAGCGCTCGCCGCTGAGCTGAGGCGCCCGGCCGTGCCTCCGACCCGGGGTCCGGCGCTCACCGCGCCCCTCCCCGCTTGCCCCCCTGCTTCGCGTCCAGCTTGTAGCTCAGGAAGATGTGGCTCTCCGGGTGGAGCGGCGCCGCCACGTCCAGGTGCATGCCGCCCGCCTTGAGCACGTAGCCCGCCCCGTCGCCGCTGGAGATGGGGATCTCCCGCCCGTTGAGGAACACCTTGAAGGTGTTGAAGATGGGGACCCCCGTGATCGGGATGCGCACCGAGCGGTTGATGGCGCGCCACGCCAGGGCCTCGAAGGTGCGCCTCTCCACCTCCCCCGTCCAGGCGAACTGCGCGTCGGCGCCGTCCACCAGGAGGCCGGGGCGGCTGGTGATCGCGACGTGGAAGGCGTTGGAGCGCCACGGGGTCGGCGAGCCCGACGACATGAACAGATCCACCTCGGCCTTCTGGAACGGCGCACGGAACGCGGCCATCGCCTCGTCGAGGGCCTGCTTGTCCGGCGCGCTCACGTCCGGCACCCACCGCACGTCGATGCGGGGCGCAGGCCGAGGGCCGACGACCTCGTCCGCTGCCCAGCCCTGGCATGGGCGGACCCCGTCGGACGGCATGTCGGCGGTCCCGGTGCGTGGGCGCGTCGCCTCGGGGCACATCTGCGCCAGCACGTGGAGCGGGTTGAAGGGGAAGTACCAGGCCTCGACGGGGCGCCCCGAGGGGTCGTAGGCCTCCGTGGCCAGGCGGATGCGCCGCTCGAACGGGTCGTAGGACCAGAGCGTGTCCTCCAGGCGGCTCTCGCCGGCCAGGACCTCCAAGTAGCCGCTGATGGTGGGTGGCTCCGACAGGAGGTGCCGGTCGAGGCGCCACGCGGCCCCCTCCGCCGCCTGCTTGAGGAGGCGCCCGCTCCCGGCGCTCTCGGCAGGGAGCATGAGGTCGCCCGGGTGCACGGCGAGGGGCCGCAGGGCCTCGCAGGTGGATCGCCCGCACAGCACGTAGGCACCCCACCCGGAGTGCTGCACCGTCTCGTCGAGGGTCCGCGCCAGCCGCGCCGCGTCGCCCGTCGTGGCGCCGTCCATGGCGACCACCACCAGCGCGACGAAGCTGTCGGGGCGCAGCAGCTCGGAGATGGGCAGGCCCCCGCGCGCCTCGCGCACGTAGGTCTTCGGGTCCGTCGGCGTGAACAGCCGGCGCACCTCGTCGAGGCCCCCCGATGGCTCGGGCTTGCGGCCCGCGGACGAGACGCCCAGGCGGAGGCGGTCGAAGAAGCCGTGCTCCGTCTGGTCGACGTGCGCGACCGCGACAGGCTTGCCGTCCTCGACGATCTCTCCTGCGGGCACGAGGACGAAGCGGGCGTTCATTTGGCGGGAGCGGAGCACGGCGGCCAGGCCCCCGACCTCCGAAGTGAAGGTCACTGCGGCAGGGCTCCCGCCCAGGAGCACGACCACGAAGTCGATGGGGCGCTGGCTCGGGTCGCGGCCCGGGAAGACGTCCTCGACCTCGCCGATGCAGCGGCGCCAGGCCTTGACGTCGTCCTCCTGGCACACGGAGCGGCCGTAGGCGTCGCCGAAGATCACCGTGAGGCCGGGGGTCCTGCGGTCCGCCTCGATGGTCTGGCCGGTGAAGTCGTAGAACTTGCTGCGAGACGGCGCCTTCTGTGCCGCAGCGGGCGCGGCGAGGACGAGCGTCAGCACGAGCGCTATGGGTATGGAGCGGCGAGCCACGCGGGAAGGATGAAGGTGTCCGCCGGTCGAGTCAAACACGCGCGCACCAAAAGCTAGGGCGGCCGGCCTGCCGCGGGATCTGCCTCCCGGAACGAGCACGGCGCTCTGATGAGGCGCGCGACGGAGAGCGTGGTGCCCAGGGGCGGAATCGAACCACCGACACGGGGATTTTCAGTCCCCTGCTCTACCGACTGAGCTACCTGGGCGTGTCGGACAAGCGGCGGGGATTCTGCGTTGCGACGCTCCCGAAGTCAAGACGTGAAAAGCACCCGCGCGGGAAAAAAGTGCTGGAAGCATGGGGCACGGCGGGTAGAATGAGCCGGTCGCCCCCGCGCAAGACATCCAAGGAAGCGTAACCGTTTCCAGCTCGTGCCCTCAGGAGCCTCCCATGACCGTTCGCAGCCGCCTCGCCATCGCGCTCAGCGCCGCCACGCTCGTCGCTTGCAGCGACGACTCGGTGACCAGCTACAACCCCGAGGACCTGAGCGTGGACACGGGCGTGTCAGCGCTGGTCGTGTCGCCGGGCATGCCCTTCGACGTCACGTGCACGGTGAGCCACAACGCAGACGGCGTCGTCGAGCTGCCCACGGTGGTCCTGGTAACGCCAGAGGCCTCGGTGGCCATCGCCGATCACCGGGTCACGCCGAACAAGGTGGGCACCCTGAGCGTGGCATGCGCGCTGGCCGACTTCCCCCAGGTCTACGACCCGACGCCAGAGTCGGTGCTGGTCACGCAGAACGCGGCCGCCGGCGTCGAGACGGTGCTGGAGCCCTCGAAGATCGGGGCAGGCAGCGTGTCCGACGTGCGTTGCCAGCCGTTCAACCAGCAGGGCGCCAAGGTGGAGGCCCCGACGACCGTGGCAGTCTCGCCGACCGAGGGCATCGTGCTCGACGACCACGCGATCACCGGCGAGAAGGTGGGCAGCTACGAGGTGACGTGCTCCCTCACCGACGCTCCGACCATCCGCGACTCGACGCCGGCGCTCCTGACGGTCATCCCCGGCGCCCCTGCCAAGGTGACGACCAAGCTCGAGGGCGAGAGCGTCCCGGCGGGCGGCACGGTGGGCATCACCTGCCTCGTGGAGGACGCCTACGGCAACCCGATCACCGACGCGGCCACCAGCGCGACGACCTCGCCCGCCGAGGGTGTGACCATCTCTGAGAAGACGCTCTCGGCAGGGAAGGCGGGCACGTACGAGATCACCTGTCACGTAGCGGGTAAAGAGGACGCAGCCGAGGTCCCCGCGACCCTCGTCGTCGAAGGGGGCAAGCCCGTGGCCGTGGACCTGGTGGTGGATCCTGTCAAGCAGGGCTACGCCGTCGGGGACGTCGCCAAGTTCTCGTACACCGTCACCGACGCGTTCGGCAACGCCCTCGACGTCCCGGCGACCTTCAGCGCGCCGTCGAGCGGCGTCGCGAAGAAGGCGGAGCTGACCTACGAGCTCACCGGCGAGGGGGCCCACACGTTCACCGTGACCCTGGACCCGCCGAACCAGGCGATCAGCGACAGCGAGACCCTCATGGTGGACGCGACGCCGCCGACCCTGATCATCACCTGGCCGCCGCGGGGGCAGACCCTGACCGGCGACCAGACGGTGACCGTCACGGGCGAGGTGCATGACGCGGTCGCGGGCGTCAAGCAGGTCAACGTCAACGGGGGCCTCGTGACCCCGGCTGCGGACGGCACCTTCTCGTTCCAGATCAAGTCGGCGCACGGCCTGAACCCCGTGCTGGCCGAGGCGACGGACAAGGCCGGCAACTACGCCAAGGCGACGGTCGCGTACTACTTCTCTTCGGACTACATGCCCTTCGAGGGCGTGGAGCCACCGGCCGTGGCCCTGGACGACTCGCTGCGCATGTTCCTGAGCCAGGACATCATCGACGACGGCGTGCACGACCCGGCCCACGTGGACGACCTGGCGACGCTGGTGGAGATCCTGATCGCCAACGTGGACCTGACCCAGCTCGGCATCGGGCAGGTGTTCCAGCAGTCCTTCCCGGTGATCAACCAGCCGCTCGGGAGCTTCAACATCCCGATCATCAACCAGCAGGTGAACCTGGCGCTCACGGGGACCGCCATCGTGACTGTGACCATCAGCAAGGTGGAGCTGTCGTCGAAGCCCACGATCAGCCTCACGAGCGTCGACGGGGGCATCTTCTTCGAGGGGCAGCTCCCGCAGGTAGCGGGCAAGCCGGGCCTGAGCCTGACGCTGACCGTCTCCATCGCCCTCGACATGTTCGTGGGCGGGCAGACGGCCCTCGGGCCCATCGGCGGGGCGCTGGCGCCGCAGGTGCTGACCGACACGACCATGGCCATCGCAGACGTGCAGTTCTCGACGACCATCAAGATCGCCAAGCAGCCCGGGCAGGAGCTCCAGGTCAAGACGACCGGCATCGTGCCCAAGATGAGCGGCCTGTCGATCAAGCCGCTTCAGAACACCTACGTGGACCTCGGCGACCTGGTCGTCCAGATCCCCGTGCTCGGCAACGTGGTGTCCATCCCCATGGGGACCATCCCCCTGGACAGCCTCGTGGGGCCCCTCGGCGACCTGATCGGCAACTTCGCATCGCCGCTCCTCGACGCCCTGGTGCCGCTGCTCGCCACCTTCCTCGGGCCGGTGCTCGACGGGCCCGCCTCGGACGCCATCAAGTCGGTGCTGGAGTCTGTGGAGATCGACCAGGACATCGACCTCCCCGCGCTGCTCGGCAATGGCGGCGCGACCATGAAGCTGCTCGCGTCGTTGTCCACGGTGCTCTTCAAGCCGTCCGGCGGCACGCTGGGGCTGCGGACCGGCGCCTGGTCCGAGAAGGCCGTGGACTACGACCCGCTCGGCTCGCTGCTGCGCGACGCCTGCATGGGAGCCGAGACGGGCGACTTCACGTTCTCGGAGCAGACCCCCATGTCCGTGGCCCTGCACATGGACCTGCTCAACGAGCTGGTGCACGCCGTGTGGTGGAACGGCTTCTTCGACATGGCCGCCGGCCCCGAGGAGCTCGCCGAGCTGTCCGAGGAGGTCGCCAAGTACGGCGTCCAGGACCTCGCCCTCACCTTCCTGCTGCCCCCGGTGCTCACGGACTGCAACGCCAAGGGCCTGCTGCGGCTCCAGATTGGCGACGGCTTCGTGCAGGTGAAGATGAACTTCCTCGGCCTCGACGTGGAGGCCGAGATGTTCGTGACGATGGAGCTCGACGCCAACATCAAGGCGTCGGGCAATGAGGTGGGCATCACGGTCAACGGCGTGACCCTGTTCCAGGTGCACATCGTGAAGGTGAGCGACACCTTCAAGGGCAACGAGGCGGCCCTCGAGGACGCCATCAAGGCCCTGCTCCTGCCGCAGATCGAGAAGCTGGCGGGCGACTCCCTGGGTGCGTTCCCCATCCCCGCGTTGGATCTCTCGGGCGTCGTCCCCGGCGTGCCGCCCGGCACCGAGCTGAAGCTCGGCGACCTGTCCGTCGGCAAGTCCAAGGGGTTCATCTCGCTGAACGGGGATCTGGAGTAGGCCCTCCGTCTCGCGCAGTCTGATCGAAGCGCACCTTCGCCCTACCGCCACAACGGGACTGTCGCGTCCCTGGCGGTCTCGTCAAGCCCGTCGATGCACGATGCCGCGCGGCCCAGCAGCCGGCAGCGGGACCTGCCCACGCGGAGCCACTTGGCGCCAGACACCCTCGGGATACCAACTCACGTGGGGCCACCCTGGGCCGGGCGCTCCGGGGTACCAACCCACGTGGGGCCACCTTGGGCCCGGCGCTCCGGGGATGGCAACTCACGTGGGGCCA
>BTVJ01000013.1:0-141241 GCA_045863395.1 Myxococcales bacterium
AGACGCCAACGTTGAACATGAGCCATGAGCGGGCGCTGTCCGTGTGAGCGGACCGCGCACCGATTCGATCCATAGCGCCGTACTGTCCACCAGGTGAGCGATGACCGAGCTCTGGTCGAGTGCCCTGCAAGCAATTCGCGCCAAGGTGTCCGTCCAGGACTACGAGGCGTGGTTCGTCCCCATCGGCTGCGACGGAGTGGACGAGCGCGAGATAGTGCTCCGGGTCCCCCACGGGCTCTTCGCTGACTGGATCCGCGCGCGCTACGGCACGCTCATCGAGGTGGAGGTCTCGCGGCAGGCGGGCAGGCCCATGCTGCTGCGCCTGGTCAACGCGGAGGACGCGGCCACGGCCCCCCAGGGCGCCCCCAGGGGCTCGGGTCAGGTCGCGCTCTTCACGCCCCCGGGGTCCGACGCTCCGGCGCTGCCGGACGGGCTGATGCCGAAGTACAACTTCCGGTCCTTCGTCGTAGGTCCCTCCAATCAGTTCGCCCACGCGGCGTGCCAGGCCGTCGCAGACAACCCCACCAGCAACTACAACCCCCTGTTCATCTACGGCGGCGTGGGGCTCGGCAAGACCCACCTGCTCCACGCCATCGGTATCGGCGTGCACGAGCGCAACCCGAGGGCGCGCATCCGCTACATCTCGTCGGAGAACTACATCAACGACCTGATCACGAGCATCCGCCTCGAGCGCATGGACGACTTCCGCTACCGCTACCGCAACGAGTGCGATGTCCTGCTCATCGACGACATCCAGTTCTTCGCCGGAAAGGACCGCACGCAGGAGGAGTTCTTCCACACCTTCAACAGTCTCCACTCCGCCCACAAGCAGATCGTGGTGACCAGCGACCGCTTCCCCCAGGAGATCCCGGGCCTGGAGGAGCGCCTCCGCTCGCGCTTCCAGTGGGGCCTCATCGCGGACATCCAGCCTCCCGAGATGGAGACCCGGGTCGCGATCCTGAAGAAGAAGGCAGAGAAGCTCGGCTTCGACCTCGCGGACGATGTCACCATGTACCTGGCGACGGCCATCAAGTCGAACGTGCGGGAGCTGGAGGGCTCCCTCACCCGCCTGCACGCGTGGTTCGCCATCAAGCGGGAGGTCGTCACGCTGGCGAAGGCCAAGGAGCTCCTGCGCAACATCATCCAGGACCGGGGGCGGGTCGTCACTGCGGAGACCATCATGAAGGTGGTCGCCGCGGCCTACGACGTGAAGGTCTCAGACCTCAAGGGGGAGCGCCGCCACCGCACCGTCACGCGCCCTCGCATGGTCGCCATGTACCTGAGCCGCCGGCTCACCAACGAGTCGTTCCCTGAGATCGGGCGCCGGTTCGGGGGGCGGGACCACTCCACCGTCATCAGCGCCGTCAACAAGATCGAGAAGGAGCTCCTCCACGACACCATGCTGCAGAAGATGGTCCGTGACCTGGAGCGGCAGCTCGAGATGTAGCGTGGCTCCCGCCTCGCGCGTGTCGGGTCGGGTGACCGGGAGGGCACGGCGGCGGGAGGCGAGGGACCTGGAGAGCCACGAGCCGTGCGCGGGAGCGCTCCGCGGCTAGGGAGCGGTCTCCGGCGCGGGAGCAGGCGAAGGAGCGGTCTCCGGCGCGGGCGCGTTCTGCGGCGCGGGAGCCGCCTCCGCCGCGGGCGCGTTCTGCGGCGCGGGAGCCGCCTCCGGCGCGGGCGCGTTCTGCGGCGCGGGCGCGGCCTCGGGCGGGGCATTGGCGGCACGCTGGGTGGCCCGGTCGGCGTCGATCTTGTACGCCTTCTGCATGCACACCTCGATGCTCCGCTGATCGCGGGCCTCCACCATGCAGTCACGAAGGCTGTCCGGCCAGGCGCTGCACTCGCGCATGCAGCGGGGCTGCGTGTCCGGATCGGCGCCCGACTTGGCCGCGGAGAGCAGGTTCTTGCACGCCTCCGCGCACGGTTCGCCCTTGCAGGCACCGAGGGTCAGGGCGACGGTCAGGGCAAGGGCGATTGCGACGAGCCTCGGCATCTTCAGCTCCTGTTGTGGCAGGCCACCGTTGTAGCCCATGGGCCCCGAGGAGGCAAGGACAGCAGGCGCGTCGGGCCATGCCATTGACCCGAAACGACGACGGCCGGCGCACTGGCGCCGGCCGTCGAGGAAAGTCTCAGGGTTTGCAGTGCGGGACTACTCGGCGGCGCCCTCGGCGGCCTTCTTGGCCTCCTCGACTGCCTTGCCGGCCTCCTCGGTGGCCTTCTTGGCCTCCTCGCCGGCCGACTTCATGGCCTTCTCCATCTCGGCGGCCATGACCTTCGCGAAGCATGCGCCCACGGCGGCCTCGTCACCAGCGTCCGCGAAGCAGTTCTTCACGTCATCCGGCCACGCCTTGCACTCCTCGAGGAACTTCTTCTTGTCCGCGTCCGTCGGGTCCTTCTCGCCAGCCTTCTTGCCCAGCTCGGCCATCTTGGACATGGCCTTCTCGCACGGGTCCTTCTTGCACCCGGTGCCGAGACCCGCAATGAACGCGACCATCGCCGCCATCATGAAGAACTTCTTCATCGAAACATCCTCCTTCGCGCAGACCAAGAGGCCCCGACTCCGGGGCGGTTGAAAAACTGGGTTCGCTTGTAGCCCAAAGCCGACCCCGTCGCAACTTTATTCTGCGCGGCGGGGAATCACGCGGCGGCGAGGACGGGTTTGGACATCTCAGCCTCAGACGCCAAGGGGGAGGAGGCCGTGGGCCAGGAGCAGGTCCACGACCCGTGTCAGGGGCAGACCCACGATGCCCGTGTGGTCCTCGCCTCGCATGCGCTCGAACAGGGCGATCCCCAGCGACTCCACCTTGTACGAGCCCGCACAGTCCACCGGGTCATCTGCACGGACGTATGCCACCGCCTGGGCGCGGCTCAGGGAGCGCATGGTCATCTCATGGACTGTCAGCGCGGTCGCAGTCGTCCCCGCGCGCCCGTCGTGGAGGGCCACTGCGGTCAGCAGGCGGTGCGTGCGACCCGCGAGCCGCATGAGCTGGTCTACGGCCCGCTCCTGCGACCCCGGCTTGCCCAGGATCGCCCCATCCAGCTCCGCCGCCTGGTCGCTACCCAGGATCAGGGCGTCCGGGTACGCCGCCGCCAGGCTCCTCGCCTTGCCGCAGGCCAGCTCCACCACGAGCGCTTCCGGAGCCAGAGGCAGGTCGTGTCGCTCCTCGTAGGCGGGGGCCGCGACCTCGAACGGGAGCCGGAGCTGCTCCAGCAGCGCGCGCCGGTAGCGGCTCGTCGACGCCAGCACGAGGCGCACGCTCACACGCTCCCGCTCAGGCCGACGAACACCGACCAGGCGCCGTCGGGCTGCACGGAGAGCCGCGCCTCCAGGCCGACACCGGCCAGGGCGCCGTCCAGGCCCGCCTGGACCTCCGCCTGGAAGGCCCCCCGCTCGTAGCCGAGCCGCAAGGACAGCGCCTCCGTCCGCAGCGCCAGGTAGGAGGCGAGGTTCTGGAGGAGCGCCCGGGCGCTCTCCGCGTCTCCGGGCCCCTTGACGGAGACCTTCTCCAGGTAGAGCTCGAGCCGCGTGTCGTCCGGCAGCGTGTGGGTCCACCGGATGCTGCCACCGAGCAGCTCCTCGATGGCGCGCTCGGACGTGTTGAGGTTGAGGCGAATGATCAGGTCGTCGCGGGTGCCGCGCAGGCGCCACGCCAGCTCCAGGAACATCTCCAGGTTGCGGGTGAGCCAGACGTCCGAGATGCTCAACCCCTCCTGGATCTCCGCGTCCCGGCTCACGCGGCCAGCGGCGCGCAGCGCGTCGAGGCGCCGGTCCCGCTGGGGCCACACCACCGTCATGCGACGCTGGCGCCGCTCCCAGTCGGCGTGGAACCGGTCATACGGAACGCGCGCCACCTGGCCGTCGGCGAGGTAGCTGTCGACGACCACCTCGCGGCGCTCGTCGTCGTAACCCCGGACGACGGCGAAGTGCCCTCCGCCCCCCTCCCAGCCCACCTCCACCAGCACCGGGTGACCGTGCGCCAGGTACGCGCGGAGGTCATCGAGGGTGCCTGGGCCGCTGACCAGCGAGAAACCACGGCGCCGGAGCTCCTCCTCCTGCAGCAGGCCCGAGCCAGTATAGAAGGAGAGCTGCGTGTCGGGCTCCGCGAGCGCGACGGGCACCCCGTGGGCCTTGAGCCAGGTGGCGAGCATGGTCTCGCCGCACGCGTTGCGCATCTGGGGGTAGGCGGGGAGCTCCAGGTCGACGTCGCCGGGGAGTGCGCCTGGATCCAGCGCCGCGTGCGGCAGCAACCGGCCTGGCAGGTTGACCGCCGCGTCCAGCAGGATGCCGACCGCCCGGTCGAAGGGGCGCCGCACGAAGGGCGGGATGGCGTCGACCACCCGGTAGGCCGCACCGGCGACGGGCTTGAGCAGCAACCCCGCGAGCATGCGCGGCAGCTCCGTCACCGCGGCGCGCGCCTGGAAGTAGTCGTCGAAGTTGGCACGCCACGGCTGCTCCCGCCACGGCGCGGGCACCCCGTGGAGGAGCGCGTCGAAGAGCGCCTGGTCCTTGGCCGCCTCGCGAGCGGCATCCCCAAGCCTCCGGGCCGCCTCGCCCGTGAGGACCGCGCCCCAGCCGGGCAGCAGGTCCACCGGGGCGCCGTCGGCCCCGGGCACCACGATGCGGCGGAAGGCCAGCGCGGCCCGGCGCTCCTCCTCGGGGGTCAGCTCGCCACTCATCGCAGGTCAATACAGCGCATGAACCCTCACCTCCATGACGACCTTGGCCTTCCCGCTCTCGACGACGATGTCCGCGTCCACCAGGGGCACCTGCCCATGGAACGAGACCAGCTCCTGGTGCGCGTCGAACACCCACTCCAGCACGCCGAAGCGCGGGTACCAGTCCACCTCGAGCAGCGCCCAGTCCAGCCGCAGGGAGCCCATGCCGTCGAAGACGGGCCCCTCGTAGAGGGGCACCCCGGGCTTGGTGGTCTCCTTCTCCTTCTGCGTGAACACCTCCGGGGTGCGCTGGGCGATCTTGGTCTGGCTGACCAGCACGTTCCGCCCGAAGGTGTCCTTCACGTAGGGGTCGTAGCGCACCTCGGTCTCGAAGGCCAGCTCCGCCGGCGGGACGCCCTGGTTCTTGAAGTCGAGGCCGTCGGACTCCAGGTCGTCGTGGAGCGTGATCTCCGCCGCCCGGATGGTCACCTTGCGCCGGTGGAAGAGGCCGGCCGCCGACAGGAGGCCCGTCGCCTCGCTGCTCGGCACCGTCATGTGGTCCACGTTCACATAGGAGCGCGTTGCGGCGAGCGTCTGGCCAGCCGCCGTCGTCAGCGAGGCATCGGGAGCCTGGCTGTGGAAGTACTGGTCGACGGTGTGGAGGATGCCGTCGTTCGGCAGATCCTCCGGGTTGTCGAGGTCCAAGAGCTGGATGCCGAGCGCCTCCTTGATCTTCGGGTCCGTGCCGCCGACGTGGTGGATGGCGATGCCGCCAAAGAGCGGGTTGTTCCCCTCGTGGAGCTTGTGGTCCCAGCGCGCCGCGTGGTCCATCACCCAGTCCGGGTTCATCAAGATGAAGTCGCTCAGCTCCAGCCCCAACGCGACGGCCCCCTCCTGCACCGCCGGGTTGTCGAAGAGGCGCGCCAGCCGTGCCCCCGCGATGACGCCAGCGCTGCTCACCCAACGCACGATGCGGTTCTCGGACGCGAGCTGCTCGTAGTCGTTCTCGATGAGCATGCGCGTCACGAGGCAGCCCATGGAGTGGCACACCACGTTGACGTGGGTGGCCCCCGACGTCGTGAGCTTGTGCCGGATCCACTTGGCGGTGATCAGGGCGTAGCGCTGGAGACCCCACGGACCACCGCTGAAGGGGTACTGCTCGATCTCGGCGATGTCCGCCGCGCTGAGCCACGGCGCGGGGTTCTTGCCGTAATACTCCACCCGGGCGACCTGGTTCGGCGCCAGCGCCCCCGCGGGCTCGGCGCCGCAGGGCCGCACGATGCCCCAGTCCGCCAGGGCGCCCACCATGCCGCCGCAGCCCTTGTCGGCCCCGTAGACCAGCTTCTCCAGGTCGCCGCCCTGGTTGGAGAAGCCGTGGATGTCCACCGTGATGGTCGTCGCCTCTGCGTCATAGGCCTTGGCGCCGGTCATGGCTGGAGGCGGCGCGCAGTCCGCCGGGCAGGACGCTGCCGTCTCGCACGGGGCGCAGGCGCCGTCCGCGCAGTCCGCCCAGCGGTCCGGGTCGATGACCGGGCCGAGGCACATGCCGAGCAGGCAGATGCCGCCGGGGCAGCTCGCCGGGTCGAGGGTGCAGGTGTAGTCGAAGTCGCCCGAGGGCTCGGGGCAGTCGGCGGGTGGGCCCGCGTCCACGGCGGCGTCCGTCCCGTCCGGGTCTGACGCGACGTCGGGCGTGGCATCCGGGGAGGCGTCGTCGACGGGACCCCCGGCGTCCGGGGGGGCAGCCGCGTCCGTGAGGCTCCCCGTGTCTGGCGTGGCGTCGGCGATGTCGCCGGGGGCCGGCGCGTCCTCGCCGCCCCCGCCGCCCCCGCCGTCCAGCGGCCCCGGCGCCGCGTCGCCGCCGGCGTCGGCGGTCCCGTCCGGCGGCCCCAGACCCGCGTCGGCGACGGCGGCGTCCGTGGGCGGGGCGTCATCCGACTCGGAGCAGGCCCCTACGATCACGGCAAGGACGAGCGCGACTCGCAGCTTCATGGGCTTCACCTCGATCAGGGTCCGCGGGATACTCTCCGCCACGCGGGCCCCGAACGCAACTGCGCGTCCCCAGACCCGGGCCCGCGAGCACGCCATCGCGGGCGTGGACCCGATGGCCCGTCGCCGCTATGCTTGCGAACCGTGACCACGCGCATCCCCGCACTGGCCCTCTCCGCGCTGCTCGCTGCAGGGTGCTTCGACTCCACCACCGAGGAGTCCTCTTGGCGCGGGCCCGCGGAGTACGACCTCCAGCCGGACGGCGTCCACTGCCTGCACGCCGACGAGGTCACCGAGCTTCAGAAGAAGCCGTGCTTCAAGACCGAGTGCATCTGGTACTGCGCGACCTTCCAGGGCAAGGCGGAGCGCTGGGTGTCCATGGACTTCGAGCACTGCGGCGATGGCTGGGAGCGCACCAGCACGTTCACGCAGAACGGGCTCTGCTACTGAGCGGGTGACGGCGCCGGGGAGTCCACGGTGGCCGGCGCGGCTGCCGGGGGCGTGGGTGGAGCGTCCACGGGCGGCGCGGCAGGAGCGGGGGCGTCGGCGGGGGGCGGCAGCGGTGGGGCGTCGTGGGTGCCCATGCGCTCGCTGAAGCCCTCCATGACGGTGTGGATCTCTTTGATCTTGCCGTTCTTCTCTTTCAGCCAGTTCCACTGCTCGGTCATCTTGCCCGCCACGAAGTCCGCGCGGCCGATCTTCATGCCGTCCGGGGCATAGTGGAGCCAGGTGCCGTGCTTCTTTCCCGCGACGAATGAGCCCTGCTTCGACACCTGGCCGTTCTGGTGCCACCAGGTCCAGGCACCGCTCATCGCCCCGTTCTCGTACTGCCCCTCCGACTGCTTCTCGCCGCCGGGCCACCACACGCGGGCAGGACCATGCTTCGGTGACGACCCGTCGCCGGGAGCCTTCGCGCACCACTGGTCCTTGCCGTTCGGCGGCGCAGAGCCCCGCAGCACGGTGCCACCCGGACAGACGAGCACGTCTCCTGGCACGACGGGGGGGGCCTCCGCCTGCTGGTCAGGGGGCGTCACGGGAGCTTCGGGGGTCACCTGCGTCACCGGGTCGTCGGACTTCTCTGGGGCCACCTTCGTGTTGGCGCCGGGGGTCGTCGTCGTCGGCGTGGGGTAGCGGGGGGGCTCGCTCTTGCAGCCAGCAGCGCCGAGCCCGAGCACCAGGAGCCAGCCTATTTGTCGTCTCATGTCCTGCCTCTCCAGAGTCTGGGGGAGATCTACCCTAACCATCCGGGTCCGCCTCCGCAAGCGCCCCATCGGGGCGCCGGCGCGGCCTGTAGCGACCCATCAGATCCTTCAGAACGTCCAAGGGGAGCGAAGGTGCGAAGTGCTCGTTGATGCCCTCCATGGACGTGGCAGCGCACAGGGCGTTGAGGATCGCCTCCTCCGTCGCCTCGATGGTCGCCTGATACAGCGGGTCGATGCGCGTGTCGGGCAGCACCCGCAGGCTCGTTGGCTGGAGCTCCGTCGTGCGCGGGATGATGTTGGCCGTGGAGAAGGCCACCACGATCTCGCCGGAGTTGTTGGCGGCGTAGGACCCGCACCGCCCGATGCCCAGCGCCGCTCGCTTCGCCAGGCGGCAGAGCTGCTGCGAGGTGAGGGGGGCGTCCGTCGCCACCACCTCGATGATGCTGCCGTAGTTGACCCTGCGCTTCTCCAGTGTGGCGAAGTGCTGCTCCAGGAGCTCCCCCACCGGCACGCCGTCCACGCGGAGGTCCCCCAGGCGCCCGAAGTTGCTCATGACCAGGACGCCGACCGTGAAGCCGCCGTCCTCCGCGGCCAGCCGCCGGGACGACGTGCCTATTCCTCCTTTCAGGTCACAGGTGATCATCCCCGTCCCGCCGCCGACGTTGCCCTCCACCACCGGCCCCGAGCGGGCGGTCGCGATGGCCTCGAAGACGTGCCGGTCCCGCACGTGGTGGCCCGCCACGTCGTTGAGCCACGAGTCGTCGCACTCGCCGACCAGCGGGATGACCACGTCGTGCTCCGCCCCAATCCCCGGGAAGCGCCCGACCATGTAGCGCACGGCCGCCTCTGAGCAGGTCCCCACGGACAGCGTGTTGGTGAGCAGGATGGGCGTCTCGATGAGCCCCCACTCCATCACCTGCATGAGGCCGGACACCTCCCCCGCGCCGTTGAGGACGAACCCGCCCCCGACCACCCGCTCGACGAACACCCGGTTGCGGTTGGGCAGGATGGCGGTCACTCCGGTGCGCACGGGCCCCTTGCCCGGCACCAGCGGCCCGCGCCCCCGGATGATGGTCGAGTGGCCGACCGCGACCCCGTCCACGTCGGTGATCGCGTTCCACGGCCCCGTGGGCAGCCGCCCGATGCCGATGCCCAGGTCACGCAGGCGGGCCCGGGGCTCGGGCTTCATGCGGGCGCGCTCAGGCATGGGCGCCCCGCGCGTCCTTGCGGGTCTGGCGCTCCCGCTCCCGGAAGCGGCGGATGGCCGGCGCCAGGATCTCTCCGATCAGCGTGCGGTAGTCCATGCCCGCGGCCGTGGCGATGAGGCACAGGTCCGACCAGTCGGGAGTGAGCCCCGGGAGCGGGTTGCACTCGATGAAGTTGGGGCGCCCCGCCGCATCGCACCGCAGGTCGATGCGCGCCAGGTCGCGGCAGCCGAGCGCCGTGAAGGCGGAGCGGGCGAGCTTCTCGATCTGCTTGCCCAGCCCCTGGTCCACGTTGGCGGGCGCGTCGTAGCGCACCTTGCGCGTCCAGTCGAGCTTGTGCTCGAAGGCGTAGGTGGGGTAGGGCTCCGACTCGTCGAGGAAGACGATCTCCATGGGCGGCAGTACGCGCGGCTTCACCTCGCCGAGCAGCGCGACCGTGAACTCGCGGCCCGGCATGAACTCCTCGACCAGGGCGGGCTGGCGGTAGCGGGCGATGATCTGGGTCGCCAGGGCGCGCAGCTCGCCCTCGTCCCGGGCCACGCTGGAGCCCGTGACGCCCTTGGAGCTGCCCTCGGCCAGCGGCTTTGCGATGACGGGGAAGCGGAAGCCCTTGGGCAGCTTCTCCTTGCCGGTGGTCATCAGCACGAACTCGGGGGTGAGCAGGCCCGCCTGGCGGACGATGCGCTTGGCGAGCGCCTTGTCGAGGGTGAGCGAGAGGGTCGCCGGGTCCGACCCCGTATAGGGGATGTCGAGCAGCTCCAGCATGGCGGGCACCTGGGACTCCCGGTTCCTCCCGTGCATCCCCTCCGCCAGGTTGAAGACCACGTCGACGCCCGAGGTCTGGAGCACCACCGGCAGCTCCGGAGTGGCCTCCAGATCGACCACCTCGTGGCCGTAGGAGGCGATGGCCTCCCGGATGGCGCCGATGGTCTTCGGGGAGTCGTACTCGGCCTCCGCGTCGTCGTCCCCCTCGCTCTTGGCGACGACGCGCTTGAGGTTGTACGCGAGGCCCACCCGCAGGGCGGCCGTCTTGCGCCGCGCCTTGTGTGGCTTCTGCGGGATGTTGAAGCGGGCGGCGGCGCACCGGACGATGGCCTCGAGCACGCCCCGCAGGCCATCGAGGCCCGCGAGGCATGCCGCGGAGTGCAGCGCGGCCCCCGGCTCCAGGCTCGGGAGCGCGTTGGCCTCCAGAAACCACAGCCGCCCGTCCAGCGCCACGCGCCAGTCGAGGCGCCCGTAGTCGCGCAGCCCGAGGGCGGAGACCGCGCGCCTCGACAGCCGGTTGATCTCGCGGGCCGCGTGGGGCGGGAGCTCCGCCGGGGTGCGGGTCCGCACCGCGTCGGCGCGGCCGTGCTTCAGCGAGTAGTCGTAGATGCGGTACTTGCGCCCCTCCACGGCCTTTGGATCGAACTCGTACTCCGACGGCGCCAGCAGGTCGCCGGTCGCCGGGGACGCCTTCTCCAGGTAAGGGATGACCACGTCGCGCCCACGCACGAACTCCTCGATGAGCACCCCAGACGGGAACCGCTCCAGCGCCGAGCGCACCTTGGGGAGCAGCTCGGACGGCTCCTCCACGATGGAGTCCAGCGTGACGCCCTTGGAGCTGCCCTCGAAGTTGGGCTTCACGATGAGCGGGTACCACAGCTCGGGTGGCGTGAAGTCGCGCAGGGAGTCCACGAACACCCACCGTGGCGTCGGGACGCCGTGGGAGGCGAGGATCAGCTTCGTCAGGTGCTTGTCGAGGGTCAGGGCGCAGGTGTACGGGTCCGAGCCCGTGTAGGCGAGGCCGAGCTGCTCGAAGAGGCCCGGATAGAAGGCCTCGCGGGTGCGCCCCTTCTCGCCCTCGGCGGTGTTGAACACGAGATCCGGGCCGAGCGCCTCGAGGCGCGCCACCACGCGCGCCGCCGGGCCGCTCACCTCGATGAGGTCCACGTCGTGGCCCAGGGACCGGAGGGCGTCCGCGACCGCCTCGACGGTCTCCGGCCGGTCGAACTCCGCCTGCTCCTCCACGGGTCGTATCTGAAGGTTGTGAGTGAACGCGATCTTCATGGGGGCTCCTCTGCGCCGGGGTGGCGCGCCTCGTGGCCCGTGAGTATCCGGCGGGCCGCGGCGCGCGGCAAGAGGAGACCTGGTGCCCGACCCCCGGTCGAATTTGCTGTTGACTGGCCCGTCGCGCGCTTCCAGAATCGCCCGACCGGAGGTCCAGTGGGCTACAACTTCAGGACAGGGTCGCTGCTGTGCAGGGTGAGCGAGGCCACGGCCGCGTGGCTCGCACGGCGGAGCCTCGTGGTGCTGGCGCTGGCCGCAGCCCTCACGGCAGGGCTCGCGCCCTTCGCCGCGCGGGTCGGCATGGACGACGACGTGGTGAAGTTCCTGCCCGAGGGGGACCCGGACGTCGTGCGGTTCACCGACATCGGGGCGCGGTTCCACGGGCTGTCCATCGCGATCATCGGAGTCGAGGCGCCGACCGGTGACGTGTTCACCGCGGAGCGGCTCGGGTTCCTGAGGGGCCTGACCCGGGCGCTGCGCGACGTCCCCGGTGTCGGCTACGCCACGGGACTCACCGAGCTGCGCGACGTGGCGGAGCGCCCCCACGGGGAGGGGGAGGCGCTCACCGTGGTCGCCGACCTCATCGGCGAGCTGCCGGCGCCCGACGATCCGGGTGCCGCAGCCGTCCTCGCGGAGATGCGCGAGCGCGTCCTCTCCCGCGACCACATCGCCGGCGCGCTGCTCTCGACCGACGGCACGGCCGCCATCCTGCTCGCGACGCTCGCTCCCGACGCGCGGGTGACCGACACGGCCAACGCCATCCGCGCCTTGGCGGAGCGCATGGCGAACGAGTCTGGCTCCGACCTGCGCCTGCGGTACGGCGGCGCCCCCTTCATCGGCGCCTACGTGGCCGAGGGCACCCAGCGGGACCTCAAGGTCCTCGCCCCCTACGTCTGCGGCGCCGTGCTGGTGCTCGTGTTCTTCTCGTTCCGCAGCGTCGTGGGCATGGCGCTGGCCGTGGCGTCGATCCTGCTCGGCATCGCGTGGACCATGGGGCTCATGGGCATCTTCGGGCGGGACTTCACCCTGGTGTCCTCGTCCATGCCCGTCCTGCTCATGGCGCTGGGCAGCGCCTACTCCATCCACGTGCTGACCCGGGTGCTCTCCGTCATCGACAGCGGCGCAGCGCCGGACCGCCGGACCGCCGTCCGCATGGCCGTCGCCGACGTCGGCCCGCCGGTCTTCGCCGCCGGGCTGACCACGGCGCTGGCCTTCCTCTCGTTCCTGGTGATGGACATCGCCCCCATGCGCGAGTTCGGCCTGTGGATGGCCGCCGGCACCATGGCGATCCTCTACTGCGGCCTCCTGGTCGTGCCCGCCGCCGTCATCTGGCTCCCGCTGAAGCCTCGCGCGGAGGGGCGCGCGCCCGAGTGGCTGATGACCGGGCTCATCGCCGCCGCCCGGCGCGTCGCCCGGGACCGGCGCCTCGCCTTCGGGGCGCTCCTCGCCATCGGGCTCGCCTCCGCGGCCTTCCTCCCGCGGCTGACCACCCACATGGACACCAAGAGCTTCTTCTCCGAGGGCAGCGAGCCCCTGGAGGCGGAGCACTTCCTCGAGAAGCGGCTCGGCGGGTCGCTCTTCGTGCAGGTGGAGATCACCGGAGACATCCGAAGCGCCATGACGCTGCGCCAGATCGACCGCATCGCGGCCTACGCCGGCGCGCTCCAGGACGTGACGGACGTGCAGTCCGTCGCGGCGGTGATCGCGCTGGCCGGGCAGGCGCTGAGCGGCGAGAAGCGGATCCCCGCCGACCTGGACGGGGCGCGTGCGCTCACGGTGCTCGCCGACGACGACCCGAACCTGCGCCTGCTGGTGGACACGGACTGGAAGCACGCGCTGGTCCAGGTGAAGGTCGGCGGCTTCGACACGGAGCGGGCCATGCGAGTGGCGCGCGCCATCGGATCGCAGAGGCGGGTCCTCGGCGGGGTGCGGGTGGCCGTTCCGCGGGGGGCCCTCGACGAGGCGGCGCGGCTACGGGAGCTTGGGGAGGTGACGCAGCACGTCGCGAACCTCCTGACCGGGGGCGGGCGGGACGTGGAGCTGCCGAAGCTGGCGGCCCTCGTGGCCTCCCTCGCTGCCTCCGAGGGGGGCGATCTCCTCGCTTCGGTTACGGAGCGCCTGCGAGGGCACATCGCCGACGACGAGCTCATCTACCTGAGGGAGGGCGCGTCCGTCGACGCGCTGGCCGAGGCGGCGGCGAAGGCGCTCGCCGCAGGGACGCTGACCCCCGATGCCCTGTGGGGCCTCGTGGAGCCGCTCGCCTCCGACGAGGACCGCGCCGACCCCGACGGGCTCCGCAAGGCGACGGACTTCCTGCACGGCGATCTGTCCTCGCTGCTGCGCTCCAGGCGCCAGGCGACGCTTGAGGCGGGCCTCAAGCCCCTGTTGTCAGGAGTGGACCGCCCCGAGGTGCGCGAGGCCGTCGCCCGCGCCGCGGGGGTGCTGCTCGACCCGGTCGCCTTCCTTCCCGCCGAGGCCGCCCCGGCGCTCCCCGTCGCCGGGCGCACGGACCTGGACATCGCGGTCAGCGGCTACCCGGTGCTCTACGCGGGCATGAACCGCAGCGTCCAGATGAACCAGATCTGGAGCACGCTCCTGTCCTTCGTGCTGGTGGGCCTCGCGCTCGCCTGGGTGTACAGGAGCGCGCTCCTGTCCTTCGTCGCGGTCGTACCCGCGGGCTTGACGCTGCTCGTCGCCTTTGGTCTCATCGGCGCCTTCGGGCTGTCGGTGGACATCGGCACCTCGATGATCTCCGCCATCGCGGTCGGCGTGGGCATCGACTACGCGGTGCACCTGCTGTGGAAGCACGAGGTGCCCGACCCGGCCGGCGAGGAGGCCGCGCTGGCCGCCTCCCTGCGCGCGACGGGCTGGGGGATCATCATCAACACCCTCGCGGTGACCGTGGGCTTCGCCGTGCTCCTCGCGAGCACGGTGGTGCCCATGCGCCGCTTCGGCATCCTGACGGCGGCCTGCATGGTGGTCAGCGCCGTCGGAACCCTGCTGCTCGTCCCGGCGCTGACGCGCTGGGTTGCGCCGGCCGTGCGCCGGCGATGGAGGTCCCATGATGTGGTGGAAGCGGGGGCTCTTGGCCTCCCTGGTGCTCTCCCTGGCGACGACGGCGACCGCCGCCCCTGACCCGAAGCTCGCGTCCTTGCTGGAGCAGGGTGCCGACGCCCTGCTCCAGGAGGCGGACCGGCGCCACAACGACTTCGCCGACGAGACCATCCGGTCGCGCATGACCGTGCGAGGCGGCTCCGATGACGGCAAGACCCTGGCGATGACCGGCATCCGCAAGGGCGAGCAGAAGCGGGTGTTCCGCTTCGAGGAGCCCGCCGACGTCAAGGGCATGGGCGTGCTCATCGAGGGCCAGAGCCTGATGTACGTCTACGTGCCGAGCCTCGGCAAGGTCCGCCCGGTGGCGAGCCACGCAAAGCGCCAGGGCTTCATGGCGACGGACTTCAGCTACGACGACATGGGGCTCATCAACCTGTCTCCGGTGTTCTCGGCGAAGCTCCTCGGACAGGACGACAAGACCGTCAAGCTGGAGCTCACGCGCCGGGAGGGGCAGGACGTCATGTACGACAAGCTCGTCATCTGGGTGGACAAGGAGGAGCTGCTGATCCCGCGCATCGAGTACTACGAGAACGGCAAGCACCTGAAGACCCAGGAGCGGACCGGGGTCGTGACGGGCAACGCGGGCAACCGGCACTACAGCAAGATCGTCATGAAGGAGGCGTCGGGCGGACACTCCACGGAGATCGAGGTGCTCGACATGAAGGTCAACACGGGCGTCTCGGACAACATCTTCTCCAAGCGGTGGCTGGTCCGTGGAAACTGACGCGGGGGGAGCGTTCGTGAGAGTCACCGCCCTGCTCGCCGCTCTCCTCTTCGCCGTGCCCGCGCGCGCCGAGGTGGAGTTCCGCTACAACGGCAGCATCGAAAGCGACGTGCGCTTCGCCTTCCCGGGCAAGGACGAGCCGGACGGGGTCGCGGACTTCCGCTTCGTGCGCAGCGACACCTGGGCGCGGTTCACGGGCAAGCTGGACGTCGGCTGGAGCATCCGGGCGGTCGCCGACGTGCAGCTCCTCTTCACGGGGCGCACCGGGGTCACCGGCGGGGAGGAGCTGGTCCGGCGCGTCGAGGTGGACCCGGTCCAGATCGAGTCCGACGCGGTCTTCGTGGAGGTCCTCGACCTGATCACCGAGGGGCTCGACGTGAAGGTGGGGCGCCAGGTCCTGCGCTGGGGCACGGGCGACCAGTTCAACCCGACCACCAACCTGAACCCCCTCGACCTGGAAGACCCGCTCAAGTTCGGCGAGCGCATCGCCAACGAGATGATCGTGCTGTCCTACACCCCGCCCATCGAGTACGAGGGCGACGGCCCCGCCCCGTTCGACGAGGTGAGCCTGACCGTGGCGGTGGCGCCATTCTTCCGGCCCGCGCAGCTCCCCGAGAGCGCGCTGCTCGCCTTCAGCGACCGGAGCCAGTTCAACCGCCTCGTGAAGGGGGACCAGCTCAAGCCGCTGCTGGAGCAGGAGGGGTGGTACCTGGACGCGGGCGGCAAGGTGATCTACGACGTGCGGGTCGACACCCCGGAGCCGACCTTCGAGAACATCCAGGCCGCCGTGCGCCTCGCCTGGGCCTTCTTCGGGGTGGACATGAGCGTGTCGTGGAGCCACGCCTTCCACGACCTGCCCCGCGCCGAGAAGGTCTACGCCAGCGACCTCTTCCTGCCCAAGGTGCCGCTCGCGCCTCCTACGGACGTCAAGGCGGTGCTCGAAGAGCTCGACATGAGCAGCACCACCGTCACCAACGAGGTGCACCTGGCCTACGCCCGGAAGGACGTCATCGGGGCGGACTTCTCGGCCAGCCTGGACTTCCTCGGGGGCCTCGGCGTGTGGGCCGAGTTTGCGTGGACCTTCCACGACGATCTCTATCGCTTCACCCGCACCAGCGCCCCCTACCTGCCGGTGGGCGGCGGCACCAAGGTGGAGGGCGTCGAGAAGCACATCCTGGAGCGGGAGCTGGCAAAGGGCGGCTTCTGGAAGCTCGTCGCGGGCATGGACTACACCATCATGCCCTGGTGGTACGTCAACGTGCAGTATCTGCACGGCTTCCCGGACGAGTTCGGCGAGGACGACCTCAAGGACTACTTCGTCGCCGGCAGCGACTTCAAGATGTTCCGCGACCAGATGCTGCTACGCCTCTTCGCCATCGTCCAGGTCCAGGACCAGTCGACGGTGCTCTACCCCCAGCTCTCGTTCATGTTCTGGCAGAACACGGACATCACGCTCGGGGCGCTCGCCTACACCGGTGGCGCCGACACCAAGTTCGGCAACCGCCTGACGGGGCCGAACACCGTGTTCCTGAAAGGAAAGCTGTACTTCTGACGGGACCGCCGCGCCCCACGCCGAGGAGGACCGATGAGCACCGCAACGGACGACCTGACCACCGCCCTGGCCATCCCCGAGGGAGGCATCGCGTCGCGCCCCCTGCTCGACGTCAAGGGCGGCCCCAAGATCGTGCTGTTCGCCATCGACGCGGGGCAGGAGATCAGCCCCCACCAGTCGCCGTTCCCCGCGGAGGTCGTGCTCCTCACGGGTCGCATGGCGGTGAGCGTCGGCGAGCAGACGTGGGAGCTCGGCCCCAACGACCGCATCGACTTCCCCATGGGCCCGCCCCACGGGCTCGTCGCGCTCGCACCGACCCACTTCGTCCTGACCATGCTGCGGGGGGCCACCGGGTCGCGGCGCCTGGGTCCGGGCCTCCCGGGGGCCGCGTAGCAGGCATCGGCGGGGCCTCGCGGCGGACCCGAAAGGACCGCTTCCTCCCCGTGACGGCCCCTGCTACCATGCGCCGCCATGGAAACCCTGCTGACCGCCTCCGCCTTCGAGATCGCCGCGCGCGTCCGGGCGGGCTCCATCTCCTCCGTCGACGTCGTCGATCTCCACATCGCGCGCATCCGGCAGGTGAACCCGCTGGTCAACGCCCTGGTCGCCGACCGCTTCGACGCCGCCCGGGAGGAGGCGCGGGCCGCGGACGCGCGGCTCTCAGGCGCCCGGGATCGCTCCTCGCTGCCGCCGCTGCTCGGCGTCCCCTGTACGATCAAGGAGTTCCTGGCCGTCGACGGCATGCCGCAGACCGGCGGCTGGCTTCCGCGGCGGGACCACCGCGCGACGGGTGACTCGACCATCGTGCGGCGGCTCCGCGAGGCCGGGGCCATCGTCCTCGGCGTGACCAACGTGCCCGAGCTGGGCATGTGGATGGAGACCAACAACAAGATCTACGGGCGCACCAGCAACCCCTACGACCTGGGGCGCACGGCGGGCGGCTCCAGCGGCGGCGAGGCGGCGATCATCGCGGCGGGCGGCTCCCCCTTCGGCATCGGGTCTGACATCGGCGGGTCCATCCGCATCCCGGCGGCCTTCTGCGGCATCGCCGGCCACAAGCCGACCGGGCGCCTCGTGCCCAACACCGGCCACTGGCCTCGCCCCCCGGCGGGGACCGGCTACATGGTGAGCGGCCCCATGGCGCGTCGCGTCTCGGACCTGATGCCGCTCCTGCGCCTGATCGCGGGCCCCGACGACGCCGACGACGTGGTCAAGCCGTGGGCCCTGGGCGATCCCGGCGCGGTGCGCCTGTCCGACGTCGCCGTCTTCCCCGTGCTGAGCAACGGCTGGGCCCGCATCCACGTCCGGATGATCGACGCGATGGAGGCAGCCGCGGAGGCGCTGGAGGCGCAAGGGGCACGGGTCGACCGCTCCCGCTTCCCCCGGTTCAGGGACGTGTTCCAGGTGTGGAGCGCCATGCTCTCCGCCGCCGCCGAGGAGACCTTCGCAGAGATGGCCGGGGGCGGGACACCGGTGGCGCTGGGGCGGGAGCTGCTGCGCTTCCCGTTCGGCAAGTCGAACCACACGGGCCCGGTGCTGGTGCTCGCCGCCATCGAGACGATGGCCCAGCGCTTCACCGGCCGCTACGAGGAGCTTGGGCGCCGGGGCCTCGCCATGCAGGCGGAGCTGGAGGACATCCTGGGCGACGACGGCGTCCTGCTGCACCCGCCCTATACGCGCCCGGCGCCCCACCACCACAGCGCGCTGTTGCGGACGCCCTTCGACTTCGTGTGCACGGCTCTCTTCAACGTGCTGGAGCTGCCGGCCACCGTGGTGCCCGTCGGCTTCGACGACCGGGGGCTGCCGGTCAGCGTCCAGGTGGTGGCGCGCCGAGGCAACGACCACCTGGCCATCGCGTGCGCCCAGGCCATCGAGCGCTCGACTGGCGGCTGGATCTGCGCCAACCCCGTGCCACGCCGCCCGCCCCTGGCGCGTTTTTTACACGTCTAGCGCCGCAGCAGCCAGTAGAGCGCCATGGCGATGACCGCGAGCCAGAGCGCGATGTCCAGCGCCCTGACCCACGGGCCTCGCGGCTTGCTCGGGCCGCCGCTCGTCATGCGCTTCATGCCGCCACGCATGCCGCTCAACAGGCCGCCGGGCTTCCCGGATGTCCCCTTCCCCCTGGTGTGCTTCTTCGTCATGGACCGAGCATAGCGGCTTTGACCCATCCTGTGGTGACGAACTGTGCTCCGCAGCGGATTGTGCTGATTTCGCGCACAATCAAGTCCTGAAAATGCCGTTTGTACGCACAGTGGGCGCCTTCTACCCTGCAAGGGTCAACAGCAAGGCAGGAGGAACCATGAAGCTCTCCCGACTCGCGCGGATGATCACGCCGCGCTCGTTCATCTCCGTGACATGCGCCGCGCTCATGGCGTGTGCGGCAGACCCAGCCTCGGACGCCTCGCTCCAGCTCGGCGCACCCGCGCCAGCCGTACCCAGCGCGAAGGAGCTGCCGGCCGGCACGGGCGCTCCGCCCGCCACCGAGGCTGACGACGACCCGGGCGGCGCGCTGCCAGCCCCGCAGGCCCCGGAGTCTCCAGAGGATCCGAGGAACCCCACCAACCCCGAGAGTCCCGAGCGCCCCGCTGCGCCCACCGCGCCCCTCGCAGTGGACCTGGCCTGCGGCGACGCGCCCCTCTGGTGGCACCACGACGTATGGTCCTACGGCGATACGGCGCCGCTGTTCGACTTCAGCCCGAACGGGGGCCTGCTCGTCAGGGGCGGCGTGTTCTCGGGCAGCGTGCTCCGCGTGGCCGACGGCTCGGTCGCGGGCTCCATCGGGCGCTCCGTGGGGCAGGACACCGTCGCAGGCTGGGTCCAGAGCGCCGGACCCCACCTCATCGACGGCGCCGTCGAGGTCGTGAGCCTGGGGACGGGCGACCCGCTGTATCAGGTCACCGTTCCCCCCATGGCGGCGTACACGTTCGGCGTCGCGGCCATCAGCCAGGGGGGCGAGCGCCTGGTGGCGCTGAGCTGCGGGCACGAGCCCGGCTCCGAGACCGGCGACCTGCGGCTGACGGCCTGGAAGCCCGGTGTCTACACATGGGCCGACCTCCTGCTGGACGTGCCGCTCGGCCCGACGGGGCACTGCATCCTCGGGCAGATGACCATGCAGCGGGACCTGCGCCTGCTGCCCGACGGCAGCGCGGCGCTCGTCTCGGCCGGCGGCGCGCTCTCCCTCGTAGACCTGACCACGGGCGCCGTCACCACGGCGGACCTGGGTCTCGGAGCGCCGGCCGTCACCGAGCCGCCCATGGCCTACCTCTACACGTCGCGCATCCTCTCCATGGCGGTGAGCCCGGACGGCGCGCTCGCTGCCATCGTCGCCGAGGACGGCGTGCTGCGCCTGTTCTCCTTGCCGAGCTTGGCGCCCGTTGGTGAGCTGGCCGTCCCGGTGGGCGTGGCCAACGCCTGCACCTACATCCCCACCACCGACTCTCCAGTGGCCTTCTCGGCGGATGGCCTCCTGCTCGCACACATGGGCGAAGGCGGCGCCATCGTGGTGCGCCAGAGCGCGGATCTCGCCGTCGTGACCACGCTGGCGGCTCCGGAGGGCGCCGGCCTCTGCGAGGGGATCGTCGACCACCGCACCCCGCAGGCCATCCGGTTCTCTCCCGACGGTGCACGGCTTGCCGTCGCCTACGAGGACGGCGTGGCCCTGTGGGGCTGCGGGCCCTCCACTGCCCCCGCTCCGACGACGCTGACCGGCGACCTGTGGGGCTCCACGGCGCTCGCCGCCGGGGAGGAGGGCGCGTGGGCCGCCCTGGGGTGGACGGGCGCCGGCGAGGCGGTCACCGTCAAGCGCTGGTTCATCGACGACGCGCCCGCCGGAGAGCCCTCGCTCCATGGCGCGCTCCGTCTCGCCTTCCCGGAGCCGGGCGCGCACACGGTCCGCGTGGAGCTGGACGACGGCCTGAGCACGGCCTCGGCGAGCCTCACCGTGGTGGTGGAGCAGGCCGCGGCCCCCTGACGGCGGGCCACTGTCCACTCCCACTTTTGCCTTGGCCGAGCGCTTTCGTCATCATGACGTTCCGCGCGCTGGGGCGTGGTCTGGGAGTGGGCGAGTGAGCAACATCGACGGGACGCAATCGCACGGGGGTGACCCCTGCCAGGGACCGAGTGAGCCGCTGGAGGCGCTGCGCGCGGAGAGGGACGCGGCGCTCCGGCAGGTGGCGGAGCTGAGGTCGCTCCTGGTGCTGGGCGGCGGCGATGGCGAGGCTGCGGGCGCGCAGCGGGCCATCATGCTCCGCCTTGGCGCCGCCATCGGCGCCAGCCACGAGGGCGTCGGTGTCTGGGGCCTCGACGACCGCTTCCTCTTCGTGAACGACGCCTTGGCGCGCATGCACGGGTACGGCCCCCAGGAGCTGCTCGGTAGCTCCTGGCGCACGCTGGCCCCGCCTGACCGCCCCACGGCGCTGGACGCCGCCATCGGCGCGGCGCTCAGGGACCCCGTTCGGCGCCGCTGGGACGGGGAGCTGGAGGCAGTCCGACGGGACGGCACCCGCTTCCCCGTGGACGTGCAGCTCTCGTCGCTGCCGGGCCCGGACGGCGGCCACGCAGGCGCGGTCTGCATCGTCCGCGACATCACCGAGCGGCGAGCCTTCGAGGCCGAGCTGCTGCGCCTGCGCACCGCCGTCGAGGCGTCGGGGGAGGCGATCTTCCTGACCAACCGCAATGGCCTGATCACCTACGTAAACCCGGAGTTTACGCGACTATACGGTTGGACCGCCGAGGAGGTGGTCGGCCAGGTGACCCCCCGCATCCTCAAGAGCGGCGCGCTGACGCGCCAGCAGTACGAGGAGTTCTGGGGTGAGATCCTGGCGCGCAGGGTCCTTCGGGTGGAGCTCCCGAACCGGGCCAAGGACGGCCGCGAGGTGTGGATCGACGGCTCCGCAAACCCCATCCTCGACGAGCGCGGCGAGATCGTCGGCTTCCTGGCCATCCAGCGCGACATCACCGAGCGGCGCCGCCTGGCGGACCAGCTCGTCCGGGCTCAGAAGATGGAGGCGGTCGGGCGCCTGGCCGGGGGCATCGCCCACGACTACAACAACATCCTGTCCGTGATCATGGGCTACGCAGACCTGCTGCTGTCGGAGCTGGACGGCGCGGACCCCATCCGCGGCGACATCGACGAGATCCACCGGGCGGCAGGGAGGGCCGCCGCACTGACGCGCCAGCTCCTGGTGTTCAGCCGCCGCGAGGTGTCCCGGCCCGAGATCGTCGACATCAACGCGGTGGTGTCGGGCGTGGACCGCTTGCTGCGCCGCGCCGTGGGAGAGGACGTGGCGCTCCACCTGGAGCTCGACCCCACCCTGCCCTACGTCCACATCGACGCGAGCCACGTCGAGCAGATCCTCATGAACCTGGTGGTCAACGCCCGGGACGCCACCCAGGGCGGGGGGCGCATCGCCATCGTCACGGGGCACCGGGACGTCTCGGCGGACGAGGCTGCGTCGCTGGACCTGCCCACGGGCGGCCGCTACGTGACGCTCGAGGTCAACGATACGGGCCACGGCATGGGGCCCGACGTGGCAGCCCGGGCCTTCGACCCCTTCTTCACGACCAAGGCCAAGGGGCTGGGCACGGGCCTCGGGCTCTCCATCGTCTACGCCATCGTCAAGCAGGCGGAGGGCGCCATCACCATCGAGTCGGAGCCAGACCGCGGGACGAAGGCGCGGGTCCTGCTCCGCGCCACCTCCGCGGCGCCCGCCGCGGCGCGCGTGACGGCGACGGAGACAGGGGCCGCGGCGCGCCGCGAGACCATCCTGCTCGTCGAAGACGAGGATCAGGTCCGCGCCCTGACCCACCGCTTCCTGCTGCAGAAGGGCTACCGGGTGATCGAGGCGCGGAACGCCGGCGAGGCCATCCTCCTCATCGAGCAAGGGACCGACCGCATCGACCTGCTCCTGACCGACGTGGTCATGCCCCAGTTCTCCGGGACCCGCCTCGCGCAGCGCCTGACGAAGGTGCTGCCCGAGCTGCGCGTGCTCTTCATGTCCGGCTACTCGGATGCGGTGGACCGGGAGACCATCCACCAGATGGGCGCCGACCTGGTGATCAAGCCGTTCAACCGGCAGGACCTGCTCAACGCCGTCGCCCGCGCCCTAGCCTGACAGCCACTGGTGGATGGTCGCCGCCATCCACTCCGGCGCGTCCAGGGAGAGATCATGGCCCGCGTCCGGGTGGACGTGGAGCGGGGCGGTGAAGCGCTTTGCGAGCGCGGCGGGGCAAGACGGGTGGGTGAGGGGATCCGCCCCTCCGGACAAGACGAGGACGGGCGGCACGAGCGTAGGCGGGGCGGAGAAGCGCATCGCCGCGAGGAGCTGACGCAGGACGTTGGCCCGCCGCATGGGGCGCAGCGCGGCGATGGCGGCCCAGCGCTCCGCGACCGCGGGGAGCGCTGGGTGGAGCCGGGTCGTCGCCGCGAGGACCAGGCGCTCGCGCGTCAGTGGATCGCTCTCCGCCAGGGCGCGCAGCACCCGCAGCACGGCCGTCGGGCGCATGCGCCGCCAGGGCGCGCTCGTGTTGCGCGCGCTCGTGTTGGCGAGGACCACCGCGCCAAAGTCCCCCGGGTGCCTCGCCCCCCACTCCATGGCGACCATGCCGCCGAGCGAGATGCCGAGGAGGCCCCACCGGGTCCCGGCGCTTGCCAGCGGACGCCACCGCTCCCGCAGGTCGCCGACGATTCCCGCGATGGACGGGGGGCAGGTGGTCCCTCGCCGGTCCCCGGCGCCGGGGAGATCGAGGGTGTGCACCCGCGCCCCCAGCGTTGCGGCGAGGGCGCTCGGGAACTCTCCCCAGTGCCCCTGCTCCCGCGCCAGGCCACGCAGGATGAGCCAGTCCGTGATGGTCGCCATACTCGATGCCAGCCCTCGGGTCGTCCCCCCCGCGCCGTGAGGGTGTAGCCACCCATGGGGCGCGGGTCAACGGCTGCGGGCCACATTGATCCAGATCAAGTCCACGGGGGGCCCGTCGGCGCGCCTTGCCGGTGAACTGGGACCAGCGCCGGGGGACTTGCCGGCGCGCGGACCATCCCCAATCGGCTTGTAACCATTAGAGTTACCCGCCCACCGGGCGCCGCTGCGTCGAATGCCGACAAAGTGGATGCGCATTGCTCCGGGCCATGAAACGCAGGGCCGCTCCGGGCCCCGGCGCGACGTTGACACGAATTTCGGCCAATGCTACTGCGGAGGCGTGGGACCGTGGGTCAGACCTGACCACACTCGACCGGGAGCCCCTCGCCATGCGTCTTCGTCTCGCGCTGCTTCCTCTGCTGCTCGCCTCTGCGCCTGCGCTCGCCACCGAGGGTGACGTGGAGCCCGATGCCGTCGTCACCGGCGCCGACGAGGGCGCCGGCGAGGGTACCAATGAAGACGGCTGGCGCTTCCGGGGCTTCTTCCTGGAGGAGTACCGCGGTCGAGCGACGTCGGCGCCGGGAGCAGAGCCCGGCGAGGATCCGGCCCTGAGCCTCCCCGACGAGTCGGACCACGACCTGCGCCTGTTCGTGGACATGAGCGTGACGGACCCTGGCGACCACTTCCGCGCCCAGGCCACCGCCGCCCTGTGGGTGGATCTGGACGGCTACCCTGACAGCCTCCAGTCGGGCCTGGCGTCCATGCGCGACTACGACAAGCCCTGGTCCCAGGTGTGGGGGGATGTCTACGTGCTGTCCGCGGAGTATCACTCGGAGGGGTGGCTTCGCCTGGCCCGCGGCGGTCGCCAGGTGGCCGAGACCGGACGCCCCACCACCTTCGACGGCGCGACGTTCGTGTTCCAGTTGGAGCCGCGCATGGTGGAGGCCTTCGTCTTCGGCGGTCGCACCCACCACTTCTTCGAGACGACCCTGGAGCCATTCCAGGACTGGATGGCGGCCGGCGGGTTCACCTTCCGCCCGCTGGAGGAGCTGAAGATCGAGGTGGAGTACCGCCTCGCCATCGAGCAGATCCCCGAGCACGCGCAGGCCATCTCTGGGCGGGGGCTGGAGGAGGAGCCGCAGGAGGAGCTGGTCGACCACTCCTACGAGCTGACCATGTGGTACCGGCGCGGCGACTGGCTTGGGCTCAAGCTGCGCCTCGGCGGCATCAACGAGGACTTCGCGCGGGCGGGCCTCGGGCTGGCGCTCACCGAGACTGAGTGGAACATGGGGATGGACGTGAAGCTGGACGCCCAGACCACCACGCTCCACTCCCTGGCCGAGGACGACAACCCCTTCTACGCGGTGCTCCGCGAGAGCCAGGCGAACCTCAAGTGGCGCCTCGACCTGTGGAAGATCTGGGACACGCGGGTGGGGGACTACGGGCTGCACCTGGGCTGGAATGCCCGGGAGCTCCTCGAAGGAGAGGAGGGCCCCTTCAACCGCAACGTGGGCCGCATCTACCTGTCGGCAGACGCGCGGGACATCGGCATCGTCGGCCCCTTCTTCGGGGTGTCCATGGAGGCCCACTACAGCCGCGCAGACGCCTTCACGGACGACCTGATCCTGACGGTGGGGGGCTCGGCGGGCTGGGATGACCGAAAGGTACGGGCCGAGATCGGGACCTTCTACCAGCGGTTCAAGTACGACTATTACAAAGACGCCAACGAGGTGGCGGACGTGCGCACGTACTTCGCGTCCATCGGGTACAAGCCGCTCGCGTGGTTCGCCGTGCGGGGGCGCTACGAGTACGAGGCGGTCGACAGGGACATCCACACCTTCACCCTGGCGCTGAGCCAGCAGTACTGAGGCGGACACGATGGCGCGGAACACCAAGACGGTGCGGCTCGCGACGCTCCTCGCGTTCATCGGGGCGTCCCCGGCGCTGGCGGATGACCCCAAGCCGTTCTCGCACAAGTACCACATCGAGGAGGAGGGGCAGGGCTGCAAGGACTGCCACGACGCAGAGTCGGACAAGCCCTTCCCGCCGCTCAACAAGCAGGCGTGCATCGACTGCCACGACGAGATGCCCGCGTATGCGCCCCCGGTGCGGGCGAAGCGGATGCCCATCAAGTTCCCCCACGCCAAGCACGTGGAGGCGCAGAGCTGCGAGGACTGCCACAAGCCCACGATCACCGAGACCCAGAAGGCCGGCGAGCCCGTGCTGACGTTCGCGAGGTGCGGGGCGTGCCACGAGGAGTCGGGCCTGGAGGTCCCCGTGTCCAAGTGCGCGGCCTGCCACGGGGTGGACATGCGCCGCGTGAAGCCGGCCGACCACGCCGTCACGTGGAAGACGCGGCACGGCCAGGCGGCGACCTGGCGGGTGTTCGAGCAGCACGGCCAGGACTGCAAGACCTGCCACCAGCAGGACGCCTGCGCGAGCTGCCACAAGAGCGAGCGCCCGCGGAGCCACACGGCGCTCTGGCGCGTGCGCACCCACGGCGTCGCCGCCGAGTGGGACCGGGACACCTGCAAGACCTGTCACGAGTCGGGGACCTGCGTGCAGTGCCACAAGAGCAACGCCCCGCTCAACCACCGGGGCGGCTGGATCGCGCGGCACGGCATGACCGCGGAGTCCAAGACGGACGCGAAGTGCGGCACGTGCCACGCGAGCGCCGAGTGCGTCGCCTGCCACAGCGGAGAGTTGAGATGAGCCTGCGACCGCAACTTGTCGTCATCGGGCTGGCCCTGCTCGTGGGCGCGTGCGAGCCGTCGACCCTCCCCGACGGGCAGCCGCCGGAGGGAGAGGCCACGTGCAACTCCTGCCACGGCAACGAGGCAAACGCAGCCCCTCCGGTAGCCACGGACGGCTCCACCGAGACGACCGCCATCGGCGTGGGGGCCCACCAGGCGCACCTCCTCGGCGGCAAGTTCCGCAAAGGCATCGCCTGCGAGGAGTGCCACGTGGTGCCCGAGACGGTGGAAGCGGAGGGCCACGTGGACCCGCTCCCCGCCGAGGTGACCTTCGGGACGCTGGCGACGGCTCACGCGGCCCAGGCGCGCTGGCTGCGCGACAGGGCGACATGCGCGGGCACCTACTGCCACGGCTCCACGATGCAGGACGGGACCCTGAACGACCCGGTGTGGACGAGGGGGAACGATCCCGTCGTCCTGGACTGTGGCTCCTGCCACGGCAACCCACCGCCGGCGCCGCACCCGGTGGCGACGGAGTGCTTCCGGTGCCACTTGGAGACGGTGGGGACGGATGGGACCATCGACCTGCTGGGCGGGCGACACATCGACGGGACGGTGCAGGTCAACCCGCAGGGCTGCGACACCTGCCACGGGAGCGGCGGCGTGGCGGCGCCACCGCGGGACCTCGGCAACAACACCGACACGACGGCGCGGGGCGTCGGAGCCCACCGGGCGCACCTCGGCGCGTCGGAGTGGCACGCGGAGGTCGCGTGCGCGGAGTGTCACGCGGTGCCCGTGGAGGTGAACGACCCGGGCCACGTGGACTCGGCGCTCCCGGCGGAGCTGACGTGGGGCGCGCTGGCGACGAAGAACGGCGCCGAGCCCAAGTGGCACCCGGCCGCGACGAGCTGCTCGGGGTCGTACTGCCATGGCGGCGGCTTCTCGCAGGCAACGCAGGGCGTTCACACGGTGCCCGTCTGGACCCAGGTGGACGGCACGCAGGCGAGCTGCGGCTCCTGTCACGGCAACCCGCCGAAGGCGCCGCACCCGGACCGGACAGACTGCGCGAGCTGCCACGGCGAGGTGGTCGCGGCGGACGGCACCTTCACGAGCCCGGAGCTGCACATCGACGGCACGGTGCAGGTGGGGCCGCTCGGGTGCGACTCCTGCCACGGGAGCGGCGGAGTCGCCGCGCCGCCCGCCGATCTGGCCGGAAACGAGGACACCAGCGCCCTCGGCGTGGGGGCCCACCGCAAGCACCTGGGGGTCTCCGCGTGGCACCGCGAGGTCCCCTGCGCGGCCTGCCACGTGGTGCCGGCAGAGCTGGGCGACGCCGGACACATCGACACGGCGCCGGCAGAGGTGGTGTGGGGCGACCTGGCGGATGCCAAGGGGACCGCGCCGACGTGGGACCGGGCGACGGCCACGTGCAGCGGCTCCTACTGCCATGGCGCGACCCTGGACGGTGGAGGAGCGAAGGCGCCCGTGTGGACCCAGGTGGACGGCGCGCAGGCGACGTGCGACTCCTGCCACGGCAACCCGCCCGGCGGTGACCACCCCACCCGGTCCGACTGCGCGAGCTGCCACGACGCGGTGGTGGCCCCGGACGGCACGTTCGTCAACGCGGCCCTCCACATCGACGGGCAGGTCCAGGTGGGCACGCTCGGTTGCTCGAGCTGCCACGGCAGTGGGGCGAACGCGGCGCCCCCGCTGGACCTGACTGGGGGAGCGGACACGGCGAGCGTCTCGGTGGGCGCCCACCAGAAGCACCTGGGGGCATCCGACTGGCGCGCGCAGATCGCGTGCAGCTCCTGCCACGTCGTACCGGCGACCGTCGGGGCGGCGGGCCACGCAGACACGCCGCCCCCCGCCGAGGTGACCTGGGGCGGGGTCGCGGTGGCGGGCGGTGCCACGCCGGTGTGGGATCGCGGAGCGGCGACGTGCAGCGGGTCCTGGTGCCACGGCGCGGGGCTCTCGGGCGGCACCCTGACGGCGCCGGTCTGGACGAACCTGGACGGCACGCAGGCCGTGTGCGGCACCTGCCACGGCCTGCCGCCCGGCGACGGGCACGTGCCGCGCACGGACTGCGCGAGCTGCCATGGCGCGGTGGTCGACGCGGCGGGCGGCTTCGTGGACCCGTCGCTGCACATCAACGGGCAGGTCGAGGTGGTCGCCCTGACGTGCAGCACCTGCCACGGCGGCGCGCAGAGCGCAGCGCCCCCCGTGGACGTGAAGGGGCAGACGGACACGAAGCTCGCGAGCGTCGGCGCGCACCAGGCCCACGTCGGGGCGTCGACCTGGCACAAGGAGATCCCGTGCTCCACCTGCCACGTGATGCCCGCGACCGTGGACGCACCGGGCCACATGGACGACGACCTGCCCGCCGAGGTGAGCATCGGCGGCGTGGCGACGGCGGGCGGGCTCACTCCGACCTGGGACGCCGGGACCGCCACGTGCAGCAACACCTGGTGCCACGGTACGTCCCTCGGCGGCACCTTCACGGCGCCGAAGTGGACCCAGGTGGACGGCACCCAGGCTGCGTGCGGGACCTGCCACGGGCTGCCCCCCGGAGGAACGCACGTCCAACGCGACGACTGCGCCACCTGCCACGGCGAGGTGGTCACGGCGAACGGCTTCGCCAACCCGGCGCTCCACGTGGACGGCACCGTGCAGGTCAGCGCGCTGGGCTGCGACGCCTGCCACGGGTCGGGGGGCAACCCGGCGCCGCCCGTGGACCTGGGCGGCAACACGGCGACCACGGCGCTCGGAGTCGGCGCCCACCAGGCGCACCTGAGCCCGTCGACCTGGCACAAGGACGTGGCCTGTGGGGAGTGCCACAAGGTGCCGAGCGCGTATGGAGACGCCGGCCACGCCGACACGACAGGACCTGCCGAGCTGGTCTGGGGCGCGCTGGCGACGGCCCAGGGCGCCAAGCCCGTGTGGAACGCAGGCACGGCGACGTGCAGCGGGTCCTACTGCCACGGCGGGACGGCGTCGGGCGGGCAGCACACGGCCCCCGTCTGGACCCAGGTGGACGGCACGCAGACCACCTGCACGAGCTGCCACGGCATGCCGCCAGAGGCACCGCACCCCGCGGTGGACAACTGCTTCGCCTGCCACGCCTGCACGGTGACGCCGGACAACCTGGGCATCAACCCGGCCCACAAGGACGTCCACATCGACGGGAAGCCCACCATGGCGCTCGGGAGCTGCGATCTGTAGGCGGGCGGCGCGAAGTACACGGACCAATTGCCCTTGATCTACGCCTGAGCCTCCCCGCCACCCTGCCCCAGCCGATCCAGCACCGTGTCCACGAGCCAGTGCAGGTGCGCGCGGCGCTCCGCGATGCCCGCGTCCGACAGGGGGTCGCTGCCCCACACCGGCGCCAGAGCCGGGCCGTAGGTGAACAGGTTGATCACCGCCCCCGAGAAGGTCACGAAGAAGTGGCGCGCCGCGAGCGGGCCCTGCTGGGGGGCGATCTCCGACAGGGCCGCCTCCGTCCAGCGGAACAGGGAGGCCAGGCTGTGCTGGATCAGGTCCAGGCGCCCGTCGAGGCTCGCGACCTCGCGCTGCACGAGGCGCGGATAGCGGCGGTTCCGGTTGATGAAGTCCAGGTAGGCGTCGACGACGCCGTGGAGGCGCTCCCGCGGCGGGCGGTCCACGGCGGCGGCCGCCTCGAGCGCCGCCCGGTGCGCGGCGTAGTAGCGGTCGAGCACCTGCTGGAACAGGCCCTCCTTGCTGCGGAAGTAGTAGAAGACCAGCGCCTTCTGGACGCCCGCGCGCTCCGTCACGTCGCGGATGCTCACCGCGTCGAAGCCCCGCTCCCCGAACAGCTCGTCCGCCGCCTCGAGGATGATCGACGCGGTGTCGGACTCCGCGAGCCCTGCCTTCGCCATGGGTCACTCCCTGCGTTCAAGCGGTCTCCGAGCGGTCCGTCGATCTTTTGACCGAACGGTTTGACCAATCGGTCAAAACATGCCATGAATGAGCCGTCCGGTCCAGAACGACAGACGCATCAGGAGGCGCCATGAAGATCCAGGGGCTGCGCAAAGGAGAGCAGGTCAAGGGCGGGGAGATCATCTCCCGTATGCTGGCGGCGGAGGGCATCCGCAACGTCTTCGGGATCATCGACGGCACCTACTTCGGGCTGTACTCGACGCTCGGCCCGAACGGGATCCGGCTCGTCACGCCGCGTCACGAGACCTCCGCGCTGCACATGGCCGGGGCCTACGCGCGCATCACGGGCAAGCTCGGCGTCGCCATCGCGAGCAACGGCCCGGGCGTCGCCAACGCGCTGCCGGGCGTGGCCGTCGAGCAGGCGGAGGGCAACCGCGTGCTGCTGATCACGAGCAGCCGGCGCGACTCCATCATCTACCCGGACCGGGGCGGCGCCTACCAGTACTTCCCGCACGTGGACGTCATCCGACCCATGGCCAAGTGGAGCCACGCGGTCACCTCCCCCGAGCGCGTCGCCGAGCTGCTGCGCAAGGCGCTGCGGGCCTGCATGACGGGGCGGCCGGGCGTCGTCCACTTGGATGTGCCAGAGACGATCCTCAACGGCAGCTTCCCGGCCGCCTCGGCAGGCATGTGGGCCGACCCGCAAGCCGACCTGCCGCCGCTCGTGCCGACGCGCGCGCAGATCGAGCAGGCGGCGACGCTGCTCCTGAAGGCGAAGCGGCCGCTGATCCACGCTGGGTCAGGCGTCGTCCACGCGGGGGCCTTCGACGAGCTGCGGGACCTTGCGGCCCTGCTCGACGCGCCGATCACGACGAGCTGGGGCGCCCGCGCCGCGCTGGACGAGCGGTGGCCGCAGGCGGTGCCCATGCTCTACGTGAGCGCTGTCAACGCCGCGCGCAAGGAGGCGGACCAGGTGCTCGTGCTCGGCTCGCGCCTCGGCGAGACCGACTGGTGGGGCAAGGCGCCCTACTGGGCTCCCCCCGGCGAGCAGGGGCTGATCCAGGTGGACATCGACAGCGACGCCATCGGACGCAACCGCCCGGCGGATCTGCCCATCCAGGCGGACGTCAAGGAGACCCTGACCGCGCTGATCGCCGAGCTCAAGACGCGGCGCCTGACGACGGGGCAGCGCGGGCGCAAGGAGTTCGTCGCGACGCTGCGGGCGACCTGCGTGGCGCGCCGGGCGAAGCTCGACGAGCACCTGAAGAAGCAGGGCATCCCCATGCATCCGGCCCATGTGGCGACCATCTGCCAGCAGGTGCTGCCGGAGGACTCCATCCTGGTCATCGACGGCGGCAACACGTCCATCTGGGCGCACTTCTACCACGAGGGGCGCACGCCGGGCGCCATCCTGGGCACGCCGAAGATGGGCATGCTGGGCGCCGGCGTGGCGCAGGCGCTGGGCGCGAAGGTCGCCTTCCCGGACCGGGTCGTCTACTGCATCATCGGCGACGGGGCCATGGGCTTCCACCCGCAGGAGGTGGAGACCGCGGTGCGCAACGGCCTGCCGGTCATCACCCTCGTGCTCTGCGACAAGCAGTGGGGCATGGTGAAGATGAACCAGCAGTTCGCGCTCAAGCCCGTGAAGACGCTGCTCATGAAGTCGCTCTCGCCGGAGGAGACCATCAACGCGGACCTGGGCGAGATCGAGTTCGACCAGCTCGGGCGGTCCATGGGCGCCTACGGGGAGCGGGTCTCGGACGCGGGCGGGCTCGCGAACGCCGTGCGCCGCGCCGTGGCGTCGGGGCGGCCGGCGGTCATCCACGTGGACGTGGACCCGGTCGCGCACATGTGGGCCCCGAACCTGAAGGACTTCAAGGACATGCACCAAGAGCCCAAGGTCTGACGGCGGCGGAGGACGGGGAGACTCGAGCGGGATGCACCACATCGACCAGGCGGTGCTGAACTTCAACCAGGCCGGGTTTGCCGCGCTGAACGTGATCCTCGGGCTGCACCGTCGCCGGCATGTCGCTGGCGTGGTTCTGCTCGCGGCGGCCCCTGCCCCGCACCCTGGAGGCGACACTGTGAGCACTCACGAGGGACCGGACGCGCGGCGCGTCTTGATCACGGGCGCATCGGGCAGCGTCGGCCGGCGGCTGGTCGAGGCCATGGCCCAGCGCATGGGGGAGCAGGCGCGCGGGGCCGACGGGCCGACGCTCGGCTTCGTCCTGGCGACCGATATTCGCGACGTGAACCCCTCGTCGCGCCTGCCCGGGATCGAGTATCACACCCTGGACGTGTGCGGCCCGGAGCTGGCGGCCGCGCTGCGAGGGCACCGCATCGACACCGTCGTGCACCTCGCCGCCATCGTGACGCCGCGGCCCGGCGACACGCGGGAGCACCAGTACGCCGTGGACGTGGTCGGCACGGCCAACGTCGTCGCCGCGTGCCTCGAGGCGGGGGTGCGGCGCTTCGTCTACACGAGCAGCGGCGCCGCCTACGGCTACCACGGAGACAACGCGGCGCTGCTGGACGAGGGCGCTCCGCTGCGCGGCAACGACGCCTTCGCCTACGCGGCGCACAAGCGCATCGTGGAGGAGCAGCTCGCCGACGTCCGCCGGGAGCACCCGGAGCTCGCACAGCTCGTGCTGCGGGTCTCGACGGTGCTCGGGCCCGCCGTGCACAACCAGATCACGGCGCTGTTCGAGCGGCCGGTCGTCGTCGGCATCGCGGGAGTGGACTCGCCGTTCTGCTTCGTCTCCCAAGAGGACGTGGCCGACTGCCTGCTGCACGGGGTGCTCGGCGACCGGGCCGGCATCTACAACCTGACCGGCGACGGGGTGATGACCCTGCGGGAGATCGCCCACGCCATGGGCCGCCCCTACGTGCCGGTGCCTGAGGCGCTGCTGCACGGGGCGCTCGACCTGCTCCACAAGGCTGGCGTAGCGGCGACGGGCGGGGAGCAGCTCCTGTTCCTGCGGCACCGCCCGGTGCTCTCCAACGAGCGGCTCAAACGGGAGCTGGGCTATGTCCCGCGCCAGACGAGCCGCGAGGTCTTCGAGACCTACCGCCAGCGGCGGGCCTGAGGTGGCGCGGAGCGTCGTGATCACCGGCGGCGGGGGCGGGCTCGGGCGCGCCATGGCGCTCGCGTTCGCCCGGACCGGCGACCGGGTGACCCTGCTGGACCAGGACCCGGCGCTGCTCGCCGAGGCGGCCGCAGAGCTGGGCAGCGCCGGGCACCACGTCGCCACCGTGGTGTGCGACGTCACGGACCCGACCACCTGCGAGGCCGCCATGGGCGCCGTGGAGCGGGCGGAGGGGGGCATCGACGTGCTCGTGAACAACGCGGGCGTCACGCACCGGAGCCTGTTCGCGGACACGGACACCGCCGTGCTGCGCAAGGTCATGGAGGTCAACCTCTTCGGCGCCGTGCACTGCACCCGGGCGGCGCTGCCGGCGCTGCTCCAGTCCCGGGGCGTCATCGTGGTCCTCTCGAGCGTCGCCGGGTTCGCTCCGCTGCTCGGCCGCACGGGCTACGCGGCGAGCAAGCACGCGCTGCACGGGTTCTTCGGCTCCCTGCGCACGGAGCTGGTCGGCGCGGGGGTCTCCGTGCTGCTGGTCTGCCCCTCGTTCGTCGACACGCCGCTGGACCGGCGCGCCATGGCGGGCGACGGCGCCCCGATCACCGGCCCCCGCGCCCTGGCAGGCCGCCCCCTGCGCCCCGACCAGGTCGCCGAGGCGGTCCTGCGCGCCGTATCCCGACGCCGACGCCTGCTGCCGGTCTCGCCGGTCGCCTGGGCATCGCTCTGGTTGAGCCGGCTCCTGCCGGCTGTCTACGACCGCGTCATGCTCCGCTCCCAGCGGGGGGAGTTCGAGGCGCGTTCCCGCGTCAGGGACCGCGCCAACCTCTGACAGACGCCTGGCGACGTCCCAGGGACTCCTCCGGCGGGCCCGCGCTCGACCCCTGCTCGAGCGGAACGGGGTTGCGCCGCAACGCGAGGTCGCGCACCATCGCGAGCTGCGGAACGTGAGCCACGCTACGAGAGGAGGCACCCATGGTCGACATCGTGATGGACGCACCGGGCAAGAACGCCCTCGGCACCGGGCTCATGACCTGGCTCCTCGGCCAGATCCGCGGAGCGGGCGACGAGCCCATCCTGCTGACGGGGACGGGTGACGCCTTCTCGGCGGGCCTGAACCTCCGCGAGGTCTCCGCGCTGGAGGCCGACGGGATGCACGCCTTCCTCGACACACTGGAGGAGCTGTGCGTGGTCCTCTACACCCACCCGGCGCCCGTGGTGGCGGCGGTCAACGGCCACGCCATCGCCGGTGGGGCGGTGATCGCCGCGTGCTGCGACGTGCGGGTGTGTACCACGTCACCGCGGGCGCGCATCGGGCTCAACGAGGTGGCGCTGGGGCTGCGGTTCCCTCCCGCCATCCTGCGCATCGTGCGCGCCAGGGTTGCCCCCCGGCACCTGGAGGAGGTGCTGCTCGGCGCGGCCCTGTACGACCCGGAGGGCGCCGCCCGGGTGGGGCTCGTGGACGCGGTGGCTGCGGACCCGGTGGCGGTGGGGAGGGAGCGCCTCGCCGCGCTGGCCGCCCTGCCGCGACACGCCTACGCCGTCACAAAAGCGGACCTGCGGGGCGACGTGTCGTCTACGGCCGACGAGAAGCGGCGCTTCGCGGAGGACGTGCTGCCGCTGTGGACCTCCGAGGAGCTGCGGGCGCGCATCCGGGCCATCCTGTCGCGCTAGTAGGGCGTCGCACAAATGATGATGCAATCCGGAGGGTCGAGGCGCCCCGCCAGGCGCTCGGGCCACGCCGGATACCGCGCCGGATACCGCGCCGGATACCGCGCCGGATACCGCGCCGGATACCGCGCCGGACGCCGCACCGGACGCCGCGCCGGACGTCGCGCCGGACGTCGCGCCGGACGTCGCGCCGGACGCCGGCAACGACGCCGCACCAGACGCCGAGGCCGACGCAGGCACTCCCGACGTGACCACATCCCCCGACGCCTCGCCCTGCTCGCCCAGCTCCTGCGACGACGGCGACCCGTGCACCTCCGACTCGTGCGCTGGCGGCACGTGCACCCACGCCGCAGTGACCTGCGAGGATGGCGACGCCTGCACCGTGGACGCCTGCCTCCCCGGGCCGGGATGCACCGCCCTCCCCCTCGACTGCGACGATGGCGATCCCTGCACGACCGACGCCTGCGACCCCGCCTCCGGGTGCTCCACGCTGCCGGTCCTCTGCGACGATGGTGACCCGTGCACCGAAGACTCGTGTGCCGCCGGGTGCGCGTACGTCCCCCGGTCTGGCTGCCAGAGCTGCTCCGCGTCCTTCGAGTGCACTGACGGCGACCCCTGCACCGGCGACGTCTGCCAGGACGGAGCCTGTGCCCACGCGCCATCCCTGTGCGACGACGGAAACCCCTGCTCCGACGATCCCTGTGATCCGCTGGCGGGCTGCACGTCGGTGCCCGTCTCCTGCGACGACGACGACGCATGCACGTCCGACTCCTGCGACCCGGCCATCGGGTGTGCCCATGCCCCCATCTCCTGCGGCGACGGGGATGCCTGCACGGTGGACTCGTGCGACCCGAGACCCGGGTGCGCTCACGCCCCCCTCTCCTGTGACGATGACGATGCCTGCACCGCCGACGGGTGCGCGCCGAGCCTGGGATGCACGCACGCTCAAGAGGGCTGCGACGATCTGGATGACTGCACCTCCGATGCCTGTGAACCCACCGCCGGCTGCCTCCACACCCCGGTCTTCTGCGACGATGGCGACCCCTGCACCGCGGACGCCTGCCTGCCGTGGGTGGGCTGCTCGCACGTTCCCCAGGCCTGCGACGACGCCGATCCCTGCACGGTCGACTCCTGTGCTCCGCCTCTCGGGTGCACCAACGCCCCCGGTTCGTGCGACGACGACGACCCGTGCACTGCGGATGGCTGCGTGGCCGGAGGCTGCACACACGCGCCCTCCTCGTGCGACGACGGTGACGCCTGCACCCTCGACTCCTGCGCCGCCCCGCTCGGCTGCGCCCACGCCGCCGTCCGAGGCTGTGTGCACTGTACGTCGGCGGCCGACTGCAACGACGGGGACGCGTGCACCCTCGACGCCTGCGACCCGGACTCCGGGCTCTGCGCCCACGTCCTCGCCTCCTGCGACGACGGTGACGCCTGCACCGCAGACTCGTGCGACGCGGACCTCGGATGCACGCACGCCCTGGAGCCCTGCGACGACGGCGACCCGTGCACGGCCGACGTCTGCGACGGTGGCTGCGCCCACCTGCCGCCGCCCTGCGGCGACGACGACCCGTGCACCATCGACTCCTGCCACCCTTTGACCGGCGCGTGCGACCACGAGCCGCTCTCCCCGTGCACGGGCTGCCAGACCAGCGACGACTGCAGCGACGGCGACGCGTGCACCCTCGACCTGTGCGACCCGCTCACCGAGGGGTGCGTCCACGCCCCCCGGGACTGCGGCGACGGGAACCCCTGCACCGCCGACGCCTGCGCAACCGCCGGGAACTGCATGCACGAGCCGACTCCGGGCTGTACCGGGTGCGCCTCGCACGCCGACTGCGGCGATGGGGACCCGTGTACGGCAGACACCTGCGACCTGGGCGCAGCCAAGTGCGTCCACCCCGCGCAGCCGGCCTGCACGCCGTGTACGCGAGATGCGGACTGCGGCGCGGGGCTGTGCACCGACGGCGCCTGCCTGGCGCCCGGGGTGTGCGGCGCCCCGTCCTGCGACGACGGGGACGCATGCACCCTCGACGGCTGCGATCCAACCATCGGTTGCGTCCATGCCCCGTTCGACTGCAAGGACGACGACCCGTGCACCATCGACTCCTGCGACCCGACAGCGGGCTGCACCTATGAACCCGCGTGCCCGTGAAGCGGGATGTGGAGGCCCCATGCGCAGCGCTGCCCTAGCCCTCCTGGTCTTCCTGGTCCCGCACCTCGCCACCGCAAACGTCCCCCCGGTGCTCTCCGTGCAGGGCGTGCTGCGAACGTCGAGCGGTGCGCCCGCTGGCGGGGACTACACCCTCGCCGTCTCCCTGTGGAGCGCGCAGAGTGGGGGCACCAAGCTCTGGGACAGCGTGGCCCCGGACGTGCCCGCGGAGGCCGGCGTCTTCGACCTCGAGCTTGGCCCGTTCAACGGGGCATCCGCATCGCTCTTTGCGACCAACGCCGACGTGTGGCTCCAGGTTGGCGTGGAGGGCGAGCCTCCGCTGCCGCGGCGCCGCGTCACCACCTCGGCCTACGCCTTCCAGGCGCGCAACGCGGACACCGCCGCCGACGTGGTGTGCACTGGCTGCGTCCAGTCCGCGGACACGGGCTTCTCCTGGGCGCAGGGCGCCTCCAAGGGCGGGGCCGCGGCGGACCTGGAGTGCAGCGGCTGCGTGCAAGGAGGCGAGCTCGCCGATGGCGCCGTATCTGGCGCCAAGATCGCCGACGGCAGCGTGGGGAGCGCCGACCTGGGCTTTGCCTATGCGGGTTCGGCGATCAAGGGTGGCGCCGCCATGGATCTTGCCTGCTCCGGCTGCGTGGGGGGGGCCGAGCTCGAGGCGAACCTCATCTTGAGCGGCGACGTGACCGTCACGGGGAGCCTGACCGCTTGCACAACCGGCGGCACGTGCCGCCTCGGGGTCTCCGGCGCCGGCGGACTGAGCGCGGGCGGCTCTGGCTGGCTCCACCTGCTGTCTCCCGCTGGCGTCCGGGTCCGCTCCGACGACGGCTCTGCCTGGCAGCAGCTCCAGACTGGCCCACTGACTGCCACCGCAGCGACGATCCAGGGGTCCCTGACTCTGGGCACGGCCATCCTGTCCTCGCAAACGACTCTCCAGCCCTTCGTGGAGGGCGCAGCGGGGACGCGACTGCTCCTGCGAGGCACGGCGTCAGGCAAGAGCGCCGCCCTCGCCTCGGACGCGACCATCGGCTTCGAGACCCACGGCGCCGTGCGCTTGAACCACGTCGGGGCGACCGGCCTCGCCGCCGACTCGGGGGCCGCGGCGGACGAGGGGCGGGTGCGGCTGTTGGGCGGCGGGGCCAACGGGGCCGCGCTGTCCTGGCGCCCCCCGCAGGCATCGTCTCGCCCCCGCTCCCTCGCCCTGGAGACGGCCGACGGCTCCGGCGTTCTCTCGCCGCGACTCGTGGTCCTGTCCGATGGCCGCGTCGGTGTGGGCACGGAGTCCCCCGCCCAGAAGCTCGACGTGGCGGGGACCATCGCGGCCAGCGGGGAGCTGCACATCGGCGCCGGCGGCCTGCGCTACAACGCGTCGTCGGGCAAGCTGGAGTTCAGCCACGACCGCGAGACGTGGGCTGAGTTGGGGACGGGGGGCGGGAGCGGGAGCGGGGGCGGAGACGGCCCCTCGCCCTTCGGCACGGGCGGCGAGGGGGCTCTCGTGGCGGCGGGCACCGTCTACACCGACACCGTGCGCACCGCCGTCGTCGGCGCGAACCCTGCGGGCGGGGCGACACTGTCCGTGGCGAGCGCCAGCGGCTTCGCGCCGGGAGACGAGGTGCTGATCATCACGATGCAGGATGCCGCGAGCGCGGGCGCCCTGACCGGCCAGATGGACACGCGCACGGTCGCGTCGGTGAACGGCTCGCAGCTCACGTTCACCGAGCCCCTGTCGCGCACGTTCACCCAGACGTCCGCCGTGCGGCACCAGGCCATCCGCATCCCCCACTGGACCGACGTCACGGTCTCGGGGACCCTCACCTGCCACTCGTGGGACGGCTCCACCGGAGGCGTCCTCGCCTTCCGCGCCAGCGGGACCGTCTCCAAGACGGGGAGCGGGCGCATCGACGCCAGCGGCACGGGCTACCGCGGCCTGCCGACGGTCAACCTGAGCGGGCAGCAGTGGGGCGCGCTGGGCGAAGGAGTCGCGGGCGGCTACGGTCTCACGGACTACAAGCCGACCGCGGGCAACAACGGCGGCGGCGGAGGGGGCCTGAACTCCGCGGGCTCGGAGGGCGGTGGCGGGGGCGGTGGGAGCCTCGTGGTCGCTGGTGGCACGGGCAACGTCTGGTGTGGCCAGCCAGCCGGCGCGACCCATGGCCAGCCCGGCAACACGGTGTCTCCGTCACCGAGTCGCCCCTTGATGGGCGGGGCAGGGGGGCGCGGCACCACGGGAGCCGGAGACTGCGGGACGGTCGGCGGTGGCGGAAACGGCGGTGGAGTCGCCCTAATCTGGGCATGGTACTTCAACCCCATAGAGATTCGCTCCAACGGGGTGGCAGGCGGTTGCAGCGGCCAGAGCCTCTGCGGAGACTACGGCATCGGTGGTGGCGGCGGCGGGGCCGGCGGCTCCATCGTCGTCAAGTGCGGGAGCGGCTGCTGGAACGTCACTCCGCAGGCGACGGGCGGGGCGGGCGGCATCAGTGGCCACTGCGACTCGACCTGCGCGGCCGGTGGAATCGGCGGCAACGGGTACGTGAGCCTGACCTCTCCGCCCTCTGGCCAGGGCTCGGACCCCAACTGGGGCTCGGGCGCAGACGGGAGTGTCATCGTCAACGGGACGGTCTACACCGACGCCGTGCGCTCCCCCGTCGCCGGCAACAACGGCGCGGGTGCGATGGTGATCGGCGTCGCCAGCGCCACGGGCTTCCAGGCGGGCGACGAGGTCCTGATCATCACGATGCTCGATGGAGCTGCCAACGGCGCCCTCGTCGGCCAGTACGAGACCCGAACCCTGGCCGGAGTCAGCGGGAGCAGCCTGACCCTCACCCAGGCGCTCCAGAACACCTACAATCAAAGCTCGACCCGCAGGCACCAGGTCATCCGCATTCCCCACTGGGAGGACGTGACCCTGGCGGGCGGCGTCCTGACGGCCCATGCGTGGGACGGAGACTCGGGCGGTGTGGTCGCCTTCCGCGTCAACGGCACCCTCAGCGCAACGGGCGGCGGTCGCGTCTCCGCCGATTCCATCGGCTACCGCGGCGCCACGGGCGGCGATCTCAACGGACAGCAGTGGGGGCGCATCGGCGAGGGGGTCTCTGGTGGCTGGAACACACAGAACTACGCGCCGCCTGCGGGCAGCAACGGCGGCGGCGGGGGCGGCCTCAACTCCGCGGGCTCCGAGGGAGGTGGCGGAGGCGGCGGCAGCCTGGGCACTGCCGGAGCCTGGGGCAATGTCTGGTGCGGCAATCCCGCAGGGTCGACCCGGGGCCAGTCAGGAGCCACCGCCCAGGTCACGGCCACACGCTGGGTCATGGGGGGCGGAGGCGGCGCTGGCTCCACCGGCGCGGGAGACTGCGGCCACGTCTACGACGCCGGCGCGGGCGGTGGCATCGTGGCAGCCTTCGTCAAGACCGTGGCGACGGTGCCCCTCCACGCCCGCGGCGCCAACGGCGGCTGTGGTGGCACGAACCTCTGCGGCGACTACGGAATCGGAGGCTCGGGCGGCGGGGCGGGCGGCACGGTCTACCTCCTGGCGGGCTCGGGCGCGGGCTCCGCGAGCATCGCCCTCGGCGGCGGCACGGGCGGCCTGGGAGGCCACTGCGACTCGACGTGCGCCTCCGCGGGAGACGGCGGCACGGGAGTCTCCATCATCGCGGCTCCCTGAATCACTCCTCGCCTGTGACTCACCGCTCGCCATGGCTCTCCTTGAGCCCCAGCCGCCGCGCCGTGCGGTGCAGATTCCCCCGATCGAGCCCCAGCCGCCGCGCCGCCTCGGCCCAGTTTCCGCCGGACGACTCCACCGCCCGCAGGATCAGGTCGCGCTGGAAGGTCGCCGTGGCGTCGGCGAGCCCGAGTCCGACGAGGGGGGCCGCCACGGGCGTCTCCGGCGCTGGTGCCGCCCCGTCGAGGCCCAGGTGGCTGACGTCGATCAGGGCGTCCGCCCGCCTCCTGCCCCCCGACGCCCGCAGCGCCGCGCGCATGATGACGTGCTCCAGCTCCCGCACGTTGCCGGGCCAGGAGTAGCGAGCCAGCGCCTCCCGCGCCGCGCGTCCGAGCCGCGCCGACCCGAGCCCGAGCTGGACCCGCGCCCGGTCGAGGAACAGCCCCGCCAGGAGCGCCACGTCGCCCTCCCGCTCCCGGAGCGGCGGCACCCGCACCGGGTACACCGACAGCCGGTGGTAGAGGTCGGCCCGGAACCGCCCGGCGGCCACCTCCACCGTCAGCTCGCGGTTGGTGGCGGCGACCACCCGCACGTCCACCCGCACGTCGCGATCCGCTCCCACGCGCTGGATCTCCCCCGACTGGAGCGCCCGCAGCAGCTTCGCCTGGATGGACGGCGCAAGCTCCCCCACCTCGTCGAGGAACAGCGTCCCGCCATCAGCCAGCTCGAACTTGCCCGCCCTGTCCTCCACGGCCCCGGTGAAGGCCCCCCGCACGTGCCCGAACAGCTCGCTCTCGGCGATGGACTCGGGCAGCGCCGCGCAGTTGACGTAGACCAGGGCCTGACGGGACCGCCGTGAGCCGGCGTGGAGCGTGCGCGCCACCAGCTCCTTGCCGACCCCGGTCTCCCCAGTGACCAGCACCGTGAGCTCCGATGCCGCGATCACCTCCAGCTCGGCGCGCAGGGTGCGCATCGCCTCGCTCTGCCCGACCAGCTCCCCGCCCTGCCTCAGCAACGCCGTCGTCACCAGGTGCTCCGCCACCCTCCCCTTTCGCTCCACCGCGCGCTCCAGCGCCTCGATGAGCCCGGCCGTGCGCATGGTCGCGGCGGCCAGCGCGGCGAAGGCGGCGAAGGTCCGATCAGCCACCCGGTCGAAGGCGCCGGGCTCCATGGCGTCCACCGTGAGCACCCCCACGAGCTCGTCGCCCACGTGCAGGGAGCTGCCCATGCACGAGTGGACGTGGGTCAGGTGGTCGGGCGACGCCGACACGTAGCCGTCGTAGGGGTCCGCCCGCGGATCGTCCGCGCGGAAGCGCACAGGCTCCCGTGACGCGACGATGGCGGCGAGCCGCGGGTGCTCCGCCGGGACGAAGCGGCGCCCCAGGGTCTCCGGCGTCAGGCCCGCCACCACCACGGGGACGAGCACGCCCCCCTCGTTGCGCATGAGCGCGGACGCGTCGCAGGGCACGACGGCGCGCACGGCCGCGAGCAGCCGCTGGTAGCGCTCCTGCGTAGAGAGGCTGGCGGTCAGGTCCAGGGCGATGTCCAGCAAGGCGTCGATCATTGGGGGCTCCAGTCGTGCGTGTGCTCTCGACAACACGTTGTCCATCGCACAACCAAACGACGATGTCAATCGGACCACACAAACATACCTGCTCGTTCTGAATCAACCACTTGCGGCGATGGCACGGCGCCTGCTTGGGGCCGCGCCCAACGGACTGGCGCGCCACGGTGGCCGCCCCGCACAGACGCAGGAAGTGGACGATGAAGAACAAAGGACTGTGGATCGCCCTGGCCGTCGTGACGGTCGGCTCCTTCACGGTGCTCGGCCTCTTGGGGCGCGAGATCTACCGGGAGGCGCCACCCATCCCCGAGCGCGTGGTCACCGCCGATGGCGACGTGCTGTATACCCGCGCCCAGATCGACGCCGGAAAGAGCTCCTGGCAGACCATGGGCGGCCAGCAGATAGGCTCCATCTGGGGGCACGGCGCCTACCAGGCACCGGACTGGTCGGCCGACTGGCTGCACCGGGAGGCGACGGGCCTCCTCGACGTCTGGGCTCGCGCCGAGGGAGCAGACGCCTACGCCGCCCTGAGCGCCGAGCACCAGGCCGCCCTCCGCGAGCGCTTGCGGGGTGAGCTGCGCACCAACACCTATGACGCCGAGACGGGGACGCTGACGGTGTCAGCGGAGCGGGCGCAGGTCATCCGCTCGGTCGCCGCCCACTACGACGGGCTGTTCGGCAGTGACCCGGCGCTCGCGGACCTGCGGGACGCCTACGCCATCCCGCCGAACACCCTGGCCGACCCAGAGCGCCGCACGACGCTGACCGCCTTCTTCTTCTGGACGGCCTGGGCCTGCGGCACCAACCGCCCCGACGCGGACATCACCTACACCAACAACTGGCCCGCCGAGCCGCTCATCGGCAACGCGCCCACCGAGGCGAGCGTCCTGTGGTCCATCCTCAGCGTGGTGCTCCTCCTCGCGGGAGTCGGCGCCCTGGTCTGGTACATGGCGGCCAAACGCAAGGAGGAGCCCCTGCTCCGCGTGCCTGATCGGGATCCGCTGCTCGGCCTCGTACCCACGCCGTCCATGCAGGCGACGAAGAAGTACTTCTGGACGGTCATCGGGCTCATGCTCGCCCAGGTCACCCTCGGCGGCATCACGGCCCACTACGGAGTCGAGGGCCAGGGCTTCTACGGAATTCCCCTCGCCGAGTATCTGCCCTACACGGTGGCCCGCACCTGGCACACCCAGCTCGGCATCTTCTGGATAGCGACCGCCTGGGTGGCCACGGGCCTCTACATCGCACCGGCCGTATCTGGCTACGAGCCGCCATTCCAGCGCCTGCTCGTCAATGTCCTCTACGTGTGCCTGCTCGTCATCGTCGTCGGCTCCATGGCCGGAGAGTGGCTCGCCGTCCAGCAGAAGATGGGCACCGACCTGTCGTTCTGGTTCGGTCACCAGGGATTCGAGTACGTGGACCTGGGGCGGTTCTGGCAGATCTTCCTGTTCGTCGGGCTCCTGCTCTGGCTCGTCATGGTCGGCCGCGCGCTCCTGCCGGCGCTCCGCCGCAAGGACGAGCACCGGGAGATCACGCTGCTCCTGTTCCTCTCCACCATCGCCATCGGCCTCTTCTACGGCGCCGGTCTGATGTGGGGCAAGGGCACGCACCTGGCGGTCGCCGAGTACTGGCGCTGGTGGGTGGTCCACCTCTGGGTGGAGGGCTTCTTCGAGGTCTTCGCCACGGCGGTCATCGCGTTCCTGTTCTCGCGCCTCGGGCTGGTCCGTACCTCTACGGCAACCTCCGCCGTCCTCTTCTCCACGGTGATCTTCCTCGCGGGCGGCATCATCGGCACGGCGCACCACCTCTACTTCACCGGCACGCCGGTCTCGGTGCTGGCGCTCGGCGCGGTGTTCTCGGCCCTCGAGATCGTCCCCCTCGTGCTCATCGGCTTCGAGGCCTTCGAGACCTTCCGCCACGCCTCGGCGCGCCCCTGGGTGGCCGCCTACCGCTGGCCGATCCTCTTCTTCGTGGCCGTCGCCTTCTGGAACCTGGTCGGCGCCGGAGTCTTCGGGTTCATGATCAACCCGCCCGTCGCCCTCTACTACATGCAGGGCCTCAACACGACCGCCGTCCACGGCCACACGGCCCTCTTCGGAGTCTACGGGATGCTCGGGATCGGCCTCATGCTCTTCAGCCTGCGGGGCCTCATGAGCCGCGACGCCTGGTCCGACCGCCTGCTGCGAGTCTCCTTCTGGTCTTTCAACGGCGGCCTCGTGGCCATGGTCGTGCTGTCTCTCCTTCCCATCGGGCTCATCCAGACGAGCGCCAGCATCTCCGAGGGGCTCTGGTACGCCCGCTCGGCGGACCTCCTGCAGCAGCCGTACATGGACACGCTGCGCTGGCTGCGGGCCCCGGGTGACGTCCTCTTCAGCGCGGGCGTGGGCGGCCTCGCAGTCTTCGCCGTCCGCCTGTGGTGGCGCTCCCGCGCCAAGAGCCGCGCCGCGGCGCCCGCCCCCGTCAGGCAGGCCGCCTGAGCTCGGGCCGAATGATCCGCTCCTCCAGCTCCCTCCGAAATTCCTCGTAGTCGTCAGGCTCGGGGGTCACCACGATGAACCGCGTCTTCCCCTGGATCGGGTTGTGTCCCCGTGGCAGCACGCCGAGCCGCTGCTCGGCGATGTGCTCCGGGTCGGCCAGGTCTCCGAGACGCCGCGCGATCTCCTCATACGGAATCCCCGGCTCGCCGAAGTCGAACCACGGGCTGTTGGACACACCGACGGACTGCCCCGTCGCCTCCTCCGCCCAGAGCTTGACCATGGCCGCGCCAGTATTGGACGACGGCCGCAGCCCCGGGTCGTAGATCACGATGCTCCCGTCCTCCCGCTCGAAGTAGTCGCACATCACGAAGCCAAAAGAGCCGGGGCAGTGCTCTCGGATTCCCCGCACCAGATCGAGGATCGCCGGCGCCACGACGGCCAGCCTCTCCGCCGTGACGGGGTGATTGATGCTGCCCGCGTACTTCTTGCCGTCGGCCGCCACGAGCTGGTCGGTCAGCGCCACGACGGGGATGGGTGCCGCCTCGTCCTTGTCCAGGAAGATCTGGAAGCTCTTGTTGACCCCCCTGACCTCCGGCTGAATCACCACGATGGGGTTGAGCCCGTAGGCCCTGGTGCGCTCGCGAATCCCCTCCATCTCCGCACGGAACTCCTCCAGCGACGAGACGGGAAACACTCCCTCACCTGCGTTCTCCGTGTTGCACGTCTTGATGTAGACCTTGTGCCCGGGCGACCAGGCCGCGTGAAAGTCTGCGTCTCCCACGTCGAACATATCCTTCCGGACTTCGGGGGCAGCGAACCGCGACAGCAGGGTCACCGTCTCCTTGGAGTTGACCATCTGCATGTTGCGCAGCGAGTTCGCGGTGATGTCGTCCGCCCCCTCGCCGAAGTCGTCGATGGAGTAGACCGGGCGCCCGGCTCGCCTCGCCATGGGAACAATCTCGTCCACGCCCTTGTGAATCAGCGCCTCACCGAGAAAGCCGACGCTCTGCAGGTAGGTGATGAGCGTCCTGTCGGTCCCCTCGGGCAGGTAGACGCGATTCGCGCCGGGCGTGCAGAGGTAGGCCCCGGCGGTGGGCATGATCAGGTTCATCCCGGGCCCGAGGAGCGCGCCATAGTCCTTGCGGAAGGCGCTGCGGGGATCGTTCGGGTCGGCGGTCTGGTTGAACAGCAGGTTGATGTCGTAGGGAGACACCCGCCGGCAGAGATCGGTGTAGGAGGCGCGCACGAGCTGCGCGAAGGGGTGACCGGGAGGAAACAGGGGCTCGGTGCCCCCCCGGGACGCCGCCCGCTCCGCACACCGCACGGTCTGGGCGACGGCCCCGCCGGCTCCGCTGTCGTTCATGCTGACCTCCTTGTGGTGTCGTGAGCCCACGAGCATACCGCAGAGAGGGAGCGATGCAACGCCTGCGAAGGGAACGCGGCGCACGTGCCCGGCGCCGGACCGTCGTCGCGCGACCGGCTATGGACCGGCGGGCACCAGGAAGGACTCGGTCCACTCGGGGCGCGCGGGGACGGGCCCCTGGATGAGCATCTGCTCCCAGTCGCTGTCCGCGAGGCGCTTGATCTCGGGCACGTCCACCTCGTAGTAGCTGAACACCGGGCCCACGTAGGCCTCCGGGCCGTCGCAGGTGTCGCTGGTCAGGACCATGAGGTTCACGTTGCCCGTCGCCACATGCAGGACGTTGGGGCCGGGCAGCGGGCCCGAGTTCGGGTTGGTGTGGACGTCCGCGATGGTCGGGTCCCACTCTCCCGTCTTGTCGCTGTAGGGGTAGAACAGCGTCGGGTACCACCCGCTGAAGATCGGGGCGCCGCACCCCATGTCACCCATGACCGTGGTCTTCAGGTACAGCACGTCGTCGTCCGTGAACGCCTCCCCGGCCAGCTCCTTCTCCGCGAGGGCCTTGAGCGACCCCATGTGCTTCTCCCAGTTGGCGAAGAAGGCGTCCAGGCTGTTGCCCACGCCGGGCACCTGGGCCGCGGCGATGCGCGCCCGCGCGTCGGCGCCCAGCGCCCCGAGGGCCTCGTACAGCTCGGGGTAGGGCTCCACGTAGCCGTCCGGGTGCTCGCAGCTCACGCCACCCGTGTAGGACTGCTTGGCGTAGAGGATCGTGTCGTGGCGGAGCTGCGCCCACGACGCTAGCTGCGTGTTCAGGATCCGGTCCCGCCACGCGGGGGTCCGCATGGGCTCCGGGAACATCTCGTGGGTGGTCGGCGCGTTGAGGGTCCGCAGCGCCGTCAGCCACCGGTTGTAGAGGTTGCCGCCCCAGAAGGACGCGTCGTACCAGTCCACGAGGAAGCGCAGCGAGTGCAGGTTGCCCTGGTAGGGGAACTCGTCGAGCATGGGCACGAGGTGCGGGATCACCTGGTCGTTGCCCAGGACGAACAGCGCGTCCAGCGGGTCGGGCAGCACGCGCGGCACCTTGGCCCCCTTGAAGACCACCGTGTCGTAGACCACGTTCGCGAAGACGTAGCTGTCGACCACGAAGCGCTGCCCGAAGTATGCGAAGGACGGGGGCAGCGGCGTGGGCTCGCTGCTGAAGGGGTTGGTCTCCAGCCAGTGGCTGTTGATCTTCTGTGCGCCGTACTTGCCGCCGAGCAGGTCGACCGTCAGCGCCTCCCGCGTCTCGTCGGTCATGCCGGTGATGTCGGTGAGCGCCGCGAATCCGTAGTCCACGGCCAGCAGCCGCACCCCGTCGAGGGTGATGTAGTCCTGGTCGCCCACCATGAGGCCGATGAGCGAGTCCGCCTTCTGCCAGTCGGGGACCGCGCCGGCGGCGTCCGTGGCGGACGCGAGCAGCCAGGCGGCGGCGAGCTGCCGCACGTGGAAGGACCACTGCCCGCTGAACGGGTCGAGCTCCATGAACCGGAGGTCAGCGCGCCCGAGCCAGATCATGGCGCGGAAGTAGCGCTCCAGCTCCGGGTCCCCCTCGTAGTGGCCTCGCGGCTTGAACTGGCTGAAGTCCATCTTCCGCTGGACCCCGAACAAGGTGATGTCGACCATCTGCTCGGCCTTCACCAGATCGAGGAGCTTCGCCACGTCGGCGTCCACCCCGGTCTTCGACGCCACGGTCTGCCCTGCGAGCAGACTCCGCGCCACGGACAGGAAGAGGTCGGCGTCGCCCTTGGCCGCGTCGGCCAGCTCGTCCCCAGTCGCAAACCCCACGACCGCGTCGTGGGTGCCGGCGAGCACGCCGTCGATGGCGCCGATGAGGAACTGCTTCTCCAGGGTCTTGAGGATCTCGTCGTAGCTCGAGTGCAGCGCGTGCAGGATCATGTCCGACGTGACCAGCACCGGCAGGTCCTCTTGATAGATGTGCAGGAGCGCGTGCCCGAAGCTCTCGTACTGGAGCCGCTCGCTGACCACGAAGCCGTTGTCTTCCACCCGCGCGATCTCCGCCGGGGTCAGCGACAGCGCATTGGCGATGCCGTCGAAGTACGCGGACGCCGTCGGGTCATAGGTCAGCGCGAAGGGCTGCGGCATGTCGGCCGGGGTGTACTTCGCGACGAAGTCCTCGACGGTCAGCTCGGCGGCCTCGTCGAGCACCTGGGTCAGCGCCCCTTGGAACTGGGCGTCGGTGGGGCCGACGCGGGGGCCGGGATCCACCGGGATGGTGCCACCGTCGGGCTGGGGGGCTTGCACGTCGGGTCCGCCAGGCCCGGGGCCCGGACCGGCGTCATCCCCGCCGGGCAGCACGTCCGCTGCGCCCGGCGTGACGTCGGGACCAGCAAGGCTCGTGTCCGGTGCCCCTGCCTGGGTATCTGCACCGCCCCCTTGGGGGTCGCCCGCCGCGCCCCCGTCAGAGGCTCCCTCGCACCCTGCGCCCACCAGCGCCACGGCACACGCGATTGCTCTCCACTTCATGACCTTCCCTCATCGGCAGATGTCTGAGGGCCCGGCGCTGCAATGACCGTGCCCGCGCAACTGGCCGAGAATTGGGGCCAACCCAACCTCGTGTGTGCACTATGTCTACACAGAGAGAAGATACGACCCGTCAGCTCCGCAGGATCCAGGCCGCGATCAGGGGCAGGAGGAACCCCGCCACGAGGAGGATGCCCCCGCGCCCCCGCAGCCCGTGCCGTCCGCGGACGATCAGCGCCCCGGAGACCCCGAGGAAGATCAGGGCGACGGCATAGCCGTCCGCGATCCAGGTCCAGGCGCCGCGCCCCTCGTTGAGGTGGAGGAAGTTGAAGTCCCGCAGGAGGGGCCGATCCCGACTCACGACGTGCTCCGCCGCCCCAGTCGACAGGGTGTACTCCACCACGTCGCGCTCGCCGGTCTCGAAGTGCATGCTCAGGTGGTCCGGCCCCCGCCAGAACAGGTTCTTGGGCGGCGCCTTCCGGCCCAGCGCCTGCCCGACCCGCTCGGCGAGCACCGCGACCTCCGGGTCGGAGACGCTCTTGGGGTCCGCCCTGAGCGCCGAGAGACGCGCGGGAGCCAGGTCGGAGAGCAGCTCGGCGGGACCGCCCACCGTCACGACCTCCACCGACGTGCTCCGGTTGTAGTCCCAGTCCTGCCGGTGGTTCACGGCGATGCCGCTGACCGCGTAGACCAGCGTGAGGCCGACGGCGAGGAACCCCACGTCGCGGTGGAGCCAGGCGAGGGTCGCCCGCCACCGCCGCCGCCGCACCTCGGTCATGGCGCTACCGGTACTCGGCGCCCGTGGCGCGCACGATGACCTGCTTGACGGGCGCGTCGCCCTGGATGGCCGACGGGTCGCCCACCCGGTAGTCCTTCGCGTAGTGCCGGGCCGCTGCCGCCGGCAGATCGACCAGCTCGGCGACGCCCTCGGTGACCACCTTCCGCCCGACGGACCCAGCCGGCACCAGGAAGGTCGGCGCCGCGATGACGCGCACCACCGCACCGGAGCGGTCCCCGTCGTCCACCACCCCGAACCAGCCGCGCTTGTGGTGGCACATGGCCGAGACGTTGCCCTCCAGGCGCACGGTCTTGCCCGCCCACGCCTCCGGGTCCTCGATGAGGTCCTTCACGCGGACGACCTCGGCACCGGCGAGGGCCAGCCCCGCGCCGGTGACCGTCGCGCCGGTGTCCGGGTCCGTCGTAGTGCGCTCGTCGGGGTGCTGGATGGGCTTGCCCGCGAACTCACCGCACGTGCCCGGAGCAGCCTGCCCACACCCTTCGCCGCTCGACGAGCCCTGGGTTGCGGGGGCCTGGGCCGCTGCCACGGGGGTGACCTCCGCGACCACCGGCGCCGCCTGGGCGGGCGCGGGTTGTACTCCCTGGGCGGGCGCAGGCTGCACTGCCTGCGCCACCGCTGCACCCTGCGCTCCCTGGACCGGGGCACCCTGCCCGCCACACGCCGTGCCGAGCACCACGAACACCAACCACCGCTTCATGTGATCACCTCAGAGAGTGGGCGGACCCGGACAGGAGCTGCCCCCGGACACGGGCCACCGTGAGACCGCCGGCGTCGAGCCGACGCGGACAGAGCCTCCTGCCACACCATGAGGTGCACAATCAAGGGCATGTCGACCTGGCTGGACTTCGCGAGGCGGGTGGCGCGGAGGGGAAGCGGAGGTCAGGGGGCCTTGCTGCACACGTTGGTGGTGCCGCAGCCGCCACCGCAGCCGCCGTTCGGGTCACAGAAGTCCCAGCAGATCCACTGCTGGGTGCAGACGGCGCCCGGCCCGCAGTCCATGTCCGACTTGCACTCATTCGGAGGATTGCACCCTGGCCAGTCGATGACGCCGTCGCCATCGTTGTCGATCCCGTCACAGACCTCGATGTCGGCGGGCGGCACGCACATGCCGTAGGCGACGAAGCAAGGCGCGCAGGGCTTGTTCGGCTCGCAGGGCGGGCAGGCGCCGCCGCCGCCCGTGTAGTCGCAGGTCCACCCGGCGGGGCAGTCGTAGTCGCTCATGCACTCCGCGCCACCGCAGACCCCGCCCTCGTCCACCTGCCCGTCCCCGTCGTTGTCGAGGCCATCGCAGATCTCGTTGGCGTAGCCCACGCACACGCCGTAGGGCGGCATGCACGGCGGGCAGATGCCGTTGTCGCAGGGCGGACAGTAGTAGTCGCTGGCGGCGTAATCGCACCACGTCCCGGCCGGGCACTCCCAGTCGTTCCAGCACTGCTGGTTCAGGGGCTGGCAGGTGCCGCCCTGGTACAAGCACGGAGCGCAGGTGCCGTTGGGATCGCAGGGCGGGCACGCGCCGCCGCCGGCCTCTCCGTCACAGTACCAGCCGGCGGGGCAGTCCCCGTCGCTCCAGCACTCGGAGCCGCAGACGCCGTCCTCGTCCACCCAGCCGTCGCCGTCGTTGTCGAGGCCGTCGCAGATCTCGGCGCTCGAAGCCACGCAGATCCCCATCCAGGGGGCGCCACAGGGCTCGCAGGGCTTGCCGGCCTCGCAGGGCGGGCACCAGATTAGCGCGTCACTGGCCCCGCCCGCGTACTGGCACGTCATGCCCTTGGGGCAGTCGTAGTCCGACCAGCACTCGGTGGACGTGTTGTCTACGCAGATGCCGGTACACACCGCGAGGCAATCGAAGCTGCCGCCGCAGCCTGGGTCAGGGCCGCACGCGCCGTCATCCACGGTGCAGTGCTTGCCGGGACCACACTGGGAGGAGCTGTAGCAGACGTCGGCCGGGGGCTCGTCGCACACCCACTGGCACCCGGCGTCCACGCACGCCCACCCTCCGTCGCAGGCGACGTCGGCGGGCGCGGGACCGCCGCACTCGGAGTCCTTCTCGCAGATCAGCTCCTTCGGAGTGGGGACGCACTGCTTGGACTTGGCAGCGATCAGGAGCAGCGCCGCCCCGGCAAGGAGCAGCGGGACGACACGCGCGGCGCGGGACGCTCTCTTGGACGACATGGGGGGACCTCCTGGGTGCACATCGGGTTGTACCATCGCGGTGGGCGTCGAGCAACATGCGTGCCAGACGTGGCGGCAGAACTCCGAGGGCACAGGTGGCGGCCAGGCGTGACGGCCCCCGCGAGGGGGCCCCTCAAGCCACGGGCCACGCACGGGCATCTCATCGCCACATGGTGTAGCGAAACTCGCCACACCCCCACTTGGCGCCGACAGGGCACGCTGTGCTATCCTGCCGGGCGCCGCGGCATCCAGCACCAGGAGGCACATCGCTCGTGAGACGGTATCGCATGGTGGTCGCGCTGACCTGGCTCGGTCTGGCGGCGTGCAACGACGGGGGATCCTCCGACCAGGGCAACGGTGGCATCGTCGACTCGGGAGCCGCCCAGGATGCGGCGACCGATCTCGCCGCCGACGTCCCGACAGGCGGGGAGGACACCTCCGGACCGGACGCGAGCGACGAGGACGCCGGCGAGCTGCCGGACGCGGCCCCGGACGCGGCCCCCGACACGGCGGATGCAGCGCCCGACGTCGCGGCGGACACCGGCCCCGACCCGACCTCCTGCGTGGTCCTCGGGTGCGACACCAGCCAGGACACCGCCTGCCGCACCGCCAAGTGCGTCCCCGAGACCGGCAAGTGCATCCAGGCCTTCGAGCCGAGCGGCAAGCCGTGCAACGACGGGGACCCGGGCACAGAGAACGACGCCTGCTACGACGGGGTGTGCAAGGGCCAGGTCGCAACGTGCGTCTGCAACGTGGACGCAGACTGCAAGAGCTACGACGACGGCAACCTGTGCAACGGCATCTTCGTGTGCTCCGCGTGCAAGTGCGTTGTAGACCCGGGCTCCATCGTGGCCTGCGACACGTCCAGCGACGACCAGTGCAACGCGACGGTCTGCAAGCCGGCCACGGGCAAGTGCGAGAAGGCGCCGGCCCTCAATGGCACGTCGTGCGACGACGGCGACGTCTGCTCCAAGGGCGACAAGTGCACCGGAGGAGTGTGCGGGGGCAGCCTGCCAGCCGACCACTGCGCCTCCGACGCCGAGTGCGCCGCCTTCGACGACGGGGACGTCTGCAACGGCGTGTGGACCTGCCAGACGGACGGGCTCGGCTGCGGCCACTGCCTCTATGCGCCCGAGACGCTGGTGACCTGCGACACGGCGGGCCTCCCCCCGTGCGTCAAGGCCGAGTGCATCCCCGCGACCGGCGAGTGCGAGCAGCAGCCCGTGTTCAACGGCGCCTTCTGCAAGCTCGGCGATGGGAGCACGGGCAACTGCCTGAACGGGACGTGCCTGTCCAAGGCGCCCCCGTGCGTCTGCGAGTACCCGGGCGCGTGCGACGACGGAGACCCCTGCACTGCCGACACCTGCACCGGCTGCGCCTGCACGCACACGGCCATCGCCGGCTGCTGCACGTCGGACGCGAGCTGCGACGACCTGGATCCATGCACGACCGACCACTGCACCCCGTCGGGCTGCGCCTCCACGCCCGTCGCCTGCTACATGACGGACCCGAGCTGTCCGAGCGCGACGGACATCGATCCCCTGTGCTGCGACGCCGTCGCGCAATGCGAGGACGGCCTGCCCTCGACCGCACACACGTGTGTCGACCACCGCTGCGACGACTCGCTCGTCGAGTGTACCTGCACGACCGACCTCGACTGCGACGACGGGAACCTCTGCACCACCGAGACCTGCAACGGCTGCGTGTGCGAGGTGGCCCCCATCGCTGGGTGCTGTGCGGGCGACGGCGACTGCGACGACGGCGACCCCTGCACGGTGGACGCCTGCGAGGCGGACAGCACGTGCTCACACACTCCGAGCGGCGTCCCCCTGTGCTGCGCCACCTCCTCGGACTGCGGGGGCACGCTCGTGTGCTGGGCCGGCACCTGCGCGCTGAAGCCGAGCTGCGCCGACGGGTGCAAGACGCCCGCCGACTGCAACGACGGCGACCCCTGGACCCTGGACACCTGCGCGACCGGACCCCAGGGCTGTGGCGTGTGCCACCACACCAAGTAGCCTGAGCGCTTCGGAGCCGGAGCTCGCGAGGCGATCTGGGAGAGCGACGCGGTTGCGGCCGCCCCCCGTTCGCGGAACCCTTGGCCGGCCGACTCTCCGGAGGGCGACATGAGCACGAAGACCACCTACCTCTGCCCGCACTGCAACCTGTCCTTCGACCTGGCAGACGGAGAGCCGGAGCGCTGCCCCAAGTGCCTGCGCCGGAGCGGGGTGGCCCCGGTCAGCGCCCTCGCGGACGGACCCTCCCGGCCCCGGCGAATCGGCGGGCGCCAGGTCGTGGTCCTGACCCTGGTCGTGGGCGCCTTGATCGCGGGCCTCGTCGTGTTCCTCGTGGGGCGAGGCAAGAAGGGCGCCCCCCTGCACGCGCTGGCAGGGGACAGCGGCCTCTCGGCGGAGCTGGCAGCGGCGGGCATCGCCCCGGACGCCGCGCCGGACCCGCTGGCGGCCGGGGAGGCGGTGCGGGCCCTCGCGGCATCCCTGGACGCCGAGGGCAGCGACCACCGCGCACGAGCCGAGAGCCTCCTCGCATCGGTCCGTGGCCTGACGCGGAGCGGCGCCCTCACTCTGGAGCCCTTCGGAGACCGGCCGCCAGCGAGCGCCCCCACCACCGCCGAGGAGCTGGCCGCGACGAAGGGCGCCGCCGACCCGTGGGAGATGGCGGCGCTCTTCCACGCAGTGGCCCGCGCCAAGGGCATCGACGTGCGCCTCGCCGAGCGGACCACGACGCGCAACGCCGCGACCAGCATCCGGCGGAAGGAGCTCGGCGTCCTGGCGGGCCCCGAAGGCGATGCTCGCTTCCTGGACCCGTGGAACGGCGTCACGGATCAGGCAGCCGGCGCGCGCCCGCTGACACCGGGACAGTTCGTGGCCTACGGGCTCGGCCTGCGGGCCCTGTGGGCGCAGGGGCGGGGCGACAAGGCGGCGGCCGCGGAGGACGCCGCGAACGCCCTCAAGCTCTTCCCGGACAGCCCGGCGATCCTCTTCTTGAAGGGGCAGCTCGAGCTGGAGGCAGGGGGCGGCGACATCGGCCTCCAGAGCATGGAGAAGGCCGTCTCGAGCGCCCCGGACGGCCTCGGGTGGTACAACCTCGGCGCCGCCTACGCCAGAAATGAGAGCAACTTCAAGGCGTTCCAGGCGTTTCAGCGAGCGGTGGAGGTGGACCCGCGCTACGCCCCGGCCCACCTGGCCATCGGCAACATGGAGCTGATCCGCGCGGCCCAGGCGCCCGAGGATCAGGTGGCGGAGCGCCTCAAGGGCGCCGAGGACGCCTTCACCAAGGCGAAGGAGGCCGACCCCAACGTCTCGGGCCTGGCGGTGTCCGAGGCGCAGCTCCTCCTGATGCGCGAGAAGCCCGAGGAGGCCCAAGCGCGCCTCCGGAAGGCCATCGAGGAGCAGCCCAAGGAGCCGGATCCCTATGTGATGCTGGGGCAGATGCTCTTCGACGGGGACGAGCGGGAGGAGGGGCTGACCCTCATCGAGAGGGGCGCGCTGCTCGCCCCGGAGCGCCCTGAGCTGCGCCACGTGCTCCCCGGCGCCTACGCGACCACCCAGGACTGGAAGCGCGCCGTGCAGACGTGGCGCTCGCTGCTCGCGGCCGCCCCGGAGGCCCGGGACGTGCGGCTCCACCTGGCGACGGCGCTGCGGGAAAGCGGCGACCGCACCGCGTCGCGCACCATCCTGGAAGAGCAGGTCCAGCGGTTCCCCGACGACACCCTGTCCAAGTCGCTGCTGGCGCAGCTCCTGCTGAACGCGAAGGAGCTCCAGCCTGCCATCGCCCTGCTGCGGGACGTGACGGCGCGCGAGGGCAGCCTGGAGGCGCGCATCCTCCTCTACTACGCACTCCGGCAGGCGGGCGAGGCGGACGCCGACGCCGTGCTCGACCAGATCGCCGCGAGGCACGAGGACGGGCGCCTCGTGACCGCCCAGGTGCTGCTGGAGCAGGGGGCCGTGCCCCTCGCCATCGACGTGCTGCGCGGCGCCCTGGAGAAGGACGCCGCCGACCACCGGCCCGCAGTCATGCTGGCGACGGCGCTGCGCGCGACGGGAAAGGCCGACGAGGCCGCCAGGGTGCGAGCCGACGCCGTCGCCCGCGCCCCGGAGGACAAGCGCGCGGCCATCGAGGGGGAGTTCGATGAGGCGTTCCAGCAGATCGACGCCATGACGCGGCCGGAGTCGCCGTGAACGACTTCCGCGCGGCCGTCGCGGACGGCGCCGCCGCCCTGGGCGTGCCCGTGGACGCCGCCGCGCTCGACCGCATGGCGATCCATCAGGTGACCCTCGCGCGGTGGGCTCCCCGGGTGAACCTGGTGGCCGACGCGAGCCCGGCGGCGACGGCCGAGCGCCACTTCGTCGACTCCCTGGCGCTGCTCCGCCTGCTCGACCACCTGGACGCGCCGATCACGGACATCGGGGCGGGCGCGGGCTTCCCGGGCCTCGTCCTGGCGGCTGCGCGCCCGAGGCCGGTGACCCTCGTCGAGCCCCTCCAGAGGCGGTCCGCCTTCCTTGCGACGGCCGCGGCCGCCATGGGCCTGCGGGTCCGGGTGCGCACCGAGCGCCTGGAGGCCCTGCCCGACGCCTCGGAGACGCTGCTCGTGTCTCGGGCCACCCTGCCCCACCGGGAGTGGCTCGTCGCCGCAGCGCGGGTCGTGGCGCCTGGGGGCTGGGTGGTGTGGATGGGCACTCCGGGGGCGGACGCGCCGGAGCCGGGCCCCGACCTGGCCGAGGCGGCGCGGGACACCTTCAGCCTCCCGAGCGGCGCGCCCCGGCTGAACGTGCTTTACCGGTCGTTGCGACCCGCACGGGGCTGATCTATCCTTCGGCTCGCAGAGCGCAGACACGAGGACGGGCGAGGCGCATGGCGGACAACCTCCACAAGTTCCTGGGAGCCTACTCCATCCTGAACACCATCGCCGAGGGGGGCATGGGCTCGGTGTTCCTGGCCGAGCAGCACGGGGCGATGGGCTTCTCCAAGACGGTCGCCATCAAGATGGTGCTGAAGGACCTGGTGGACGACCCCATGTTCCGGGATCTGTTCGTCAGCGAGGCCAAGCTGACGGCCGACCTGATCCACGAGAACATCACCCAGGTCTACCAGCTCATCGACATGGCCGGGTCGCTGGCAATCGTCATGGAGTACGTGCACGGCGTCACGCTGGACGACATCAACGACCGCCTGGACGAGGTGGACGACTACCTGCCGCCGGACATCGCCGCCTTCCTGGTCAGCCGGGTCGCCCGCGCCCTGGCCTACGCCCACACGAAGACCAGCCGCGACGGCCGCCCGCTCGGGGTCGTCCACCGGGACGTGACGCCTCCCAACATCCTGGTCAACTGGCAGGGGGTGGTGAAGCTGTCGGACTTCGGCATCGCCAAGGCGGCCACGCGTCGCGGCCCCGACGAGCGGAGCCACCTGATCGGCAAGATCCCGTACCTGTCGCCGGAGCAGGCGCGCATGGAGGGCGCTGACGCCCGCAGCGACATCTACGCGCTCGGGCTCGTCTTCTACGAGGCGCTCACCGGGCGCGCCGCCTTCAACGCCGAGACGGTGGAGGAGGTGGTCGGCATGCACGAGCGCAACGTGATCACCAGCGTGCGCAAGTACAACCCGGACATCCCGAAGCAGCTCGAAGACATCCTGCTCCGGATGCTCGCCTACCACCCGCGGAACCGCTACCAGACGGCGGCGGAGGTCACGCTGTCGCTGGAGACCTACCTCTACCACGACCGCTACGGGCCGACCAACGAGAAGCTCCGCGACTACCTGGCAGGGCTCTTCCCCGAGAAGGACCGCGCTCGCATCGTGTAGAGCATGAGCAGGACGACGATGGCGGCCGATCCCCACAGGAAGACGTCGCCGAACTGCCTGTAGAAGCTCCAGACCGAGCGGATCTCTACTGAACCGCGCAAGATGGCCATCTCATAGACGCCCGTGCGCCCCGTGATCTCGCCCGTCGCGTCCACGAAGGCGCTGACGCCGCTGTTGGTGGAGCGGATGAGCGGGATGCGCTGCTCCACGGCGCGGGTCACCTGGACCATGAGGTGCAGCTCGGGCGCGGCGGTGCGGCCGAACCACACGTCGTTGGTCAGGTTCAGGATGGCGTCGGCCCGCGGCTCCACGTTGGCGGCGTCGCGCACGAAGCCGGGGAAGATCGCCTCGTAGCAGATGGTGGGCAGCAGCGACCGGCCAGCCACCACGAAGGGCACGTGCCGCTCGCCGGCCACGAAGTCGCTGACGTTCTTCACGGCGTTTCGCAGCGAGGGGAAGGTGTCTGACAGGGGCATGAACTCGCCGAAGGGCACGAGCCGGCGCTTGTCATAGATGAGCGGCGGACCGCGATCCACGAAGACGGCCGCGTTGCGCACCCGGTCGTCGTCGCCCACCATCAGCGAGCCGAAGACCACGGGTACCCCGGAGCTGCGAATCTCGTGCATGAAGCGGCGCCCGAAGTGGATCTTGATCGGCTCCCCCTCGGCCGGCGCGATGCGCTCAACGTTCGGCACGAAGTAGAACGGGAAGCCCCCCTCCGGCAGCACGACCAGGTCCAGCGGCTCGCCCCGCACCTCCCGCAGCAGGTTCACCGATTTGTCGTACAGCACCTGCCGGGCCATGCCCTTGAGGTCGCCCTTCTCCTCGCCGGTCATGAAGGGCTGGAGCAGCGCGACCCGCAGGGTGGCCTCGGGAGCGCTGCCGCGGATCGACGCGATGCGCCACGCGCCGTAGCCCGCGACCGCGACCATCACGCCCGCCAGGACGGCGACGGGGGGAAGTGCGGCGCGCCACCCCCGGTCCCGGCGGCGCACCGACGCGTCGACCAGGGCTGCAGCGGCGCCGTAGCACAGGGCCGACAGGCCGTAGATGCCGATCAGGTCCGCCACCTGCGTCAACGTGATGGTGCGGTAGAGCGCGTTGCCCAGGTACCAGGGAAACAAGTGCGGGAACAGGGCCTCGACCACCGCCGCCGTGATGGCGACCGCGAAGGGCCAGGCGCGCCCCGTATGGAGACGGACCGGCTCCACGGCCAGCGCGATGAAGCCCTGGCAGAGCCCGTGGGCGAGAGAGAACGCGAGGAGCACCAGCGCCGCGAGCCACGGGGGCAGGCTGCTCATGATGCGCGCCGTGTCGTAGATCCAGGTGTAGACGCCTGCGTGCAGCACGAAGCCGGCGAGCCAGCCTGCGAAGAAGCGGTCCCGAGGTCGCCTGTCGCGGAGGACCAGGAACAGCGGCACGTAGGCCACGAGGGCGAGCGGCCAGAGCGAGAACTCCGGGAAGGCCAGGGTGCCGAGGGTTCCGGTGAGCGCGGCGGCGAGCAGGATGCGTCCCATGGGCGCAACCCACTATCAGATTTCGCCACGCGGGACCATTGCCAGCGGAGCGGAACGGCGCGATGCTCCCCGATTGACTTGCTGCGGGGGCCGAAGTAGGTTACGCGCCCTTTCGTCTGCTTCGGGACCACCGTGCGTGACGGGGCGCAACGAGGAGGTGCGACGATGAGCCGGCCGTTCAAGACCATCGACGACATCGAGGTCGAGGGGAAGCGCGTGTTCGTGCGGGTGGACTTCAACGTCCCTCTCGACGGGGACCGCACCATCACGGACGACTCGCGCATCCAGGCGTCGCTCCCCACGCTGCGGCAGCTCCGTGACCGCGGGGCGCGGCTGGTGCTGGCGAGCCACCTGGGGCGCCCGAAGGGCAAGCGCAAGCCCGAGCTGAGCCTGGAGCCGGCGGGGGCCCGCCTCGCAGAGCTCATGGACCAGGAGGTCCTGTTCCCCGACGACTGCATCGGGGACGGACCCAAGAAGCTCGTCCAGAACCTGCGTGACGGCCAGATCCTGCTGCTCGAGAACCTCCGCTTCCACCCGGAGGAGGAGGCCGGCGACGACACCTTCGCTCGCCACCTGGCGTCCTTCGCCGACCTCTACGTCAACGATGCCTTCGGCACCGCGCACAGGGCGCATGCGTCGGTCACCGGCGTGCCCAAGCACCTGCCGGACAAGGCGGCGGGGCTGCTGATGGCCCGGGAGCTGGACTACCTGTCCCGCCTGCTGAAGGGCCCCGAGGCGCCCTTCGTGCTGGTGCTCGGCGGCGCCAAGGTCAGCGACAAGATCGGGGTGCTCGAGAACATGCTGTCGCGGGTCCAGGCCATCGTGGTCGGTGGCGCCATGAGCTACACGTTCCTCGCGGCGCGAGGCGTGGCGCTGGGGGCCTCGCGGGTCGAGGTGGACAAGGTGCAGCTCGCCGAGCGCATCCTCCACAAGGCGGAGGCGCGCGGAATTCCGCTCGTGCTGCCGGTGGACCACCTGGTCGTCAAGGTGGTGGACGCCGCGTCCCCGGCCCGCGTGGTCAAGAACGGCGAGCTGGAGCCGGACGACATCGCGGTGGACATCGGCCCCGCCACGGCCGCGGCGTTCTGCGACCACATCGGCGCTGCCCGGACCATCTTCTGGAACGGCCCCATGGGCATCTTCGAGATGGACGCCTTCGCCAAGGGCACGGAGACGGTCGCTCACGCCATCGCCAAGGGCAACGCGCTGAGCGTGGTGGGCGGCGGCGACAGCGTGGCCGCCGTGCGCAAGACGGGCGTCACGCCGTTCATCAGCCACATCTCGACGGGGGGCGGCGCCTCCCTGGAGCTGCTGGAGGGCCAGGACCTCCCGGGCGTGGCGGCGCTGCGCATCGGCCGCCACGGGCAGGAGGGCTGACGGATGCGCACGCCGATCATCGCCGGCAACTGGAAGATGCACACCACCCTGGACGAGGCCCTGGAGCTCGGCTCCGAGGTGCGGCGCCTCACGTCCCAGGTCCGCTCCGTGGAGGTCGTGCTGATCCCGCCGTTCCCGTACCTGGCCCCCCTCGGCAAGCGCCTGGAGGGCTCCCGCATCGCGCTCGGCGCCCAGGACCTGTGGCCCGAGCCCAAGGGCGCCTTCACCGGCGCGGTCTCGGCCCCCATGCTGGCGAGCGTCGGGTGCCGCTATGCCTTGTGCGGCCACTCGGAGCGGCGCGCCATCTTTGGAGACGGCGACGCCCTGGTGAACCGCAAGGTCAAGGCGACCCTCGCCGCCGGGCTGCTCCCAATCCTGTGCGTAGGCGAGACGCGGGACGAGCGCCGCGCCGGCCAGACCAACGCGCGCATCGAGGCGCAGCTCACGGGCGGCCTCGAGGGTGTCTCCGCCGAGCAGGCCGCCACCATGGTCGTCGCCTACGAGCCGGTGTGGGCCATCGGCACCGGTGACACGGCGACCCCGGGGCAGGCGCAGGACGTGCATGCCTTCGTGCGTGAGTGGCTGGGGCGACGCTTCGGCGACTCCGTCGCGCAGGCCATGCGCATCCAATACGGCGGCAGCGTCAAGGCAGACAACGTGGACGAGCTCATGGCGTGCAAGGACATCGACGGCGCCCTGGTCGGCGGCGCGAGCCTCGTCGCCAGCTCGTTTGCCCGCATCGTGAAGTTCGAGTAGAAGACAGCGACCCGACAGTGGGCGCCCCGGAGGACCAAGCATGTTCTACACGTTCATCGTCATCGTGCACATCGGCGTGTGCGCCTTCCTGATCCTCACCGTGCTGCTCCAGGCCGGCAAGGGCGGCGGCATGGGGGCGCTCGGCGGCGGCGGCAGCGCCACCGTCTTCGGCGGCCGCGGCGCGAGCACCTTCCTCAGCAAGCTCACGTCTGCCTCTGCGGCGACGTTCATGGTGCTGGCCATCGTCCTCGCGCGTATGAGCCTCGACACCAGCGCCATCGACGTCGACAAGGCCAACGTCACCGAGACGGTCGGCGAAGGCGCAGAAGGCGCAGCGGGAGCGGCACCAGCAGAGGGGGCGCCCGCCGAGGGAGCACCCGCCGAGGCGCCGACCCCCGCGCCCACCGAGGCGGCCCCGACCCCCGCGCCCACCGAGGCGGCCCCGACCCTCGCGCCCACCGAGGCGGCGCCCACGCCTCCGTCCGAGTAGGGCGCCTCATGCCGCACCGCGGCGCATCCCCGACGCTGCGCCGGTGGCCTGCACGATGAGAGTTTCTGTTGACAAGGCGCATGATGCGACCTATAAACCGGGCACTTCCGGGCGTCCGGACTGCGAGAATGGTGAAATTGGTAGACACGCAAGGTTGAGGGCCTTGTGGCCATTGCGGCCGTGGGGGTTCGAGTCCCCCTTCTCGCACCAGCTCCTCCTCTCCATCTCCCTCTCTCTGTCACTCCTCGCGTGCTCCCAGAGCCCGAGCGAGTCGCTGCAGGCGACGTTCCAGGCTGCCGGCGACGGCGACTTCGACGCGTTCCGGGACGGCTTCACGCGCCGCTCCGGGAACTTCCTGGCGGGCCTCGACGCGGCCGCCGCACAGGGTCACGCTGCGTTCTCCTTCCACGCCATGAGGGGCACACCCACCATCCTGGCGGAGCAGCCCATCGGCCAGGTGGTTGTCGTTCAGGCCCGGCTAGGCAACGTCACGCTGCCGTTCCCCATGGTGGAGGAGCGCGGGCGGTGGCGCATCGACCTGCGCACCGCGGTCGAGCTGTGGTACCGCTTCGGGTCCGGCCCCTTTGCGCCGGCGCTCCCCGACTCGCCTGGACGCTTCGGGGGGCCGGAGGTACAGTAGGCGCCGTGGGCCTGCGACCAACCATCTACGCGCTCCTGCTCGTGCTCCTCGTGTCGGCGTGCGCCGAGACGCCCTCCGAGGCGTACGTCCGCGCTCGCACCACCGCCGAGGCCAAGGACGAGGACGCCTTCCTCGCGCACATGACCAGGCGCTCCGCCGCGCTGCTCCGCTCCCTGGAGGCGACGCGCAAGGACACGGCCGGTCGCCTTGCGTGGCTGTCGTCGCCCTTCGACGTCCACGCCTTCGGCGAGGTCGTCTCGGAGGAGCGCTTCGACGAGGCGGCGGTGCTCGTCGTGGAGGGGCGCGGGCGGAGGGAGCGGGTGCTGATGCGCCTGGAGCGCGGGAGCTGGAAGATCGACGCCCTGGAGCTGGCGAGCTTCTGGCGACCCCTGGAGCGATAGGAGCGCCCATGAAGAAGCTGCTCGTGGTGCTCATCCTGGCGGCGCTGGTCGCTGGCGGCTGGTGGGCGTGGGACCGCTGGTTCCGCGGCGGCTCCCCCTCCGACGCCTACCGGCGCATGGTCAACGCTGCGCGGCTCGGCGATGAGGACACCTTCCTGGAGGGCTTCACCGAGAAGAGCCGCCCCCTCGTCAAGGCGCTCATCGCGCTCTCCCGCGACTACGAGGTGGTGCGCGAGGATCCCTACGAGCGCATCGTGCTCTCCGATGTGGTGGGCGAGACGGTGGAGGGGGACCGCGCGACCATCGTGACGGAGCAGGGCCGCAAGACGCGCGAGATCCGCATGACGAAGGTCGATGGGCGCTGGCAGATAGACGCCTTCGACCTGGACGAGGACTGGAGCCGCCCGGGCGCCCCGTGACCCACCGTTGGGCTACAACGAGCGAGGAGGACCGATGGCAGAGGTGCTTCGACGAGTGACCGTGGACCGCATCGAGGGGAGCATTGCGGTGCTCCTCGACGGCGACTCCCAGGTGGACGTGCCGGTCGCGTGGCTCCCGAGCGGGACCGGCGAGGGCGCCGCGCTCACCGTGACCCTGGCGCTGGACGCCGAGAGCGAGGACGCCCTGCGCGCCCGGATCAAGGCCACGCAGCAGCGCCTGGTGAGCGGCGGCGACGACGAGATCGACCTCTGACCCTGCGCCTGGTCCAGGCGAGCCCGCTGCACCGGCTCCTGGCGGACGGACCGGCGGACGCACCGCTCCTGGTCACGCGCTTGATGCCCCCGCTGCCCGGGCTCGGGGTCCAAAGCGCCCTGGAGGTGGCAAGCGACTTCGCCGCGCGACGGCCATCGCACCCCGCGCTCCCGCCAATCCTCACCGTTCGAGCCGGCCCAGGCGGCAGCGCCGAGTGGGTGGAGCCCATGCCCCACGGGGTCAGCCTCGCCGCGTTGCTCGAGGACGGCCCCCTGCCCCCTTCATCGGCGCTCCCCCTGCTGGGTCGGATCGCTGACGCCCTGGCCGCCATGCACGGTGCGGGCCTCTCCCAGCTCTGCATCTTGCCGGAGCGCGTCGTCATCGGCGCCGGCGGACAGGTCACCCTGGTCGGCGCCGGCCTCGTGGACGCCTTGCGGACGCTCTCCCCCGGGATCCGCTTCCCGGGGGCGCAGTGGGAGCACCTGCACCCCGTGCCGGCCCTCACTTCCCCGGAGCTCCTCCAGGGCGAGTCGGGCGAGCGGGTGGACGTGTTCGCCCTGGCCGCCCTCGCCTTCCTGTGCCTCACAGGGGGCCTCCCGTTCGTCGGCGGCGCCCTGGCCGTGTGGCGTGCCAGCCAGAGGGGCGAGGCCAGAGAGGCGAGCGATGTCTGCCCCGCGGTGAGCCGGGCCCTGTCGACGGCGCTGCGCCAGGGGCTCGGCGCGCACCCGTCACAGCGCCCGGAGAGCCCCCACGCGCTCCTCGACCTCCTGCGCATCGCGGCGGGCTCGCCCCGGGACGCGGCCGTCCATCTCGGACGACACCACCCGACCTGGTGGGACGCCCGACTCCCCACCGTGTCGGTCGACCCGGGCGACGACCCGTCGGGGAGCCTCCGCACGGCCCAGGCGGTGCTGGAGCAGCTCCACACCGCGGTGCGGGAGCGCAAGGGAGAGCCCCACCGGTGGCGGGGGCTGGTTCTCCTGGTGGCGGCGCTCCTGCTCCTCCTGCTCCTGCTGCCGCTGCTCCCCCCGTGAGCGACCCCTCACCCGGCACCGCCTTGACACACGCCAGGGGCTCGGGTAGCAATGGTGCGGGGGTTCTCGGGGAGACGCGCCGACCATGTCCGCTTCCCATCAGAGCGCAGATCGCCAGGAGCTGACGGACCGCCAGCGCGAGGTGCTGCGCGCCCTCGTCGAGCTGCACTTGGGTGACTCGCGGCCCGTCGGGTCCAGCGCCCTTGCACGCCGGCTGGGTGAGCGCTGGTCCTCGGCGACCCTTCGCGCCGACATGGCCGAGCTGGCCGAGCGCGGCTACCTGTCACAGCCACACACCTCTGCGGGGCGAGTCCCCACGAGCCTCGCGTGGCGCGCCTATGCAGAGGAGATCGCCTCGCGCCGCCCCCCGGCTGCCCAGGCAGGGTTTCGCGCAGCCCTGCGGAGCCCCGCGGACCGGACGACGCTCATGGCGCGAGCCTGCCGGGCGCTGGCGGAGCGAGTGCCCTACGTGAGCGTAGTGGTGGCGCCGCCAGCGGAGGCTGCGGTGCTGACGCGCCTGGAGTTCGTCCCGCTGGAGCCGCGCAAGGTCCTGGCGGTCCTGATCACGCGGGGCGGCCGGGTCCACCACCGGGCAGTGACGCTGGACTTCGAGGTGACCCGGGCGGACCTGGAGCAGTTCCACAACCACCTCAACACCTGGATGACGGGCCTGACGCTGACGCAGATCCGCGACCGCATCGAGGAGGAGCTGGTGCGGGACCGTGCCCACGCGGACCGGGTCGTCCGAGGCGCCCTGCTCACCGGGAGGCGCGCCCTGGAGGAGGGGCTGGACGAGGGCGAGGTGGTGATCGAGGGCGGCACCCGCTTCCTGGCGATGGAGGGCTTCGGTTCGCTGGACCGGGTGCGCCCCGTCCTTCTCGCACTGGAGCGCAAGCAGAGCTGGCTGCGGCTCCTGGATCGCAGCATCCTGGCGCCCGCAGTGGGCGCCCGCCTCCACATCGACGCGCGCACCATCGACGGAGGCCTCGAGGAGTGCAGCGTGATCACGGCCCGCTGGAGCTGGGCGGGGGAGGCCGGAGCGCTGGGCGTCGTGGGCCCGGTGCGCATGGACTACGGGCGGGTGATCCCGCTCGTGCAGATCGCGGCCGCCACTCTGAGCGACGTGCTCGTACACGGAGCCCACGCCTGAGGGGGCAAGGGGGACACATGACGAAGCTGGGACATGGAGCAGGACAGGGTGCGGCGGGGCGGTCGAACACGGTCGTGCCCAGCGAGCACGTCCTGATCGGCGACGACGACCTGGGCCTGGGGGCGGCGCTGCTGCAGGCGCTTCAGCACTTCGACGAGGGTCCCGCGGCGCCGCCGCCGACTCCGGCGCTGCCCGCTCCGACACCGGCTCCCGATCCGGCTGTCCACCAGGAGCTGGAGACTACCCGCCAGCGCCTCGACAAGGCCAACGGCCGCATCGAGGACCTGCGCCGGCAGGCGGACCGGCAGAGGGGCGAGTCGGAGCGCTTCGGCAACGAGCGGCTGCTCCGAGCGCTCCTCCCGTCCGTGGACAACCTGGAGCGGGCCATCGAGGCCGCCAGCCGCGGGTCCGGCGAGGCCCGGGCCCTCCTGGAGGGCGTGCGCATGGTCCACCGCCAGATCCTCCAGGATTTGGCGCAGTTCGGACTCACGTCCTTCGACTCCGTGGGCGAGCCCTTCGACCCGGCGCGCCACGAGGCGGTCCAGCAGGTCAGTAATGATCGGTATCCGCCCGGCGTCGTCGTGGCGGAGTTCAGCCGAGGCTACCTGCTCCACGACCGGCTGCTGCGCCCTGCCCGCGTCGCCGTCAACGCCGGCGCTCCGGTTCGCCCTGTGCCACCGGACCACCAGCTCCCGGAGGGCTTCGAACCCGTCCTGGACCCCTGACCCCCCCCCGGGCTGTCAGAACCCGAAGTCGGCCTGGATCAGGACGTTGACGTCCGCCACCGTGCCGTAGGCGAGCCCGCTGCCGGCGAGGGAGCCCCGGGCGGGCGCCTCCAGGGGCACCTGCACCGCGACGCCCGGGCGCACCCCGGCGAAGTGGAACCTCAAGCCCCCCGTGAAGGCGTGGACCCCGAAGGCGAGGGCGTCGTGGACGTTCACGATGCCGGAGAACTCCGCCGAGAGGCTGATGATGTCCCCCGGCGTCCCGATGATCGACGCCGAGTAGCCGTAGTAGACGCTGGTCGAGGGGCGCGGGTCATCCCGCACGCCGGCGAGGATCGAGAGCTGGTGAGAGGTCTGGATCAGCACGAACTCCAGGTCGACGCCTGCGACCAGGTAGGGCGTGATGCCCAGGTAGCTGTGCAGGAAGCGGCGCGCGTCCAGGGGGCTCGTCAGGGCGAGGGCGTCGGCCCGCTCGGTCCCTGACGGGAGCGCCAGCTCGACGCCATAGCCGAAGCCCACGGCCGGCCAGTCCCCGAAGTGGTGGCCGAAGCGCAGGTCCAGCGTGACGTTGCCCACCTCGAAGTTGGTCTCCCCGCCCAGCCTGAACCCGGCCAGCGGCACGGTCGCGATGATGGTCAGCAGGTCCAGGTTGACGGCGAACCAGGGCTCCAGGCTGAAGGTGATCGCCTCCTCCGGGTCCGAGACGATGCTGATCAGGGCGTCGAGGGAGCTCTGGTGCGCGGCAAAGTCGAAGGACTCGACGGCGGCCCGCTCGTCGGCGGTCAGCCCGGGCACAGCCAGGAACAGCTCGCGCCGCTGGTCGGGGCTCGCGGCGGCCAGGGCGGTCAGATCGACGTCCTGCGCCAGGTCGACCAGGGGGACGACGTCTGGGTTCTGCGCCTTGTAGTCGTCGAGGACCTGCTTGGCGACCGCGCGCACCGGCGCGATCTGAAAGTGGATGCCGAACGCGATGGTCTCCACGTCCGTGGACGGCTTGATGAACGGGGAAGAGAACAGCCGCCCCAGCTCGAAGGCCCGGTCCTCGGGCTCCTCCGGCTCATCGGGCCTGGTCTGGTCGCCTGGGGCGACATCCGGCGCGTGGGGCGGCTTCAGCGGAGCGCCCGTCTGCGTATCATAGAGGCTCGGCGGCAGAAGCGACGGGTCCACGGGCGGCCCGGAGGGGCCCGGCGGCCCCGGGGGAGCCGGGTCCCCAATCGGGGTGGAGGTTCCCGGCGCCTGAGCACCTGGGGGAGCCTGCGCTTCGGGCGCCTGTGGCTCGGGCAGGGGGACGGGGGGCCCCGTCGGCTCGGCCGGCGGCGCGGGCGGTGAGCGGGGCGCCTCGTCCCCGAGGCGCTCGCGCAGGAAGGCCGGGAGCTCCTCGTCTTCCGGCGGGGTCTGCGCGACCGCGAGGCCAGGCAGCAGGAGCAGCAGTGCGATGCGGACCCTCACGGACCACCTCCGGCGCCCAGAGTAGCAGATCCGGCCTGGCCGCGTCGCCGGTCCCGATGACAGGCGCGCCGGTGGACCCGGGCGAGCGGGGCCGGCGAGGGCGCCGCAGCCGCGCCTCAAGGGGCGCCGCCATGACAAGTAGCGGTTGACACCGCTGGGGCGCAATGGTTGATTGGCACCCGATGAACCGGCGCAACATCGACGGCGGACACATCCGCCTGACGGTCCTCCGCGGTGTGCCGCGCGGCTCCGTGCGCAGCCGCTGGACCATCCCTGTCCTGTCCGCCGTGACCTTCCTCGTGGCTGTCGGCGCCATCGCCCTCTACTGGGTCGAGGTCTTCGGACCCATCTTCGACAAGCCCATGGACCCGAAGGCAAAGGCCGCCTACCTGGAGTGGATGCGGGAGCTGGGCGAGAAGGCGCGCGTGGAGGCCGAGATAGGCGAGCCCGGCCCCGTGCAGCTCGCAATCCTGGGGGCGGCACGGCGCGAGGTGGAGCGGGGCGTCACGTACTCGGACAAGTACTACACCATCGCCTTCCCTGGCGGTGACGTTCCGGCGGAGATCGGCGCCTCGACGGACCTGGTGGTGCGCGCGCTGCGCAGCGTGGGCCTCGACCTTCAGGCGGCCATCCACGAGGACCGCAAGCTGAACCCGGACCGCTACCCCACGCAGCGCAAGCGGCGAGTCGCCCTGGACCCGAGCATCGACCACAGGCGTGTGGCCAACGTCTTCGTGTGGCTCAAGAACCACGCCCAGGAGCTGACCACCCGCACGGACCCGGAGTCCCTGCGGCGCTATCACCCCGGGGACCTGATCCTATGGGGCTTGGACGGCAACCGCTTCCCCGTCCACCTGGGCGTGGTGTCCGACAAGCGCAACAAGGATGGCGTCCCCTATGCGGTGGACCTGAACCGGAAGGACGGCACCGCCTCCGAGACCCATCTGGTGACGGACTGGTACGTGAGCGCCCACTTCCGCATCACGGAGGTGCCCGCCGTCGCCCAGGCGCAGCCCGCAGCGAAGACGCTGCCCGGCGGGGCCGGCGCGCCGGAGGGCGGCACCCCGCGGCCCCGCTGATCGTGCTCCGCTAGGGAAGTGGCACTCCCCGCGCCCCCACCGCGACCCGCCACAGCCGCCCCTGGAAGAGCTCCGTGACGTAGAGCGAGCACGGGTCGAAGCCGTCCGCCGCACCGAAGGCGAGGCTCGCCGGGTTCTTGACGTCGCCGTTGAGCACCGTCGGGCCGCCCAGGCCATCTCCGCGGACGCGCACGATCTGCCCCGCGAAGTTGGCGGCCACGTAGACCCGGTCGTGCTCGTCCACGGCGAGGCCGTCCGGCAGGGCGGTGCCCCCGAGCGTCGCGATGACCTGGCGAGGGGCACCGCTCGGGAGGCCGTCGGCGCCCACGGGGACACGGGTCACCTCGCCGTCGGCGGTGAAGGTGGACGCCACGTACAGAGCCGCACCGTCCGGGGAGTAGCCGAGGCCGTTGGGCGAGCCGATGTCGTCCAGGGCCACGGTCACCGCCCCGCCGGGCGCGACCAGGAACACGCGCGTGTCGAAGTCGTCGGAGACCAGCGTCGCGCCGTCCGGCGTGGAGACCACGAAGTTCGGGCTGGCCATGGGGTCGCTCACCTTGGTCACGACGCCGGCCGGATCCACGTGCCAGAGCGCGCCGTCAAGCACGTCCACCTTGGTGCTCTCGCCCAGGTCCGCCACGAGGAGGCCGCCGTCGGGGGCTGGCGCGAGCCCCAAGGCGCGAGGGATGATCGCGAAGGGCTCGGCGGTGCCGTCCGCCTGGATCCGCCAGATCTGTCCCGTCTTCTGCTGGGAGACGTAGAGCGCGCTGCCGGGGCCGAAGGCGATGCCCTCCACGCCGCCGTCGAAGGCCTCGTGGAAGACCTGCCCCTCGCCCACCGCCAGGTCGTCCCAACACTCGTCGGGGATGGGCGTCTCGGCGATGTCCACAGCGACCTCGCCCGTGTCCGGTGCCGAGACGTCCGCCGTGATTGCGTCCGCCGTAGTTGCGTCCGCCATGGTCGCGTCGGCCGCTGAGTCGGCCCCGCCTGCGCCGTCACCGCCCGACAGGTCGGGGGTGGTCGGGGCATCACCCACGTCGCCCATCGGCGCATCCTGGGCGGCCACATCCCCTCCCGGCGCATCCTGGCTCATGGAGGCGTCTTCGCTCCCACCATCTGCTCCGGACGGTGGCGGGCTCTCCGAGCCGCAGGACACGCACAGCGCCGCCGCGCACAGCCACCGCCGAACCATGGTCGCGCCTCCTGGGTCAGAGCTCGTGGGGGTTCTCGCCAGTCTCGGGCGTCGACAGCGGCACTACGGTCAAGAGGTCGAGCTGCCGCCGCACGTAGTCGCGTTTGGCCGGGTCTCCGCTCTGGTAGAGATCCACCAGGGCGTCGATGCGCGCCTGGACCACGTCGTCGAAGCGCTGGATCCACGGCCACACCGGGCCCTCGTCGTGGCAGCCGGCCAGCCGATCCGCCATGTCGCAGTAGAGCCGCAGGTGGAAGTGCTCGGCGTGGGGCGAGCTGTTGTGCGGCTGCTGGAGCGCCTGGTCGGCGCGCACGATGAGGTCCGGGTCCGCCCCGGACCGGATGGCATAGTCGAGGAGCAGCTCCTTGAGCCAGTCCGCGACGAAGATGTACTGGACCTGCACGGCGGGGTCCGTGAGCAGGGCCTCCACGAAGGCCCAGTTGCGAGGAGAGTCCAGATAGACCGGGGGGGTGCGTCCAACGCTGACCCCGTCGGCGTCGAAGGTGACGTAGTCGTCGCCCGGCGGTGGCAGCGGGCGCCCCATGCGGTCGCAGAGGTAGAAGCCCAGGTCCGCGTCGCGTCCCGTGTTGTGGCTGACGCTGGGCGGGATGTCGCCCCCGCTCTGGCGGCTCAGGTTCCCGATGAGGAGCTGGCTCCCCTTCCACCGCTTGGCCACGGCGGCGCCCGCGCGGGTGAGCGCCCCGACCAGGCCGTCGGTGCCGTAGTGGAAGCCGCGCGAGAGGGTCACACCACGCACCCGCCAGCCGTCCCCCTCCCGGGGCACGGGCTTTCCGTTGACGAGGATCCCGGTGGTCGCGTTGCCGACGGACACGCTGGCGTCCGGGTTGCCGGAGCGATCCTCGGGGATGTGGCGCCACTTCTCGGAGCCGCCGCGTGCCGGGACTGCGTCCCGCGCTCTGCGGATGGCCGCCGCGACCGTGTTTGCGTCCGGGATGACCAGCTCCGAATAGGATGCCTCGTCGGGAGCGTCCAGCGGGGCGACGCCCAGCTCTCCGCCGGGAGCGGCCAGCGCCGCGAGCACGGCGTCCGTGGCGGCGGGCGCGGCGGGCGCGGCGGGCACGGCGAGTGCAGCGGGCGCAACTCCCTCCGCGCCCGATCCCGGCGCGCTCCCAGAGGGCGAGCGCGGAGGCACCGAGGGGCGGGCCAGGGCGGGCAGGGGCGCCAGGCTCGCCGCGAGGACCACCTCGGCCGCGCTGGCGGCGCCAGGGCCGGCGTCACGACAGGCGCAGAGCAGGCACAGGGCGGTGGCAAGGAGAGCCTTCACGGCGAGCATGGTCCTGGATAGCGCCGCGCCGGTCAAGGTCACGTTCCACGGGGCCGTAGCGGCGGACGCCGACGTCGTGTATGCTGCCGCGCCCCTAGACGAGGAGGGCTGCGATGCGACAGGCGCTCTGCCTGATGTTGGTGCTGGCCGCGTGCGACCGTGGGACCATCGAGGCGGACGCCGAGGCAGGCCAGGACGTGGTGGCATCACCCGACACGGGGGCCGCGGATACGGCCGCGACGGAAGACGCACCGGCAGAGGACGACGCGGGTGCGGACGGCGCGACGTCGAGCCCCGACGCGGCCCCAGACACAGGCACGGACGCTGGCTCCCCCGACGTGGGTACCGGCTCCCCCGACGCAGGCAGCGGGTGCCCCGAGCCAACGGGAGAGCGCCCCCAGGCCATGGGGGAGCTGGACGGCGTGGTCGACGAGGCCCGCGGGCGCTTGGTGATGTTCGGTGGGGACGTCGGCTTCCCGGTCCAGTGCCAGTCGAAGCCGGACTACAACGACCAGACCTGGGAGCTGGACCTCCAGTGCATGCAGTGGCACCGCCTGAACACGCTGGACGAGCCGGAGCCGCGCGGGAGGCACCTGGCGGTGCTCGACGAGGAGAAGGGGCGCATGCTGATCTTCGGCGGGCGCTGGCGCAAGAAGGACACGTCGGGGGACTACACGCTCTTCCAGGACGTGTGGGCCTTCGACCTGGCTGCTCACACCTGGACCGACGTGACGCCCAAGACCGCCGGACCCAAGGCGCGGTGGGGTACGACGGGCGCCTTCGATGCCAAGCGGCGCCGCCTGATCGTGTTTGCCGGCAACACGGGGCCGAGCGGCGCCATCTACCAGCCCACCAGCGACACGTGGGCCCTCGACGTGGACAAGGGCACCTGGTCCAAGGTGGACGGGGCCGGTCCCCCCGCCCGCCTCTTCGCGGACGCGGTGATCGACGCGGACGGCGACCGCATGATCGTGTTCGGGGGCACGGCCGACTTCTTCGGGCCCTTCTTGAACGACACGTGGGCGCTCGATCTCGCCACGGACACCTGGACCGAGCTGCACGGCGGCGGCAAGTCGGCGCCGGAGCCGCGGATCCGGCCAGAGCTGGTCATCGACGCGGAGCGGGGGCGCCTCGTCCTCTTCGCGGGTCACGACGACGGCGCCGTCGGGAACCGCAACGACGTCTGGACCTTCAACCTTCAGAGCGCGATCTGGACCCGCAGGTCGGCCGGTGACGAGCAGGACCCGACCGCCCCGGCCGCCGCGTTCTGCGAGTTCCCCCCCAACTTCGTGGTCACGGATCGCGACGCCCCGGAGCGCAGGGAGGCCCACTCCATGCTCGGCTGGGCAGGGGGCGACGCGGCGGTCGTGTTCGGGGGCAAGACGGACTGCGGCATCATCGACGACCTGTGGACCCTGTCCTTGGCGGACCTGTCATGGACGGAGCAGATCGAGGCGACCGTGGGGGAGTCCTGCATTCGGGCCGGAGGCGAGGGATGTCACGACTTGTGCTTCTGATCGCGCTGGCCCTCGGTGCGTGCGAGCGGGGCGTGATCCCCGAGGACGCCGGCGCGCAGGCGGGCTCGACGGGTCAGGGGCTGGGGGGAGACACCAGCGACCCCGAGGGCGACGGCGCAGGCGGCGCGGACACCGTGGTCGGCGAGGACGCCCCGGTGGACGCCGCAGCGCCCGAGGCCGCCTTGGAGGTCGGCACCAACGTCACGGGCAAGAACACTCCCTCGGCCTTCACGCCGCTCCCCGAGGGGGCGGACATCCAGGTCGAGCTGGGCTTCCAGGGCGCCTACATGGTCGTGCTCGCGTTCCGCTCCAGGGGCTACCCCACCAAGAAGCTGACCGTCCGGGGGAGCGTGGGAGCGAGCGGAAAGACCCTCGGAGCCATCGCGCTGAAGGGCAAGACGACCATGAAGGCGCCCGACGGGTGGTCCTACTTCTACAACCTGTTCGTGATCACGGAGGGCTGGGAGGAGCTGATCGACGGGCCCGCCACGGCCACCGTCACCCTGGAGGACGGGGACGGCGCCGTGCTGGTGAGCCGGTCGGTGAAGGGGACCCTCAGGGGTCCGTAGGCGCGGGCTCACCCCTGTCCGCCGGGAACGCACGGTCCACGTCGTCGCCCTCCGCCTCGCGCATCAGGCGCTCCATCTCCCTCTGGCGGGTCTCCACGTCGTACTGGCTCCGCTTCGCCCGCTCCATGTACTTGATGAACGACGGTACGGCCACCGCCGCCAGGACCCCGATGATCGGGATGGCTGCCGTCGCGCCCTCCAGGTCGAAGCGCGCCTCCAGGTGCCGCCCGCTGCGCTCCAGCACGAGCTTGCTGCGCAGGTCCTTGACCGCCTGGTTCGACAGGATGGCCATGAGGGCCTCGCCCGTGTCGCCGGACCTCTTGAGGGCCTCCTTCTGGGACTCGACGAGGCCGAGACCCGTGGCGATGAGGTCCTCCAGCTTCTTATTGAGTGAGTCCAGCGCCTGGGGCTCCCCCTGCACGATGAAGCGCCAGCGGCCCTCCGAGTCCACGGCGACGGCGACGCCCTCCAGCGCCTCGCCGAGCGTCACCGCCGCGTAGGCCTCCGCGGGCACCCGCGAGAGGTCCGCGGTGAACGAGAGCGGCGCCGCCCCAATGGCACCCAGCAGCTCGCCATGGCGCTTGGCGGGCAGACCGCTGCTCTTGGCTACCGACTCGGCGGTCCCCTTGTGGACGTCGATGACCCGGCGCACGCCCCGGTCGTTCCCGATGATGACCTTGCCGTCCAGCACGGCGTAGCCGACCGGCCCGACCTCGTAGATGGTCACGCCCTCGTAGGTGTCGCCCTCCCCCTTCGGGGCCCCGACCAGGTCTGCGTCGAGGATCGCCGCCACTGCCTCGTCCGCCATGGACGCGAAGCCCGTCACGCGGCGCACCTCGTGGACGTGGAAGCCGACCCGGTCGAGCAACAGCTCCTTGACCTCGGCCTCCACGGCGGGGTCGCCCCAGAGCCCACCCTTCGGCCACTCCTCGAAGGCGTCGCCCAGCCACGGCTGCATGAAGAGGCGCCTCATGGGGCCCACGTCCACGCGGACCATCATCTCCGCGTCCCCGGGGACGAGCGCGTCCGCGAAGGTCGCGCCGCGCGAGCCGCAGGATGAGCGCAGCCCGAGGGCGAAGACGACGACCGTCAAGACCAGGAAGCCGCCGACGACCAACCAACCCTTCCGTTCCATCAGTCCTCCAATGGGGCACGCCACACGAGGGCCAGCCCCGACAGGAGCAGCGCGACGCCCGCCACGATGGCGAGAGGAGCCGGCATGCCGCTCGCGGGGTCGACCATACCCCATTCCGGGGCGAGCTGCGATGCCAGAAGCAGGGTGCCGTTGCTCGCGAAGTGGAAGAGCACCGGGGGCGCGAGGGAGCGGGAGCGGACGGCGAGGACGCCCGCGATGAGGCCGAGGGCGAAAGTGCCGGCGAAGCGGTACAGGGACAGGTGGAGCACGCCGAAGAGCAGCGCGGAGACGACCACCGCCCCAGCGCGAGGCCGGGTGCCCCCGAAGCCGCTCAGGATGAAGCCGCGGAACGCGACCTCCTCGCACACCGCCGGGGTGAATGCGAGGACGAAGACCAGGACCGCGGCGCCGAGGGGGCCCTTGGGGACGTCCAGCAGGCCCTCCAGCGTCTCGACCAGCTCCTTCGGGACCGGGAAGAAGCGCGACTGGAGCGGCACGACCAGAGCCGACACCACGGCCCAGGCCCCCAGCCCGCAGAGCAGGGCGGCGAGCAAGGCGCGGGGGCTCGGGCGGCGCAGGCGGAGGGTGGTGCGCAGGTCCACGCGGGCGGTGACGGCGAAGAGGACCGTGGCCGGGAGGAGCAGGCCCCACAGGGTCGCGGCGACACCGCCGAGCAGGTGGAGCTGCTGGAGCAAAGAGCCCACGTAGTAGAGGAGTACGAACAGCACCGCGAACAGGGCCAAGGCCTCGGCGGCGGACGGGGTGGGCCGCATGGGGGCGCGCTCCCGGCTGAACAGCGGGCGGAGCCCCACGGTCTCGCCCAGCAGGACCGGCGCGCTCCGAAACAGGCGGGCGGCCAAGGCGAGCACCAATGCGGTATAGAGGGCGGTCGAGGCGAGGACGAGGAACACCGCGTCCGGCGAGACGCGCCCCTGGAGGAGCCCCTTGGCGAGCAGCGCCAGGTTGACGGCGGGGACCAGGGCCGCGGCGGCGCTCAGCTCCATTCCGGGGAGCTGGGCCAGCATGGCGGGCACGACGCAGGCGAGGTACAGCGGCGTCAGCAGGTGCTGCGCCTCCTTGTAGCTCCTGGCCAGCACGGCGACGGTCATCATCAGGGCGCTGAAGAACAGGCCCATGGCGACGACGGTCAGGAACAGGAGCGCCAGGGTGCCCGCCGAGAGAGAGAGCTCCAGACCGCCAACCATGGCGGTCGCCTGGCCAAAGACCAGCCCGATGGAGCCGATGTTGACCGCCCCGGCGAGCAGCGCCATGACGCACACGGCCAGGAACTTGCCGGCGACGATGTCGGTGGAGCGGATGGGCGCGGTCAGCAGCGTCTGGAGGGTCCCCCGCTCTTTCTCACCGGCGGTCAGGTCCACCGCGGGGTGGAAGGCGCCCAGGATCACCGTGAGGATCAGCAGCAGCGGCAACACCTGGCTGAGCACGAACGCGCCCATCTGCGCCGGGAGAGCGGCGTTTCGGACCGTGACCTCCAGCGGGCGGGCGAAGGTGGGTGGGAGGCCCCGGAGGGTGAGGCGTCTTTCAAGGATATCGGTGCGCCAGGATCGGAGCGCCTCGTCGACCCGCTCCTGGGCCAGGCGCGAGAGGTCTCGGGTCTCGTCCACCACGAGGGTCGCCGGGGCGGTGCCGTCGACCAGCGCAGCAGAGAAGCCGGGCTCCAGCACGAGCACCACGTCCGCCTCTTCGGCAGCCAGGATGGCCTCCGGTGTGCCCTCTGGAGGAGACACACTCTCCAGCCCCTCCACGGCACCCAGGGCCTCCACCAGGCCCTGCGGCGGCGGCTCGCCGAGGAGCGCGACCCGGGCGGTGCGCGACTCCAGCTCCGCCTTCTGGGCCCCGGCCACCTGGACGACGAGCAGCAGCAGCGCCGGGTAGAGCACCACGGGCAGCAGCACCATCAGCGCGACGGAGCGGCGGTCGCGCAGCGTCTCCCGGAGCTCTTTGGCGAGGATGATCCGGGCGAGGCGGCTCACGGCGCCACCGCCCGCAAGAACGCCTCGGTGAGGGAGCGGGCCCCCGTGGGGGCGAGCAGCTCATCCAGGGTGCCCGTCGCCAGGAGCCGCCCCTCGTGGAGGATGCCGATGCGGTCGCAGAGCAGCTCCGCCTCCGCCATGACGTGGGTGGAGAACAAGATCGCCTTGCCCCGGTCGCGCTCCGCCCGCAGCAGGTCGAGGATGTACTGGGCGGACAGGATGTCGAGGCCGCTGGTCGGCTCGTCGAGCACGAGCACCGGCGGGTCGTGGACCAGCGCCCGCGCGATGGACACCCGCTGCTGCTGCCCCGTGGACAGCTTGCCGCAGTGGCGGTCGCGGAACGAGCCCATGTCCAACGTCGCCACCAGCGCGTCGATGCGTGCCTCCAAGCGCGCCCGGGGCATTGCGTGGAGCTCCCCGAAGAAGCGCAGCAGCTCCGCCGGGGTCAGGCGCGCGTAGAGGCCGGTGTCGCCGGTCAGGTAGCCCAAGGAGCGGCGCACGTCGAGCGGGGAGGCGACGACGTCGTGGCCAGCGACGCGTGCGTGGCCGGCGGTCGGCGCGATCAGCGTCGCGAGCACCCGCAGCGCCGTGGTCTTGCCCGCGCCGTTCGGGCCGAGGAGGCCGAAGATCTGCCCCGCGGGGACCTGGAAGCTCAGATCGCGGACCGCGACGACCTCTCCGAAGGTGCGCAGCAGGCCGTTGACCTCGATGCCCATCATGCGCGCATGGTGGGCGGCGGGTGGGGGGATCGTCAAGTCGCGCCAGGATTTGGCGCCGGACCTGGACCTTGCGGTAGACTCGCCCCGCCATGGCTGCACACCGCGTCCGCCCAGCGCTCCTCATCGCCCTCGCCGTCGCGGCGGGCATCGCCGCCCTCGTGGTGTGGCTCGCCCCGGGAGGGATGCGGTCGACGGGGGCCCCTCCGCGTCGCGTGGCGCACGCGGAGCCCGAGGACGCCGGTGCCGTGGAGGAGACGGTCCCCGTGCTGGTGGGCCGGGTGGTCGCCGCGCCGACCAACCGGGGCGTGCCCGGGGCGACGGTCCTGCTCGACGGCCTCGAGGTGGCGGTCACGGACGCCGAGGGGCGCTTCACGGTCGTCGATGCCACCGAGGGGCGTTACGTCCTCACCGCCCGCGCCGATGGCTACGTGGGTCCGCCCCCTACCGGGGCTCCCCCGCTGGAGGTGCGCATCGAGCCGGGCCTGACCGTCAGCGGCGTGCGTGTCACCCTCTACTCTGGAGCGTCCATCGGCGGGCGCGTGGTCGCGGCGGGCAAGCCCGTGGCGGGGGCGGCGCTGTCGCTCTACTACGACGCCGCCCCCGGCGCCCGAGAGCCCTTCGTCACCGAGGCGACCGCGCGCACGGACGCGAGCGGCGGCTTCACCCTCTGGCCGGTGCACCCGGGGCGCGTGCGCGTGCTGGCCGAGGCGGACGGCTGGTCCATGGGGGAGAGCGACGAGGTGGTGGCCGAGTCGGGCGACCCGGTGACCGACGTCCTCATCGATCTCGGCGCGTCCGCGGCGCTGGCTGGGGTGGTGCTCGACGTTCAGGGGCGCCCGATCACCGGAGCCGAGGTGTGGGTGACCTCCACGAGGACCGGGCGGCGGAACACGACGACGGACGGCTCGGGGCGGTTCGAGCTGCGCGCCCTGCCGGCGGGGGCCGCCGAGGTCCACGCCCGGGCCAGCGGGTACGAGGACGCCCCGGTCCAGGCGCTGGAGCTCGGCGCCAACGAGGAGACGCGGGTGGAGCTGCGCCTGGCACAGGCGCCGGGCTTCGGCGGGCTGGTCGTGTCGCCGGGGGGGCAGCCCGTCGCCGAGGCGGTGGTCACCTGGATGCCGGAGTCCTCGGCCGCCATGCACCGCCGCCCGGGAGGCCTGGCGGGGATGAGGGCGGTCACCGACGCCAAGGGGCGCTTCTGGGTGCGCCAGGTGCCGACGGAGCCCGTCGTCATGGTCGCCACCCACCGGGAGTACGCGGCCTCGGAGGAGCGCACCGTCCCCCTCGGCGTCCGCGAGGTCACCCTCACCCTGAGCCCCGGCGGGTCGCTGTCGGGGCGGGTCATCGACGCGGTGGGGCGGCGCCCGGTCACCACCTACGAGGTGGCCATGGTGTCCTTCAAGTCACGAGACGGCGCGGTGCAGGGGGGCGGCGGCTTCGAGCGCCTGACCGTGGCGGACCCGGACGGCCGCTTCCAGTTCACGGGCCTGACGCCGGGCACCTACGCCATCTCGGTGCTGGCAGACGGGTTCCGCGCGGAGCGCGTGGACAACATCGAGGTGTGGGCCGGCCAGGAGACGTCGGACGTGGAGGTGCGGCTCCACAGGGGGGGCGCAGTGACCGGGCTGATCGTGGACGCGGTGTCCGGGGCGCCGATCCCCCAGGCCTACGTCACCGTCACGACGCTCTACGAGCAAGGCTACCGGCGCGGAGGCCCGGGAGCGCTCACGAACGGTGAGGGCCGCTTCCGCATGGAGGGGCTGCCGGAGGGGCCACGCTCCCTCAACGTCCGTGCGCGCGGCTACGAGAGCCTGATCTCCAGCGGCCACGTGGTGCCCTCGGACGGCGAGCGGGACATCGGCGTGATCCGGCTCGCGCCCGAGAAGCCCGGGGAGCGCGGCGTCACGAAGTTCAGCGGCATCGGCACGGTGCTCCGCGAGCAGGACGGCCGCATCTACGCCGCACGAATCATCGAGGACAGCCCGGCGGCGGCCATGGGCCTCGAGACCGACACGGAGATCCTGTCCGTGGACGGCCGCGACCTGTCGAGCATGACCATGACGGAGGCAGTGGAGCGCATCCGGGGCCAGGAGGGCTCCGACGTCACGCTCATGGTGCTGCGCCCCGGCGCCGCGGTACCGGAGCGGATCCTGATCACCCGCGGCCAGGTCACGATGCAGCGGTGACACGGCAGCGTGCAAAGAAAGTTGGCAGCGCCCGGGGATGCGGCCATACTCGGCGGCCATGCGACGTGGCGACAGATCTCGGCATGTGGAGTGCATCTGGGCGAGCGTAGCGATGATTCTCGTCGTCGCGCTTTTCCAATCGAAGCCTGCGCACGCAGGTCAAGTGAACCCGCCCCGTTCCGACCACTACGACCTCACGCCGCTGTTTCTTCGGGACGCGCTGACGGAGCAGGCCTACCGAGCGTGGAGGGCGGGCGACCGGACGAGCGCGCGCGAGACGCTCGGGCAGTGGCTCGACGCGCACGGGTCGGACCCTGACGCCCCGGCGCTCCGCTTCCTGGCGGCGCGCATCGCGATGGAGGACGGCGCGGAGGACGACGCCATCGCCGACCTGGAGGCCATCGCCACCTGGGGGCCGCTGCGGAGCGTGGTCGCGATGCAGCTCGGCGAGGCGTACCGGGCGCGTGGGCACCTGGAGCGGGCGCTGCAAGCCTACGAGATGGTCCGCCCGGACAGCACCCAGTACCCGCTCGCGGCGCTGGCGGCGGCGGGGATCCACCGGGAGCAGGGGGCGCTCGCCGACGCGCGTGCCCACGTAGAGGCAGCGCTCGTGTCGACGGCGGACCCGGCGGTCGAGGACCAGGCGCGGCTCCTTCTGGCCAGGGTGCTGTCGGAGCAGGGCGACCTGGACGGCGCAAGAGGCCACCTGCAGCGCCTCTGGTGGGGGAGGCGCAAGGTCGCCGGAGACGCGGCGCGAGCGTTGGAGCGGCTCGGGGCGCCGCCAACCGCCGTCGAGGACCTGATGCGCGAGGTGGACGCCGTCGGGACCCGCGACCTGGACGACGCCCGCAAGCGGCTCCGGCGGACCCTCGATGCGCGGTTCAAAGGGCCGAAGCACGCGGCCCTGCGCCTGTGGGTGGAGGCCGAGCTGCTCCGCCGCGACCGCAAGACTTGCGACAAGGCGACCCTGAAGTACGAAGCGGCCCTCGAGCTGGAGAGCGACGACCCGGTGCTGGCTCCGGCCATCCTGTACGGGCAGGCCATCGCGTTGCGCCGCCAGAACCGGGATCTGGAGGCCGTCGAGCGCTACTTGCGCCTCGCAGACCGCTGGCCCGCCCACCGGCTGGCGCCCGCCGCGCTGTACGGGGCGGGCGATCTCCTGATCTACCGCGGCCTGCCTGTGGAGGCGGAGCGCCCGCTGCGAAGGCTCGCCACCGAGGCGCCGGACAGCGCGGAGCACGCGGCCGCGCTGTGGGAGCTGGGCTTCGGAGCGTGGCTGGCGGGGGACACGGCGGGGGCCATCCGCACGCTGGATCTGCTCGCGCGCACGGCCCCCATGCGGCGCACCCCGCAGGGGGCGACGTGGCCGGAGCGCGCGCTGTACTGGAAGGGGCGCGCCGAGGTCCGGGCAGGCCACCCGGATCGGGCCCTGGCGACGTGGCGCCACCTGGTGGAGCGCTTCCCGCTCACCTACTACTCGACCCAGGCCTTCAACCGCATCGCCGAGCTGGACCCGGCGCTGGCGGACACCCTGCGGCAGCGGCGCCCGGCAGGGCCGGAGCGCGACCCGGAGCTGCTGGACCTGGCGCGATACACGGTGCGCCGCCGCCCGACCCTGGACGCCGCGGTGACCCTGGCGCGCGTCGGGCTCTTCGAGGACGCCCGCGAAGAGCTGGAGGCGCGCCTCGACAAGGGCACGCTCCACGCGGACGGCGTGCTGCTGCTCTCGTCGCTCCACCTGCGGGAGTCGAACCCGTGGAAGGCCGTGGCGGGCGTGCGCCGGACCATCCTGCTTGCGACCTACCCGGACTCCGAGAGCACGCCGCTGTGGCGCTATGCCTTCCCGGTCCCGTTCCTGGAGCTGGCGACGCGGCACGCGACGGACAACGGTCTGTCGCCCCACCTGCTGATGGGCGTCATCCGCCACGAGTCGAGCTTCAACCCCGCGGCGGTCAGCCACGCCAACGCCATCGGGCTCACGCAGGTGCTGCCGGAGACCGCGCGGACGGTGGCCACGCGCCTGCTGGGTGAGAAGGCGCCGGGCGTAGCGGACCTGAAGGACCCGGAGACCAACCTGCGGGTGGGCACGCGTTTCCTGCGGGAGCTGCTCTCGCTCTTCCAGGGAAACCCGGTGCTTGCGCTCGCGGCCTACAACGCGGGCCCCTACGCGGTGAAGCGGTGGCTCAGCGAGAACGGCCACCTCCAGACCGACGAGCTGCTCGAGTGCATGCCCTACGACGTCACAGCGGCCTATGTGAAGGACATCCTGACCAGCGCCTGCGCGTACCAGTATCTCTATGCGAGGCAAGACGATCCCGGCGCGCGTACCGTGCCCATCCCCCGCGACCTCCCCAGCGAGTACGGGCCCTTCCTGGAGCGGACCACGGCGAAGCGCTGACCGGATCGCGGTGGTTGACTTCCAGGGCGCCTGGGCTCGAAGATCCGGGCACCCACCACCGCGCGGGCTGCCGTGACGGACCGCACGACGATCACCGAGAAGCTGGCGGGCGACGCCTCGGGGACGAGACCACTCCGGCCCGTGCTGATCCTCGCCCACGGCCCGGCTCCGGAGCGCATCGGCGAGCGAACCGCCCTCCCGCGCAGGGAGACGATCATCGGGCGGGGTGAGCCACGCTTCGAGACGGGGCCTCTCGACGACCCGCGCGTGTCCTCCCGCCACCTGGTCGTGACGCCGGGCGCGGCGGGCCTGGGCGTGCGGGACGTGGGCGGCAAGAGCGGGATCCTGGTGCACGGCAAGCGTGTGGACGCGGCGCGGCTCCAGCCTGGTGATCTGGTGCAGTGCGGGCGCACCTTCCTTCTCTATCGCGTCGAGCCCGCGTTCGACTGGCGCCCCGCGGAGTCGGCCCTGGCCGGCCTGAGCTATCTGCTCCACCTCGTGCGCCAGAGCGTGGAGCGCGCCGCAGCCCACGACCTGCCGGCGCTCATCACGGGCCCCTCGGGGGCGGGCAAGGAGCCGGCCGCGCGAGAGGTGCACCGCCTGAGCCGTCGCACGGGGCCCCTCGTGCCCGTCAACTGCGCCGCCTTGCCCGCGGAGCTGGTGGAGAGCGAGCTGTTCGGACACGTCGCCGGCGCCTTCACCGGGGCAGGACCGGCGAAAGAGGGGCTCTTCAGGAGGGCGCAGGGCGGGACGCTGTTCCTGGACGAGGTGGGCGCCATGCCGCTCGCGCGCCAGCCGAAGCTGCTGCGCGCCATCCAGGAGCGGAGGGTGCGGGCGGTCGGCGGGACCCGGGAGGTGGACGTGGACGTCCGAATCGTCGCCGCGACCAACGAGGACCTGCCCGCCCTGGTCCGCAGCGGCGGATTCCGGACGGACCTGTACGGGCGACTCTCGGGGGCGCTCATCGAGATGCCCCCCTCGCGCAGCGGCGCGAGGACGTCGGCGCCCTGCTCCGCTGGTTCCTCCGCGGGCGCGACCTGGAGGTGGCGCCGGAGCTGCTCAGGGACCTCTTCGAGCACCCGTGGCCCCTCAACGTGCGCGCCCTGGAGCACCTCGTGATGGCGGCCGCGAGCACCGCGGTGGCGGTGCTCGGTCCCACGCCGGACACCCGGCGCCTGCTCGACACCCAGGGCTCACTCGGTGGTGAGGCCCGGGAGCGGCGTGCGCCGGGGGCCGAGGAGCTGGCGCGGCTCCTGGAGCACCACGGCGGAGTGGTCTCCAGGGTTGCCCTGGAGCTCGGCGTCCACCGCTACCAGGTCTACCGCTGGATGGCGGCGGCAGGCAGGGGGCGCACCGGGACCGCCCGGAGGACTGACGAGTTCCGTGCGCAACGGTCACGGTGAGGCGCGGAGCCATGGGCGAGCCGCGCGAGGGGCGTCTCAGCGCCCCACTACCCACGGACTTCTGGTGCATCCTGGCTCTGTGACCGCCAGTACCGTGTCGTCCGCGTATCGACGCACCGTGTCGCGCCTGCGGTGCGTGCAATTGTCGCCACCGTTACGCTAGAGTCGGCGCTTCGGAGGTTCGCTCGGCCGTGGACTCGCCATCGAACGGAACGCAGGAGTGGACGGAGGTGGTGGCCGCCCTGCGCGGACCGCGCTCCCGCGCCGAGTCGGAGGCGCGCGCGCTCCTGTCGTTCGCGTTCGGGATCGCGCTCCTGTTCCACGCCGGCTTCCTCATCGCGGCCTGGGCTGCGCCCGAGCGCCCGAAGGAGCGTGAGGAGACCCGCGAGCGCGTCATCGAGACCCTGCGCGTGACCGAGGTGCGGCGCGAGGAACCCGCACAGCGGGAGGTCCCGGAGTGGCGAGACCCACCTCCGCACTGGGCGTCGCACGACTCCACCGCCACGGCGCCAGCACCAGCGGACGTCCGGGACGTCACGGCCGCGGAGCCTCGCCCCAGTGGCGCGGCCGATGTGGCTGAGGCGCCGCCGGGGCTCCCCGTCGCGCCGGCCGACGAGAACCTGGCCCCCCCTGGGGGGCCCACCGCAGAGGTCGTGGAACGTTCCGCGCCCGACGAGCCCGCCTCAACAGGCGTGAGCCCCTCACCCAGCCCGCCGAAGGGTGTCGCGCCCGCCCCGAAGCCCCGGCCCGGGAAGCGCGGCGCGCGGGGCGCAGGGTCAGCCAAGCCGCGCCTCAAGAGCTCCGCGAAGCTTGCAGCGCTGCTCGACTCGGGCAACGGCTTCGGGACCCTCTCGGTCCTCAGCAGCACCGCAGTGCCGGGCTCCATGTTCGACGAGCTGGAGGGCGGCACCGGCCTCGTTGGGAGGGGCACGGGCGCAGGGCCAGGGGCGGGGGTGGGCCAGCTCGCCATCGGAGGCGCAAGCGCCGGCCTCGGGTCCAGCGTCAGCTCCGTCGCGAGCCCCGGCGGCAACATGGGAGGCGACCCCCTCGCCCAGTACATCAAGCTCGTCACGAGGGCGCTCCGCAAGGAGCTGGTCTACCCTCGATCCGCCTCCCGCCGTCGGCTGGAGGGCACGGTCCGTCTGGAGCTGACCATCGAGGCCGACGGGACGGTCGTGAAGCGCCGCGTGGTGGGGTCCTCGGGCCACGACGTCCTCGATGAGGCCGCCCTCGCGGCGGCTGAGCGCGTCACCAAGGTTCCGAAGCCGCCCGACGCGCTCGACTGGACGCGCCGCGCCATCCGCATCCCCCTGGTCTATCGCGTGCAGTGAGCGGCGCGTGGGTCGCCCTGCGGCCGAGCTGGCGCATGCAGCCGGGCAGAACCTGAGGCCCAACGGGGTTGTCGTGCGTTGAGCCTTTGTTTCGACCGGCGCGACCCGTACAATGGGATTGGTTCACGACACAGGGATGGAGGTGCTTCATGCGCGCGACCTGGCTGGGTGTCATTGGAGCGGCGGGGGTGTTGGCGCTGGCGGCCTGTGAGCCGCCGGGGGACAGGGGAGAGGGGGTCTCCACCATCGAGGCGGAGCTGGTGGCCCAGGGCGACGAGGGGCTCGAGGCCGTAGCGCCCGTCGAGCTGGCGGACCCGGCGCTGCTCGCGGAGCCCGCGCCGGGCGCGCCGGCCTTGGAGGGGCGGGACCTGTTGGATCACGTCCGGTGGCTGGTCTCGCAGGAGCGGTACCCCGAGGCACGGGAGCTGCTCCAGGCGCAGGTGGAGGCGCAGCCGCAGGACGTGACCACGACGCTCGTGCTGGCGGGCGTGGATCTCCTCGACGAGTCCTACCGCTCGGCCTACGACCTGTCCGACGCCGCGCTGGCGGTCGCTCCCGGCGACGTCCGCCTGATGCAGACGCGGGCCCTGGCGAGCCTCCTCGACCTGGACGTGGCGACCGCGCTGGAGGACTACAAGGAGCTGGTCTCTGCCATGAAGCGCCTGGCCGAGGCGGAGGGCGCCACCGTGTGCCAGCCCATCAGCCAGTGCTGCGCGACGGCCCCCGAGGCGCTGGCCGACGCGCTCATCGGGCTCGCAACGGCCCACTACAACCTGGGTGACCTGGACGCGGCGACCGACCTGGCGGACACGGTCTTCGGGATGCGGGGCATCAACCCCGTCGGGGCCCACTTCGTGATGGCGCTGGTCCAGTCGAAGCGCGGCGACGACGCGGCGGCGCTGGCCTCCTACCAGACCATCCTGCAGACGCACCCCGGCAACCCCCTGGTGCTGAACAACGTCGGCGGCATCGCCTACCGGGCCAAGGACCTGGACGGGGCGGAGCGCCTCTTCGTGGCGACCGTAGAGAACGCGGGGGTCGACCGGCGCACCGCGGCCATCGCGTGGTCCAACCTGGGCGACGTGGCGCTCCTCCGCGGCGACTACAAGGCCGCCGAGGACAAGCTGCTGGAGGCGACGTCCATCTCGCCCGGTTTCCCCGGCGCGTGGTTCAACCTGGCGGTCGTCTACGATCTGCTCGGTGACGACGTCCGCTCCAAGGCGCACCTCGTCGAGGGGCTCAACCGCGACGAGCAGGGCGTGTCGCGGTACAACTCGTCCCACTTCTCGCCGGAGTGGGAGGCCCACTTCGAGGGGCTGCTGGCCGAGCACGACGGGCGCGTCGGCGACGCGGTCAATCACTGGCAGGCCGTGGCCGCGGGGAACGTACCGGCGCTGCACGCCACCGCTGCACGCCACCTGGCGCGGCTCACGCCGGTGGGCGTGGAGGCTCCTGCGGGCCTCGTCTCCCCGGTCACGGGACGCATCTACATCTACTGAGCCTGACGCGGCCTCGGAGAGTTGCGTCCAGCCCCCGCACGGGGGAACATGCCGCGGATGCGCGCTCCCCCCCGCCTCCCGGTCCTCGCCACCTGCGCCGCCGCCGCGGCCCTCGTGCTCTGGCCCCTGGCGACCCTGCCGTGGTTCGAGCAGCACGAGGGGACACGCTACTTCATCCGCCTCGTCGCCCTCGCTCGGAACCTGGTCGCTCAGGGAGGGCACCCCACCTGGATCCCAGAGCTGGCCGGCGGCCACGGCTATCCGCTCTTCGGCTTCTACAGCCCCGGCGTCCTCACCCTGGCGCTCCCGTTTCTCCCCCTCGGGCCGGTGGCGGCCATCAAGGCGGTCCTCTTCCTCGCGCTGACCTTCGGCGCGTTCGGGCTCTACCTGCTGGGCGAGCGCCTGCACGGCCCTGCCGGCGGCACCCTGACCGCGGCGCTCGGGGTGGGTGCCCCCTACGCCATGGCGGACCTGTTCACCCGGGGCGACGTCGCGGAGTACGTGGCCCTCTGCGCGGCCCCCTGGCTGCTGCTGCTGGCCGTTCGCACAGTCGAGGAGGGGAGACGCCGCGACCACTGGCTCCTCGCCCTCGGCTACGGGCTGTTCGTCCCCCTGCACACCGTCTCGGCGCTGCTCTGGAGCGGTGTCCTCGTGGCCCTGCTCCTCGTGATGGCACTCGCGCGGCGCCAGGGTCCGCGGCGCATCGCGGCGTATGGTGGCGCGCTGGCGCTCGGGCTCGCCCTGTCTGCGTGGTACTGGCTCCCGGCCATGGCGGAGCGGGGCCTCATCCACCAGGAGGTGCTCCGCGAGGGGTACTTCGACTTCCGGCGCAACTTCCTCCCGTCGCCGCTCTTCGGACCGCAGAGCGTCTCCGAGCCGCCCATGTACCTGGGGTGGCCGCTGCTCTTGGGGGCGGCGGTGGGGCTCGCGGCGGCCCTGCGCTCCGAGCGCCGGGCAGACACCCTCGCTCTCGTCGCCCTCGGTGCGGTGCTCACGTGGCTGACCACAGAGTCGGCAGCCGCGGTCTGGGAGACGGCGCCGCTCCTGTCCTTCGCCCAGTTCCCGTGGCGACTCCTCGGGCCGGCCTCCGTGCTCCTCGCCCTCGCGGCCGCGGGCGCCGCCACGCCGATCCCATCGCGGCACGGCCGGATGCTCCCCCCCGCAGCGCTCCTCTTCGTCTTCGTGATGGCCCCCGACTCGCGGTTGCTGCGCCCCCTCCCCGTCGAGCCGAGCGAGCTGGACCTCGACCACCTTGCGCGCACCCGCGTGGAGCTCTTGGGCTACGGCGAGTACGCGCCCGCCACCATGCCGCTGGACTCGCCCCCCCCACCGGGGGAGCCGCTGGCGTGGCTGGCGGGTGAGGGGTCCGCAGACGCGAGCATGGACGGGGTCCGCGTACGGGTGGAGGTCCAGTCCGAGGGCACCACCCTGACCCTCTCGCAGCTCCACTTTCCCGGGTGGGTGGTGACCGTCGATGGCGCGGTGGTGCCTCACTCCCACGACGCGAAAGGGCGCATGGTGGTGGAGGTGCCCGCAGGGCGCCGCGTGGTGGAGGCGCGCTTCCGGGACACCCCGATTCGCGCCGCTGCGAAGTGGGTGTCTCTGCTGGCGGTGGGGGCTCTCGCATTCGGTGTCTGGCGAACCACGCGCGCCCACCGTCCTCGCCCGATTCAGGGGTGACAAACCGGGGCCCCCGGTGTAGTGGTTGCGGGGGGGCCACTGAGCCGGGAGGATACAGCAATGAAGAGCGAGAGATTGGTGGCGCTGATCTGCGCGGTAGCGACCTTGTTGGCGGTTTCGTGTGGAGGCGGCCATGACGTGGCATCAGACATCACGATACCGTCTGACACGGGCTCAGGAGGCGATGGCGACACCCTGGGAGCCGATGCCACCGATGACTCCGGCGGCGCCGCGGGCGACGCGGCCATAGATGACACAGCGGACGCTACCTCCGCGGCAGACGCCGGAGACTCCACGCCGTCGCCAGATTCGGGCGACTCGGCAAACGCAGACACCGCCCAGCCGGGCTGCGGGTCGGACGCAGACTGCCCGGCAACGCAGCACTGCGGCGCCGGCGCCTGCATCGACGATATCTGCGCTCAGGGCACGGTCGCCTGCAAGGACGGCGACATCTGGGAGTGCAACGCCAGCGGCAGCGGCGAGACCAAGGCCGCCGACTGCCAGGGGCTCGGCTGCGAGGACGCGGCGTGCCTGGGCCCTGCGTGGATTGAGATCGCGCCCCTGGGCACCGACATCGTGGCGGTCGGGCAGAGCCTGACGCTGACCGCAACCGCATGGGATCCCGCGGGCGCCCCCGTCTCCGTCCCGATCACCTGGGCGTCCAGCGACCCGACCATCCTCGACGCGACCGGGGCCGGCGTGGTCACGGGCCTCGTCGCGGGTGGCGGCGACAAGCTGGCGCCCGACGGGACTCTGGTGGTGACCGCCACGGCCGGCGGCACCACCGAGAGCATCGCCCTCCAGGTGGTGCAGCTCGACCAGGGCTCGGGGCTCCAGTTCGTGCAGGTGGCGTTGTCCGCCGACCCGGGCTCGGACGGCCGCGCCCACTACGACGGCGTCTACCAGACGAAGACGAGCCCCCCGGTCAACGCGTGCAACCCTTACGGCGCAGGGCCCTGCTCGTGGCACGTCGCCGATGCCCGCGTGTTTGCCGGCGCCGACATCGAGGTCCAGGCGCTCGGCGCAGGCAAGTGGTCCTCCTTCGGCAAGGGGCTCCTCGAGTACCCGGCCCTGGTCAACGCCGATGGGCTCGCCGTCGCCCCACCGGCACCTCGCCCCCTCGCGATCACGTGGAGCAGCAGCGATCCTGCCGTCGCCGTCGTCGAGGGTGGCTTCGTGCGCGGCGTCTCCCCGGGGGCGGCGACCATCGGCGCCACCATCGGGCCCCAGACGTGGACCCTGGACGTGGTGGTCTATGATCAATACGGCTACCACCCCACCGACGGCTTCGTCTCGGGCGTGGATCCCGAGGACGGCCACCTCGTCCTGTTCAGCTCATCGGCGGGCGCGGCCATCGCGGGCACCCACGACGCCGTCCGCTACGTCGACCTGGCCGACTACCGCAACCTGGACTTCCGCCCGAGCCAGCACGGCCCGCAGGGTGTCCGGCTGGTGGAGCACCTGGGCGGCACCTTCGAGAAGCACCCCGGCTTCGGCTGCGGCATGGTCCAGGGGGCGGGCTCCGTCGTGTGGCTCTTCAACGGGTGGACGGCGATCCCCTTCGACACCGCCACGGCGACCCAGGTGGGCGGGCTGCACAAGGTCATGTGGCGCCCCGACGGGGCCGCGACGGGCGCCAACGCCGTGTGCAGCGGCGTGTTCGTGAAGGCTGGCGGGCGCGACTGGCTGATCGGCTTCGACGCCAAGCCGACCACCTACGCTGCCTTCGTGGCGGACGTCACCGATCTCGTCACGGGCGACGTGACCGCCATCGGTGTCGACGACGCGCTGTTCACCCAGAGCCCCGCGCTGGAGTTCTACAGCCCGACGCTGTGGGACGACGGGGCTGACCAGTGGCTCCTCTTCATGGAGCAGACGCCCAAGAACGACGCGACCAAGCCCAACAAGCTGCGCGCCGCGCGCCTCACGGCGAGCGGCGGGAGCCTCCTCGTCGAGCCGGACACGACGCGGACCATCGAGACGGCCCCTACGCCCAACGCCCCCGACGACCAGGGAGAGGCGCCGGCGCTGATCGTGGCCAGCGCGGGCGGTGCTCCCTTCGTGTTCGTCGGCAACAAGGATGGCGTCACGGTGATTGACGCCGTGGCCTGGGACATCGTCCACATGGGTCCGGCGGGCTCCATCGACCCGGCGCTCCAGGACCTGGACACGCGGCGCTTCGGCCAGAATATCAAGGCCTTCGCGCTCTCGCCGGACGGCGCAACGCTGTACGCGCTCCCCGAGACCTCCTACCCCGTGGCGCCCTTCTTCAACACCAAGGTGGAGTGGAAGAACGCGAACGGCGCCACCCAGTCCACGAACATGACCGTCCACCGCCTCGCCCTCATCGATCTCACGGGCGCGCTGCCCCGCCTGATGGTGGACCCGGCGACGGACCCGAGCGAGTGCTTCCTCGTCGCCGGGTGCACGGCGGAGCAGCGGCAGTACGGGTATGACCTGAACCTGCTCGCGCTCAAGCGGTGGATGCTCGACACCGGCTTCGCCCCGAGCACCGGCGCCATCCTGCCGCCCCAGGCGATGAACGTGCGTCAGCTCGCGGTCGGCGAGAACGCCGTGTTCCTCATCGGGCGCGACAACCCGGACGGCGTCGGCACGGCGCTCGGCAACCTGTCCGACGTGGCCGTCATCGATCTCGCGACCGGGCGCATGCCGGTGTTCCGCGGGTGGCGCAGCGACCCGGGCAAGCTGCTCGGCCTGTCGGACCCCTTCGGCTTCCGGGTCGGCGAGGGGGACGCGCTGCTCGGCGACGCCCGCGTGAAGAACGCCGGAGTCCTCTATGTGGCCGGCCCCCCGCCGGCCGAGAAGGCGGGAGACGGCGCCCCCCACGGCGAGGACGCCCCCATGGAGCACACCGGGGCCTACGCCGACGCGCCGGCACCAGCGTCCGAGCCAGGTCACCTGCTGCTGCTGTCGTCCTCTCACCAGAAGGCGAGCGACGGCACCCACGACGTCGTCCGGCGCCTCGATCTCTCCAAGGCCGACTGGCCGGAGCAGGACTTCGATCCGGCGACCGCAGGGGCTCAAGGCAAGGGGCTGACCTACCACGTAAAGGGCGAGACCATCCCCTGGTCTGGCGGCTGCGGCGTGATCCGGGGCCTGGGCAGCGAGGTGTGGCTCTTCAACGGTGACGCAGCGGTGCGCTTCGACACGGCGACCCTGACGCAGGGCACGGGCCAGGTGACCTTCGACCCCGACCCTGCGAACCCCACGGCGCGTGTCTGCACGGGCGCGCTGGCGCAGGTGGGCGGCAAGACGCTCCTGTACGGGGTCAACGTGGATCTGAAGCCCACCCCGCTCCTCTTCGTGGCCGACGTGACGGGCCTCTCCGGGAACGTGGCGGCGGCTCCGGTCACCAGCCCCTTCTTCGCCCCGATGCCAGGCGCGGACCCTTACACCGTCCGGTACGTGCAGGCGCTCATCCACGACGGGGAGCTGTGGCTCCTCGAGCGCAACGACCCCTGGAACAACCTGCGCAACGCCGTCCACCGGGCCCCGATCGGCGCCGACGGGAGCCTGGCCTTCGACATGAGCCGCGCGTCGGACATCGTCGCAGGCTGGACCACCAGCGGAGACCCGGGGATGGTCCTCGCCCCCGTCCTCGGCACGCCCCACCTGTTCGTCGGCAACCAGGGGTCGATCAGCGTCTTCGACGTGTCCGGGCCACCGGTGCGCCTCAACTACAACACGGACGGCGATGGCGTGCAGGACGACCTGGACACCGCCTGGTATGGCCGCGGCATCCAGGCCTTCGCGGTCTCGCCGGACGGGGCGCGGCTGTACGCGCTCCCCTGGGAGAAGAGCGGCGCGCTCCCCCATGCGACGTTCACGGTTCCCCTCGTGGGCGGGGGCAAGGCCAAGACCACCGCGGACCGCTACCGGGCGGTGGTCATCGATCTGACCAAGGCGCTGCCCGTGCCCGACCCGGCGGTCAACAACGGCAACGGCGTCGATCTCAACTGGTACTGGTTCAAGCAGCTCATCGCGGCGTCGGGCGCCTCACCGCTGCCGCCCATGTTCCCGACCTACCGCCGGCAGCTCGCGGCGTCGGCGAAGTCGCTGTTCCTGGTCGGCTTCGACAACGACGACGGCGCCGGCTCTGCGCTGGCCAACGGGGCGGACGTCGCGACCTTCGACCTGGCCACCGGCAAGGGGCACCTCTGGCGCGGCTACGAGTACCAGGGCATCTCCAACGCCGCGGGCCTGTGGGGCTATGACCTGGGCGTGAGCGGCGGCGTGGACGACGCGAACCTCAAGGGCGGGCGTGCGAAGAACGCGGGGGTGCTGTTCGTGCCGTAGGGCGCGAAGGGGGGTCAGGTGGGGTCCTCGATGCCGTGCTGGCGGAGCAACGCCAGGAGCCGCTCCGCCCGCTCGCGCTCCGCTTCCGCGCGCGCGTGCTCCGACTCGGCGCGCTCGCGCTCGGCCTCGGCGCGCGCGCGCTCGGCCTCGGCGCGCTCCGCCCCGGTCGGGACCGGCTCCCCGTCGAGGTGCCAGCGGAGCCAGCGGGCCCTCACGCCCTCGAAGGTGCCCTCCCAGGGGCGGAGCTCCAGCCCTACGTTCGGGAACACGAGCGGCGACATGGTCACGTACAGGTCGCCGCTCAGGCGGAAGCCGACGAGCTCCTCGGACAGGGCGATGAGCGCCGGGTCCCACACCACGTAGTAGGCGACCCGCATGCGCGCGTAGCCGCGGCGCCGCTTCTTGAGCTCGCCGCCCTTGCGGTTGGACACGACCTCGATGACCACGTCCGGGGGCTTGCCCATCTCCCAGACGAAGTAGGTGTTGTGGCGTTTCTCGGCCGCGAAGTCGGGATTCACCGCCACATCGAGGCTGAGCATCGCGTCCGGCACCAGCGGGCGCTCGGCGGGCGAGGAAAACACCCCCACGTTGGCCATGGCCACGAAGGATCGACGCCCGCCCTCCTCGTCGAGGGGACCGGACCACGAGGAGAAGAGGGGCTCGGTGAGCAGGCGCTGCTGCTTCTCGGAGTAGATCCCGTCCACGGGCTCGTCGTCCTCGATCTCGATGTGGCTGATGTCGGGCGGCTCGACGAGCGGCTCGTCCGGCGGTGGCTTCAGGTTGGCGAAGGGGTCGATCATGGGGACAGGATGGGAGAGTCCCGCGGGCGGGTCAAGGGTGATCATGGCGACGGGAGGGGACCTCCACGCGGCCGCCCGCAGTTGCCTTCCGCTCCCTGGTCTGTATCATCGTGCAGGCCCGGCGCCGTCGGGACAAGCCAGACAACCTGCGCCTCCCCGCGCCCCACCGATGGAGCTCCTCATGCGGCTCGCTGCGCGCCTCGGCCTCGCCCTGGCACTCCTGGCATCCCCCGCGCTCGCCAACGACGGTGAGTTCTACGGTGCGGGAGCCACGGTCTACCCGGTCACGAACAGCGCCATCTCCATGGACACCGAGACGCTGGTCATCGAGCAGCGCGGCCCGCTGTCCACCTACGTGGACCACTGGCTGGTCAACGTGCGCTACGAGTTCGTCAACACGACGGACGCTCCGGTGACGGTCCAGATGGGCTTCCCCGAGCACTGCCAGCGCACGGTGGATGACATGGACGTGGAGAGCCCGTCCTGCAAGAAGCCCGCGATTCGCGACTTTACGGCCCGCATCGACGAGCAGCCCGTCAAGGTCACCATCAAGACCCCGAAGAAGGAGGAGGCGGGCGCCCTGCCCGGCACCGTCTTCGACCGGGTCCACACCTTCCCCGTCAGCTTCAAGCCCAAGGAGCGGGTGGTCGTGGAGCACTCCTACACCCACCGGGGGCGCATCATCAGCCCCATGCACAGCGGCATCGACTACATCTTGCGCACCGGCGGGCTCTGGAAGGGGCCCATCCGCGACTTCGACATGCGCATCGTGCTCAAGGGCAAGTGGGGCGAGATCCTCGACGAGAACGAGGAGGGCAAGCGCCTCCCCAAGCCGACGTTCGAGGGGTGGCAGGGCGGCACCTACCAGATGCGCTGGCAGCTCAAGGACTTCACGCCGGCCGCCGACGTCGCCTTCCTGCTGCAGGAGCCCCTGGTCGTGATGGCGCGAGAGGACGTGCTCCGGCCCGCCATGCTGGCGGCGGAGGAGGACCCGGCCTCCCTGGACGCCAGGTCTGCCGAGGAGCTGCGGCTCCTGCGGAACCTGCCCTACGCCCTGCTGGGCTACACGTTCAAGGACGCCGGCCTGCGCGCCCACTTCGAGAAGCAGCCGTGGTATGCGGCGCGGGCGGACTTCGACGACAAGTGGCTCGGCAAGGACGACCGCGCGTTCATCGAGCGCGTCAAGGCCGCGGAGAAGCGCAAGAAGTAAGGGGCTCGGCTACCCCGCCTCCACCACCACGGTCCCGATGAGCGTCCTCAGCGCCTGCTCCACCACCGCAGTGTCCGGGTGGCGGACGATGGCGTAGCCCTCCCCCTCGTAGCTCGTGCTGCGCTGCTGCCCGGCCAGCGGGAGCTTGGCCTCGACGACCAGGTGCCCCACCGCGCGCTGCGCCTCGTCCAAGCCCCGCACCGCGGCGATCCTGCTGCCGTGACCCTGGGCGCGGAAGAAGGCCACCCCCGCCGCGTACTTGCGCTCGGGCGGGGTGAAGCGCCCGAAGACGGCCAGCTCCGCCCAGACCCGGATGAAGTCCACGTCGTGGGCGTAGCTGTTGAGCGCCATGATCTGCGCCCCCGGCGGCCGCGCCGCCACCTCGCTGATCGCCACGGACCCGTCGGGGCGGCGGAACCACTCCATGTGGCTGATGCCGGTCTTCATGCCCAGCGCCGCGAGGGCCTTGTGCCCGTAGGGGCGGATCGCGCGGATCTCGTCGTTGTCCACCTCCCGGGGGAGGCTGACCGTCCACTGGATCCAGCCGTTCTCCAGCACCACGAGCGGCGGCGGCTCGTAGCGGGTCTGGGAGTCCCACACCGGCCGGCCGTCGATGCTGACGGTCTCGAAGGAGCGCTCCTGGCCGATGACCATCTCCTCGATGACCCACGGCGTCTGAGGGGTCGGGCGGGCGTGGCCGAGGACCCGCTCCAGCTCATCCATGCGGTTGATGCGGCTCGTCGCCACGGAGCCCGCCCCGGCCAGCGGCTTGAACACCACCGGCAGCCCCAGCTCCGCCACGAAGCGCCGCGCGTCGTCCGGCGCCTCGACGCGTGCGTGCCTCGCGCAAGGCAGGCCCGCCGCCCGCAGCACCTCCTTCATGCGCGCCTTGTCGCGGAAGTTGCGCGCCGCCTCCAGGCCCATGCCGCCTGCGCCGCCGGGCCCGGAGATGCCAAGGGCGTCGCGCACCGCGGCGATCTGCTCCTGGAGCTGCTCCAGGGTCCCGATCAGGCGCACCGTGTGCGGCTCGGCGCCGAGCTGCCCCGCCACGTGGCGCACCGCGCGGGCCAGCTCGTTCGCGTCCATGGCGTCGTGGACCCGATAGTGGCCGCGCAGGGCGCCCCGCAGCACCGGCGGCAGGGACTCCAGCGCGTCCTGGCTGATCAGGCCGAGGCGCACGCCCGGCAGCCCCGCGACCGTGGCGACGAAGCGTGTGGTGGCCTCCAGGAAGAAGGGGGCGGCGAAGATCACGTTCATGGGCGCTCCCTATGTGAGCTCGTTCAGGTAGTACGGCAGCATGACCCGCCAGGTGGGCCAGTCGTGGTCCCACTCGTGGCCCCACAGGATCACGCGGTTGGGCACCCCCCGGCTCCCGAGCGCGTTGGCGATGCCCCAGGCCTGGCCCGGGCTCTCCCAGCGCCCCTGGCCCGAGACCAGCAGGACGAAGCGGCGCCGGAGCTGCTCCAGGAGGGGGCCCTCCTCCATGTAGGGCAGGAAGTGCACCGGCGACGACACGTGGAAGTCGAAGGTGTGCTCGCCGTTGTTCCAGGGCGAGAGATCATAGGTGCCGCTCATGCCGATGGCCGTACAGAAGGCGTCCGGGTGGCGGCACAGCGCGGCGACTGCGTTGAAGGCGCCGAAGCTCGCGCCCGCGGTGATGATCTCGATGTCGTCGCTCTTGCAGTCGGTGCGGATGGCCGGCACCAGCTCCTGCGCCACGAACTCGTCGAAGCGGTTCTGCATCCACGCCTTGTGGGCGCCGGACGCGCCGCTGTCCACCCAGGTGCGGCCCGCCACGCTGTCACAGGAGTAGACCTTGATGCGCCCCGCCTCGATGAGCGGCCAGAGCGCCGCGATGAGGCGCATGCGCTCGGCCTCCTCGCAGTCGCCGCCGGCGGTGGGGAACAGCAGCACCGGGCGGCCGTAGGTGCCGTAGCGAACGACGCCCACCTCGCGCCCCACCCGGTTCGAGTACCAACCAGTCTTCAGCTTCACGCGCTCGCCTCCTTGGTGGCGGCGAGCCGGTCCGCCTCCGTCTTGCACCAGAACTGGATGAGCCCGAAGAAGTGGTCCGTGAAGGTCTCGACCTCGTGGGCGGGGTAGAGCGCCGCCACCTTGGCCCGGACGATGTCCTTGGCCTCGCCGGTCCGGAAGAACTCCAGGGCCACCTCGTTCAGGTGCGGCAGGTGCGTCCGGCAGAACTCGGCGAAGCGGTCCGCCTCCATGCGCTCCCGCGCGATGGCGGCATACTCCCGCAGGCGATCCCGGTAGGGCAGGTCCTTCTTGGCGACCTGGTAGAAGGGCTCCCAGTGCATGTTCTGGCGCATGGGCCGCTTGGTGTAGGCGCAGAACAGCGACCACCGGATCATGCGCTTGACCATCTCCGGGAAGTGGTAGTGGAGCGACGTGACCTGGAAGTCCGGGCAGGCGTTGGCGAAGTCGATGGGGTAGAAGGTCCCGTTCTGGCGCAGCGCCTCGCAGGAGTTGAACTCCCACCCGAAGAAGGAGTTGATGGTCAGCGTGGTGTCCGTCAGCAGCGACCACTCGTCGGCGTCCGCGAAGTAGTAGTCGACCATGTAGCGGGCGTGGAGCGGGGCCGACGGGTCGTAACGCACGATGTAGATCTGGGGCCCGACGCCGATGCAGCGGACGAACAGGTCGAAGGGCTCGACCGCCTTCTGCAGGTGCATGACGTGCTTGCCGGACTTCTCGTAGGCCTGGCGCAGCGCCTGCTCGTCGTCGATGCGGCTCACTCCCACCCAGGCGCCGCCGTCGTAGGGCTTCATGAACATGGGGTAGCCGAGCTTCTGGCCGATCTGCCCGAGGTCGAACAAGCGGGCGTAGCGCGCCAGGGTCGGCTTGATGTCGGCCGAGTCCGGGTGCTCCTTCGGCGGGACGAGCCACGTCTCCGGGATGGGCATGCCCAGCTTCATCATGGCGACGTAGGTGGAGTGCTTCTCCATGGACTGGAGCGACCACGGGTTGTTGAGCACGTACAGCCCGTCGAGGATGACGGCCTTCTTGATCCACTCGCGGCTCGTGTTGAACCAGTGGGTCAGGCGGTCGAGCACCACGTCGTAGGAGCACGGCTGGCGCAGATCGAACGGCTCGACCGTCACACGGTCCACCGCGAAGCGCACCACGTCGTCGCCGAGCGGCAGCGACAGCTTCAGGCGGTCGATGATCGCCTCGTAGCAGGCGGGCCAGCACAGGTCGGCGCCCAGGGAAAGACCGATCTTTCTCGTCACTTCGGCCAAGGGTTCCTCCTCCAGCAGGTCGCGGATCGCGACGCATTGTGCCTGGATTTTTGGGGAAGTCGAGAGGGGACCGGGGGCGGGCGCGTAATCGGAGGCGCTACTCGTAGACCATCCAGACGGGCCCCGGGTACAGATAGGAGAGGCCGGCGCGCAGCCGGTCGCGCCAGTTCTCCCAGTTGTGGCCGTCGCGGGCCTCCTCGAAGCGCACGGACATGCCCGTGTCCTGAAGGAGCGGCACGATGGAGCGGTTCTCGTAGATCAGCGACTCGTACTGGCCGCAGCTCAGGAACACGCGCTCGCTCGGCCTCCCCGGGGCCTCGCGAAATGCATTGACGAACTCCACCACCTTGTCGAAGAGCGGGCCGCGCCAGTGCGTGCCGATGTCCGTGAAGGCGAAGGAGCCCGATTGGAGCAGCAGGCGCCCGAAGACGCCCGGGTAGCGCCAGGCGGTCGCCAGAGACGCCACCGCGCCGAAGCTCGCCCCCATCAGGCCCCGGTGGGACGCCTGCTTGTAGAGGGAGTACCGGGCCTCCAGGGCCGGGAGCAGCTCCTCGACGACGAAGCGGGCGTGGCCCGGGTGGTCCGCGTACTCCGACAGACGATCACCGGGGTGAGAGAGGGCCACGACCAGGGGGGCGATCTCCAGCCGGTGGATCAGGTTGTCGAGCACCGTCTGGAGGCTGGCGTAGCGCACGTAGTCGCCGCCGTCGTGCACGACCAGCAGGCGGTAGCGCCGGGTCGGGCGAAAGCGGGCGGGCAGGTACACCGTCACGCGCCGGTCTCCCCCGAGGGCCGCCGACCGGACGCGCAGCTCTTGCAGGGTCCCCGGCCGTGCCTCCTTGTCCGGCCTGGCCCACTCGGGGGGCGCGTAGTCCGCCCCCTGGCAGACCGAGTTGCCGCCGTATGGATCCATGGCCTTGTGCGGGTTGAGCGGGTCCTGGATCCACTCGCCGTGGCCGTTGCGGTGGACGTCGAGCTTGTACTCCACCCGGGAGCGCGGCGGGAGCTCCAGCACCAGGTACCACAGGTCCGTGCCGTCGATGCGCGCGAAGGGCTGGTCCGAGCCGAGCCCGTAGACCCAGTGCCGCAGGCTGACCCGCTCCGCCTCGCCACGCCACACGAAGGTGACCTTGCTGCCTTCGAGGATGGGGAAGGTGTGGTCCCGCAAGAAGGCATCGATGACGTCACGGCTCGGGCGCCCCTTGGTCAGCGCGTGGATCGCCAGGTTCATGCGCCCTCCACGGGCACCACGGCCCCGTCGGTGGTCAGCCGGCACGTGGGGCCGTTGGCAGTCCACCCCTTCGCCAGGGTGGCGGCGCACCCGTCGTCCAGCGCAAGGCACAGCGCCGGCGCGAAGCGGCGCGCCAGCAGCGACACCCGCTGCGGGTCGTCCAGGTTGAGGCGGCTGCTGGCGTGGGGCAGCGCGACGACCCCCGGGGCGAGGCCCAGGCCGCGGCTCAAGATCTCGGCGTTGCCGGCCCCCTGCGGCGGGTTGTCGTGGAACAGCACGATGCGGTCCGTGAGCACCATGGCGCCAGCGCTCCAGCCGACGAGGGGCTTTGCTGCCAGGAGGCTCGTCAAGCCAAAGAGCCGAATGCGGTTGATCAAGGACGCAACGTGGCCCCCCGCGATGGCAACTGCATCACATTCGCTGAGAATGCTCGAAATCTCTTCGACATGGTGTTGAATGGACGGCCTCCGGGCCAGACCCACCGCCGCCTCGTACTCGTGCTCGATGCCCTCCATGCGCGCCACGTGCCGCTTGTCGAGCGCCCGGATGGTGCGCATGGTCGCCTCCAGCTCCGGCTCGATGAGGTCCGCGGGGGCGTCGATGCGCTGGAGCCGCTTCGCCGCCGTGAGCGCGGCCTCGAGCTGGAGCCGGTAGAGGTCCTGCAGGCGGTGCAGACGGTCCTGCTTGGTGCGGTGGGCCGTGAAGAGCGTCTGGTCCTCGCGGAAGGCCGCGTCGGCCCGCGCGTGCAGCGCCAGGTTGGTCGTGCGGTTGCCGAGGAACCGGGACAGCTCGCCGTCTTCGGCCTCCCGCTCCTGCCAGCCCGCGCTGATCACCGCGATGCGCCCGCGGACGCCCAGCAGCTCGAACGCCGTGCCCACCGTCCTGATGCGACGTTGCGGGCCGAGGAGGACTCGTTGCATCATCGTGGCGTTCCTCCGGATCGCGAGACCCTTCGACGCAGGATGAGCCCATGCACGTGATCTTCGTCGCCCCCCACTTCCCAGCGTACCAGGCCAGCTTCGTGCGCGCCCTCAAGGCGGCCGGCGCGGGCGTCACCGGCATCGGCGAGCCGCCCGCCGAGTGGCTCCCGGACCACATCAAGGGCCTGCTCGACGGCTACGAGCAGGTCCACAACGTCACCGACGAGCAGGCGCTGCTCGACGCGGTGCGCCGCATCCAGGGGCGCGGCTGGGTGGACCGGCTGGAGGCGACCATCGAGGCGCACATCCTGCCGACCGCCCGCGTGCGGGAGGCGGCGGGCATCCCCGGCCTGACCGTGCGCGCCGCGACCCTGTGCCGCGACAAGCCGCTCATGAAGGAGGCGCTGCGCGAGGCGGGCGTAGCGACGGCGGCGTCGGCGGGCGTCTCCACCTCTGCGGAGGCCCGCGCCTTCGTCGAGGCGGTCGGCTACCCGGTCATCGTCAAGCCGCGGGCCGGGGCCGGGGCGGCGGGGACGTCCAAGTGCACGAACGACGACGAGCTCGCCCGGGCCATCGCCGAGCACCGCCTCGACCACGGCGGCGCGGCCGCCATCGAGGAGTTCGTCAGCGGGCACGAGGGCTTCTACGACACCCTGAGCATCGGCGGCACCGTGGTGCTCGACTTCGTGAGCCACTACTACCCGAACGTGCTGGAGGCCATGCGAACCCGCTGGATCTCGCCCCAGATCGTCGCGACCAACCGCATGGACGCACCCGGCTACGACGAGGTCAAGGCGCTGGGCCAGGCGGTGGTCACGGCGCTGGGCATCGGCACGTCGGCGACCCACATGGAGTGGTTCTTTGGCCCGAAGGGGCTGCGCTTCAGCGAGATCGGCGCGCGGCCGCCCGGGGTCGGGCAGTGGGACGTGTACTGCGCCGCCAACGACCTGGACCTGTACCGGGAGTGGGCCAACGCGGTGTGCTGGCGCCGCGTGGAGCACGGGCCCTCTCGGCGCTTCGCGGCGGGCATCATCGCGCTGCGCCCCGATCGGGATGGCCGCATCGTCGGTTACAGCGGCGTGGACGAGCTGCACCAGATGTTCGGCCCGTGGGTCATCGACGCCCACCTGCCGCCGGCCGGGACCCCGACGCAGCCCGTCGAGGCGGGCTACATGGCCAATGCGTGGGTTCGGCTGCGCCATCCGGACTACGACGTCCTCCGCGAGATGCTCGACACCGTCGGGCGCACCCTGAAGGTCTACGCCGCCTGAGCCGCCGAAGATACCGGCCGAGCCACGGCCTCGCAACCGGAGCGCTGCTCCGAGGTGACCCATGAGCGCCATGAAGGTCCTGTTCGTGTCTCCCCACTACCCCGACGAGATGCAGGGGTTCGTGCGCGGCCTCGCCGAGGTCGGCGCCACCGTGTACGCGGTCGGCGACGTGCCCGAGCAGCAGCTCCCGGGCCACGTGCGCCGCTACCTGAGCGGGTACATGCAGGTCCATGACCTGTTCGACGAGCACGCGCTGGCCCGCCAGGTGGTGCCCATCGCCGGGCGCCTGGGCCTCGACCGCATCGAGGCGCTCTGGGAGCCCGTCGTCCTCGGGGCGGCGCGCCTGCGGGAGGAGCTCGGCGTGCCCGGCATGAGCATGGAGACGGCCATCGGGTTCCGCGACAAGGCGGTCATGAAGGAGCGCCTCGTTGCGGCGGGCCTTCGCGTGCCCCACTTCGCGCGGGTGACGACGGCGGCGGCGCTGCGGGAGGCCGCCGAGCGCATCGGCTACCCCCTGATCGTCAAGCCCATCGACGGAGCGGGCACCAGGGACACCTACAAGCTGGACGGGGAGGCGGACCTGGAGGCGGTGCTCCCGCGGCTCGGCCACCTGCCCGACGTCAACGTGGAGGAGTTCATCGAGGGCGACGAGTTCACCTACGACGCGGTCTCCATCGACGGGGTGCCGGTCTTCGACAGCGTCGCCCAGTACCACCCGAAGCCGCTGGAGGCGCGGTCTCAGGAGTGGATCAGCCCCATGCAGATCGTCTTCCGCGACCCTCACGTGCCGGAGCTGGCCGCCGGAGTGGCGCTGGGGCGCGACGTGCTGAAGGCGCTCGGGATGGGCACGGGCTTCACCCACATGGAGTGGTATCGGAAGCCGGGCGGGGAGGTGGTCTTCGGCGAGATCGCGGCGCGAGCGCCGGGCGGGCGCCTCGTGGATCAGATGAACTACGCCAACGACTTCGACGTGTACCGGGAGTGGGCGCGCACCGTGTGCTGGCGCTCGTTCGACGCGACGCCGCATCGGCGCTACCACGTCGCGACGATCTTCAAGCGAGCGCAGGGCCAGGGGCGCATCGTGGGCATGACGGGGCTCGACGCGGTGCGCGCCCGGTGCGGCAGCTCGCTGGTCCTCGTAGACCTGCTCCCGGTCGGGGCGCCACGGCGCGACTGGCGCAGCACCCTGCTCTCCGACGGCGTCGTCACCCTGCGCCACCCGGACTACGCGGAGTGCAAGGCCATGGCCTGGGCGGTGGTCAACGATCTGCGGCTGTACGCGGGCTAAGCCTCGGCGTGAGGTCCGGCCGCGGCTGGGTTTCAGGACCGCCGCGGCCCGCGTTCAGTACCGGTTGTCGTGCTCGGGGCACCACCCTATGCTCGCCTCCCCTGCAACGGAGGTGTGGCGTACCCATGCACTTGATCCCTCCTGAGGAGTGCTCGACACACGACGCGGTCGCGCCGCTTGACTTGCGAGGGGCTGGCCCTTGAGCGCCCCCTCCCGCAGCCAGGCGCCGACGGAGGGCGGCGACCCCATGCAGGGCGCCCCCGCGCTGCCCGTCGGCGCGCTCGTGGCGCGCCGATATCGCCTGGAGTCGGTGCTGGGAGTGGGGGGCTTCGCCTGGGTCTATGCCGCTACGGACCTGCTCGGCGGTGAGCGGGTCGCCGTCAAGATCCAGCTCCTGAGCCCTGGGATCGATCTCAGGCGCATCCGGCGCGAGCTGGCTGCCATGCGGCTCCTGCGCATCCCCGGCGTGGTGACCCTGCTGGACGACGGGGTCGAGGGCGACCACTACTACCTGGTCATGGAGCTCGTCGAGGGTGCCCCGTTCAGCGGCGCCGGCGGCTGGCCCACCATCGCGGAGGTCGTGGTGGGCCTCCTCGAGACGGTCGCCCGAATCCATGCCGCAGGCGTCGTCCACCGGGACCTGAAGCCGGGCAACGTGCTGGTGACCCCGGAGGGGCGCCCCGTCGTGCTCGACTTCGGCCTCGCCATGGGGCCGGGCGTCGGGCGCTCCGTGGCCCCCGTGGAGGGGGTCGTGGGTACGCCGGGCTACATCGCCCCCGAGCAGATCCAGGGGGGAAACGCGGGGCCTCAGGCCGACCTCTACGCGGTCGGCGCCATGGTCTACGAGGCGCTCTGCGGCCGCACGCCGCTCCAGGGCGACACGTGGCAGGAGACGCTGATGGCGCGTCTGGTCGCGGACCCTGAGCCCATCGGCCAGCGGGTGCCCGGGCTCGATCCCGCCGTGGCGGCCCTCGTCGACCGCCTCGTCGCCCGTGAGCCGGGCGCCCGGCCGGCCAGCGCTTCGGATGCGCTGGCCGTGCTGGCCGGGGCGCCGGGCGTGCGGCGGGCGCCCGTGACCTGGCCGTGGGTGCCGGGCGACCGCGCCGGCACCGGGGGGGCCCCCGAGACCTCGCGGCTGTCCGCCGCGGACCTGAGGTCGCTCATCGCTGGGCCCGAGCGCTTGCTACACCTCCAGGAGGACGGCGCGCGGCTCGTCCTCGAGCGCACGGGCGGGCTGCCCGGCAACGTGGAGCGAGAGCTGGCCGCGTGGGTGCGCGCCGGCCTGGCAGCCTGGCACGAGGGGCGTCTGTCGCTGGGCCGAGGCGCCCTGGAGCGCCTGCGCGCCAGCCCTCCAGTCCGCCACAGCGAGGCCTCGGGTGGCGCGGACCTGCTGTCGGCCCTCGGCGAGGCGCACCGGGACCTCATCGGGTGGCTGGAGCTCGCGTGGCCGCGCACCCAGGCCGAGCACCTCGCCGCGGTCACGGGCCTGCCGTCGTGGCGCGTCCGCGGGTACGTCGAGGCGCTGGCCCACCTCGGGCTGCTGGTCCGCTCCCGCGACGGGCGGGTGGCGGGCATGGCGGTGGCGGGCGTGGCGTCGGCCTGGAGCGAGCAGCGCCGCCGTGAGGCCCACCGCAGGCTCGCCGCGGCGCTGCCCGCCGGCGCCGAGGGGCGGCTCCACCACCTGGTCGCCGCTGGGGAGCTCGCAGAGGTGGGTGCCGAGGCTGCCGCGCGAGGGCTGGCGCTGGCCGGCGAGGGCCTCCTGGGCCCGGCAGCGGCCGCGCTCGAGGAGGGGCTCGGCCCGGCGAGATTGCACGAGGACGCGGCCGGCGAGGGGCGCCTTCTGGAGCTCCTGTGCGAGGTGTCCCTGTCCCTCGGGACAGAGCACGCTCTCGACCGGGCGCTCTACGAGCTGGAGAGGGCCTGGACCCGGTCACCGCGAATCGCACGCCTGGAGGGCCTCGTGCGGGCGAGCCTGGGCGCGATGCGCGCCGTCGGCCAGGCTTCGCTGCTGGTCGCCGAGTCCATCCGCCCCTTCGTCGAGGAGCCGCTGGAAGAGGGGCGCATGGTCGCGCGGCTGCGCGCTGCTCGTGGCTGCCCCGTGGCGGAAGAAGAGCGGGTGCTCGCGGATGCGGAGACCTGGGCGGCCGGCGGGAGCCCCCGGGCACGGGCGCTGGCCCTGATGTGGAGGGCGCTCTACCAGTATCGCGTCGGGCGCTTCCAGGAGGCCGCCGACACCCACCTCGCCGCGCTGCGGGTCGGGCCGCCGCCACACCTCTGGCTCGCCATCTCGGTCAACGCGGCCTCGGCGCTCCTGGAGGCCCACGACCTGGACGGGGCCATCTCCATGGCAGCGAGGGCGGCCACCTTTGCCGCGCGACTGCGCCACCCGCTGCAGGAAGGCCGCGCGGAGAGGGTGCGGCGCGTCGCCCTGTATCGGGCGGGGCGAGCGACCGAGCCGGACCTCGACCTGGTGGAGGGAGCAGAGGCGGTCGGCCAGCCCGACCTCCTCGCCATGGTGTGTCTCAACGAGGCCGGCGTGGCGCTGCGGGGAGGGCGCCTGGAGCTGGGCGGCGTCCTGGCGTCGCGCGCCGCGGCCGCCTGGACCCGCATGGGCCGCACTTGGGAAGGGGCCCTCGTCCGCGCCCTGGCCGACGGCTGCATGGGCGCGAGCAGCCCGGCGCTTCGCCGCGAGATCGTGCAGGGGGCGCTGGAGTGCACCACCGCCATGATGCCGCTCCAGGCCCTCGCCCTCTGGGCGACGGCCGAGCCCCTCGACGCGCAGGAGCAGGCGGTCGTCCGAGCGTTGGCGGATCGCATCCCGCCGGCGGCGTGGGAGCTGCGCGCGGACGTTCTGTCCCCCCGCGAGGCGGTCGAGTTGGCGCTGGGGCGCGGGCGCCTCGAGGATCTCGTGGACGCCAGGAGCTGAGGCGGGCGGCGCGGGGGCGAAGGTCCGCTGCCAACCGGGCCGGGCGTTCATCCCGCAGGAGACTCGACGCGCGCGCCAACGCGGAGGCGGGCGTGTCACCCAGGCGCGCCCTCTCAGAGCGGCGAGTACACGCGCGCCGGCCGGCGGTGCTCCACCATCCCCTCGGCCGCGTGGGCGAGGCGCAGCAGCAGGGCTTCGTCCCAGGGGCGCCCGATGGCCTGGAGGCCCACCGGGAGGCCGTCGGCGTCCCAGCCCGCCGGGAAGGAGATGGCCGGGAGGCCGGTGAGGTTGGCCAGGGGGGCGTAGCGCATGATGCGACCGAGCAGCTCCAGGTTGGACTCGCCGCTCTGCAGGGCGTCCCGGGGCAGCGGGGGGGCCGTGCAGCCGGTGGCGGGCGTCACGATGGCGTCCACCCCGCTCAGGAGCGAGAGCATCTGGCGCACCATGCGGGCGCGCACCCGCTGGGCCTGGACGTAGTCGGCGCCGCCCATGTCCCGCGCCAGGGCCAGGTTGATGCGCACGTCCGGGCCGTAGTCGGCGCCGTGCGCTTTGAGCCAGGGGAGCTGGGAGGCGACCATCTCCACGGCGATGGTCACCATGTGCGCGATGGAGGCGAGGCGCAGCCCCTCGATGCTCACCTCGCGGATGGTCGCCCCCGCCGCCCGGAGCCCGTCCAGGAGGCGCTCGCAGGCCGTGACGACGCCCGGGTCCGCGTCCTCGAACCACGGCTTGAAGACACCGAGGGTGACGCCGCGCAGGTCCTGGGAGCCCCCGAAGCCGGTGAGATGCGGCTTGGGCTGGCCCAGGGTGTGGGGGTCCTCCGGGTCCTCGCCGGCCATGATCATGTAGGCCGCGGCCGCGTCCCGGGCCGTGCCGGCGAGAGGGCCGATGTGCGCGACGCTCCAACACAGCGGGGCGGCGCCGTGCTCACTCACACGGCCGAAGGTGGGCTTCAGGCCGACCAGACCGCACAGGGCGGCGGGGATGCGGATGGAGCCGCCGCCGTCGGCGCCCAGGGCCACGGGGCAGAGGCCGGCGGCCACGGCGGCAGCCGAGCCGCTGGATGAGCCCCCAGTGGCGCGCGCCGGGTCGAAGGGGTTGCGCGCCGGCCCGTGGTGCGGGTTGAGGCCCGTGACGCCCAGGCCGATCTCGTGCATGTTGGCCTTGCCGAAGAGCAGCGCCCCGGCGGCCCGCAAGCGCGCGACGGTCGTCGCGTCGGCGGTGGCGGGCGCCGAGCCGTGGAACCGGGTCCCCACCGTGGTCGGGTAGCCCCGCTGGTCCACCTCGTCCTTGATGGCGACGGGCACGCCGTCGAAGGGGCCGAGCGGGCGGCCGGCGCGCCAGCGCTCTGCGGATCGCTCGGCTTGATGGAGCAGGTCGTCGGGCTGCTGCGCGATCAGCACCCGCAGGGCCGGCTCCTCCCGCTCCGACGCGGAGAGCGCGTCGAGCAGCCGTCGCGCAACGTCCACGGGTGAGCGGCCCTCCTCGGCGTAGGCACGCCGGTAGTCCGCGAGGGTCGCCCAGGGGTGGCCCACCGGGGTCGGCCCCGCCACCACCTCGTCGAGCGTGGGAGAGGCTGGCGGTGCGCTCGTCCCGGAGAATCGCGGCTCGAACTGAGGGGGGTCGTCGATCTGCGCAGTGCGCAGCAGGTCCACGCCTACCTGGCGCAGGAGCTGCTCTCGCAAGAGCGAGCCAGCGCGCGGGCGGGACGCGAGGGCGGCCAGGGCGCGCAGCGCCGGTCCGGCGAGGCGCGGGGCGCGGATGGGTTCGAGGTCGTACATATCGGGGCCTCCTGGGCGCGGGTCCGGGGCGGATTGAACCCCCGGGGGCCGTCCAGGTCAAGCGGTTGCGAGCGCTCCGAGGCCCCGGTAGGCTTCCGCTCGCGCAGCCCTCGCGCGGGAGCCCGCCATGCATCGAATCACCTGTGTGCTACTCGTTGCGCTCCTCCATGCCTGCGCCGGTGTGGAGAGCCCGTCCGGGTCGGTGGGCTCCGGCGATGTTGCCTCCCACGTGGACGCGGCGTCAGACACGGCGGTCGCAGGCCTGGACGTGTCGGGCGCAAGCGCTCGCGCGGGAGGCGTCGCGATCCTCGCACCGGACAGCGCCGACCCGCTCACCGAGCGCATGATCGCCACGGCCGCCGCCACCGTGGAAGCAGTGACCGGCGTGGCGCCGGACGTACACCGCCTCCCTGTGGGGAGCGACCTGTCCGCCCTCGCAGCGCTGGCGTCCGCGGACGGGGCGGCGCTCGTCATCGACGCCCAGGTCGTGTCTCCGGCGGCGGTGGGGGCGGACGAGGTCACCGGTCTCCCACGCGACGGCTTCCGGCTGCGCGTCGTGGACGCGGGCGACGCCACCGTCGCTCTGTGCGCGGGCGGCACGAAGCTCGCGCGCCAGTACGCGCTCTACGAGGCGCTGCGGCGCCTGGGCGTGCGCTACTACCACCCGGAGCAGGAGTGGGCTCCCCGGGTGCCACCGTCCCAGCTCCGCGCGCGGCTCCGCACTCCGACGGCCGTGGCGCGAGGCGGCGAAGACCACGTCCCGGACTTCGAGCACCGCTCGTACAGCTTCCACGCCGCCCACCCCCTGGAGCACCAGGAGGCGTTCAGCGACGCGGCCCACCCCATCGACGAGGCGGCGCGGGTCAACGACTGGATCGTGAAGAACCGCGGCGACCTCCTGCGGGGAGCCGGGCGGGGCGTCGCGTCGCAGGAGTCCTGGGCGCAGCGGGCGGCGGAGCTCCAGGCGCTGGGCGACCTCCTCGGCCTGCGGGGCGCGACGGGCATCACGCTGCACAACCAGCAGCAGGGGGCGAGCGCGGCCGTCGATCCGTCGAGCGCGGTGCCCGTCAAGGACCAGATCGAGGCCCTCGTCACCGAGCGCCTCGCAGCCAGCCCCGATGCCATCCACTTCGGGATCCACTTCGGGCCGACGGAGCTGACGGTCACGCCGGACCAGGAGACCGTCCAGTGGATCGACTGGGCCGGCAAGAAGGCGAAGGCGCTGCGCCCGGACCTGCCGGTCATGATCAACGACCACACGACGGGCAGCCAGCCCACCCCGAACTACGACGATCTGGGCTGCCCGCCGGGGACCAACGGCGAGGGCCGTGGGGACTACTACGACCTGGCCTTTCACACAGACCCGTCCCTCGGCGTCTCCGTCCACACGGTCATGTTCTATCCGCTCGAAGGGGCGGCGCCGGTCTACAACCAGAAGACCTTCGCCCACAAGCTCTGCCTCATGCAGAAGGCGTCTGCCGCAGGCCGCCCGCTGACCTGGTTCCCGGAGGGGTCCTGGTGGCTGTCCTTCGACAACCCGATTCCCGTCTATCTGCCGCTCTATATCGCCACGCGGGGCAGGGACGTGGAGCTGGTGGCCCCACTGCTGGCGTCCCGCGGCGGCACGCTCATCGGGCACCGCATGTTCAACAGCGGCCACGAGTGGGGCTATTGGCAGCAGGACTACGCCGTCGGGCTCTGGCACTGGAACGTGGACGTCTCCATGGATGCGGTGCTCGGAGAGCTGTTTGACCCCCTCTGCGCACCCGATGCGTGGCCTGGGAGCTGCCCGGCGCGCGACGAGGGGATCGCCGTCCTGCGAGAGGTGATGGACCACCAGTGGGAGCTGCTCCTCGTGCGGGCGGACTGGAAGGGCATGGCGGGCGGCCTCTTCACCTACCTGTCAGGGGAGGATCCCGCGGACGAGATGGGGGAGCTGGCGGGGCTCACGTTCCGGCCGGTGCGGGTGTCGTTCTCCAAGGTCCGCGGCTGGAGCGACGCGCAGATTGCCGCCTTCGAGGCTGGAGACCTGGCCGCCCTCGCGGAGATGGAGTCGGCGTATCTCGGGTGGGTGGACCGGCTGAGAGCGGTGGAGGTCGAGGTGGCGGAGGGAGCGCGCCCGTGGCTCTGGGAGGTGATCGACGGGCTGGAGATCAACGGGCTTCGCGCCCGGCACATCCGGCTCCTCTATGAGACCGTGATCGCCTTGCGGGCCGCCGAGCAGTCGGGAGAGCCGAGTCAGGCGAATCGGGCTGGAGTCGGTGCGCGGCGACTCCAGGCCAAGGCCGCAATGGATGCGGCCGCGGCGGTGATCGCCCGGCGGGAGGCCCACTACCGCTACCCGGCGGCCCAGGTCCATGGGGGCGGAGACACGCCGGAGACGGCGGTCCCGAACGGCACCACCTACCCCTGGCGGGTCCACTTCAAGACCCACGCCATGAGCTACTGGAAGAACCGGGAGTCTCAGGTGGACCTGCTGATCCAGGGCGGTGTGTCGACGGACGTCCTCCGCCTGGAGCCGGCCATCGCCAAGCCCGGAGTGTCACTGTCGCTGGCGTGGCCTCCGGGCCTCGACGGAACCGTCGATCTGGGGGACGGCAGCCTGGCGGGACCCGCCACGGCGACTCACGGCTACGCGGGCTCCGGGGTCTGGGTCATCGCCGGCTCCGTCGAGTCGGGAGACTCGCAGATTCCGGTCTCGGGCGCCGTCGCCCGCTCAGACGCGCTGGCGTCCACACCGAAGGGCGGGCTCACCCTCGTCGCGCCGGCCTCGTCCGTCGCACAGACGGTGATCGCGGCGCTGTCCCCGGGCTTCCGCTGGGCGTTCATCCCGGCCACCTCGGACTCCGCGGGAGCCATCGCGCTCGCGCCAGACCTCGGGGGCGTGGACTTCCGGCGGGTCTCGGTGGCGTCCATCCCGGCGGGCTCCGCGGGAGTGGCGACCGACCCGATCACCCTGGTCGTGCCCGTGCCGGACCCGAGCACCGGCGAGGTCACGCTCCAGCTCACGGTGCAGGGCGCCGTGCTCAACGCCGCCACCGAGGCGGGGGCCGTGGTGTCTCCAATCTCCGTGACCGGAGACCTGGTCGTCCAGGATCTCGTGGCGGCGCTGGTCGTGCTGGCCGGCTACGACGACGAGGGGGCCCTCGAGACGCTCGGCGACGTGCTCGGGTTCGACCCCGCGGACAAGCCCGCCACGGTCCCCTTCGAGGCGTCCTTCGCCCTCGTTGGCGAGTAGAGGCCCAGGCTCGGGACCAGGGTGTCCACCAGCGCTGCGGCCACTCCGGGGAGGGCACGGCAATGGTTTCGGGTGCAAGATCGTCGCGCGTCGCCTATCATGGCTCCTCGATCAGATGTCGAGCCGCCGCGCGCCCAGCGCGCCGTCCAGAGGCGGACACGGGAGGACGATGATGGCAAGGCCCGCTCGCTTGATTCCACCGCTCTTCGCCATGACGCTGCTCTTGGGCATGCCCGCCAGGGCCGTGGACGTCGACCCGCGCCTGCCCATCCAGGGACTCGTGCTGACGTCCGGGGGGACCCCGGCCAACGGCACCTTCGCCATGACCGTGGCCCTCTTCGGCGATGCCACCGGCGGCGCCCCGGTCTACTCCCAGTCCTTCGCGGCGGTGCCGGTCTCGGCGGGGCTCTTCGACGTGGTGCTGGGCCCCATCGCGGACGGCGTGCTCGACGCCGATCCGACGCTGTGGGTGCAGACCACGGTGGAGAGCGAGGTTCTCCCGCGCCAGCCGCTCGGGGCGAGCGCCTACGCCTTCGTGGCGCGCCACGCCAAGGTCGCGGACGCCGCCAAGGGCCTCCTGTGCTCCGGGTGCGTCGGGGCGGGCGCGCTCGCGCCTGGCGCCGTGACGGGCGCCGTGGTCGTCGATGGCAGCCTGGGCCCCGAGGACGTGTCGATCCCCTATGCGCTCTCGTCCTCGAAGGGCGGGCCGGCTCTGGACCTCCAGTGCTCGGGCTGCGTGGGGGACGGGGAGATCGCCTCCAACTCAGTGGGCTCGGCGCAGATCAAGGACGGCAGCATCGCCGCCGCGGACGTCGGCTTCCCCTGGGCCGCGGCGGCCGCCCCCGGTGGCGCTGCGGCCGACGTCGCCTGCACCGGGTGCATCGGCCCCTCCGAGCTCAGCGCGGGCGTGGTCGCCGCCTTCGTCGATGCGGCCGGTGACACCATGACCGGGGCGCTCGCGATCCAGGCGCCGTCCGACCCCCAGCTCACCCTCGGCGGCGCCGGCGGCGCCGGCACGCTGGACATCGTGCGGTCGAGCGGCGCGGCCGGCGTGCGCCTGCTCACCGGGGCGACCGAGGAGTGGCGCCTCGGGCTCCCTTCTGGCTCAACGGCGCTCCAGGTGACACGCCCGGGCCTCACGGCGCCGCCCCTCCACGTGGCGGCGTCGGGCAACGTGGGCGTAGGTCTCGCGAGCCCGGCCTACCGCCTCGACGTGGGGGGCGACCTCAGGGTCGCGGGCAAGCTGATCGTCGGCGACACCGAGCTCACGGGGGCGCAGCTCGCCGACCTGCTGGCCTTCGTCCAGACGGTCGAGGTGACGGCTGAGCTGGGCGCCGCGGGCAGCACGACCCTGGCAGAGGGAGCGAGGGCGCCCGTGCTGATCAAGCGCGTCCAGGGCGGCGGGAGCCTGAACAACGTCGCCAGCGCCGAGATCGTCTGGTCGGGCTCGCCGGCGTTCCTGGATGGGGCCGCGCCGGTGGTGACCATCGCCGAGAAGTCGACGACGGCGCTGGGGGCAGTCCTCGCCGTCCCGCCGATCACCTCCCTCGGCGCCGGCCAGTCCCTGGGTGGCACCCTGCGCCTGCTGAGCCCGGTGGGCACCAAGGTGGCCGAGGCGCCGTTCACGGTCGCGGGCCTCGACGAGCTGATCGTCACGGGCACCGCGTCAGTCAGCGGGACCCAGACCTACAGCACGATCCGCGTCTCGGGCACCCTCACCGGCACTGGGACCTCACCCGTCCAGCTCTCCGCGACCGGCGACGTCGTCATCGACGGCGGCTGGGTGCGGGTGGACGCCAGCGGGTCCACCGGAGGGGCCGGGGGCGGCAACGGCGGCGTCGGCGGGGGCGCGGCGGGCGTGGGCTCCGGTGCGGGCGGCGGCGCGTCGAGCTGCGCCGGGGGCGGCGGCGCGGGCTTCGGGACGCCCGGCGGCGTCGGGGGGAACGGCGGGCACGGGGGCACGGCCGGCTCCGCGGGCGGCGCGTACGGCAACGCGGAGTTGTCGCCACTCGTCGGGGGGTCTGGAGGCGGCGCAGGCAACACCGGCTGCCGCCCCAACACCCCGATCGCCGGCGGAGGTGGCGGCGCCATCGCGCTGCGTGCGGGCGGCGCCCTGAGCGTGGTCAATGGCGGGCGCGTCACGGCCAACGGCGCCGGGGGGGCGGGCTGCGACGTCGGCGGGCAGCGCGGCGCGTCCGGCGGCGGCTCCGGCGGGGCGGTGCTGCTCGCCGCCCGGTCGACCATGACCCTGGGCAGCGCGACCGCGGTCCAGGCGGGCGGGGGTGGCGGCGCCGGGGCGAGCGACGGCCCGGGCTGCGGCGGCTCGGGTGGCCAGGGGACGGGCACCGGCGTGGCCGGCGCGGCGGGCGGCGGCGGCGGCGGTGGTGGTGGTGGCGTGGACGGCCCCGGAGGACCAAAGAGCGGCTGCTCGGCCTGCTGCTCGGGCACGTCGGGCAACGGCGGCGCGGGCGCATGCGGTGCCGGCGGCGGCGGCGGCGCCGGCGACGACTGCAACGGAGGCACCACGGACAACGGCCAGCCCGGCACCTGCTCCGCAGCCGGCCGCGGCGGCAACGCCGCCGGCTCCAGCGATCCGGGGGCCGGGGGAGGCGGCGCCGGCCGCGTGCGCGTCGACGCCGCAGATCTTGCCGGCCCCCTCCCCTCGTCACCGGCACCGGGCCTCCGGGGCGCGACCCTGGCAGCCAGCACGCCCCGGGTGGTCGCCGGCACCACGCTGACCGCCACCGTGGTCACCTGCCCCGGCGGGACGGTACAGGTGGCCGTCAACGGCTCTCCGTCCGCGACGGCCGTGGCCAACGGTGCGGGAGTCGCGTCAGTGCCCCTGACGCTGGCGCCTGGATTCAACTCGCTGGTCCCCATCGTCAAGAGCAAGACCTGTACGTCCGTCTCGCCAAACTCCGACGCAGCCGGCGAGCCGCTCGTCGTCGTGTCTCTCTGAGGGTGAGGATCATGCGCTGGCTCGGCATCGTGGTTCTGGGGTTCATGGCGGGGTGTGTGGCGGCGGAGCCCGCGGAGCCGATCGGCGACGGGGGCGGTGACACCGCCGCGGCGGACACGGTCACCGCCGACGGGGGCGCGCCCGACGAAGACGCGGGGGCCGACGTTGGCGCGGACTCCAGCCAGGACGCGGCGCTCGGAGACTCCGGTGGGACTCACGTCGACGCGGCCCCGGGAGACTCCGCCGCCGACGCCGCAGACACAGAGCCCCCCGGAGAGATCGGCCCTGACTCCAGCGCCGCGGACTCCGAGGACATCGCGGCGGTCGAGGAGTGGCCGTGCGAGGACGACGGGGACTGCGACGACGGCCTGCCCTGCACGGCAGGGCTCTGCTCCGAGGGTCTGTGTCAGTGGGCGGAGCTGTGTGCCCTCGTACCGTGCGAGGAGAGCTCCGACTGCGACGACGGCGACCCGTGCAGCGACGACACGTGCGTCTCGTGCCCTCCAGGCGCAGCAGCGCTCGGCCTGTGCGACCCGGACGGGGCCGTCTGCGGCGCCACGCTCTCGGACTGCGACGACGACGACCCGTGCACCACGGACGTGTGCGATCCGGTGGCCGGGTGCGGGTCCACCCCGTGTCTGCCCCCGGACGCCTGCCACACCGCGGACTGCGTGCCGGGAGGCTGCGCGGTGGCTCCGCTCACGTGTGACGACGGGGACGCCTGCACCGGAGACTCCTGCGAGCCGGCCAGCGGGTGCGTCCACGCTCCGGTCGCCTGCGACGACGGCGACCCGTGCACGACGGACTCCTGCGATCCGGGCGGCGGGTGCGCCCACGGCGCGGTCTCCTGCGACGACGGCGACGCCTGCACGCAAGACTCCTGTGACCCGGCCAGCGGGTGCGCCCACGGCGCGGTCTCCTGCGACGACGGCGATGCCTGCACCGACGACGACTGCGACCCGATCACCGGCTGCACCCTCGTGGCAGTCTCCTGCGACGACGGGGATGCCTGCACCGAAGACGACTGCGACCCGATCACCGGCTGCACACTCGTGGCAGTCTCCTGCGATGACGGCGACCCGTGCACCGCAGACTCCTGCGACCTGGGCGCCGGCTGCGTCCATGCGCCCGTCTCGGGGTGTGTCTCCTGCGCCAGCTTCCTGGACTGCGACGACGGCGACCCGTGCACCGTCGACGCCTGCTTCGTGGGGGCGGCGACCTGCGCCCACGCGCCGGTCCTCTGCGACGACGGCGACCCCTGCACGGCCGACTCCTGCGGCCCCGCCGGCTGCGCCCACACCCCGACGCCATGCGACGACGGCGACCCATGCACGGTGGACTCCTGTGGCCCGATGGGCTGCGCCTCCGCTCCGCTCCCTTGCGATGACGGCGACCCGTGCACGGCCGACGGATGCGCCGGTGGCGCGTGCAACCACGCGCCCGCCGTATGCGACGACGGCGACCCATGCACCGCAGACGCATGCAACCCGCTCACCGGCTGTGTCCACCCTCCCCTCGCGTGCGACGACGGCGATCCGTGCACCGTCGATGGCTGCGACGGCGGCTGCGCCAGCGCTCCACTGGACTGTGACGACGGGGACCCCTGCACCGAGGACGCCTGCCTGGGTGGCGTCTGCGGCAGCACGCCGGCCGCCTGCGGGGACGGCGATCCCTGCACCGCCGACACCTGCGACCCCACGGTTGGTTGCCTCGCCACCCCCCTCCCCTGCGACGACGGCGACCCCTGCACGGCCGACTCCTGCCAGGGCGGCTGTCTGCATGTGCCCATCCCCGGCTGCGGCGGCTGCGAGGCGAGCTGGCAGTGCCAGGATGGCGACCCCTGCACGCTGGACGCGTGTCTGGGCGGCGCCTGCGAGAACCCTCTGGTGGACTGCGAGGACGGGAGCCCCTGCACCATCGACCTCTGTGACGACGCGTCGGGGAGCTGCCAGTCCACCCCGGTGGACTGCGCGGACGGGGACCCCTGCACCATTGATGGGTGCGATCTGTCGACGGGGGCGTGCAGGAGCCGCCCCGTGACGTGCGGCGACGGCGACCCATGCACGGCAGACGCCTGCAACCCGTCCGGCGCCTGCGCGCATGCTCCGGTGCCCGGCTGCACCGGCTGCGCAGACGCCGCCGCGTGCGACGACGGGGACCCCTGCACCGAGGACACGTGCGCGGTCGGGGCGTGCGCCAGCGCGTCGCTCCAGTGCGTGGCGGGCCCCTGCGAGCTGAGCTACTGCGACCCCTTCGTCGGCGAGTGCGTCACGGTCCCCGACCCCACCTGCCTCTGACGGTCCACCACGGCAGGCACCGACCGAGACCCGCGGTCGCCCGCACACGGCGCGCTCCTCGCGCGTCGCCAGGCCACCAGGGCCCCGCCCGCAGACGCCTGCGTCACTCCACGGGGTACGCGTCCAGCAGCTCCTGGGGGACCTCCCCAGCGGTGGCGATGGCCTTGAAGGTCGCGACCCCCTTGCGGGCGACGCGGGCCTTGACGGGGTCGTCCGGATCCACGGCAAAGAGGCCCATGCGGATGCCCATGCCGTGGTTCCACTCGTAGTTGTCGAGGAGCGTCCAGTAGAAGTAGCCCTCCACCTTGGCGCCGTCGTGGATGGCGCGCGAGAGCCACGTCAGCATCTGGGCCAGGAACTCCACCTGGGTGCCGTCGTCGCTCGGGTCCGCGGTGCCGTTCTCGGTCACGATGATCGGCAAGGCGTAGCGCTCGGTCACGGCCATGGCCATCTCGTAGATGCCGCGCGGGTAGTACTCCCAGGGCACCAGGGTGAAGGGGTTGAGGGTGAGCAGCGGCGAGAAGTCGGGCAGCGCCGAGACCCCGGTGCCCTCCACGGTGACGCGCGTGTAGTAGTTGATTCCGAGGAAGTCCATGCGGTTGGCGAGATCCTCACGGGGCTCGCCCGTGCCGTCCGCGTCGTCGTCGAGGACGCCCGCGCACACGCCGTCGAGGAACAGCCAGTTCCACAGGTACTCCGTGTCCTTGGCGGCCTGCACGTCCAGGGGGTTGCCCGGATCCTTCGCCCGGACCGGGGCCGTCGCGTAGACGAGCCCAACCCGCGACGCCTGGCCGTCCCCGTCCGCGTCCACGGTGTCCGCCGCCTTGACCGCGTCGTACATGCGGGCGTGCGCCTCGATGAGGGCGACGGCCACCTCCCGCGCCTCCTTGCCGCGCAGGCTGACGGCGGGCGGGTTCGTCCGCTCGGCGCTCGGCATCAGGTAGCCCGGCAGCACGACGGCCAGCGGCTCGTTCTCCGTGGCCCACAGGTCCACCTCGGCGCCGAACTCCTGCGCGACGAAGCCCGCGTACTTCGCGATCTCGGCGATGGTCCGCTCCTTGTCGAGCCAGCCGCGCGGGCTGCACCCGTCCAGGTCCTTGTGGCAGCCCACCGCGTCGTGGATCCACGACGGCAGGGTGTAGTGGTTGAGCGTGATCAGCGGCTTGAGCCCCCGCACCTTCAGGGCAGCCAGCATGGCGTGGTAGGTGGCCAGGGCGTCCGCACTCGCGATCGCCTTCAGGGCCTCGTAGCCCTCGACGCCGTCGGTCGCCGTCGGGAACACGCGGCTCCACTCGAAGGACATGCGCAGCGCGCTGCTGCCGAGCTCCTCCGCCGCGCGCTGGAAGTCGCCGTCGTACAGCTCCCACATGCCGGGGCCCTTGGAGACCGGGTCACCGCTCAGGTGGGTGCTCGGGTCGGCCACCATGTCCGGTGACATGACGAACTCATACCAGTCGGAGTTGGGGTCGTCGCAGGTGGCAGCAGGCAGCGTCGGGCAGCCCATGTCCACCTGGAAGCCAGCCACCGCCGTCCCGAAGAGGAAGCCCGCAGGGAACGGCGCGTCCGCTGGCCAGGACGGGCCCGCGTCCGGGGTGCCTGCGTCATCGGGGCCGGCGTCGTTGCCGGTCGCATCCGAGCCCCCTGCATCCGCACCGCCCGTATCGGTCACTCCCCCGCCATCGCCGGTGGCACCCGAATCCGCTCCGGCCGTGTCTCCGCCCGCGTCCGGCGCGGCGTCCGAGGTGCCCGCGCCGTCTGCGGTGTCCTTGGCGCCACCGGTGTCCGACGTGCCGGCCCCCTCGGGGGACTCGTCATCGGCGCAGGAGGTCCACACGAGCGCAGCCAGGAGCAGGGTCAGAGCACGAAGTGTCATCACGTACCTCCGGTGGTGGCGATCCCTTGGCAGCCGAGGCTAGTTTCCGAGCACAGGTGTGTCAACGACGCGCGGCTCCGGTCGCCGGGCGCCCCGCTTCCTCGTCCGCCAGGTACCGCCCGCGTGCCCCCCGGCTCGCCATTGCCCGTTGCATGCGGCATGATGCGGGCCATGGCAGCACCCCACCACCTCCTCCGTAGTGCGCGCCTGGTCCGGGTGCGCCTCCCCGAGGAGGAGGCCGTCCGGCGGAGGATCTCACACGCATGATCGGGACCTGCCGCTCGCCAGGGCGACCAAGGAGCAGACACGATGAGCCATGAGTCGAGCCGCTGGGCGGCGAGAGTTTGCAGCGGCGGTGACTTCGCCCCCCCCGGCGCGGACCTGCACTACCCCCCCGACCTGGAGCTGGAGCCGGTCCACCTGGAGCTGGACCTACGGGTGGACGTCGCCGGCGGCGCCCTCGACGGGCGGGTGACCACCACGGTCCGCGCCCTCCACGCGGGCCCCCGCACCCTGACCCTGGACGCGGTCGCGTTCGAGGCGGTCACGGCGTTGGACCCCGATGGCCGGCCCCTGGCGCACGCCTACGACGGCGACCGGCTGCGCCTCACCTGGGTGGACCCGTTCTCCGCGGGCGAGGAGCGCCGCGTGCAGGTGACCTATCGCGTGGAGCGCCCCGCCGCGGGCCTGCTCTTCGGCGCGCCCACCCCCGAGACACCCGACACGCCGCTGTTCGCCGCCACGGACAACGAGACGGAGCGGGCGCGGCACTGGCTCCCCTGCGTCGACCTGCCCAGCGTGCGCTGCACCCAGGCGTGGGCCATCCGCGCCGACTCCCGCTTCACGGTGCTCGCCAATGGCGCGCTGGTGAACGAGACGGACCATGACGACGGCACTCGCACGACTCGGTGGCGCCTCGACGTGCGCTGCCCGAGCTATCTGACCTGCTTCGTCGTGGGGGAGCTCGTCCGCAGAGACCACGGGCTCTGGCGCGGCCGCCCGGTCGCCTCCTTTGCGACGCCCTCCCACACGGCCGAGGACCTGGAGCGCAGCTTCGGGCGCACGCCTGCCATGCTCGCGTGGCTGGAGGCCAAGGTGGGGCAGGAGCTGCCGTTCCCCAAGTACTTCCAGTTCGCGGTGCCGGGCATCGGCGGCGCCATGGAGAACATCTCGCTCGTGAGCTGGGACGACCGCTTCGTGCTCGACGCGGCCACAGCCCCGGAGCGCGCCTGGCTCGTCGACCTGATCAACGTGCACGAGATGGCGCACTCCTTCTTCGGCGACCTGGTGGTCTGTCGGGACTTTGCCCACGCCTGGCTCAAGGAGTCCTGGGCGACCTACATGGAGCAGTGCTGGCTCGAGGACGTCGTCGGGGCAGACGAGGCGGACTACCTGTATTGGGACCACGCCCAGGCCTACTTCGACGAGGCGGACTCCCGCTACAAGCGCCCGCTGGTCACCCGCCGCTTCGCCTCCTCGTGGGACATGTACGACCGCCACCTCTACCCGGGGGGCGCGTGCCGGCTGCACACGCTCCGAGGCGAGATCGGCGATGACGCGTTCTGGGCCGCGGTGCGTGACTACGTGGCGACGCACTCGGGCGGCGTGGTGGAGACGGACGATCTGCGCCGCGCCATGGAGCGCCACAGCGGCCGCTCGCTGGGCCGCTTCTTCGACCAGTGGTTCCACTCGCCCGGCTATCCTGCCCTCGACGTCACCTTCGCGTGGGACGCCGAGCGGCGGGAGGGCACCTTCACGCTGAAGCAGACCCAGGCGGACGAGAAGGCCGGCGTGCCGCTCTTCGACCTGCACATCGAGCTGGGCTGGGTCCTCGACGGCGTGCTTCAGACCCAGGTGGTGAGCCTCAGCGCCGAGCGACACGTGCTGGTCGTGCCCATGGACCGAGACCCGGAGCAGGTCCGGGTCGATCCCCACGCCAAGGTGCTCCACAAGCTCAGCTTCGACCCGGGCGACGTCCGGGCGCGGCGCCAGCTCCGGGAGGCGCCGGACGTCATCGGGCGAATCCAGGCGGCGCGCGCCCTGTGCGAGTCCGGGCGCCGGGGCGCCGTCGAGGTGGTGAGCGCGGCCTACGCCCATGAGCCCTTCTGGGGAGTGCGTGTCGAGCTGGCCAAGGCCCTCGCCAAGGCGGGCAGCGAGGCGGCGGCCCGGGCGCTGGAGGCCGCGGTGCGGTCCGAGGCCGATCCGATGGTCCTGGAGCACGTCCTGCGGGCTGCTGGCAAGCTGCGGGACCCTGCGCTCGCCGCGGCGTTGCGTGGGCGGATCGACGGCGGGCTCCCCCCTCGCGCCGAAGGGGCCGCGTGGGAGTCCCTGGGGGCCCAGCGCCGGGATGCCCCCCTGGACGACCTGCGCGCGGCAGCCCGCCGCGCGGGGCCCGGGGACGAGGCGCAGGCGGGGGCCCTGCGAGGCCTTGGCGAGACCCGCCACCCCGACGCCCTCGCAGCTCTCCTCGAGGCGTCCCGCCCGGCGGCCGTCCCCACCCTGGCCCGCCCCGCCGCCGCCGCGGGACTCGGCAGCCTCGGAGGCGCGCTGGAGCGGGGCCCCCGCGAGCAGGTCGTGGAGCGTCTCACGGATCTTCTCCGTGACCCCGTCCCCCAGGTGCGGTCCGCCGCGGCGTCGGCCCTCGCAGCCATGCGCGCCACGGAGGCGGCGGGCGCCATCGACGCCTACGCCCGGCGCCTCGCCCGCCAGGACCGCGTGCGCGCCGAGCGCCTGGCGGCGGACCTGCGGGCGGCCGAGTCCCCCCAGGTCACGGCCTTGCAGAAGCAGGTCGACGAGCTGCGCGAGAAGCTCAAGAAGGTCGAGGCCACGCTGCAGGGCGTCCAGGCGCGCGTCTCCCCCAACGGGGAGTGACACGACGGGCACCGTGTCCGTGCGCCCCGCCGACCGCTCACCCCCCTGAGGCCCCCGACCACCGCCCGCGGGAACCACCGCGTCTGGACACGCGCCCCGACTCGCGTCATCCTGGGCGCGCTCCCCCCAACGCCGGAGGCTCGACGCCAATGAGCGCGACCGTCAGCATGTGGCTCGGCATCGCCTTCCTCGGGCTCGCCGTCGCGGCGACCCTCCTCCAGGCCTGGCTCTGGAGCTTCCCCATGGCGCCGGACCCGGGCGGGCCCGACCCCAACGGCCGCTCGACGGCCCCGCGCTCCTGGACCCACGTCCACCGCGCCATGGGCCTCGCCTACCTGGCGATCTACGTCGCCATGATGATCGAGATGGTCCCTCGGCTCTGGGAGTACCAGTTCGAGCTGCCGGCGCGCACGGTCATGCACGCGGTCATGGGCATCACCATCGGCGTGCTGCTGGCCGCGAAGATCGCGATCATCCGCTGGTTCCAGCACTTCGGGAAGGCGCTGCCCACCATCGGCCTCACCCTGCTCCTTTGCACGGTCATCCTCTCGACCTTGTCGCTGCCCTTCGCGCTGCGCGCGCATGACGTCGGCGGCCAGACCCTGGACCCGCAGAACCTCGCGCGCGTCCGGCGCATCCTCGCGGGTCTCGACTTCGGCCACGCCGTCGACGCGGACGCGCTGACCACGCGAGCGTCCATGGAGGCGGGGCGGGACGTGCTCGCGCGCAAGTGCACGGTCTGCCACGACATCCGCACCATCATCATCAAGCCGCGCACGGGGGCCGCCTGGCTCGACAGCGTGCAGCGCATGGCGCAGAAGCCCGCCATCGGGGAGCCCATCACCGAGCCGGACATCGCGGTGGTCACCGCCTACCTGGTGGCGATCACGCCCGACATCCAGGAGTCCACAAAGCGCAAGCAACGCCAGGAGCGCCAGCGCGAGGAGCGGGCCGCCGAGGTGGCCGCCCTGCCCGCCCCCGAGGCCCCCCCCGCGTTCGACCCCGTGAAGGTGCGCCCGGTCTACGAGGACAAGTGCTCCCAGTGCCACGAGCTCACGGAGGTGGCGGCCGCTGGCGGCAAGGACGAGGCAGGCTGGGCGGCCATCGTCCGCCGCATGGTGGAGGACAACGGCGCGGAGCTGAGCGAGCAGGAGGCGCGAGACATCACCCTCTACCTGGCGGTGTCTCACGGGAAGCCGTAGCGCCGCACACCTTGGCAGGGCTCGGACCTGTGGTGAGGCGGCCGTGCCCGGGCCCCGATGCCGCCTCCCAGGACGACGCAGGGGCTTGCGCGCCCACGCCGACAGGTCCACCATCGGGCCATGATGCGGCGCGCAGCACTCTGGATCGGGGCGCTGGCCATCGCCATCGTGGCGTGGCTGCTGGTGTGGCCGCCGGCCGGGGAGCGAGACGCGCCGGGCCCATCGCCACCCGACGCTCCGCCCGCGGACGCCGGCAGCACCGAGGACACTGGGCCCGGCCCCGTCAGGGTGGCGCGCCGTCAGGAGGCCCCCCCCGCGACCCCGGCCCGCTCCGACGGTCCATCCGCCGAGCCCGCCCCCACCGGCCCCGGGCAGCCGCCCAGCCCTCCATCCGTGCCGGCGGACGCTCCCCGGCTGGGACGTCCACCGCTCCCCACGGCAGGAGGAGGCCACTCCCCCGAGCCCGCGGCGGTTGACGAGCCTGACCCCGCCCGAGAGCTCGTCTTCTCACCCGACAAGGACGGGGTCCAGGGAGCGGTGCGCGAGGCCTTGCCGGCGATCCAGGAGTGCTACGAGGGGTGGCTGGAGGCGGACCCGGGCCTCGCTGGCGCCATCAAGGTGCGGTTCACCGTGGAGGCGGACGGCGAGGAGGCGCGCGTGACGAGCGCGTCGCTGCTCTCTTCCACGATGGCGCACCCCTTCGTCGAGGGCTGCGTGCTCAACGCGATGAGCGGGCTCCGCTTCGATCCTCCGGAGGGGGGCCGCCTGGACGTGACCTACCCTCTGCGGTTCGCGCCCAGCGAGGAGGCTCCTCCGTAGGGGAGGCACCGGCGTACCCGAACGTGTCGGGGTCGGGCCATGGAGCCCGCGCATCGGCCTGGTTGTGCGGTTCGGCGGTCTCCGGCATGATGGCCTGCACCGTGCGACGAGCGCGGCCGACGACCGGGAGCGGCGACGGCCAGCATCGGGCCCCTTGGTCGCCGGAGCGTGACGCACTGCGAGGCGCGCTCGGGCGTCTCGCACGCAGGGATCGACGACGCCGATGGTCAGACTCTGTTGGTCGAGCAGGCCACCACTCCGGAGCCCCCCGGCGCGTCGGGAGGACGTCGGCGTATCACAGCTTCCCGTCCACAGGGGTGTCTCTCGCAGCACACCGAGCCGCGCCGGCCTCCTCGCCGTCACACTGCTGGCGCTCCTCGCCACACTCGGGCACGCCGACCCGACTGACGCTCGCACGGTGCGGATGGGCGTCTACCAGAACAAGCCCAAGGTCTTCATGGATGAGAGGGGCGAGGCCGACGGCCTGTTCGTCAATCTCTTCGACGAGATCGCCCGCGCCGAGGGCTGGACCCCGCTCTACGTGCCCTGCCAATGGACGGAGTGCTTGGACGAGCTCGAGGCCGGACGCATCGACCTGATGCCGGACGTCGCACACTCGCGGGAGCGCGCGCGGCGCTTCGCCTTCCACAAGACTCCGGTCCTGGAGAGCTGGTCTCAGATCTACGCGTCTCCCGGGGCCTCGATCCAGACCATGGCGGACCTGGACGGCAAGCGGGTCGCCCTGCTCGGGGGGTCCATCCAGCAGACGACGTTCGGACAGATGATGGCCGGGTTTGGCTTCGAGACGACCCTCATCCCGACAGACTCTCTTGAAGACGCTTTCCGGGCTGTCCAGAAGGGCGAGGCCGACGCCGCCATCGCCAACCACTTCTTCGGAGAGTACTTTCACGAGGAGTATGGGCTGGTCCGGACGTCCGTGGTCTTTCACGTGGCGCAGCTCTATTTCGTCACGGCCAAGGGTCGAAACCGGGACCTGCTGGACGCAATCGACCGGCGCCTCGATCAGTGGCGGGCAGAGTCGAACTCGGCCTACTACGCGACTCTGGGCCGATGGATGGATCGTCCGCCCGTGAGTGTGGTCCCCCGCAGAGTCATCTGGGTGGTGGGGATCTCCCTCGCCCTTCTGCTGCTGGCCGTCTGCGCCATTCTGCTCCTGCGTCACCAGGTCAGATCGAGAACCCGCCACCTGGTCCGGGTCAACGAGGAGCTGCATGAGACCCAGGCAGCGCTCCTCAAGAGCGAGTCTCTCCTGAACTCCGTCGAGCGACTGAGTCGAGTCGGAGGGTGGGAGTGGGACGTCGAGAAGCAGACTGTGTCCTGGACGGACGAGACGTGGCGGATCCACGGACTGGAGCGGGTCGGGTCTTCCGACGCCTCGCGGGAGCTCCTTGACCGGAGCCTCGCGTGCTTCGACCCGGCGGCCCAGCCGCGGGTGCGGGAGGCACTTCAGCGCTGCGAGGAGCTCGGCGAACCGTTCGATCTTGAAGGCGGCTTCACGAGCGCCGCTGGGAAGCGCCTCTGGGTGCGCACGACGGCCGTCCCCATCCGAGGTGAGAGCGGCAAGGTCGACCGGGTCGTAGGCAACATCATGGACGTCACCACTCGCAAGGCAGCCGACCAGGAGCGCCGGCACCTCGAGGACCAGCTCCGGCAGTCCATGAAGATGGACGCCATCGGCAAGCTCGCGGGCGGTGTCGCCCACGACTTCAACAACCAGCTCACCGTGATCCTCAACTACGCCGACATGGCCCTCCTGCACGTGACGGACGAGCGCGTGCGGCGGCTGCTGACGGAGGTCGTGAACGCCGGGCAGCGGTCCGCGGCGCTGACCCGGCAGCTCCTGGCCTTCAGCCGCAAGCAGGCGCTGGAGCTCAAGCCCGTCGACGTGAACCAGTGCGCCTCGAACCTCGAGAAGATGCTCCGCCGAGTCCTCGGCGAGGACGTCCACCTGCGGCTGGACCTGGCGCCAGACCTGGGCCTGACATTGGCGGACGCGGGACAGATCGATCAGGTGCTCATGAACCTGGTGATCAATGCGCGGGACGCCATGCCCACCGGCGGCACTCTGACCATCGAGACATCCAACGCCGAACTGGACCCCTCCCAAGGCGAGCGGCAGGTGGACGTGGCGCCGGGGCCGTATGTGATGCTGTCGGTGACGGACACGGGCGTGGGCATGGACGAGGACACCCGCGCCCGAATCTTCGAGCCCTTCTTCACGACGAAGCCGGCGGGCAAGGGGACCGGGCTTGGACTGTCCATCGTCTACGGGATCGTGAGGCAGTGCGGTGGCCACATCCACGTCCGGAGCGAGCCGGGCCGAGGGGCGTGCTTCCAGATCCTGCTGCCTCGCGAGCTGACGGCGGTCGTGGCTGCCTCCGAGGTCACCGCACCGCCGGCACAGGTGGGCGGGAGCGAGACCATCCTGGTGGTCGAGGACGACGCCGCGGTCCGGGAGCTGACGGCCGAGGTGCTCCGAGCCGCCGGCTACAACGTGCTGGTCGCGGCCAGCGGCGACGAGGCGCAGCCGGCCGCCGAAGCGCACGACGGCGACATCCACCTGCTGTTGACGGACGTGGTCCTGCCCGGCCTCGGTGGGACTGCCCTGGCCGCCCACCTCACGGAGGCGCGACCGGGGATCAAGGTCCTCTTCATGTCGGGGTACAGCGACATGACCGTCATCCATGACGCCGTCGCCGCGGACGCGGTCCGGCTCATCCCCAAGCCGTTCACCGTCACACAGCTCGCACAGACGGTGCGCGCCACCCTGGATGGGGGCTGAGCGCGCCGCAGGCCCGCACCCTCAGAGAGGCGTACCCGAGTCCGCGGCGGTGCGGTCGAGCTTCGCGAGCAGGGCGACCACCACCTTGGCGCCGATGGTGATTGCCCGGTCGTCCGCGACGAAGTGGCTGGAGTGGAGCTGGTGGACCGGCCCGTCGGTGCGCGTGCCCAGGCGGAAGAACAGCCCCGGCGCCTGGGTCAGGTACTCGGAGAAGTCCTCGCCGCCCATGCTGGCCCGGTCGATGGCGACCACGGCCTCGGGGCCCAGCGTGGCGCCGACGACCGCCTCGGCCGCTGCGCAGAGCCGCGGATCGTTGAGGATCGGCGGGGACCCCTGCTGGACGCGCATCTCCAGGGCCCCACCGGCAGGCTCCACCACGGCGCTCGCCAGCGTGCGCACCAGCTCCAGGGCCCGCGCGCGCATCACCAGGTCGAACGACCGGCACGTGCCCGCCACCTCGGCCACGTCGGGGATCACGTTGGGCGCGCTCCCCGCGTGGAAGCGCCCGACGGTGATCACGAAGGGGTCCCGAGCATCCATCATGCGCGGCAGGGTCGAGTAGAGCTCCGAGACCACGCGGGTCCCGAGCAGGATGGGGTCCACCGCCAGGTGGGGGCGCGCCGAGTGGCCCCCGCGCCCTCGGATCACGAGCTCGAAGGAGTCCACCGCGGCGGTCAGGGCCCCAGGCCGGAGCCCGACGCGGCCAAGCTCGATCTGGGGGTCCACGTGCAGCGCGGTGATGGCCCGAACCCCGGTCATGGCGCCATGCCGCACCATCTCGATGGCGCCGCCGGGCGCCACCTCCTCCGCAGGCTCGAAGATGAACCGCAGGTTGTGGCGCAGGCGCTCCCGGTGCGACGCGAAGACCAGCGCCGCCCCCAGGCCCACCGCCGTGTGCACGTCGTGGCCGCAGGCGTGCATCACCCCGGGGATCGTGCTGCGAGGCACCCGCGGGTCCTCCGACAGGTCGCTCAGGGGAAGCGCGTCGATGTCCGCCCGGTGGGCCACGAAGGGGGCGCCCTCCGCGGTGACCAGATCCGCGATGAGCCCGGTCCCCGTGGGCCCGACGCGGCAGTCGTAGCCGGCGGCCTCCAGCTCACCGAGCAGCAGCGCGGTGGTCTCGGTCTCGGCCCACGCCGGCTCCGGGTGGGCGTGCAGCCGGTGGCGCACCTCCACGAGCCGCGGCGTCAGGTGGAGCAGCTCGGTGAGCAGCGGAGACAGCTCGCTCGGGGACATCCTCACTCCTGTGGGGCCCGGTGGACCTCATTGGCGCGCTTGGGTGCGCAACCGGGGCGTGCTACAACGCACGACGGTCGGCGCCCCCGGGGACCTGCCCCAGCCCCCGCGTGCCCGGGGGGCCAAAGCCCCAAGGAGCGCCCATGAAGCGCAGCTCGGCATGGTCCCTGGCGGCTGCCCTCGTGGCAGCATGTAGCAGCGTCTCCCCCGCGGTCAAGGACGAGGACGCGGGCGCACACGGCGCTGCGGACACACCGTCCGTCACGCCCGACGCTCCAGGCGCAAGCGCATCCGACGCAGACACCCAAGGCGGGGATACGCCGGGGGCTGGCGCCGACGGGGGCGGCACGGAGCCGCCCCCCTGCGAAGCCCCGGGCGTCACCTCCCCCGCGTGGTATCACGAGGCCGTCGGCTACGAGATCTTCGTCCGCAGCTTCCAGGACAGCGACGGGGACGGCATCGGCGACCTCGCCGGCCTGACGTCCCGCCTCGACTACCTCAACGACGGCGATCCGACCACGGACACGGACCTGGGCGTCACGCTCCTCTGGCTCATGCCCATCAACCAGAGCCCGTCCTACCACGGCTACGACGTCACCGACTACCGCGCCATCGAGGAGGACTACGGCTCCCTCGAGGACCTGGACGCCCTGCTCGCGGCGGCGCACCAGCGAGGCATCCGCGTGATCATGGACCTGGTGCTCAACCACAGCTCCAGCCAGCACCCGTGGTTCAAGGACGCCGCCGCGGGCCCCGGCGCCCCGCTTCGCGACCACTACGTGTGGAGCGAGGTGTTCCTCGACTGGGACCGCCCGTGGGGCCCGGGCCCCACCTGGGTGAAGGCCGGCGCCTCCTGGTACTACGCCCTGTTCTGGGAGGGCATGCCCGACCTCAACTTCACGAGCGCCGCCGTCCGCGCCGAGATGACCGACGTCGCCCGCTTCTGGCTGTCCCGCGGCGTGGACGGCTTCCGCCTCGACGCCGCCCGCTACCTGGTGGAGACGGGCCCTGGCCCCGGCCAGGCGGACACGCCGGAGACCCACGCCTTCTGGCGGGACCTGCGGGCCATGATGGACAGCGAGGCCCCGGGCTCCATGACCGTGGGCGAGGTGTGGGAGCAGACCTCCGTGGTGGTGCCCTACTACGGCACGGCGGCCTCCCCCGAGCTGCACATGCTCTTCGACTTCGACGGCGCCTCGGGAGCGCTCCAGGCCGTCTCCCAGGGCAAGGAGGCCGCGCTCCGCACCCGCCTCTGCAAGCGCCTGCGGGAGTACCCGCCCGACGCGGCCGTCGGCACCTTCCTGACCAACCACGACCAGGCGCGGGTCGCGACCGAGCTCGGCGACGAGGCGTCCCTGCGCCTGGCCGCCGCGCTGCTGCTGGGCCTGCCAGGCACCCCCTGGCTCTACTACGGCGAGGAGATCGGCATGAAGAGCGGCCCCGGCGGCGGCGACGAGCCGAAGCGCCTGCCCATGCAGTGGGGCCCCGGCGGCTTCAGCACCGGCACGCCATGGAAGGCGCCGGCGTCCACGGAGGCGGCGGCGAGTGTCGCCGGCCAGACCAATGACCCGGGGAGCCTCCTGTCCTGGTACCGGCGCCTGATCCGCGAGCGCCAGGCGCTGCCCGCGCTGTCTCGCGGGGCCACGAAGCACATCGGCGCGACCGGCTCCGTGGGCGCTCCCCTCGTCGTCCTGCGGTCCCACGGCGACCAGGCCGCCCTGCTGGTCTACAGCTTCGCTTCCGTCCCCCAGGTGATCACGGTGGCACCCCCGCTCCCCGCCACCACCTTCACGGACCGACTGACCGGGGCCACTCTGAGCCGCGTGGACGCCTCCGCTCCGCTGGAGGTCTCCCTGCCGGCGCGGGGCTTCGCCCTCCTCGTGCCCTGAAGCACGCTCACTTCGCGAGCTTCCACGACGTGATCTTGGAGGTCACGTTGTCCACCGCCCACAGGAGCCCACCCGGCCCCGGAGCGACGCCCACCGGCGACACGAGCGTCCCTCCCCCCAGCTCCCGGGAGTGCTCCAGTGCCGGCGCCACCTCGGGCTCGCCGAAGGCGACGGGCACCCCCTCGCACAGGGCCCCGCAGGCCATGCTGCACTCCTGGACACAGACGTCGTCCCAGCTCGCCTCGGGGTCATCCGCCGCGCAGCAGAAGGGGTCCATGGCGCAGACGCACTCCTGGCAGGCGCAGCCGTCGCACGTGACCGAGTCACGGGGCGCGCACCCTGCGCCGCCCTCCTCTCCCCCCGTGCACGCGCCCGCCTCGCAGGTCATGGTCGACAGGCACTGGCCGCAGCTCCCGCCACAGCCGTTGTCGCCGCACTCCTTGCCGGCGCAGTCCGGGATGCAGCTCCTGAAGAACTGGAGCCTCCCGTTGCCCGCGTCGGCCACCACGATCCAGCCGTCGGGCGTCAGCGCAAGGCCGGTCGGGTACTTGAACATCCCGGCCTCGCTGCCCTCTGCCCCGTAGACCCCCACCACCTTCGCCGTGGCGGGATCGAAGGCCTGGATGCGCCCGTTCTGGTTGTCGGCGACGATGACGAGGCCGCCGGCCGTCTGGATGACCCCCCGCGGGTCCCGGAAGTGCCCCGGAGCGCTGCCGGTCTTGCCCAGGCTCTGGCCCAGCTTCGTGTCGTCCAGGTCCACGCGCAGCACCTCGTTCTTGCCGGTGTTGGCGATCCAGAGCCCCGCCCCGAGGGCCGCCGGCGCGATGTAGGTCGGGCTCTGGAGCAGCGTCCCGTCGCCGGGCTTGCCGTCGAAGGCCCCCACCCACTCGCCGTCCGCGGTGAAGATGGCGATGCGGCCGTTGCCCGTGTCTGCCACGGCGACGCGGCCGTCCGCGAGCACCGCCACACCCACGGGCTGGGAGAGCTGACCGTCGCCACCGCCCTTGCCCCCCCACGCGCCGGCGGGGGTGCCGTCCGCCTCGAAGAGGGCGATGCGGTCATTCCCCGTGTCCGCCACGAGCACACGCCCGCCTGCGACCGCGACGCCCCGCGGGTCCTTGAGCTGCCCCTCGCCCGCGCCCTTCTCGCCGAAGCTCGCGCCGTCCACCGCGCAGGGACCGCCCGGGTTCTTGCAGACGCCGGTCGCCACGGTGCAGGTGTCGGTGGTGCACGCGAGGCCGTCGTCGCAGTCCGCGTCCGAGGTGCAGCAGCCTGGCAGCCCGCTCGGGCCATGGGCGCAGGCTCCGCTCGCCCCGTCGCACCAGTCCCGGGTGCAGGGGTCGTCGTCGTCGCAGAGCGTGTTCGCCAGGGTCTCGCACGCCCCGGCCTTGCACCCGTCGCCGGTCGTACAGGGGTCACCGTCGTCGCACTCCATGCCGTCGACCCACGCGCTCCCGTCGGCGAGGCAGGTGCGCACTCGCGTCCCCTCGCACGTGGCCGCGCCCGGCTGGCAGGCGAGGCAGGCGCCCGTCGCCTTGTCGCACACCTGCCCTGCTCCGCAGTCCCCGTCCAAGCTGCACCCGCCCTTGCCCGTGTCGGCTGTGGCGGCAGGCTCACCACCGGTGGAGCCCGCGTCGCAGGCGGCCAGAAGTGCCACGAGGATCAATCGAGAGGTCATCGGCGCCGCTCCAATCGGGCCCACCGGGGGCCGTTTTTTTGACAGGGTCCGGAGTGTCTGCAACAACCATGGCGTCGCGAGAGGCGAACCCGGGCAGCCGCGCCGGCCGCCCCTGTCGCCTGCTCAGGAGCGAGTCTAGCATTGCAGAAGATCTGCCGCACATGCCGCAGGGTCTTCGGGGCTTCGGAGCAGTTCTGCCCCGACCACCAGGGCTACCTGGTCCTGCACTCCCTGGTGGGCGATCTGCTGCTCGGACGCTACCGGGTCACCGAGGTGGTGGGCGCGGGCCTCGACGCCCTTGTGTGCCGCGGCGTCGATGAGCAGCTCGGCTACAAGGTGGCCGTCAAGGCCCTGCTCCTGGATCCGGACGGCTACCGCTACGTGGTGAACCGCTTCCTGCGCGAGGCAGAGACCTACGCGGCGCTGAGCGACCCCCGGTTCCCCCGTGTGTTCGCGCGCAACATGCTCCAGGATGGACGCCCCTACTTCGTCTTCGAGTGGGTCGACGGCGAGTCGCTCGAGGACACCCTCGGCAAGGAGGGCCGCCTGATCGCGCCGCAGGCGGTCCGGCTCGCCATGGAGGTGGCGGCGGGGCTCCAGCAGGCTCACGCGCTCGGCTTCGTGCACCTGGACGTCACCCCCGGCAACATCCTCCGCTACCAGGACGCCACCCGCACCGAGCACATCAAGATCATCGACTTCGGCATCGTCCGGCTCACGCCAGCTGCCGACGGGCCCAGCCAGCGCTTTCGTCGCCCGCTGGGCAACCCGCCCTACATGAGCCCCGAGCAGTGGCGACGCCAGGAGCTGGACCCTCGCACCGACGTGTGGTCGCTGGGCGTGACGCTCTACGAGCTGCTCTCCGGGCGGCTGCCCTTCGGCGACGACGACTGGGAGGCGGTGCGCCGCCGGGTCCTGCACGATCCGCCGCCCCCCCTGCGCTCTCGGGTTCCCGAGGACGGGATCCCCGTGCACATCCCAGACGCCCTCGAGGAGCTGGTGATGAGCATGATCGATAAGGATCCGGATCGGCGCCCCCGGTCCATGCTCGATGTGCACCTGGCGCTCCGCTCCCTGCTCAAGGAGCTCGAGCCGGACGCCTTGCCCTACGCGCGCTTCCTGCGCTGCTTCGACGAGCCCCTGCTCGACGTCGGGGCGCCCGGGGCGGCCAACGACGACGGCGCCGACGGCCTGGCGCTCGATGCTGGCTCCGGCGCCGAACCCCGGGGCCCGGCGGACACGTGGTTGGACGCACCGCCGCTGGTGCCGGCCTCTGACACCGAGACCGACCTGCCCGCAGCCCTACCCGAGGCGGTACACTATCGCGCTCACGACACGACGGAGTCGCCAGCCTGGGGGTGGACCCCCCCAGACGTGGACGGGCCCACCGACCCGCGGGGGACGTCACTCGACCAGGACGCCATCCTGGAGATCCGCTCGTTGAGTGACGCCCCGCCACCGTTGCCCCCCGATGGAGAGCCGGACGACGCCGAGGAGCTCGACGACTTCGAGGCGGCCACGTTCGACTGCGACGCAGGCGATCTGACGCCGGCCGGCCCCTGGGCCGGTGACGACTCGGAGGCCGCGGGCGCGAACCACGAGGCCTCGTTCACGCCTCCCCAGGCCGAGCCCAGGATGGCCGACGTAGCCCGCTCCAGCCTCGACGTGGCCTGGGCTCTCGCGTCCGGGCCGCTCGCCGCGTGGCCCGAGCGCCCCGGTGGTGACGACCTGCACGAGCGCGACACGGACCCGGGCCCGGTCGCTGATCCGGACGATGGCTTGGCAGCGCCCCCTCCTGGCCCGGCTCCGACCCTTCGGAGCATCTCCGTGCCGGCGGACGACTGCTCGCAGGTCGTCTCCGCAGACCCACCGCCCCGGACCCGCGACGCGGACCGCAACGGGGGCCGCTGGTCGGACCGCCAGCTAGGCGCGGCGGTCGTCGCGTCCTTCGTCGGCGTCGGCGCGGCCATCCTGATCGTGCTCAGCGGCACGGGGCCGCTGCCAGTGCCCGGATCTGCGCCCCTCGTCGCCGCCGGCGTGGCACCGTCGCGCCCCGCAGCGCCCCGCGCCCCGTCGGGCGGGACCGTGGTGCTGGGCCACGCCCCCTTGGATCGGCGGACGGAGGCTGCGGCGGAGCCCACTCCGTCGCCGAGGCGGGCACCAGCCGTGGAGGCTGTGGCGGTAGCACTTGCGGACGTCTCACCGAGGCTCCCACCCGCGGCGGCCGGCCCGGGCGGCGCTTCCCCGGCCCCCACCCGCGCACGGTCCGGCGCGACGGCCTCGGGCGGCAGGTCCGCACACCCCGCCGGCGCCCCGAAGGCGCCTGCGCGCGCCAGCACCGGCCGGACCGAGCGCAAGGCGGCCGCCGTCGCGGTGAGGAGGCCGGCCGCCTCCGCCACGACCGAGTTCCGCCCGGCGCCGGGAGTCTCGGATCGCTACTTCCCGACCTTCTGAGTGGTGGTGCACGTGGTCCAGCTCTCGCGCCAGTCGGCACTCGTCGCAGCGGTCCTCCTGCTCTCCGCGGGCGGCGCCGTAGCGCAGGTGCTCGAGGCGCCCGAGCTCACCCTGCGGCCGTCCGGGGACCCCGCCAAGGTCGACGAGTGCCGGCGCCTCACCGCGGAGGCCCGGTCCCTCTTCGACGCGCAGCTCTATGAGCAGGCGCTTGCCCGGAACCGTGAGGCCTACCTGGCCTACCGGGACCCGCGCCTGCTCTTGGGCATGGGCATCGCGGCCCAGGGGATCCCCGGCCAGGCCATCGACGCCATCCAATACTACGAGGCCTGCGAGGACGCCCTGGCGCGCATCGAGAGCCGCCTCCGGGAGGAGGCAGAGGCGGCCGGCGCCGAGGCGCGGACCCGCATCGACGAGGACCTCGCGGCGCTCACCAAGCACCGCGCGGACGTGCGCGAGGGCCTGGACGCGGTGCGCCCCTCCGTAGAGGCCGAGTGGGGCCGGGTCCCCATCGAGCTGTCCCCTGCGGACTCCGTGATCACCTTCAGCGGCCGCACCTATCCTCCGGTCGTCGCAAACCAGGCGGCGCGCTGGGTACCGCTCGGGACCCACCTGGTGGAGGTCACCGCCCGGGGGCACGCCATCTCTCGCCAGTGGATCACGGTGGGACCCGGAATGGAGCCCCTGCGAGTGCGCCTCGAGCCCGCTCCGGAGCTGAGGACGGGCGACATCCGCGTCCGGTGCGCCGTGCCAGGCTGCCGGGTGACCATCCGGGGGGAGGACGCGACCAGCGCGCTCCAGAGCCCCTACCTCGTGGCGCCGGGCACCTACGACGTGGTGGTGACGGCTCCCGGGCTGGGCGACACGGTGCGCACCGTGACGGTGGACTCCGGGCAGTCGGTCTCGGTGGTCATCGGGCCGCCACCCGGCGTGACCATGGAGGCGCTCGCCCCGCCAAGACGACCGCCGGACCTCCCTGGCGTTCACACGTCCACGGGCGCCGGCTCCCCGGAGTGGACGCAGGCGGACACGGGCTGGACGCTGATCGGCGCAGGAGGCGCTCTCCTGCTCTCCGCAGCGGTCATGCACGGGGTGAGCTGGGAGCGCGCCACGTCGGTCAACGGGCGCGACGTGCGCTGTCCGGGCTGCTACGACGCGGCGCGCGCGGACTATGACGAGGCGAAGGGGGTCTACACCGGCGCCATCGTGGGGTACTCCCTGGGGGCGGCCTCTGCGGCAGCCGGCGTCCTGCTGATCGTCCTCGACGTGGACGACGAGCCTGTCCTCGGCGGCGGGCCGGTGGAGGGCGGCGGCCTCATCGAGGGGAGGTTCCGGTTTTGAGACCCCACGCCCTGCTCCTGCTCGCGCTCTCCGCTTGCGCGTTCCCCGCCTTCGAGCCCGGCGGCGACGAGCCGGTCCAGGTGACCAGCGTCGTCGGCAACTCGCCCCTCGCCACCGACGACACCCCCGGCGTCTTCCGGGACGGCATCGTCGTTCACGGCTCGGGCCTCGGCCAGGGCCTGGCGGCCGCCCTCCGGGCCGGCGAGCAGGTGACGCCCCTGGTGGTCCGGGTCGCCACTGGATCCGAGGCGGAGCTGGTGCTCCCCGCCGATCTCGAAGAGGGCGCCTGGGACCTGACGCTGAGCCGGGGCTCCTCTGCAACCACCATCGCCCTGCGCTTCTCGCGCGGGCCGGCCGGCCCCGGTGGTGAGGCGGCCCTCGGCGGCTTCGTGACCCTCGCCGCCCTGGAGGGCGCTCTGCCGGACCCTGCCACCCTGGTCTCGGAGGGCGACGCCACCAAGACCTTCGTGCTCGCGACCGGTGGGCCGGACCTCTCCGCCTATGCGCCGGCGACCGCCCTCGATGGCCTCGCGACGACAGAGGCGGCCCTGGCAGCCTACGCCCACCGCGACGAGCTGCTGGACCCGGCCGGGTGGCCGACCAAGGAGGCGCTACTGGCTGCGTACGCGACGCCTGGAGATCTCCCGGACCTCTCGAACGCGATCCTGAAGGCGGATCTGCCCGATACGAGCCCGTATGTCTCCAAGGAGGCGGCAGCAGCCACCATCGCCACCCAGGCAGACGTGGAGGCAGCGCTCCAGGACAAGGCGACCATGGACGCCTCCTACCTGGCAAAGGACGGGACGCTGAGCGAGGCCCACGTCGCGCTCATCGAGGCCCTGGTCGGGCAGGCCCTGGCGGAGCTCCCCTGCCCAGCGGGGACGACGCCCGTCGGCGCGAGCTGCGTGTCCACCCACGAGGCCTCCGTGCGGGACAAGCCGTGCGCCTCGGGCGGGCAGACCTACGGCGCGTCCATCGACGACTACCCGAGCGGGTTCCCCGACAGCGGCGGCGGCGTGACCAAGCCGCTGTACGCGTGCAGCGGCCCAGGGGTGGCGCCGTCGCGCCATCTGACGTGGTTCCAGGCGGCGCGCGCCTGCGCTGCCTCAGGCCTGCGCCTCTGCACGGACGACGAGTGGCAGCGCGCGGTGGCCGGGACCGGCGACGAGGGCTGCGCCTTCGAGGGGGTGGGCCCGGTGACGTCGTCCGACGACACGGAGTGCGTCAGCAACCATGGCGTGGTCCACGGCCCCGGCAGCCTGGGCGAGTGGACGGCCACCTGGGCGCAGGGCGGCCTCGCCTGGGTGACCGAGCCCGGCCAGGTGAAGGCGCCCTGGCCGCTCGGGTACGGCGACGCGCAGGACACGGTCTCCGCCTGGAACGGGAGCGCGCTCTCCGGGGGCGCCTGGAAGAACGGGACGCCGGCGGCGGTGGTGCGCGGCGGCAGCTATGCGAGCGGCGCTGCCGGCGGCGCCTACGCCATGGACATGACCCGCTCTCCCGCCGAGAGCGCACCCGACGTGGGGTTCCGATGCTGCCGAAGCCGTTGAAGGGCCTGCTCGGGGCGCTCGGGTCCGGAGCGCTCCTCGCCATGGAGCCGGCGACCCTCCTCGTCGGGGAGCCGGGCCCGCCAGGCGAGCCCCCTGACACCTCCGCCCTCGTGACGGTGGCTGCGCTCCAGGCGCTCCTCGACGAGGTCGATGCCCTGGTCACCACGGACGAGGCCGCGGAGACCTTCGTGCTGCCGAGCCAGCTCCCGGATCTCTCGGACAAGGTCCTCCTGGCCGAGCTCGACCTGTCGGGCTACCTGACGGTGGAGGCGCTGGCCGAGGGCTACGTCCCCGCGGGGCAGGTGCCGGACCTGGCGCTGTGGCTCTCGGCGACGGAGGCGGCGTCCCTCTACCTCCCGAAGTCCGCGTTCCCCTCCGCCGATGACCTGGTGACCGCGGCCGACCTGCCAGACACGAGCCTCTACCCGACGGCGGCCGAGCTCGCGGCGACCACGTTCACGAAGGACCAGCTCGCCGAGAAGTTCGTGACCAAGGCGGACGCGCTGGCCTTCGTGCCCCTGGGCGAGCTGCCGGACGGCGTGAAGGCCGAGGTCCAGGCGCTGATCGCGGCGCGCATCGCGGCCCTGAAGTGCCCACCGAACATGCTCCACGTGGCGGACTTCTGCATCGACCTCGTGGAGGCCTCCGTCTGGACGACGCCATGCGGCCAGGGCGGAGCCCAGCTCGGCGTCACGGAGGACGACTACGGCGCCGGCTTCCCCGACGCAGGCAGCTTCACGGATCCGCGGTACGCATGCCCGGTGGTGGGGGTGAAGCCCTCCCGCTTCATCACCTGGTTTCAGGCGCAGCAGGCCTGCGCCCTCTCGGGCAAGCGCCTGTGCACGGACGCGGAGTGGCAGCTCGCCGCCCTGGGCACCCCCGACGGGGCCTGCGCGACGGGGGGAACCGACGTGGTCCCCACGGCATCGAAGGGGGGGTGCAAGAGCGACCTGGGCGCCCGAGACATGGTGGGCAATGCCCGTGAGATGGTCGCCGAGCTCCGCCAGGGCGGCCCCTACTGGAAGAACAACAACGGCGACGCCACGACGGACTGGCCGGCTGGCTACGGCGACGGGCAGGACGCGGTGCGCGGCGTCAATGGCACGACCTCGGAGCCCCAGAAGGCCGGCCTCCCCTCCATGACGCTGCGGGGCGGGGCCTACGGTGACGGAGAGGGTGCGGGGGCCTTCGCCATCGCCCTCGACGCCGCCCCGACCCACGCGGACCAGCGCACCGGGTTCCGCTGCTGCAGGAGCATGCGATGAGCCGCAAGAGCGCAGCGCTGGCGCTGCTGCTGGCCGCGTGCGGGGACGCGTCCCCCGGGGGCGGGCAGGAGGCACTGGAGGCCCCCCTCGGGGCCCCCGTGCTCCAGGGGCCCGCAGGCCCACCGGCTGGGGAGGACGCGCTCTCGGCCTACGCAACGAAGGCAGACCTGGACGAGGCTGCGGCGGCCTACGCCTCCAAGCTGTCGTGGGGCGAGGCGGAGGGCCTGCTCACCCAGTCCGAGCTGCCGACCGCGGAGGCCCTGGATGAGCTCCTGGACGAGGCGGACCTCGCCGCCCTGGATGAGGCCATCACCATCGAGGAGGCCGACTCTCTGCTGGTCCCGTGGTCCCTCGTGCCCGATCCATCGCTGCTCATGCCAAAGGACGAGGCCGCCAAGACCTTCGTCCTGGCGGCGACTGCACCCGACTACGATGCCTGGGCCAGGAAGTCCGACCTGGCGGTGTGGGACACGCTGCTGACCCAGGCGGAGGCGGACGCCCTCTACCCGTCGGCCGCCGCGATCACCGACACGCACTACTCCAAGGTGGCGGCCTCGCAGACCTTCCAGGGGGCGTTCGAGCCCCTGTCGCCCGCCCTTCGTGCCCAGGTGGAGGCGGTCGTGGACGCGGCGCTGGCACAGCCCCCCTGCGCGGACGGCATGGTCGCCGTGGGGGACGTGTGCGTCGACCGCTTCGAGGCATCCGTGTGGTCGCAGCCATCCTGTGCCGGCGTGCAGTACGGGGTCACGAGCGACGACTACCCACCGTCCTTTCCCGACTCGGGTGCGTTCTCGGGCCCCCCTGTCTTCGCGTGCAGCCTCCCCGGTGTGCGCCCCTCCGCCCACCTGACGTGGTTCCAGGCGGATCAAGCCTGCGCCGCCTCGGGAAAGCGCCTCTGCTCCCTCGCCGAGTGGCAGGCAGCCGCCGCCGGCACGCCGGACGATCCGGCGCTGTGCCGCATCGACCCGTTCGCCGGGCAGAGCGCCGTCATCGACGCGGCCACGGGCTGCGTGAGCGCGTGGGGCGCGGCCGACATGGTGGGCAACGTCGCGGAGTGGACCGCGACGCTGCGCGTGGTGGGCAAGAAGTGGGTCCAGGGCAGCGAGTCGACGCAGACCACGCCCTGGCCCTTCGCCGACGACGCGACCGCGGGGGTCAACGGCTACGGGGCCATGGACGCCCAGGATGGCAACTTCGTGAAGGGGAGCCCGGTGGCGGTGGTGCGAGGGGGCAGCTACCTGGACGGGGCGGCGGCCGGGGTGTTCGCCATGGACTGGACCCGCTCACCGGCCGACGTCGCCTCGACCCTCGGCTTCCGCTGCTGCGCCAGTCGCTGATCGCGTGAACCCTACCGCTTCGCGATGACGAGGCGGCGGAAGGGACCCGCCCCCTCGCTGACGGTCTGGACCCGGGGGTCAGGGGACAGGGCGGCGTGGACCAGGCGCCTGTCGGCGGACGACATGGGGTGGATTCGGACGACCTTGCCCAGCCCAACGGCCTTGTTGGCCAGCTCCGCACCCACGCTCGCCATCACACGCTCTCGCTCGTCCTTGAGCCCTGCGATGTTCAAAACGACGCGAACAGGCTCCTCGGCGCGGTGGCTGAGCACGCGGCGAAGCAGATACTGGATGGCAGGGAGGGCCGGCTCCTCCCCGGTGGTGAGCACCGCGTGGTCGGCCGTATCGACGAGGAGCTCGACGGTCCCGTCCTGGTAGATGCCTCCGACGCTCGCCTCGACGCCCATGCGCTGCAGGATGCCGCCCAACAGCTTCTCGCCCAAGCGCATGGCGTCCGTCCCTCCGAGGGGAGCCCCTTGATCGGGTCGGTCGGGTCGGTCGCCTCGCTCGCTCGCCGCACGCCGCCGGGGCCCGCCGAAGTCCTCGGGCGGGTGCGCCTCGAACACGCGGATACGCACCCGTCCGCGCTTCGCGAGGGCTGGGTCCTCGATCACCTCGTACCTCAGCCCCTTCGGCTCCACGAGGAGCTTGATGCACGCTGCGTGGACGGCGTCCCGCTCGGTCCTGGCCTCGAAGTCTGCGATGATCATGACGACTCCTGGGTGATGTGCAGGGTCAGTGGGCCGGCGCTTCCATCTTGCGCTTCAGCGCGTACTGCTGCGCGAGCGACAGGATGGTGTTGACGAAGATGTACAGCACGAGGCCCGACGGCAGGAAGAGCATGAAGCCCGTGAACATGATCGGCATGATCCACATCATCATCTTGGCTTGCGCCGAGTCCATGGAGGTCGGCGTGAGCTTCTGCTGCACGAACATGGTCAGGCCGAGCACGAGGGGGAGCACGAAGTAGGGATCCGGCGCGGACAGGTCCGTCACCCACCCGAACAGCGGCGCCTGGTAGAGCTCCACAGAGTGATAGATGGTCTGGTAGAGCGCGATGTAGACGGGCATCTGCAGGAGCATGGGCAGGCAGCCCCCGAGCGGGTTGACCTTGTGGGTCTTGTAGAGCTGCAGCATCTCCTGGTTGAGCTTGGCCTTGTCGCTCCCGAACTTCTCCCGCAGCTTGTCCATCTCTGGCCGCAGGAGCTGCATTCGCTGCATCTGTCCGAAGCTCTTCTGGGTGAGCGGCCACAGCAGCAGCTTGACGAGCACGGTGAGGATCACGATGGCGAGCGCCCAGGACGGGATGTAGTCGTGGGCGGTGCGCAGCACGTACAGCATGGGGACGGCGAGGAAGCTCAGGATGCCGAAGTCCAGCGCCTCGGTGAAGGTCTCGCCGGCCTGCTTGAGCATGTCGATGTCCTTCGGACCCACGTAGAGCCCGAAGTGGAACTGCACGCCGCCCCGTGAGCGCAGGGAGTCCCACGCGGCCTTCAGCTCCGCCTCGCGCGCCGGCTCCTTGGTGGCGGCGTCCGCGAAGGCGTCGGCGAGCTGCTTGGCATTGGCCCCCTCGCTGAGGCCCAGCTTGGCATAGAGCGCTGCACACCGCGGCAGGCCCGGGCGGTCGAGCCATGCGGGGCCGCACGGCGCCGCCGATCCGGACACGATGGTCGGCTGCGTGGCGTAGATGCGGGCGGAGACGACGCCGATGCCCGTGGCCGACAGGGTGCACTGGGAGTTCGCCAGGTCCCGCGGCAGGGCCGCCACGGTGAAGTAGCGGGTGTCCACGCTGGCCCACCGCACCTGGCCCGGCAGCTCTATGGACTTGCCCTCCTTCAGGAGCGAGTGGAACTCCTCGCGCTCCACCTCGTCGCCGGCCATGCAGGAGGCGGCCTTCAGGTCAGGCCGTGGGGTGAACATCCCCCCCTCCTCGGCCTTGGGGTCCTGCCACCCATCTACGTGCATGACGAGCTGGGCCGTCACATCGGACTTGCCGACGTTGTGGACGGCCAGCGCCATCTCGATGACGTAGCCCTGCGTGAACCTGTAGGTCTTCTCGATGAACACGTCGCCGGTCCAGGCCTTGGGGTCCGGCCACACCCAGGTCTGGGAGTCGTCGGTCTGCTCCACCAAGGTGAACTCGGGCCCCTGGCGCCAGGCGGCCAGCAATGTGGCGGCCTCGTCGGTGCCCTCGAGCCGCGTCCACTCGATGCGGAACGGGTAGAAGGCCGGGCTCCAGGTGCTCACCAGGTCCAGCGGGCCGGCTGCGAGCTTGTCCTCCGGGACGCCTGCGATGGGATCCCGCTGCTTCTGCTCATACTGGGGGTTCAGGAGCAGGAACCTGCCAAGGTTCGCCCCCGAGGACGAGAAGAACGCCCTGTACAGCGGAGGACGCTCGATGACGACCTCGGACGGGGTGCCCTGAGGGACCGTCACCGTGGTCGCGCCGGTGGGGACCGCTGCGGCGGCCGCGGGCTGGGGCGCAGCCACGGGCGCGACCTCGCCGGGGAGCACCGGCGCTGGAGGTGGAGCTTCGGGTGTCGGTGATGCCCCGGCGGGGGCCGTGGTCTCGGGGGCTGCCACCTCTTCGGCGGCGACGTGCTGCCAGTTCACCACGCTCAGCCAGACGATGGCGAAGAGCGTGCTGACCACGAACACGAAGATGACGCGCTTCTCCATCGGCTCCTGCGCTCCCTCGAAGGGCTGTCCGGCGTGTCACGGGACCGGGTCGTCGCCGCCCTCGCTCCAGGGGTGGCAGCGGGCGATGCGGCGCACCGCGAGCCAGAGGCCCCGCAGCCCGTGCCGCCTCACCGCGGCGAGCCCGTATGCGGAGCACGTCGGCGTGAAGCGGCACGCCGGCGGCAGCCAGGGCGACACGACGTTGCGATAGAACAAGATGAGCAGCTCGACGGGCCACAGGAGCGCCCGCTCGATGCGGCTCGGCTCAGGGCGCCTGCGGGGACCCTCCGGCGCTCCCCCGGTCTCGTGGCGCGCCGCCTCGCTGGTGCCGGTCGGGTGGCCGTCGCAGTGCATGGCCCAGCTCCTCAGCGACCCCCTGCATGCTCAGCGACGAGGCGTCCGCCTGCTCGCCCGCACGGGGCTGCTTGGCGATGACCACCACGTCCTTCGCCGACCGAAACCAGCCGGGGTTGGTGCGAAACGCCTCCCGAACCAAGCGCCGGATTCGATTTCGCACCACCGCGCCCCCGACCTTCCGGCTGACGGTCACGCCCAGTCGCGGCGCCTCCGCCTCGCTCTTCAGCACGTACACGATGAAGTGCTTCGTGAAGAGTCGCCGCCCCTGCTTGAGGGCGCCGACGAACTGGTGACGCTTCAGGAGCCGCGCGCTCTTCGGGAAGGCGAACCCCACGGTGCCCCGTGGCTACTTCTTCGCCGTCTGGACGCTCAGGCGCTTGCGACCCTTCTTGCGGCGGCGCTTGATGACCTCGGCGCCGTCCTTCGTGGACATGCGCACGAGGAAGCCGTGCGTCCGCTTGCGGCTGGTGTTGCTGGGCTGAAAGGTTCTCTTCACGGCTCTGCCCCTGTCCTCTGGAGGTGTCGCGACCGCCGGGTGCGCATGACCGCGCACAGCCCCTGCGGGCCGCGGGGGCGTAAATAGACCACCGGAGGGGGCCCGAGTCAAGCGAAACAGGAGGTCGACCTGCATGGGACGCAGCGCGCCCATGTATGGCACCATCCAGCGCGCCCGGCGGGGGCGCCGGGGGAACGTATGGCGCCATATACGCCCCCCTGGGAAATCAAAAAAACAGCATGAGATCAATGAGTTGCGCGACAGGCCGGGGGGTTTCAGGCGGAGGCATGGAGCCCGCCGAGAGGGCCTCGGAAGTTTTTTCCCAAGGACCAGCGGGTGATACGAGAGAGTGCCAGATTGGGCCTTGACCCCCTCGCGGGCGCTTGCTAATCACGTACCTCGCTGCTGACGAACGGCCCCTTCGTCGGCCCGTCGCGGGTCGGCATCTCGCGGGCTG
>BTVJ01000014.1:0-139308 GCA_045863395.1 Myxococcales bacterium
GGCGCTCACGACCTTCATCAGGGTCGCGGTCGGGCCGGTGTGCTGGAGCATGATCCACACCAGCGGAGGGACGCCGAACAGGACGGCGGCGCCGACGGCGAAGCGCGCGCGAAACTGCCCCCTCGTCGACTTGAGGAGCGGCGTGTCCAGATCGGCGACGCCCCGCCAGTTGGCGAGCACCAGCACGATGGCCAGGAAGTTCCCGACGGTCGCGAAGGTGAACAGGTTCGTGTAGCTCTCGGTCTCCTGGTAGTGGCCGGCCACCGCGAAGCCGATGAAGAACCCGATGTTCATGCCGGCGTAGTTCCAGAGGAACGCGCTCTCTCGCCGCGCGTCGTCGGGCGCGAAGCGCTGCGTCAGCATCATGTTCAGGCACGTGACGTTGAGGCCGCTGCCCGTGAGGAACAGGGCGAGCCCCCAGTACAGCGCCGCCGCGCTGCCGGCCGCGATGATGGCGCAGCCGACCATCTGCAGCACCATGCCGCCGACGAAGAGGTTGCGGTTGCTGAGGAACCTGCCGCCCAGGTAGCCGCCGAACAGGTGCAGCCCGTAGTTGAAGGCGCCGAACACGCCCATGATGGCGGTGGCCTCCTTCGAGCTGAAGCCCAGGTGCCCGGTCGCGTAGAGCACGAGCGTCGAGTAGAGCACCGCGAAGCCGAGGGTCGCGAAGATCTGGATGAAGAACAGGGCGGCGGTCCCTTGCGGGATCTTCGAGAGTCGGGCCTTCAGGGCTTGCAAGGTCGCCCGTCACTTGCGCGGGGGTGTGGACGGTCCCACCGATGCGAGCGTCGCGGTCGGCCACGGTCTGGGTCGACCCGGCGGCAGGGACCGAGGTCCGCGCGGCCGTGCAGACTAGCGGGGTTTCTGCGCAGCGTCCAGGCGTCGGGGGGGGGCAACTGACCATGGTCCTCCTGCAAGGACACCACCCGTTCGCGGGCCCAGGACCGCTCCAGCTCGGTCGCGCTACATCCCCGCCTCGTCCGCCAGCCCGTCGTCTGCATCCCCGCCCCCGGCGATGAGCGCGAGGAGCTCGTCCGCCGACAGGGCCGTCGCCGACCCCGTCCCGTCGAGGACCGCCGCCACCAGCTCCCGCTTGTCGCTGTGCAGCGCGATGATGCCGTCCTCCACCGTGCCGCGGGCGACCAGGCGATAGACCGTGACGGGGCGGTCCTGGCCGATGCGGTGGGCCCGGTCGGTCGCCTGGTCCTCGACCGCCGGGTTCCACCACGGGTCGAGGTGGATGACGTAGTCCGCCGCCGTCAGGTTGAGCCCTGACCCCCCCGCCTTGAGCGAGAGCAGGAACACGTCCGCGCCGCCCGCCTGGAAGGCGTCGACCTCCTCGCGGCGGCGGGCAGCAGGGGTGCTGCCGTCGAGATAGCGCATTCGGACCCCGTCGGACGCCAGCGCCTCGCGCACCAGCGCCAGCAGGCTCGTGAACTGGCTGAAGATCAGGGCGCGGTGGCCGTTGTCGCGCAGCTCGGCGACCAGCTCCCGCAGGACCTCCAGCTTGGCCGACCCCACCGTGGAGGCGGGGTCCCACAGGCGCGGGTGGCACGCGAGCTGGCGGAGGCGCGTGAGCGCGGCGAGGATCTGAAAGCGGCGCTGGCCTGGCTCGGTGGTCGGGACGGCGAGGGCGGCCAGCGCGGAGGCCCGCAGCTCGTCGTAGAGGCGCCGCTCCCCCAAGGAGAGATCCACGTCCAGGCGCACCTCCGTGCGGGGCGGCAGCTCCTGGGCCACCTCGGACTTGAGGCGCCGCAGGGTGAACGGGCGCACGAGGCGGGCGAGCGCCCTGCGCACGCGCGGGTCCTTGTGGCGCTCCACCGGCACCTGGAAGCGCTTCGCGAAGTCCGCCTGGCTGCCGAGCAGGCCGGGCCCGATGGCCTGGAACAGGCTCCACAGCTCGCCCGTGTGGTTCTCGATGGGGGTGCCGGACAGGGCCAGCGTGAACTCGCTCGCCAGGTCGAACACGGCCTTGGCGCGCTGCGTCGCCGGGTTCTTGATGGCCTGCGCCTCGTCCAGGACCACCGTGGCCCAGCGGATCGCGGACAGCACGTCCCCATACCGGACGGCCAGGTCGTAGCTCGTCACGACGACGCCGGGCGCGCTGCCTTGGCCGATGTCCTCCAGGTGGTCGAGGTCGGCGCGCCCCCGGAGCGGCGCCACGCGGAGCCCCGGCGCGAAGCGCGCGGCCTCGCGGAGCCAGTTGAACCCCACCGAGGTCGGGGCGATCACCAGGGCCGGCCCGAGTCGCTGGCGGTCGAGCAGCACGCCGAGGGCCTGCACCGTCTTGCCGAGGCCCATGTCGTCCGCGAGGCACGCGCCGGGCGCCCAACGGGCCAGGCGCAGGGCCCACCGGATGCCCTCCGCCTGGTAGGGGCGCAGCTCGGCGGCGAGGCCCGCCGGGAGCTGGGGCTCGAAGCGCTCTGCGGCGCGGAGCCGCTCCAGCAGGTCCGTGAACGCGCCGTCTGCATCGACCGACGCTCCCTGCGCCGCGAGCCCCTCGATCATCGGAGCAGCCAGGGCCGGCAGGCGCGCCCCATCGCCCGTGCCGAGCTGGGCCGCCGCGCCGAGCTGCTCCCGCAGCGCGTCCTCGATGCGCACCCACTGCTGGGGGCCGAGCCGCACATAGCGCTGCTGGTCGCGCACCGCGGCCAGCAGCTCACCGAGGGGGACGGCGCCGAGCGTCGTCGTCACCTGCCCGCCGAGCTGGAACCACTGCCGGTCCTTGGTCACGCGGAGCTTGAGGCCCTGCGGGGTCGCCGGGACGATCACGGCGCGCCGCTCGTCGGTCCACAGGACCTCGACGGCGTCGCCGAGGGCGCCGAGGGCGGACAGCGCGTCCAGCCCGGCGGTGGCGTCCAGGGTCCAGCTCCAAGGCTCCGGCGGGTCGGGCGGCAGGGCGAGGCGCGCCATCAGCTCCGTGGAGGCGTGGGACTCGGCCGCCAGGTCCCGCACGGCGCACACGGTCCCCTCGGCGCGGTGCACGTAGACCTCCGCCGCCCCGACACCGGGCAGCAGCGCGCGGGCGTCCGGGAGCGGGCGCACGCGCACCTCGACGCCCAGCGCGCCGTCGCCGTGCAGGGTCAGCCGCACGTGGGGAGCCGCGTGAGACTCCACCTCCGTACCGCGCAGGGAGGGCGCCACCGCGACGGCCATGGCCGCGGAGAGGTGCGGCAGGCGGTCCAGCAGCTCGCCGGCCGCCTCCGGAGGGAGCGCCCCACCGTTGCTCGACAGGGTCTCCACGGCCTGAGCCAGCAGGCGCGGCACCCGGATGACCGAGAGCGTGCCGGCCACGGTGTCCACGCGCGCGACGAGCTCGGCCGCGTTGCGGTCCAGGACGGACTCTGCCTGGGCCAGCGTCAGGTGAGTGCTCCCTATCCGGACGCCAAGGAGGACCGCCCCAGCCTCGTCGCGCTCGGCGTGCAGCACCGCGTCCGTCCGCACGACACGGAGCTGCGGGGAGCCCTGGACGTCGAGGAACACCCGCGGGTGCCCCTCCAGAAGCGCCATGGCGCGATGCGTGGACGCGCGTGACACCTCACCGCGCAGGTCCCCCTCGGGGCAGAGCAGGTCCACGGCGTGCTGCTCCGCGCGGGTCAGCACGAGCGCGTCCAGCTCGCCCTGCGCCAGCTTGCGCAGTGTGTAGCCACCCTTCTTCTTCGGCTTGCAGGTGCAGGGGACGATGGTCGGGCCGCTGTAGCTCTGGCCCACGCGGAACGCGATGACCCGGTCCTCCTCGGACGCCGCCCCGCTCAGGAGCATGTCGAGGGCGAGCAGAGTGCGTCCCCAGGCCGGGGCGGTCAGCATGCGGACGAGCGGCGCCGCCTCGTTGGCTCGCTCCGGGAGGCCGAGCAGGTCCAGCGCAGACTCCAAGAGGGCAAGCCTCACCGCGCAGCCGTGCTGGACGCTGCTGCACGGGCAGGACACCTCCAAGCGCAGGCCCTCGGGGCTGTCTGCGAAGCGGAGGGTCCCCGCAGCTCCGATCGACACGCAGCCGGCCTCGCGGCCGTGCTCGTAGCAGAGGGACTGCGAGGGCGGGTCGAAGCGGAGCCTCCCGGTGGGCCCCTTCACGCCGAGCCGGGGCACGGTCGCCCGGACCTTCCGGCGGAGGCTCTCCAGCGACATGAAGGCGGCCGCCGCCACCGGGTCCGCCGGGACCTGGCGGCGCAGCGCGCGCGCGACCTCCGCGTCCCTGGGGCCGAGGATCGACATCGCGGTGGACCTGAGCCACTGGAGGAGCTCCCCTTGGAGCTCCCGCACGTAGGTGGTGTCCTGCGACGTAACGGCGAGCAGCTCCGCGACCGTGCGCCGATCTCCCCAAGTGGTGTACCGGGTCACTGCGCTGACATGGAGGTCGGAGACCAGGGCGCGGAGCGGCTGCTCCACGGAGCTGGCGAGCTGGGCCTCGCGCGCCCACGCGCGCACCTCCTCGACGGTCATGCCCGCGTGGAGGCGGGCCGCGACGGCGCTGGCTGTCTGCTCTTGCGGGATGGGGGCGGCAGGCGTGTACTCCGCCGAGGAGGCGCCCAGCAGCTCGCTGAGCGGGGCGGCCGGCCTGGCCAGCGTGCCCTCGTCGCCGCCGGGCTCCTCGAAGCTGTACAGCTTGTCGGGGTCAGACTGGAGCCACAGGGCCAGCGCCGCGACGTGGGGGCAAGGTCCCTGTGCCCCGCACGAGCACGCCATGTGGGTGCGAAACTCACCTTCGTCCACGGTGATGGAGGCCTCGAAGGCGGCGCCCTGATCGTAGACGGTGCAGGCCACCCCGCCGGGGACGGCCCTCGGATCGAGCTCGCTCTGGTCGATCAGGGCGTCGGCGCGCCGCAGCATCGCCTGGGAGAACACGGCCTCGGGGGCGTTGACGAACCCCTCGATGACATCAACGGCATCTGCTGACAGGTAGATCTGGGCCATGGGGCGCCACCCTAGCGCGCCACCCAGGGTGCTGCAAGCGCCGCGAGGCGGTTGACGACCTCCACCGATTGCTGGTTTCATGGTGGCCCGACAGGGTGGCTCAGGGCGCAACCGCAAGGAGGCTCGCAATGTCCGTGCTCATCAAGAACGGCCGCATCGTGACGGCGGTGGACGACTACTTCGCCGACGTCTACATCGAGGGCGAGCGCGTGGCGCTCATCGGCAAGGACCTGGCGGTCGGCGCAGATCGCGTGATCGACGCCACCGGCAAGCTCGTCATCCCCGGCGGCATCGACCCTCACACCCACTTCGACATGCCGTTTGGCGGCACGACGTCCGCCGACGACTTCGACAGCGGCACCAAGGCGGCGGCCTTCGGCGGCACGACGACCATCATCGACTTCGCCATCCAGACGAAGGGGCGCTCGACCATCGAGGGCCTCGATGCGTGGCACGCGAAGGCGGAGGGGAGGGCGACCATCGACTACGCCTTCCACATGATCGTGACGGACATGCCCCACGAGCGCCTGCCCGAGCTGGGGCGCCTCGCCGACGAGGGCATCACGAGCTACAAGCTCTTCATGGCGTATCCGGGCGTGCTGTACGTGGACGACGGCACCCTCTACCGGGCCTTCCGCCAGGCGGGGGAGAACGGCACGCGCATCTGCATGCACGCCGAGAACGGCATCGTCATCGACGAGATCATCCGCCAGGCCGTCGCCGACGGGAAGGTCGCGCCCCGGTGGCACGCCCACACCCGCCCGACCCGCATGGAGGCCGAGGGCGTCCACCGCTCCATCGCCATCGCCGAGGTGGCAGGGGTCCCGCTCTACATCGTGCACCTGTCGTGCTCGGACGCCCTGGAGGAGGTCAAGCGCGGCCGCGCCCGGGGCGTCAACGTCATGGCGGAGACCTGCCCGCAGTATCTGTTCCTCGACGAGACCTGGTACGACCGCCCGGACTTCGAGGGGGCCAAGTGGGTCATGACGCCGGCGCTCCGCGAGAAGTGGAACCAGGGCGCGCTGTGGCAGGGCCTGCGCATGGGCGATCTCTCGGCGGTCGCCACCGACCACTGCCCCTTCTGCTTCAAGGACCAGAAGGAGCTCGGCCGCGAGTCCTTCACCAAGATCCCGAACGGCGCCCCCGGCGTCGAGAACCGCATGAGCCTCATCTACACAGGGGGCGTCGTGCAGGGGCGCTTCGGCCTCAACCGCTTCGTGGAGCTGACGTCGACGGCGGCGGCCAAGACCTTCGGCCTCTTCCCCCGCAAGGGCACCATCGCCGTCGGCAGCGACGCGGACATCGTGGTCTTCGACCCCAACCGCAAGGAGACCATCAGCATCAACCACCCCCATACGCACCACATGCGCGTCGACTACAGCGCCTACGAGGGCTTCGAGGTCACGGGCTGGAGCGAGGTGGTGCTGTCACGAGGGCGCGTCATCGCGGACAACGGCACCCTGGTCACGGCGGGCGGCGGGCACTTCGTCAAGCGGGCGCGGGCGGGGGAGCTGCTGCGCTGAAGAGCGACCCGGGGGGGAGTCTGGGGAGGCGTCTGGGGTCGACCGCCAGGCGGGCCCACCCAGGCCGGCTCGTCAGGCCGGGTCCTTCATGTTCCGCCCGTAGAAGATCTCAGCCATCTCCCGGCGCAGGCGGTGCTTGATCGTGCGCGACTCGGAGGGCTTGAGGTCGTCCTTGGTCACCCCGAACAGGTAGTTGTCCAGGTCGAAGTCCTTGAGGATCATCTTCGTGTGGAAGATGTTCTCCTGGTACACGTTCACGTCGATCATCTGGTAGCGGTTCTTGTAGCCCTTGGAGATGGTGTCCTGGATCGAGTGGATCTTGTGATCGATGAAGAACTTGCGCCCCTGCACATCCCGCGTGAAGCCCCGCACCCGGTAGTCGATGGTCACGATGTCCGACTCGAAGGTCTGGATGAGGTAGTTGAGCGCCCGGAGCGGTGAGATCTGGCCGCAGGTGGAGACGTCGATGTCCGCCCGGAAGGTGCTGATGCCGTTGTCCGGGTGGCTCTCCGGGTAGGTGTGGACCGTGATGTGGCTCTTGTCCAGGTGCGCGACCACCGCGTCCTGGACCGGCTCGGTGGCCTCAGTGGTCTCCTCACCGTCGGCCCCCTCGGCTCCCTCCGCCGCGCCATCCGGCTGGGTGCTCTGCTCCTGCTGGATCGGCTCTTCGCTGATCAGCATGGTGACGCTGGCGCCCTGGGGGTCGTAGTCCTGGTGGGAGATGTCCAGGATGTTCGCGCCGATGATCCGCGAGACGTCCGTCATCATCTCGCGCAGGCGGTGCGCGTTGTAGACGTCGTCGATGTACTCGATGTACTGGCGCCTCTGCTCCGGGGAGACCGCGTAGCAGATGTCATAGATGTTGAAGCTCAGCGTCTTCGTCAGGTTGTTGAACCCGTGGAGGCGCATCTTCTTGATCTTCGGAAACGTGCGGGGAGCCTTTGCCAATGCTCGAAGTCCTCCGGTCCGGCGTCGGGACGGCGCCGCGGCGCTGGCCGCCACACGGCGACCGGCCCCGCTGGCGAAGGGTCGTAGCGCATTATCCACAGTTTGGCTTCAAGTACAGGGCGAATTGACAAGCGCACGAAATTGTCACGAAATTCGACCGGCCTGCGAAGCGGGGAGCGCCCCGACGGGCGGAGAGGCTCGCTAGCCGCCGGACAGCCGCGCCGCCAGCTCCGCGGGGAAGGTGCGGGCGTTCACGGCGTTGTGGAACTCCTGGATGGTGCCGTCGGGGGCGATCACGGCCGCGATGCGGCGCGCGGAGGTCGCAAAGGGATCGTCGCAGGCGCCGTAGGCGAGGCCGAGCTCCCGGCCCAGGTCACAGAGCAGCGGGAACGGGAAGCCGTACTTCGTGGCGAAGGCGGCGTTGTCGGCCGCCGTGTCGAAGCTGACGCCCAGGATCACCGCGTCCAGGCGCTTGAACTCGTCGTAGTTGTCACGGAAGCCGCAGCCCTCTGCCGTGCACCCCGGCGTGTCCGCCCTCGGGTAGAACCACAGGACGACCGTGCGCCCCTCGTAGTCCCGCAGGGCGTGGGTGTTGCCGAGGTGGTCCTCGGCGATGAAGTCCGGGGCGGGATCCCCTTGCTGCAGCAACATGAGCGCCTCCTGGTCGCGTTCCGGGTGGGTCTTGACAGGTCCCGCCGCTCCACCGCGAAGGCATCCGGCGCCACGGCGCGGTTTGGGAGCGGGTCCTGTGAGTCTCCACCCATGGTAGCAAATCGAAAGGTCGCTTCAACCCGGAAGTTGGCCGCGGCTAGGGGAGGGGCCCGCCCAGGACGAAGCCGAAGCGCATGGGGAGGTCGTCGGGGAGGGTCTCCACCCCATACACCCCCGCGATGAGGTTCCGGGCGCCCTCCTCGTCGATGCCGCCCACGCTCATGACCAGCGCCACCAGGTTCGACGCCGCGATGAAGCCGCCCAGCTCCGCCGTGGTGGCGCTCAGGGCGCCACCGGTCTCTGCCAGGTCGGAGCGAAGCACCACGTCGTGGATGGTGAGCGTGCCGATGGACTGGCCGGCCTGGTCGCGGACGCTCACGTCGTAGGTGGGCGCCGTGCCCTCCCAGCCCTGGGCCCCCAGCGTACCCGCGACCTGGGCCTCCGTGCCGCCGTCCGGCAGGTCGTTGGCGTCGTGGTCCTGGGCGAGGGCGACGGTGAGGGAGGCCCCGTCGCGGGCAGACACGCCCAGCAAGAGACGCGGCACGAAGCCGGTGAGCACCGCGCCGGCCAGGGGGTTCTGGGGCTCCTGGAGCGTCGTCTGTGCGGGGACCGTCGGCCAGACGGGGGCGACGGGCGCCGACCACGCCTGCTCTGCGGCGTCGAAGACCTCGGCGATCAGCCCGGCGAGCTGGTCGTCGCGGCGGCTCCAGAAGAAGCCCGCGCTGGTCTCGGCGAGATACCCGTAGGGGTACGAGGTCAGGGTCTCCGGCTTGTCGCGCGCCAGGATGGCCACCGGGTCCTGATAGTCGGCCTCGGCCGCCTGGAGCACGGTCGTGACCGCCGCGGTGATTCCCTTCGCCGTCGCCAGCCCCGCCTCCGCCGCGGCCCGGTCGCCCGCGCGCACGGCGACCACCGCCTCGTAGAGCGCGATGACGTGGTCCAGGCGCTGTCCGAACGTCCACAGGGTCCTGCGGGCCTCGCGGTAGAGCCGCTGCTGCTGCTCCGTCCCCTCGGCAAGTACCTCGGGCAGCGGCGCGATCAGCGGGGCCACCGCGTCCCGCAGGGCGTGCAGGCGATCCAGATCGCTCGCCTTCCAGGCGGCCAGCTCCGCGTCCGTGTAGCCGACCACCGTGCGGTAGGGGAGCTTCGGGCGCCGCGCCAGGATGCCGGCCTGGGCGCCAATCTCGTCCTGGGGCAGCTCCCCCGCCAGGTAGAAGATCAGGAGCGGGTTGTCCTCATAGAGCGCCTGCCGCTGGAGCTCGGTGAGTCCCGCCAGCGCCAGGACGACGGCGTGCCCCTGCTCGCCGTAGAGCGGCGTCAGGCTCTCCAGGTAGTCTGCCCAGGACAGGTCGCCGTCCCAGGTCAGCTCCGTCAGGTAGTGATCATATTGCCAGTACATCCACTCGCGCCCCGTCGTGAACGTGACGTGGCCGGTCACGGGCCGCCCCGCGAGGACTTTTCTCACGTCGTGCTCCCGAGACCAGCCCGTGATGGGGAGCGCCAGGGGCACGTTGTCGTCGAAGCCGAGCCACCAGGCAGACTCGGGGAACCAGGTCAGCTCGCGGGTCGTCCCCGAGGCGTCCATGAACTCCTTCTGGTGGTGGAAGTCCTCGCAGTCGTAGACGGGCGCCGGGTGGTCCGCGTCGTAGAACATGGTGGTGTGTACGAAGGCCCCGAGCGCCCCGTCGGACTTCAGGGGCAGGTGGAAGTACTTGCCGCCGGCCTCCGCCTCCAGGGAGCAGGTGATGTGGATCCAGGCGCTCGCCACGACGTCCGGGTGCTTCGCCTGCAGGTGCTTGACCGCCACGTCCAGCCACCCGAGGGCCGTCGCGTCCGTCGGCTTGGTGAACTCGCTGGTCCCATACTGGAAGCCCACGCGCCCGAGGCCCGCCTCCAGGACGCGGTCCAGGCCCTGCTGGATCTGGATGTCCGCGGGCACCGGCGCTCCGGTCGTGTCCACCGCGTCCTCCCGCACCAGCTTGAAGTTGTTCTGCTGCTGGTCGGCGAAGCTCAGGATGGCGCCGACGGTCACCCCGAGCCCCCGGGCCTCCGCCGTGAAGTCGGCCATGTAGGGCACCCAGGCGTCCAGGTCCACGGTCTTGAGCATGTGGAAGAAGAGGACGTTCTGGCGGTTGCGCGCCATCCAGCGGGCGTAGCTTCCCAACCGCGCGCGGAAGTCCGCGTTGCCGGGGCGCAGGAGGTAGTCGCTCATGGGGATCGGGTGCTGGGTGTGCTCGTGGAAGCCGCGCAGGGCGAAGTGGGGCACCTGGGGCTCCGCGGGCAGGGCCGGCAGGGTGGCTTCAGGGGCCAACGGGATGAACGTGTCGTCGGGGCGCAGCCAGCGGACGCCCAGGGCTCGCGCCACGTGCCAGAGACCGTAGGCGGCGCCTTGCTCCGTCGAGGCGACGACGGTGATGCCCTCGGAGGTCTCGAAGCGGTAGCCCTCGGCGCCCAGCGAGGGCTCGCCGTCCGTCCGAACCCGGATCGCCGGGCCCTCCGCATCGGCCACCGGCCCCTTCGCCGGGGCGCCGACCATCTGCGCCAGGGCGCCCGCCAGGTCCTCCGCGGCGAGGGTCAGCGCGGGGCCCGCTCCGGCCGGGACCACCACGGCGACGGCGACCGTGCCGTCGGGGGCCTTCACCGCGGTGGGTCCCGCGCTGGCGGCGTCGCTGCCTGTGCCGGCGGCGTCGCTGCCGGCGCCGGGTGAAGAGGGCTCCCCGGACCCAGCGCAGGCGGAGAGCAGCGCCACGAGGGCGATGAGCGGGGCTCGGGTCACGGGGCCTCCGGTTCGTTGGGGACGGCGGCGTTGCGCCAGGCGGCGATACGGCCGACCGCTTCGGCAGCGCAGAGGCGACCAGGATTGCGGGCCTCTGTCAAGGGGACGCGTTCCCGCGTATGCTCGCGGGCCATGAACTCTCGCCTCGTGATCGGCATCGCTGTCATCGTCTGGAGCTGCGCCGCCGCCCCTGAGGGGCGCAGCGCACCACCGGGCGAGTCCGTCTGGGTGCGGGCGCTCACCGCCGCGGGCTTCCGCTGCCCGCCGGACGTCGAGCCCTCGGCGCGCGGGTTCCGCCGCAAGCGATCCCTGCTCTGGGCCGCAGGCGGGGCCAACCACCGGGGCCAGGACGTGGTCACACCCCCTGATGGGCGGCAGATCCTGGTGGGGAAGATCGCCTATGGCATCGCCGACAAGGACCTGAAGGAGGAGGACGTGGACGTGCTCGTCCAGCGGGGCAACGTCTGCACGCCCTGGGAGCTGCTCGGGGTGGTGCGCACGAGCCGCGAGGGGGACCTCGACGCTGCGCTGCTCGGCACGCCGGACGACGGGGGCCGGGTGCTGCTGGAGATCCCCGCCCCGCGCCACCTCCCGGCCGGGCGCCACGCGGTGCGCCTGCTCGTCCACGGGGATCGCTCGGCCGCGGACTTCAGCCTGTGGGTGCTGCCGCGGGGTACGGAGGTGGCGATCTTCGACGTGGATGGCACCCTGACCACCGGCGACGACGAGCTGTGGGAGCAGCTCGCCACCGAGGCCCTGGGCAGCCCCGAGCAGCCCGACGCCTGGCCCGGGGCCCGCGACGTGGTCGCTGCCTGGGCGGAGCGGGGGGTGCTGCCGGTCTACCTGACGGGGCGGCCGGACACCCTGCGGCGGCTGACGGTGCAGTGGCTTCGGGAGCAGGGCTTCCCCCCCGGGGTGGTGCGCTTCACCGATCAGATGCGCCAGACCGTCCCCGTGGAGGCGTTCGTCGGGCGGTTCAAGGCCGACGTCCTGACCGACCTCCAGGGGCGCGCCGGTCTCGTCGTGCGGGCGGCCTACGGCAACGCCGCCACCGACCGCTTCGCCTATCGGGGCGCGAAGATCCCCGACGACCGCGTCCACATGGTCGGCGACGGCCTCGACTGGCCGGCCGAGCTGGTCCGGGTCCGTGGCGAGCCGGCGGCCCAGGTCGCCGCCCCGCGCCCCGCCGCCTGGTAGCCATCGCCCGAACGGCCCCGGCTACACCTCGAGGCGCGACCGGAAGCTGGCGATCTGCTCGCGCACCATGGGCCGCCACCGGGCTCGGCCGGCCTTGCGGTCCACCTCCCCGGGGCGCAGCAACAGGCTGGTCACGTGGCGGCCCTCCTGGGTGAAGACGTGGGCGCGGCTCTTCGGGCCCAGCACCACGACGGTGCTGCGCTCCGTGTCCCACAGCAGCCGCTCCTCGGGGGCGGTCATCGCGTCGGATACCGCCACGCTGGTCGGGCGGTCCCCCTGGACGTGGCGCACCTGCGCGTGGTGCGTGCGCCGGGCGAGCGGGCGGAAGATGCGCTCCAGGTCGCCGCGCAGCCGGAAGAGCAGGGGGCGCGCGTCCGCCTCCAGGTCCACCGGGTGGCCTCGCCGCTCCGTCGTCCAGGCCCGGCGCCCGAGCGAGTCGAGGCGCTCGCGGGTGGCGATCAGGGTGCGGCGCAGGCTCTCCGCCGGTCCCCGCTCGTCCCCGTCCGCGGCGCGCAGGGCCACCTGCTCCGCCGACACCCCGATGAGGTTGAGGCGCAGCCGGCGCGCCCCCCCAATGCGCGTCTCCAGGAGCTGGACGGTGAGGGCGACCCGGTGATCCGCCGGCGTCTCAGAGGTGTAGAGGTCCTCGGGCACGAGCCCCGCCACCACCTGGCCCAGCAGATGGAAGCCCAGGTTGCCCTTGCCGAACGAGGGCAGCAACCCGCCCGTCAGCTCGCCGGGCTCCTGCACCACCGCCACCACGTCGGGGCGGTCGCCGAACAGGCGGTCGACCCGCTCGTCGCCGCGCTCGATGCACAGGTTGGTCAGGGTCTGCCACGCCGGCTTGCCGACGGGGGTGTAGCCCCGGAACGTGGCCGTGCGGTCCGGCTGGCGCGCGTGGGCGCACTCGGGCGACTCGCAGAAGAAGCAGTAGACCGTGCCCGGGCGGAAGGGGATCCGCGCCTCGAGCCCCTCCGAGAGGCGCGCTCCCAGGTCCCGCACGAGCTGGGCGGCGTCGGCCCGGTCCACGTGGTCGTGGGACGCGCCGTCGGGCACTGTCAGGGCGACCTGGACGGGCAGCGTCAGGCGCTCGAGCGGGAGCGGGTCTCCGGGCGCGACACCGTGAGCCTCCGCCAGGGCGCGGCCGAGGCGGCGCAGCTCGCGGAGGGCTCGCGCGGCGATGTCCTCTGGGCTCTGCGCCGAGCGTCGTCGAGGGCGGTGGGTGGTCATGGCGCTCCCGGGAGGTGGCAAGGACACGGCCGCAGGGAACAACGCGCTCGTGGCGCCGGCGCATTCCGCTTGGGCGGCCTGCCGAGCGCCCGTCAGGCGGACGCCTTGGCCTCCGTCTCCGGCGCGAGGGTGGCCAGGAGCCGGTCCCCCGTGGTGGTGATCTCCTCGTGCAGCCACCGATCCCGAGGCTCTGCGCGCTCCAGGTGCCGCTCGAGCACCTCGCGCCGGTGCGGGTGGGCCGTCGCCTGCTCCAGGAGGATCTCCGCCGCCGTCACATCCGCCAGAAGGCGCGTCAGGCGCTCCGCGTGCAGCATGGCCAGCGCGAAGTCCCGCTTGGGGTCCCACCCCTTGAGCGCCTGGCCCCACGCCCCGATGGGCTGACCCCCGAGGGATCGCAGCTTGTGCAGCGCGGTCCGCGAGATCAGGTGTTGCTGCGCGCCAAAGGCCAGGGCCTGGAGCTTCGCCACGCGCCGCTCCAGCGGGTCCCGCGCGGACACCGCCCGCCACCGCGCCTGGGCGAGCCCCCGCATGAAGGCCTGCGGGCGCTTCATGGCCCCGACCAGCGCGTCCTTCATGGCCATCAGCGCCTGGATCTGGCTCGTCCCCTCGTAGATGGGCATCACGATGGCGTCGCGGAGCAGCTTCTCGGCGCCGTACTCGCGGGTGTAGCCCACGCCGCCGTGGATCTGGACGCAGCGGCGCCCCATCTCCACGGCCTTCTCCGCCGCCACGTACTTGAGCAGGGGCGTCACCCGCCGGGCCCGCCGCCGCGCCCTTCGCGCCTCCTTCTGCGCCCGCTTCTGCTCCAGGGACCCGGGCTCCGCGAGCAGCCGCGCCCAGAGGTCCTTCTTGTGGGCGATCTCCTCCCAGTAGGCCCCGTCGACGGCCATGGCCCGGATCACCTGGATGTCCGTGCGCATCTCGTCCAGGTAGTCGGCCACCATCTCGTGGCGGTCGATGGTCTTGCCCATGCTGCGGCGCTCGCTGGCGTAGGCGCGGGCCAGGCGCCAGGCGGCCTCGCACAGCCCCAGCGACTCGAAGCCCACGCCGACCCGGGCGTTGTTCATCAGCAGGAGCATCAGCTTGAAGCCCTCGCCGCGCTTGCCGACCAGGTGCGCCGGCGTGCCGTCGAAGTCGATGGTCGCCGTCACCGAGCCGTGGTGGCCGAGCTTCTCCTCGATGCGGCTGACCGTCGCCAGCCACCGCCGCCCCTCGGGGCCATCTTCGTAGATGGGCACCAGGAACAGCGACAGGCCCGCCAGCCCCGCCATGGGGTCGTCGCTGGCCGCGGGCTTCTCCGTGCGGGCGATGACGAAGTGGTACTTGCCGTGGCCGGACGTGATGAAGATCTTCTGCCCCGTCACGCGCCAGGTGCCGTCCGCGTCCTGCTCGCCCCGGGCGCGCAGGGCCGCCATGTCGCTGCCCGCGTCGGACTCGGTGATGTCCATGGAGCCCCACGCCTCGCCCGCCGCGATCTCGGCGATGGCGTCGCCGAACCGCGTGTCGGTCAGCGTGCCTGTCGCGGGGTCGATGGTCGTCGTCCCCTCCTGCAGCGAGTACATGAGCATGGCCATGGCGATGCCGCCGTGGAAGCCGTGGTGCGCCATCACCGACACGTCGGCGCGCCCCAGCAGCTCCGAGTTCAGCATGTAGACGACCATGGGGGCGTTCATGCCGCCCAGCTCCCGGGGCAGCGTGAGCGCGTGCAGGCCGATGTCCTTGATCTTCTTGAAGATGGCGTCGAACTCGGGCGGGTGGGTCGCCTGGCCGTCCGCGAGGCGCATGCCCTGCCGGTCGATGGCGGCCGAGCGAGGGGCGACCTCCTCGGCGGCCAGCTCCCCGACCATCTCCATGACCTCGCGGTAGAACTGGACCGCCTCCTCGGTGCTCTTGAAGCCGTCGGGGGAGCGGAAGCCCCACTCGGTGAGCTCGACGAGGGGGGCCCAGTCGATGCCCTCCTCGACGTAGTAGCGGAGATCCTCGTTGTCCTTGAAGAAGTTTGCCATGTCTGCGCCTCCAGGTGCGGCGGGAGTCTAGCAGAGCGACCGGGGGCGTGGAAGGGAGCTGGAGGTCACCCAGGGACGATCTGCTCCAGCAGCCGCCGGGCAGTCTGGAGCGTCCGCTGGTCCGGCGCGGGAGCGCTCTCCTCCGCGGCGATGGCTTCGTGCAGCGACGCCCGCGCGCTGGCCGTGTCTCCTTCCGCGAGCCAGGTCGTCCCCAAGGCGACCAGGACGCGGGCGATGTCGCCTGCGCGCTCGGTGCCCTGAGCGCGGAGGGTGCGGAGGGCCTCCTGGTAGTAGGTTCGCGCCTCGGTGTGGCGCCCCATGGCCCGGAGCGTCTCGCCCCGCTCGACCAGCACCGTGGCACGCACACTGGGATCCGCTCCTTCCGAGGGGGCGACGGCCAGCGCCCGATCCGACTCCGCGAGCGCCTCCTCGAGCCGCCCCGCGGTGTGCAGCAAGTGATGGCGGGCTCGGCTCGCCGTCAGGAAGCGGCTCCCGCGCCGGTGTCCCGCCCGGTCGAGCGTCTGAAGGGCCCGGTCGTACTGCGCGATGGCAGCGTCCCGGTGACCCTGGCGCTCCAGGAGCGCGGCCAGCTCGTGCTCCAGGACCCCGACCCCGACCGAGTCGGGGCCCGAGACGCGGAGCTTCAGCGCGATGGCGCGCTCCAGGGCCGCCCGAGCCTCGTCCAGGCGGCCGAGGTCCGCCAGGGCGCGGGCGCAGTCGCGGTGGAGGTCCTCCAGGCGGTGAGGCGCTCCGCCGAGGCGCTCCTCGACGATGCAGATGGCGCGGCGGAACAGGACCAGCGCCCTCTCGGGGTCGCCCTCCGCGGCGCTCAGGCGGCCGAGGGCCTGGAGGAGGCCCGTGGCGAGCGGGTGGCCCTCGGCGAGCAGCTCCCGGCCCGCGTCCTCGACGTCCTGCAGGACGTCGCGGGCGGCTTGGAGGTCTCCGGCATCGAGGAGAGCCCTGCCAGCCAGGAGACCAGTCTCGATGGTCGTGAGGCGCTTGTCGCCGTGGGCGGCACGTGCCGTGTCGTAGAGCCGCCGAACGTGACCAACCAGCTCGGCCACCCGTGCGTCGATGCTGGTGCCCCTGCGGCGACGCGCGACTCGGTGTGCCCCTGCGGCAAGCGCCGGGTTCTGCGCCAGGAAGACCCGGTCGAGCAGCTCCAGCGTCTTGGCGTCATCGGTCACGCGGAGAGCGTCGGCAAAGGTCACATACGCTTCGGTGAGCCCGGCACCCGGACCGGAGCCTGACCTCACGCGCCACGCACGCCCCGCGAGGCGGACGGCGCGGTCGTACTCACCGAGCTCCAGGTACGCGCGCGAACCCACGGTGGCGAGGCCACCGACCAGCTCCGGCTCCTTCGTGTGTCGGAGCCCCAGGAAGCAGTAGCGCGCGGTCAGGGCCAGCTCGCCCACGGACTCGTAGAGCTCTGCGATCAGCAGCGCGGCCTCCGCCCGCAGGGGCCCCGGCGTGCCAGCGTCGCGCGCCGTCTGCGCGAGGCGCGCCCGGATCGGGAGGAGGGCGCTCGGGTCTCCGTGGGCCTCCGCCAAGAGCCGCCGCGCCAGCTCCACCGGGGCCTCACTCCCCGCGTCGGGCTTTGCCACCGGCACGCCGTGGACACGCTGCCACAGGGTCGTCGCGCGGAGGGAGCGACCGTCGGCCAGCTCCGTGACGCCCGCGCGCTGCGCCACCGTCACGAGATGCAGCGCGGGGTCGTCCGCGGCGAGCTCTTCCAGACTCACGGCGTCCCCGCAGCGCGCAGCGAGCGCGACCGCGTCCGGCTCCAGCCCGACCAGCGCCGCGACGAGGGCCGAGCCGACTGCCGCCCCGTCCTCCAGCGAGACGTGGCGTCCGTCGACCACGGGGAAGCCGCCCGGGACGCTCGCCGGGTCGACGAGGACGACCCGCCGCCCCGTCTCCTCGGCGGCCCAGACGACACGGCGCACGAGGTGAGGCTGTCCGAGCCCCGTGGCCACGACCCGGTCCGCGGCGGCCAGGCGATCACGCCCATCGAGGATGCGCAGCCAGCGCTCCGGGCTCCGGACCGTTGCGGTCTGCGCCCCAGGGAACGCGAGCGCGAGGGCCTCCAGCGCCCCGGGCCCCCGCCAGACCACCCCGGCAGCGTCGGCCGCGCGCCGCAACCCCTCCACCGCGTAGGGGGGAGGCTCCCGCGGGCACGCCACGCGGTGGGAGATCCAGTCGAAGAAGTCCGGCGCGCGCCTCGCCAGCGTCACGGAGCGCCGCCGGTCCGCCCAGAGGATCACCCGCAGATGCCGCGAGGCGAACGCGGGCCGCTCCCGGTTCAGCAGCTCCGCGTCACCGATGCGGGGCTTGAGGATGACGAGCGAGCCCTCCGGCGCCCCGAGCGTCTCGGCCGCGCTCGTGTGGACCCGCAGCTCGGGCCAGCGGCGCGCCAGGTGCCGCGCGAGCGTGCCGAGGTGGTCGTCCCGAGCGCCGTCGACGAGGATCAGGACTCCGCGGTCCCCGATGGCGAGCGCCGCGGAGATGAGGCGGATCCACTCGGCGCCAGGAAGCGCAAGGTCAGCAGTGGGTGCGGGTAGAACCATTCCGACTCGTTCGGGTACGGCAGGAGCCGGTCCCATTGGAGCAGATCGTAGACGTCCGGCCCCTCGGGCAACAGGTGCCGCGGGTCGTCCGCCACCTTGACGAGGAGCCTCCGGTGCGCCTCATTGAGGCCCGTCTCGCACAACAGGCGGGCGGCGTCGAGGACCCGCCGGACCGCGGCGTCGTCCGCCGCCGGCAGGTCGTCCACCATGCCTCGCAGCGCCAGCTCCCGCACCAGACGGACGAAGTCACGGGCACGTCCGCCGGAGTAGTACGCAAGCTCGTCCACGGCCGCCGGCCCGACCAGCAGCTCCGCGGGCAGGTCCGAGGTGCGCTTCGCGAACATCTCGCGGAAGAAGGCGACGCCCGGGCCGTGACGCGCCGGCTCCTCGTGGCTCAGGACAGGCTCGTTGACCAGCGTGTGGACGCGGAACCGCCGGAGCTGGCCCAGGGACATGTGATGCCGCAGAGGGTAGGGGCCGCACACGACGCTGGCGCACGCGAGGCGGCCGATCAGCTCCGACTCGAGGAACAGCTCCTTGGCGTGCTCGAAGTCGCTGACCCGGTCGAGCCCATCGACGACCAGGAGCACGCCGCGGTGGTAGTCGCTCTGGATGTCGGAGAACAGGGCGTTGACCGCGGCGAGCAGCTCCTGGATCTCGCCTCGCTGGTCGGGCAGGGCCGTGCGGGCGAGGCCGAGAGGCAGGGTCCAGCGCGCCGACTTCCCCGCGGCCTGAAGCACCCGCAGGCCCCCACGGAGGGCGGCGCCGCCGGGGACCACATCCGAGGCGACGACGGCCATCGCCGAGGCGAGGGCCGCCAGGTCGATCTCGCCCTTCGGTGCGGGGGTCTTCGTCTCTGCTGCGACCGCCTGCCAGGCCTTGCCCAGTGCCTCCAGGCGCTCGTCGCTCCAGGTATGGCCGAGCTGCTCCTGCGCGGCGCGCAGGAGCGCGACCCCGGCGAGGAAGCACACCTCCCAGCTTCGCACGTGCTTCAGGGCGGCGGTGTCGCCCACCACGTCCCCGAAGTGCCGCACGAGGTCCAGGAACACCACGAAGTTCTTGCTGGAGCGAACCTCGGCGACCCGCAGCAGCTCCGTGGTCTTCCCCGTCCCGACCGTGCCGACCAGGATGATGGGCTCGGGATCGATCGGGGCATCGAGGAAGCGGATGACGTCGGACGCGGGGCTGCGGGGGCGGGCTGCACGCCATGCGGCGTCGTCGGCGGGGCGCTCGGGATCGAAGCGTCGGTAGATCTCTCTCCAGGTGTCCCTCGGCTCCATGGGCGTACCCTAGCACGGCACTCGGGACCCGTACAGGGAGCCCGCAGGGACCGTCACGCCTCGCAACGCAGCTCCCGCGGGGCCTGGACCGGGGTCTCGGCGTACAGGCGGGTGCCGGCGCTCACGCGGAAGCGGCGGCCGCGCCAGGAGACGTGGCGGTGGAAGGGGGCGACGGCCCACACGCCGAGGGCGAGGGCCTCCTTGACGGGGCCGAGGGGCAGGGCGGCGAGGAGCCCGGCGCTTCCACGCAGGCGCACCCACTGGATGGCGTCGCGGGCGGCGCAGAGGGCGACGGCCCACACCAGGGGCAGCCACAGCGCGACCCCGAACAGGGGCGAGGCGGCGGCGACGGCCAGGGGAGAGAGCAGGGGCTCGAAGGGGTAGGCCAGCGGCTTGAGGCGGCTCCGCAGGAGGCCCCAGCGGAGCTGGCGGTCCAGGAAGCGGCGGACCGTCGTCTCTGCGCACACGTTGTCGATGACCGTGCCGGCGATGCGGACCTCGTAGCCCGCGGCGCGGAACATGCGCCCGAGCACGTAGTCCTCGGCGAGCAGCGTGGCGACGCTCTCCAGGCCCCCGAGGCGCTCCAGGGTGGAGCGGCGGAACATCATGGACTTGCCGACGGTCACGGTGCGCCCGGACAGCTCCGCCGAGGCGGCGACGGAGCCCGCGATGGGCCCGTTGAGGTGCAGGTTCTCGAAGGTGGCGCCGAGGCTCCGCTCGCCGACGCCCGCGAACAGGCTCGTGACCATGCCGGTGTTGGGGCGGAGCAGGTGCGCGAGCATGTCCTCGACGTAGTCCGGGCGCGCGGCGACGTTGGAGTCGCTGATCAGGACCACGTCGTGGGCGCCGGCCTCCAGCATGGCGCGCAGGTTGGAGATCTTCGGGTTGAGGGCGCGGCGGCCGTCGTGGATGACGAGCCGGCAGGCGACGTCCGGGTGGCGCTCGCGGAGGCGCCGGACCACCGAGACGGCCGGGTCGTCCTCACCCTCGACGCCGAACACCAGCTCCAGGTGCGGCCAGGTCTGCTGGAAGAAGGTCTCCAGGTTGGCCTCCAGGGCGTCATCGGCGCCGCACAGGGGCTTGAGGACCGTCACGGGCGTGGCGTCGCCTGGGGGGAGGCACAGGCGACGCCGACGGCTGGTGGCTCGCAAGACGGACGCGACGGACAGGGTGACGGCGACGGTCGTGAAGGCGATGAGCGCTGGGTAGAGCATGGTGGTCTCCTTCGTGGGTGTTCCGACTCTCCGGTCGGTGGGCTGTAGTGCCAGCGCCATGCCAGGGGGGTGGTCTGAATGATCTCAATGGGTTGCCCCGCCAGCCGCGAAGCGGGGCGCGCGCCCCGAGCGGAGCAGCCGCGTAGAAGGATTCGCGCCGCCGTGCTACCATCCGGGCTCACGACACCAACGGAGCGCGTCCATGGGGCTCATCTCACCGAAGTGCACGAGCTGCGGGGCATCGCTGCCGCCCCGCGAGGAGGGGGGCCTCGTCACCTGCGACTACTGCGGGTGCCGCTTCCAGCCCAAGACGCCCCCACCCGAGCCCAAGCCGAAGCCCCAGCGCCCGAAGCCCCAGGCTCCCCCCAAGGACTCTCCCAGGGGGCCCACCGAGGTCATCATCCAGGCCCCGCCGGTGCTCGTCGTCAAGCCCGCCGCCCGCGGCGGCTGTGGGGTGGTCCTCGCCGCCCTGATGGTGGTGATCATGACGGGGGCCGTGGCGGTCTTTCTGCTGGTCGGAAAGGACGGGGTCATCGCCTTCGGCGAGCGCATCGTCAACGAGGTGGCGAAGGCGGGGGGGCAGAGGACCCTCTGGGACTCGGTGGGCGGCTCCCCGCTGCCGGTGACCATCGCCGGAGAGCCCGCGGTCATCGGCCGCGTGCGCACCATGCCGGACGACAACCTGGTGGTCGGCGCCTTTCGCCCGACCAGCGGTGAGCCCCTGTGGACCGTCGAGGACCTGGGCACCTACACGGAGGGCTACCAGCACACGCGCTACGCGGTGGCGGCGGGGAGGCTGCTCGTGTCGGACTCCCGCGGCCGCGTGCGGGTCGTCGCGCTGCGGGACGGGCGGGTGGAGCGCGTGGTCACCCTGTCGGACAAGGTGCAGCACCTGTGTGTCATCGACGGGGGCAAGGCGGCGTGGCTGGACGTCATCGACGAGCGCCCCCTGCGCCTGGACCCCGAGACGGGAGCGACCGAGCCCATGGCGCGCCCGGCCCAGTGCCCCCAGTGGGCGGTGTGGCGCCGCAACGAGGACCGGGTCGCGGCGGCGGCCAAGGCCCCGCCCATCCCCGGGTTCACCGCGAAGCGCGTCCTGCGGGTGGGATCGACCGCGGTGGCCGCCGGCGTCAAGAGCCCCGGCACGGCAGTACCCCAGGCGGTCGGCTTCGATCCAGCGTCGGGCGCAGTGGCGTGGCGCGTCACGGTGCCCTCGGTGGACCCCAACTCCGTCCAGGGGGACGCCTTCGAGGCGGACGACCTGAACGTCGGGCGCTATGTCGCGGCCTACGGGGTGGGCACCAAGGGCTACCGGGTGGCGGCGTTCGACGCCAAGACGGGCAACCGGGTGTGGGACGTCGAGCTGCGGCGCCTGTTTGCGGTCGATCGGGTCGACGAGCTGGTGGTGTCCAAGCGCTACGTCTACGTGGTGCGGACGAGCTCCCTCGACGTGCTCGAGCTGGCCACGGGGAAGCGCGCCTCCACCATCGGGGACGACACCTACGAGGACGTCATGAAGTGAGATGGTCAGCGCTCGGGTGGTCGAGGGGCCTTCACGTGAATCTCGAGTGGGCGGCTGGCCACGATGCTCTCCACCCCCTTGTCGAGCGTGGGCTCCTCGCCAGCCGTGAGGGCCGCGATGGCGCCCTGGCCCGGGTCGGACGTTGCCGCGACGACTCGGACGCGGTTCGCCCCCCTGGTCAGGAGCCTTGCGGGGAGCACCACGGCCATCTCACCTGGGCGCACCGCCGCGATGGCGCCGGTGGTCCCGTCGCTCCCCGGGACGTGGAGCTCTTCGTTCCAGGGGACGCCGTTGCGGACGGCGGATGCGGCGTCCGCCGGCAGTGACGCGGTCAGGACGAGGGGGCGGCCCCCGCGCGCGTCGGTCACCACCCCGAGCCACAGGTACGGGGAGCCGATGGCCCTCGTGGGCAGCGGCATCCGGAGGCGCAGCAGGTGCTCCGGCGCGACGGAGACCGGAGTGGTCAGCGGCCGGACGCGCGGCTCCCCGGGGACGCCCGCCTCGATGAGCTCCACGGTCGCCTCCGCCGCTTCGGCGCGCTGGCTCGTCGCCTTCCCGGTCGTCACCGCGATGAGCACCGCGGAGACCACGACCACCGCAAGGCTACCCAGCGCGAGCCACCGCCGGGGGCGGGGCCCCTCTACGTCCTCGGGCGTCCCGTAGAGCTGGTTGTAGGCCGTGGTGTGGTCCCTGGTCGCCATGGCCTCGATGCCCCCCAGCAGCAGGCGCTCCAGGCGTGCGCCGGCGCGGGGATCGCCACCCGACAGGGCACGCAGGTCCGCCAGGGTGCGATACCCGGAGCTGATGCACTGCTCGCAGTGGGCCACCATCTCCTGGAGATTGTCCTCCCTGCGAAGGTCCCCATCGAGCCCGAGCGCCAGCCCGAGCAGGCCGTCCTCGTGGGCGCTGCCATGCTGGCTGGGGATGGCGCTCATGACAGGCCCTCCTCGCGCAGCGCCGCCTCGCGGGCCTCGATGGCTGCCCGGACTCTCCCCAGGAGCTGGCGGGTCGCCGCCAGCAGGGCGGTGTCGTCGCCCTCGGGCCACCGGGCGGCCCGCTGTGCCATCGGGGCGCTGTCGGACTCCAGGAGCACCTGGAGGAAGCGCTGCTCGGGGAGCGGGAGCGCCTCGACGCAGATCCGCACGTGGGCTTGTCGCCAGTGCCCGTCCTGGGGAGCGGGGGCGCCATGCGGTTGCGATGTGCCATCTCGCGGCGTGGTGCGTGCCGCCCGGGGCGGCTCGGGCGTGGGCTCCAGAGCAGGGGTGTCCACCGGTGGGCGGACGCGGCTGAACCCGGCGTTGAGGACGACGGCGTGGAGCAGCTCGTAGGCGGTGCTCCACAGCTCGGACGTCGACCACTGATCCAGCTCCGCCTCGCCGTAGGTCTGGATGAGCTGCTCGTGGGCCAGGTCGGCGAGGGCCGCGGCGGTGGGGAAGTGCGCGGCGCCTTGGCGGTGCGCCACCATGACGGCGGCGCGGGCACGCAGATCATCGCGGAGCTTTGCAAGGGTTCGATTGAGGCTCATGGGGTGCACCCGTGGGTGATCTGTGCGAACCATCGTTCACGGACCACGGGATGTCAACCGCGGGTCGACACGACGGCCCTTGGGCGGTGACCCTGCCCGTGGTATGACTTCCGCCATGGCCGCGCTCCTCACCCAGGATGCCTTCTCCCGCGCGCTGGTCGCCCACGACCCGCGGTTGATTCCGACGGCCGTGGCGCCCCGCCGCGCCGCGGTCGCCATGCTGCTGCGCTGGGAGCGGGCCGCTCCGGACGCGCTGCTCATGCGGCGGGTACACCGGGAGGACGACCGCTGGTCGGGGCACGTGTCGTTCCCGGGGGGCATGGCGAGTGAGGGAGACCGGGACCTGCTCGACACGGCGATCCGCGAGACGGCCGAGGAGGTGGGTGTGGACCTGCGGGCGTCCGCGCGGCTGCTCGGCCGATGCGACGACCAGATCGCCATCGCCCGCGGGAGGGTGCTCCCCATGGCGATCACGCCCTTCGTGTTTGCGCAGACTGCGCCCGTGAGCCTGGAGCTGGGGCCGGAGGCGGAGTCCGCCGTGTGGCTGCCGCTCGACAGGGTCGCGTCGGGTGAGCTGGACACCGCCTACGAGTACAAGCTCGGGCCCGTGCCCATGAGGCTCCCGAGCTGGCGCTACGATGGCTACACGGTCTGGGGGCTCACCCATGGGATGCTGTCACGGCTCCTGACCTTGGTCGCGGATCCGCGGTAGGTGCCACGCGATCAGCGCAGGCCAAGGCGCCGGGGCAGCTCGACGAGCAGCGCCTCGTCGGCGGCCTCCGGGGTCTCGCCGAACGCCACCACGTCCAGCTTGCCCCGCCTGGCCAGCGGGCCGACGTTGTAGACGACGAATCGCCCGGTGCGCGTGGCGGGGCTCCACAGGGAGTCGCCCAGGGAGGCGAGCACCTCGGTGAAGGAGGCCCCGCGAAGGCCGGCGTGGAGCACGTCCTGGGCGCGGTAGGTGGGGCGCGGGGCCCCGGCGACCCGGTCCACGAGGTGCATGGGTGTGCTGGTCCCGCCCCAGCGGCCGTTGCACTCGGCGAAGCGCAGCGTGAAGTCCCCGTGGGGGTCACCGACGACCAGCAGGTCGAAGGAGCACCGCCCCACGTAGCCGAGGGCCTGGAGCGCGGCCGCCACGAGGACCGACGCCCGGCCCATGCGCTCGTTGACCGGGGCCGGCAGCGTGGTCGGGCGGCTGCCGACGAAGACCTTCTCCGGGCCCTCGAGGAGCTGCTCGTAGATGCCCTCCAGGACGGGGGCGCCTTGGCCCACCGGGGGGATCCAGAGCTGGGTGGACGGGGAGAGATCCGTCTCCTCCCAGGCGACGACCAGCACCTCCTCGCCAGGGGGCCACTCGGTGCGCGCCAGGAAGGCGTCGAGTGTAGCGCGCAGGGCCGGGCGGTCCATGGCGAGGAGGTTCGCAGAGAGGAAGACATGGTTGCCCATGGCCGACGCGCACCGGGTGCGCTTGACACCGACGCGGCGGTGCCGGCTGGCGGTCGCCGCCAAGGCGTCGACCAGCACCGCGGGGTCTGCGGACACGGTCGTCTCTACGATCCAGTCCCGCCCGATGGCGGCGGCGACCACCTCCGAGAACAGGGCCTTGTCGTTGGCGACCCAGGTGACCGGCGGCGGCGGTCCCAGGACCTCCACCGGGGCTCCGGAGCCGGCGGCCACCAGGGCGGCCAGCTCCCACACGTCCTCGACGCCCATGTAGGGGTGGATGCAGAGGCCCCCGGCAGCTCGAGCGCGGGCCACCAGGTGGCTCCGTGTGTCCCCCTCGGAGCAGGCTCGGGCGACCTGCATGGGGTTCCCGCCGCCACCGGCGCGCAGGAGCTCCGGCGCGCCCAGACGCAGCGTGTCCCGGCAGTAGCGCTCGTAACCGTCGGCGGCGGCAGTCACGGTCACGAAGAGGTCGCCGTCGCCAGCACGGATCCGCGCGCGGTGCTGGTACTCCTCGACGCCGGGGACGTCCATCACGAAGGGGATCGCGCTGATGTCCTCCAGGTGCAGCGTCGGCTTGCCGGCAGTGCGGCCGCGCCAGGCGTGTGCAGTGAACGAGCGCAGGCGCTCCCCGAGGCCCAGGCGCCCAGCGAGCGGCGCCGCGCTCTGGCGCGCGGCCTCCAGGGAGGCATCATCGAGGGGCGGCAGGTGCTGCATGAGGTGTCGCTCAACGGGGCTGAGGGTGCGGGGCGCACTGTGGCAGGGGGGCGCGGTCGAAATCAAGGGAGCCTCAGATCACCTGGATCCGGTCGATCAGGATGCGGACCCCGCCCTCGGTGGGAGTGAAGGGCAGGCAGTTCGGCTCGGTGGGCACGGGGAGCCCGATCCGCAGGAGGCCCTTCATGTTGGCCAGGTCGGTGATGTTCACGTCGACGTTCACGAAGGGGGAGACCTGCCAGACCTCGCCGTCCAGCTCGACCTCCGTGGCGCTGACCAGGGCACCGGTCGTGGCGGTGGACGAAGCGCCCGCCATGAGCACGGAGGCGAACGCCTTGGTGGACTCCAGGGACCAGTCGCCGCTGGTCGCCACGGCCAGGGTGACGCGCAGCAGGGTCTTGTACTTCGGGATGTCCGCCGTGGTGACGTGGTCGGTCGGGGCGTCGGGGGCGACTGACATGACCGCCATGGCCCCGCCGGTCGGCGCCGTGACGGTGCCGAAGGCGGGCGTCACCTCGACGAAGGGGCTGCTCGGGAAGAGGGAGCCGCCAGAGAAGTCCCAGGAGGCGCCGAGCTTCGCGGGCGGCAGCGTCGGGATGCTCGTCACGTGGTCGGGGACCGGCTGAGACACGTTCCCCGCCAGATCGGCGACGGGGGCGACGGCCACGAGGAGCTGGGCTCCCGGCGGGTAGGCGGGCTCGGGCACGATGCGCCAGCGGGTCGCGGCCCCTGGAGGGCCCTCGAGGCCGAGCGAAGTGAGGCTGAAGGGCGCGCTCTCGTCATCCACCAGGTGATCGATGGCTGCTGCCAGGGCCGTGCCCGCGACGGGCTCGCCGCAAGACAGCGTGAAGCCCAGCGCCGGCCAGGTCCCGGAGACCGACGCAGAGACCTTCGGCGGCGTCGTGTCGGGCACACCGGCCGCGGTGGCGGTGAACTCCGTGGTGTCGCAGATGCAGTCTCCGTCGATTGTGCTGATCTTGCCCCCCCACGTGCCCTCCAGCACGTCGGCGCTCCCGTCCCCGTCCGTGTCGATGCCGTCCAGCAGCAGGTGGATCTCGTCCAGGTTCGTCCCCATGCAGGGGTGGGAGGACCAGGCCGTGAAGGTCAGGTCCAGCGGCTCTCCGGGTGTGACGGAGCCGGTCGCGGCCACCGCCCCGCCCGCCCCCCAGAAGTACACCCACGGCTCCAGGGTGGCGTCGTCTCGGAGCAGGATCTGGACCCCACCCTCCAGGAGCTCCTCGATCTCCGCGTCCACGAGGCTCGGGAGGAGCGCGTCCTCCATAGCGAGGACGGAGCCCGGCGTGATCGTCACCTGCCAGGCAGTGCCGGGCTCCCACGAGTTGACGACCACGGGCACGATGCCGGCGTCCACGTCGCCGTCCTCCGGCTCGCCGTCTCCGGAGTCACTGTCCGCATCAAGCCCGACGTCGCCCGTGGTGTCTCCCCCGACGGCTTCGGTGTCGCTGGTCCCGTCCACCGCGTCCGGCAGGGCGCCGTCAGGACTCTCGGACGCCGTATCGAGGGAGTCTGGCGACCCGTCCATCGGGTCCGTCGAATCGACGGCCGTGTCTGATGGCGTGACGCCGCTGTCCGAGGCGTCGAGCACAGCGCCAGGATCCGCGTCACCACAGGCGACCAGCAGGACAGGGAGCAGGATGAGACGGCGCATGGAGACCTCCCCGAGCGTTCGTGCCGGAGAGGCTACTCCTCGCACCTCTGGGTCGCAAGGCCGCCCGTCCCTGGGGGCGTTGGAGAGGGCCTCGCGGACGTCAGGGGCGCCCACCTGCGGGGAGCACCCGGGGTAAGGGCGGCGGGTCCCGCCGTGGCAGCGCGCGGTAGCGCTCCAGGAGCTGCGTGTGGCGGCTGCGCAGCGGCACCTCGCGCCCCTCGATGATGACGGCCTCGGCGACCGTGGACAGCTCGAAGGGGTCTCCCGACCACACGACGAGGTTGGCACGGCGCCCCGGCTCCAGGGCGCCGATGTCCGCCCGGCCGTAAAGGGTCGCAGGCTCCAGGGTGACCGCCCGCAGCGCGGCGTCCCACGGCAAGCCGGCGCGGACGGCGTTGCCGGCGAGCTGGCGGAGCGTGCCCACGTCGTGCTTGTACTGGAGCGCGTGGAACGTGGAGACCACGACGGGGACGCCCGCGGCGTGCAGCAGCGCCGCAGCGTCCGACCGGGAGCCCAGGGACTCGAACAGCGCGGGCAGGTTCTCCAGGGGCTGGATGACCACGGTCACCCGCTCGGCGGCCAGGCGCCGCGCCACCATCCACGCCTCGTTGCCGCCGAGGACGATGGGGCGAAACCCCTGGGACTTGGCCAGGTCCAGGAAGGCCAGGATGTCGCTGGCCCGCCGCACGACGGCCGCGACGGGGAGGCGCCCCTCGATGACCGGCGTCAGTGCTTCCAGGTCCAGGCGGCTCGCCGCCAACGTGCGGGAGCGGTTCTCGTCGAAGAGCGCCTTGTGGTCCCGGTAGAAGCGCACGTCGTCGAAGAGCTCCCGCACCGCGAGGAGCAGCGCGCCCCGGGAGGCGCCGGTCTGGGGGACGGCCCCCTCGCCGAGCGCCAGGTGCATGGCGACGGACCCTGGCACCACGACCCCATCCCCCCACGGGCCCGCCAGGTCCACCCACGTGGACTGCCCTGCGACGAGGCCCCCCGTGGGCGCGGCGACCACGGAGGTCAGCCCCTGGGCGCGGGCGACTGCCAGCGCGACGTTGGCGGGGTTGAAGCCGTCGGCGGCGAGCGCGGCGGCGCGGACCGGGTCGCCTCCTGCGTCGTCGTCCTTGGTGCCGGCGACGGCGACCACGCCGACCAGACCGAGACGCGTGTAGGCGTCGACGAGCCCGGGGGTGATCACCTTGCCGCTGACGTCGATGATGCGGGAGTCCGCCGGGGCTGGCAGCGAGGCGCCAACGGCCTGGATCCGGCCGTCGCGGCCGATCAACACGTCGCCCACCAGAGACGGGCCGGAGACGGGGTGAATCATCGCGCCCCGGAGCAAGGTGGGGCTCGCCGGGCGCTCGGGGCGCTCGGCGCGGGCTGGGGCTGCGATGACCAGCACGGCGAGGAGCAGCGTCAATCGGCTCATCGCAGCCCCTCCTCGACGCCGGGGAGGGCACCCAGGTCGAAGTCGCTCCAGGGCGGGGCCTTGCGCGCCGCGTCCCACTCCCGGACCCCGTCGATCCACACCAGATCCGCGCGGGCGTAGACGCTGAAGGGGTGCGCCGACCAGACGACCACGTCTGCCATCTTGCCCACCTCCAGGCTCCCGGTCTGGGCGTCGATGCCCAGCGCCCAGGCCGGGTGGAGCGTGATCCAGCGCAGCGCCTCCTCGTCGCTCACCTCGATGCCCGCCTGGCGCGCCGCGTAGAGGGCCTTCGCCGCCTCCTGGTTCAGTCGCTGGAGCCCCGTCGCCGAGTCCGAGTGGATGATCGCCCGCGCCCCCGCCTCGGCGAGGAGCCCTGCCCCCTGCGGGATGGCGTCGTTGGCCTCCAGCTTGAAGCCCCACCAGTCCGCCCACGTGGACACGGACGTCTGGTGGGCGGCCAGGACGTCCCGGATCTTGTACGCCTCGACGGCGTGGTGGAACGACCGGACGTGGAAGCCCATCTCGTCGGCCAGCTCCAGCATCTGGATCATCTCGTCCGCCCGGTAGCAGTGGACGTGGACGAGGATGCGCCCGTCGAGGGCCGCGGCGAGGGTCTCGAGGCCCAGGTCGCGCGACGGTGGGGCAGGGCGCTTGTCCTCGCCCTGACCCGAGCGGCGCCAGTCCCGCTCGGCCTCCTGCGCCCGCCGCCAGGTGTCCCGGTACTCGCGGGCCTTCTGGAAGCGTTCGCGGAACAGCGCCATGTTGCCCATGCGTGTCGACGGCTTCTGCGTGCGCTGGCCGTAGACGCGGCGTGGGTTCTCACCGCAGGCCATCTTGAGTCCCCAGGGGGCGCCGGGGAAGCGCATGGCCCGCGCCGAGATGCCCGGGTGGAGCTTCACGGTCGTGCTGCGGCCCCCGATGAGGTTGCCTGAGCCGGGCAGCACCTGGACCGCCGTGACGCCGCCGACCACCGCCCGCTCGATCTGCGGGTCCTGGGGCCAGAAGCCGTGCTCGGCGCGCACGTCCGGCTGGGCGGGGCCGGTCATCTCGTTGCCGTCCGCCAGGGAGGGGTCGCCCGGCGCCGGGAACACCCCGATGTGCGAGTGGCTGTCGATGATGCCGGGCGCCACGAAGCGCCCGGTGACGTCGATGACCTGGGCGCCCGGCGGCGGGTCCAGCGGGCCTTCGGAGATGGCGGCGATGCGCCCGTCGCGGATGAGCAGGTTGCCCTTCACCGGGGGGCCCACGGCGGTCAGCAGGGTGCCGCCGGTCAGGAGGACGGTCTCCGACGGGCGCGAGACCGGCGCGAAGTCCGGCTGGGGCTCCTCGGCGGCGGCGTGGGGCCGCGGCTCCTTCTTCGGGGGGGCGGTGGCGCAGGCGGTGAGCAGCGCCAGCGCAATGAACGGTGCGCGCATCGTGATCCTCGGTCCAAGGGGGCTGGGCGACCCCGCGCGGGGGGTGGAGCGGGTGTATCGCAAGCGGCGGGGGCGCACAAGGGGTGCTTGCGGGCGCGGGGCTGGGGGGCTACCCTGGGGTCATGCTGAACCTCAGCCTCATCGCCCCCGACTCTCCCCGCCCGCTGCTCCGCGAGGAGTACGACCGCATGGTGGAGCTCGGCTTCTTCGAAGACGAGCGGGTGGAGCTCCTCGATGGAATGGTCGTCCAGATGAGCCCTCAAGGATCGCAGCACGCCTGGGTCATCAGGCGCCTCACGGGGTTGCTCGTGCGGGGTCTCGGAGCCCGGGCCGAACTCTGCCCCCAGCTCCCCTTCGCCGCCTCCGACAGCTCCGAGCCCGAGCCCGACCTGATGGTCGTGGAGCCCGACCTCGGTCCCGAGGCCCACCCGTCCTCCGCCTTCCTCGTCGTGGAGGTCGCCCAGACGTCGCAGCGCAAGGACCGGCTTCTCAAGGCCCGCATCTACGCCGCGGCCGGGGTCCCCGAGCTCTGGCTCATCGACCTCGTGGCGGGCACGCTGTCCGTGCTCACGGAGCCCGACGGGCAAGGGTATCGCAACGAGCGGCGCTACGGGCGCGGCGACACGGTCGCTCCCACCTCCTTCCCCGACCTCGTGCTCCGCGTCGAGGACTTCATCCCCGCCTGACCCGCCGCGCCCATCGACGTGGTTGCTTCGGCCGTCGCAGAGGCACCTTCCGCGCCCCGCGCCGATGTGATACACCGCCTGCGGCGCGCCCCGGGGACGCGGGGCCGCGGCGAGGGCGTCATGGCGACCATCCGGCTCCCCGGGCTCATCGACGTGCACGTGCACATGCGGGAGCCGGGGGCGACCCACAAGGAAGACTGGGACTCGGGCACGGCGGCCGCCCTGGCTGGCGGCTTCACGACCGTCCTCGCCATGCCCAACACCGCGCCCCCGGTGACCGACGCCGCCTCCTTGGGGCTGGCGGACGCGGCCGCCCGCGCAAAGGCGCGGTGCGACTATGGGCACTTCGTCGGCGCCGGCCCCGACAACGCTGCCGCGGCTGCGGCGGTCGCCCAGCGGACCGTCGGCCTGAAGATGTACCTGGACCAGACCTACGGCCCCCTGCGGCTCGACGACCTGAGCCTGTGGATGGACCACCTGGAGCGGTGGCCAGCGGGGCGACCCATCGTCGCCCACGCGGAGGGGCGCTCCGTGCCGGCGATCATCCTGCTGGCGCACCTGTCCGGGCGCAGCATCCACATCTGCCACGTGGCGCGGCGCGACGAGATCCTGGCCATCCGGCGCGCCAAGGACGCGGGGCTGGCGGTCACCTGCGAGGTGGCGCCGCACCACCTGCTGCTCTCGACGTCAGACGTCCCGTGCCTCGGCGAGGGCAGGGCGGAGGTGCGCCCCCGGCTGGAGACGGCGCGGGACCGCGAGGCCCTGTGGGAGCACCTGGCGGCCATCGACTGCTTCGCGACGGACCACGCGCCCCACCTGCTCGCCGAGAAGGACGGGCCCAAGCCCCCGCCGGGCTATCCCGGGCTGGAGACGGCGCTGCCGCTCCTGCTGACGGCGGTCCACGAGGGGCGCCTCACGCTGGAGGACCTGGTGGAGCGGCTCCACCACGCGCCGCGGCGCTTGTTCGGGCTGCCCGAGCAGCCGGAGACGTGGATCGAGGTGGACACGGACGCGGAGTGGAGCATCCCCGAGGTGCCGCGGTGGTCGCGCGCCCGGTGGACGCCGTTTGCGGGGCGCGCGGTGCGCGGGCGCGTGTGCCGCGTGGTGCTGCGGGGCGCGGAGGCGATGCACGACGGCGAGGTGCTCGCCGCGCCGGGGACCGGACGCGACGTGCGCGGTGGGCCGTAGCGCCCGAGGTCCCCGAGACCCCAGAGACTTCAGCGAGCCCGCGCCCCGTGCCGCGGACCAGACAGCCCCCTGAGCCGGACAACCCTGACACCCGAGAGGACACCATGGCCTACCGTCCCCCGACCGAGCGCCGCTCCCAGAGCCCGTATGTGCCCTTCGGCGACCGCCGTGACGCCGCCTTCTACGGCAAGGACATCCTCTCGGTGCGCCAGTTTGGCCGCCCGGACCTCGAGTATGTCTTCGGCGTGGCCCACGAGATGCGCGAGATGGTCGCGCGGGTCGGCTCCTTCGACCTGCTCAAGGGCAAGGTCCTCGCCAACCTCTTCTACGAGCCCTCCACCCGCACGTCGTCGTCCTTCACGGCGGCCATGGAGCGCCTCGGCGGCAGCGTCATCCCCATCAACGAGGTGCGGTACTCCTCGGTGTCGAAGGGGGAATCCCTGCCGGACACGGTGCGCACCCTGGAGTGCTACGCGGACGTCATCGTGCTCCGCCACCCCGAGACGGGCGCGGCGGCCCTGGCCGCGCAGTACGCGAAGAAGCCGATCATCAACGCGGGGGACGGGACGGGGGAGCACCCGACCCAGGCGCTGCTGGATCTGTTCACCATCCGGGAGGAGCTGGGCCGGGTCGACGGCCTGACCATCACGATGCTCGGCGACCTGAAGTACGGGCGCACGGTGCACTCGCTGGCGCGGCTCCTGTCCCAGTTCGACGTGCGGCTCCGCTACGTGGCGCCGGACCTCCTGGCCATGCCTCGCGAGGTCGTGGAGGAGGTCGCTGCCCGGGAGGTGATCCAGTCCGAGCACCGGGACCTGGACGGCGTGCTCGCCGACACGGACGTGCTGTACGTCACCCGCGTCCAGAAGGAGCGCTTCGCCGACCAGGGCGAGTACGAGAGCGTGCGCGACGCCTACGTCATCGGGGCGGACACCCTGCGCGCGGCCAAGGATGAGATGATCGTCATGCACCCCTTCCCGCGGGTCAACGAGATCTCCATGGACGTGGACGACGACCCGCGCGCGGCCTACTTCCGGCAGATGGAGTACGGCCTCTACGTGCGCATGGCGCTCCTCGCGATGGTGCTGGGGAAGGCGTGATGGGCTTCTTCGACCGTCTGGAGGCGCGCGTCCGGCAGGTGGGGCTCCTATGCGTCGGCATCGACCCGCACCCGGGGGACGTGCTCGCGGTGGCCGGGCTCCGCGCCTGGTGCATGAGGCTCGTGGAGGCGACCGCGCCCGTCGCCGCGGCCTTCAAGCCCAACGCCGCCTTCTTCGAGGCCTATGGTGCCGACGGGGTCGCGGTGCTCCGCGAGGTCATCCGGGCGGTCCCGGACCAGATCCCGGTGATCCTGGACGTCAAGCGCGGCGACATCGCCTCCACGGCGGAGGCCTACGCCCAGGCAGCCTACGAGGCGCTCGGCGCGGACGCCGTCACCGTGAGCCCGTACCTGGGGCCCGACGCCGTGGAGCCCTTCGTGCGGGACCCTGAGCACGCCGCCTTCGTGCTGTGCCGCACCTCGAACCGCGGGGCCGCACCGGTCCAGGAGGCGACCCTGGCTGGTGGGGAGCTGCTCTACGAGCACGTCGCCCGCTCGGCCGCGTCCTGGAGCCGCCACCCCAACGTGGGGTTGGTCGTTGGGGCGACGGAGGTCGACGCGCTGAGGCGGGTGCGGCAGGTGGCGCCCGGGGCGTGGATCCTGGCGCCGGGGGTCGGTGCGCAGGGCGGCGACCTCGGGAGGGCCCTGGACGCGGGGCTGCGGGACGACGGCCTTGGGATGCTGATCCCCGTGTCCCGGGCGCTGGGGCGCGCGGCGAACCCGCGGGCAGCCGCAGAGGCGCTGCGCGACGCCATCGCCACGCACCGGGCCGTGCGCCCCGCGGAGCCGGCGGTGCCCGAGGCGCTGGCGCGGGGGCTCATCGACGCGGGGTGCGTGCGCTTCGGCGCCTTCACCCTCAAGTCTGGCCTCGTCTCTCCCATGTACATCGATCTGCGGCGGCTGGCGGGCTTCCCAAGCCTCATGCGGCTGGTCGCCGACGCGTATGTCTCGCTGATGAGGCGGCTCTCGTTCGACTGCGTCGCAGCGCTCCCCTACGCGGCGCTCCCCATCGGCACGGCGGTGTGCCTCCATGGGGGGTGGCCCCTGATCTACCCCCGACGGGAGGCCAAGGGCTACGGCACCGGCGCCGACGTGGAGGGGGTCTTCGAGGCGGGCCAGACGGCGGTGGTGCTCGACGACCTGGCGACGACCGGCCTGAGCAAGCTCCAGGCGGTCTCGCGGCTGGAGGAGGCGGGCCTGCGGGTGAGCGACATGGTGGTCCTCATCGATCGCGAATCTGGGGCGCGGGAGGCCTTGGCGAAGAGCGGCTTCACCATGCACGCGGTCCTGCGCTTCTCGGACCTGCTCACGTTCTGGGAGCAGCGGGGCCTCGTCGCCCCCGAGCAGGTGACGGCGGCGCGGGAGTTCATCGCGCGGACCAGCCTGTGAGCACGCTCGCCTGGCGCGCCGCGCGGGCCGCCCTGTTCCGCCTCGACCCCGAGCGCGCCCACGGGCTGACGCTGCGGGCCCTGCGCCTCGCCGGCGCTCTGGGGTCAGGCCGCGCCGTGCTGGGTGCGCTCTTCAGCGGACCTGGCCGGCCCGTCAGCGCCTTTGGGCTCACCTTCCCCAACGCGGTCGGCGTCGCCGCAGGCTACGACAAGGACGCCCTCGCGCTGCACGGCCTCGCCGCCATGGGCTTCGGCCACGTGGAGGTGGGGACGGTCACTCCCCGAGCGCAGCCGGGCAACCCGCGCCCCCGGCTCTTCCGCCTGCCAGAGGACCGCGCGGTCGTGAACCGCCTGGGCTTCCCGGGGGAGGGCGCTGGCGTCGTGGCGGCGCGCCTGCGCCACCCGCCCGCAGGGGTGGTCGTCGGCGTGAACATCGGCAAGCAGAAGGACACGCCCCTGGAGGCCGCAGCCGAGGACTATGCGGGGCTCGTGACGGCGCTCGGCCCCCTCGCCGGCTACCTGGCCGTCAACGTCAGCTCCCCGAACACGGTGGGCCTGCGGCGCCTCCAGGCCCGCGACGCCCTCGAGGAGCTGCTGCGCGCCGTAGGGGGCGCGCGGGATGCCCTGCCGCGGCGGGTGCCCGTGCTCGTCAAGCTGGCGCCGGACCTGACGGACGCGGAGCTGGACGACGCGCTCGGCGCAGTGGAAGGGGCCGGCATGGACGGGGTGATCGCCACCAACACGACGCTGTCCCGCGAGGGGCTACGTGGGGCGGCCCGGGGTGAGGCGGGCGGCCTCTCGGGGGCGCCGCTCCGGGCCAGGTCCGCGGCGGTGCTCGCTGCCATCGTTCGCCGCACCTCGCTGCCCGTCATCTCTGCCGGGGGCATCGACTCTCCAGACGAGGCGTGTCGCCGCCTCGACGCCGGCGCCCGCCTGGTCCAGCTCTACACCGGCCTCATCTACGAGGGTCCGGGCCTGCTCCGCCGCACGTTGAGGGCCATCGCCTCACGCCGCTGAGCGGCGCCCGCAGGATCACGCGCTGAGAGTGTGGCCGCTCCCCGTTGTTGCGTTGCACGCCCGGCGCCGGTCCCCGTTGCATCGGAGATGTCAGCGTAGCGGAGCTCCACGGTTGGCTGCTCGAGTGCGTAGTGCCACCGGAGGCCGGATCATGGCACCGCGACTTTACCGGGGTGGCTGCAGGCGATGCCCTGATCCCGCCTCCGTTGACTGTGGAGGGCGACGGCTCCATCACGACGGTCGACGAGCTCGTGGCGCGGGTTCGGAATGACGAGCAGTCCAAACGCATAGCGGTGCAAGGGTCCGCGAAGTCCGGCCGCACGACCCTGGTGTCTTGCTTGGTGGCTGTCGGCTTTCTGGAGTCCACCTGGGGCGGCTCACTGAGCCCCGGGGACGAGGACATGGCGCGGCTCTGGGCGGCCATCGGGACAGCGAGTGCGGGGCTCCCGCGGCACCGGCTGGGGAGCCCTGAGGCCATCGCCGTGGCGCGGTGGTGGCCAGCGCTCGGTGTTACGGTCGAGCGCCTCGCCTCGTGGCTGGCGGCGCTTCCGCCGATGCAGGCAGTCGATGGTGGGCGCGTTCTTGTCGCGTTCATGGCCGCCACGTCTCGCGAGTCCGCAATCGACCAGACCACCACGATGCTCGCACCGAGTCGCGATGGGGCACGCGCCGAGCTCACGGGGTTGTGGGCCGCTGCGGTGTGTGGGGTGGCATCGACGCCCATGAACCACCTGGGTGTCCAGCTCAGTCGCGAGCTGGTGAGCTCCTTTCCGGTGGCATCCGGGCGCCTTGCGGCCCTGTTGCCTCCGCTCGACGCTGTCGAGCCGTATCAGGATCTGCGTGGCCACCTGCCACCAGGGGTCGCGACGGTGCTCGACGCTTGGGAGCCGATCCTGGAAGCTGACCTCGGTGGCGAGAGCATGTCGTTCTACTACAGGACCCTGGGCTGCTGGACCCCAGGTGCAACGAAGGACACGCTTGTGGGGGTGCTGTGTCCGGTCCAAGTGTTCCCGCGAGAGATGGAGCGCTGGGTGGTTGGTGGGCGACGCCCTCAGCACAGTCCCCAGTGGGGACCTGAGGACTTCGAGGCGCTTGAGGACGCGGCCTGTGCCGGGGACTCCGCCTTGGCGGCGCTGCTCGCGGGGCACGACGTTCCAGCCGTCGCAAGGGCTGAGCCCCTGTACACACTCGATCCTGAGGATGACGACGAACCGGCCGCCATCGAGGGAGGGCATGTCAGGCCGAGCGTCTCTGATCATCCGTGGTCGTCTCTCCCGGCGGGGCTCAGACTTCGGTGGCTCGGGAGAGGACTCGCCCGCGGAACGTCGGCGCCGTGGGGTCTCCTCAAGGCCGTCTCTCTCACCCTGCGCGGTCCCATCGACATGGACGCCCTCAAGAGGGCGTGTGAGGCCGTTGGACCGCAATCAGTCGAGGAGCGGTTCATCCGCGCGCTGGACACCAGGCGACTTGGCTCAGGTGGCTGGCCGTTTGAGCCGCAGGTCGTCGTCGAGCTGGCGCGCCGCATCGAGCTGCGGGCGCTCCTCCGCCATCTGGAGGCCTACGCCGTCGAGGTGCTCGCAAGCTACCCTGTGCGGCGAGTGCCGGGCGGGTACGAGCGGATCCCGTGCTGGGTCCTTGGCGCGGAGTGGAGGGCGAAGCCCGCCGATGTGCCGGTGGGTCTCTGGGATCTGCTCGTGGCCCTCGACGGGCTCGGCCAGCGCGCGGCCGAGCTGCTGCACGCGATGGGCGACGAGGAGCCCCTGCGGGCCCGGGCCGCCACGACAGGCCGCTTGGTGGCAACCGCGGAGCTCGAGGACCGCGTGAAGCTGGCGGATGACCTGTGGTTCGGGGAGACTTGGGACCCGGCGGAGCTGTTGCGGGTACCGCTGTCCGACGAAGCGGCCCTCGCTCAGTTTGCCCGCTGGCGTACGTCCATCCACGCCTACGAGGGGCCCCATGAGTGGTCGTCGCTCGTCGATGACGCCGGCAAGCGTGCGGCCTGGCTTCGCGAAGTGCTCCGATACAGCCAGGGCTCCGCGCGGCGGCAAGGGTTGCCCCTCCACCTGCCCGCAGATGCCGCCGCGCTCGACTGCTCCGAGGGCCTGACGCGCCGCGCGCTCCTGCTCTGGGTGGCGCTCCACGAGGTCGGGGCCCGGGACCTGACGCCCGAGGTCCGCGCATGGATCCACGAGCTGCCACACGGGCGGTCGGTGTGGAGGGCCTCTCGGGCCCTCGATGAGGTCTCCGCGGAGCGTGCCGACGAAGCGCTCCGTGCGCTCGCCATGCGCCGGGACAGGCCAGGTGTGGTCACTGCCATCGAGTCTCGGCTCGTCGCCCACGCGGCGGACGGGGAGGGGATTCGGACCGCGCAGCGATGGGTCGCGGACCTCGACCGAGTCTGGCGCGAGGAGCCGGCAGTGGCTGGCGCGGCGCAAGGAGGTGGGGGCTGCGGAGCGCGTCGCTGCGGTCTGGCTCTCGGTGGACGACCCGTTCCTGGGCCCAGCGGAGTTCGGCTATCGTGACGGCCTCGTGTACGGCGGCAGGGCGACGCGGCTCCGCCTCCTGTCGGAGCACCCTGCCACGGGCGGTGCCACCGTCGCCGAGGCCAGGTTGGAGCGGTGGTGGGCCACGGCGCCCGCCGAGTGGAGTGACGAAGGGCTGGAGCGGCCCACGTGGCTCTCCCATATCAGACCGTTCGAGCAGGATCGCGCGAGCCTGATGGGAGTATCGCCCCGCGACTGGATCGTACAGACGGCCCTCCGCATGGGCGCCCGCTCACTGGTGCTCGAGTGGGGGCGCGTCGCCGCTGCGCGACCCGACGGCCATGAGGCGTGGCCACGATCCTTGCGTGACGCGTGGGTGGCGGAGGCGCCCATCACCGAGGTAGCGGAGGTCGCTGCCCGCGCCGAGAAGGGCCTCGCCTGGCTCGGGGCAATGGAGCGACTTCACCGCGATGCACCGGCGACGTTGGTCCGGCTCGTCGAGATGGGCTTCCGCGAAGATCCCCACCTCCTCGAATGGGCGCTGGATCTGGAGCCCGAGTCGGTCGTGTCGCACTTTATGGAGCTCATCGAGGAGCAGCCCCAACGGCGGGTAGCGCTCCTTCGGATGATGACGCGCCTGGCAAGACCGCTCCGATTCTACGGCTCAGACGTCTCGGTCCTGATCCTCGATCTGGTCGCGCGTGCCATGACCCGCGCCTCGGGGGACGCGCCGCCCGCCGACCCTTGAGCAAGGTTTGGCGATGCCTGTCTCGCGGCTCTTGGAGAGGCGCCTGAATCGATTCCTCGCACGGAGTCCCCCGGGTCGGGCTCCGCACCGGCGGTCGACTCTCCGCCACACTCCCTGCCGCCGTCCCGGCGTGGCGCCGACGCTCATACGGTGCGCCCTCCGCGCGTGAGGCTCCGGCGGGTTGCAGGTCCACGATACTCCCGGCGACGCGCTTCTCCAGGCGAACGTCTCCATGTACCAGCGTGGGAGCGGTGCCATCCCGCTAGCCCGAGAGGCTCCACTCGGGGGCGGGATGCAGGGCGTCGAGGACGGTCGACTTGCCCGCGCCGTTCGTCCCTGCGAGCGCCGTCGCCGCCGGGTGCGGCTCGAAGGTGTAGTCCTCGAAGCATCTGAGGATCGGTGGATGGATCTGCCCGAACCTCATCCCGCACGCTCCTCCGCCGCCTGTCCACTGCTCGCCACCGACACGTCGCGGCAGAGGCACTCTGACCGCGCACCATCGGGGCGACCTTGGCGAAGGTGGCGACTTCTACCAGATGCGGCGGACTCCGAAGCCGTCGAGGGCCGGGTCGCAGCTCACGATGGGGAGGACCTCCGCCTGGGCCTGCGCCGCGAGCATCCGATCAAAGGGGTCGCGGTGCGCGCCGGGGAGCAGCCCGGCGCGGCGACCGTGCTCCACCGTGATCTCCAGCTCGCGAAAGCCCTGGTCGCGCAGGATGTCTCCGAGTCTCTCGGCCACGTCCACGGCACCGGGCAGCTTCCCGAGTCGGACCTTCGTGCTGATCTCCCATGCGGATGCGGCGCTCACCAGGACCTCGTTGTGTTCGTCGTCGATCAGCGCGCGGGCGTGGATCGAGAGGCGCTCGTCGCCAGCGAGCCACCACAGGAGGGCGTGGGTGTCGAGGAGGAAGCGCATCAGGACTCCCACGCGGCCAGCTCCTCGTCGGGGAGTGGCTCGAAGAACACGTCGTCGACCACGATCATCCCCTTCAGGGCGCCGAACCGCCTGCCCGTCGGGAGCGGGTCGATGGGGACGAGGCGGGCTACGGGCGTGCCATCCCGGGCTATGACGACCTCCTCCCCGGCACGGGCCCGCTCGATGAGGCGCGAGAGGTGGGTCTTGGCTGCGTGGATGTTCACGGGCTTCATGGCGGTCCTCCTGACCAACCCAAGTTAGCTAATGGGGTTCAGGCGCGTCAAGGGAACGCCCCCATGGTTCGGCAATGCCCCGGCGGCCCCATCGGTGCGCGCCCAGCCCCCCCCAACGATGTCGGGGCGCCGAGAGATTCTTGACCCGCTGTCGGCGGCGGTTTACTCGGAAGGGGCAGACCAGGAGGGTCCCATGGGAACGCCGCGCAATATCCTGATCCTTGGCGCCGCCGGGCGCGACTTCCACAACTTCAACGTCGTCTTCCGGGGTGACCCGGGCGCCCGTGTCGTCGCCTTCACTGCGACGCAGATCCCCGACATCTCGGGACGGCGGTACCCAGCGGCGCTTGCAGGCCCCCTGTACCCGGACGGAGTGCCCGTCGCCGCCGAGGAGCGCATGGAGGCGATCATCGCCGAGGAGGCGGTCGACGAGGTGGTCTTCGCCTACTCCGATGTGACGCACGAGCACGTCATGCACCTGGCGTCCCGTGTGGTGGCGGCGGGGGCCTCCTTCCGGCTGCTCGGCGCCCGTGAGACCATGCTGCGGGCGTCCGTGCCGGTGGTGTCCGTGTGCGCCGTGCGCACGGGCGCCGGCAAGAGCCAGACGACGCGGAGGGTCGTCGAGGCGCTGCGGGCCAGGGGCAAGCGCGTGGTGGTCGTCCGTCACCCCATGCCCTACGGCGATCTGGCGGCTCAGCGGGTGCAGCGCTTCGCGGCCCTGGAGGACCTGGACACCCACCGCTGCACCATCGAGGAGCGCGAGGAGTACGAGCCGCACATCGCCGCGGGCACCACGGTCTTTGCGGGCGTCGACTACGGCGCCATCCTGCGGGAGGCGGAAGCGGAGGCCGACGTCATCCTCTGGGACGGCGGCAACAACGACCTGCCGTTCTTCCGGCCGGACGTGGAGGTGGTCGTCGTCGACCCGCACCGGCCGGGGCACGAGCTGCGCTACTTCCCCGGGGAGGCGAACCTGCGCCGCGCCGGCGTCGTCGTGATCAACAAGGTGGACACCGCGGAGCCCGACGCGCTCGAGATCGTCCGGCGCAACGTGGCCGCGGCTGCCCCCGGGGCCGTCGTCATCGAGGCGGACTCGCCGATCACGGTCAGCGATCCCGCGGCGCTGGACGGCAAGCGCGCCCTGGTCATCGAGGACGGCCCGACCCTCACCCACGGGGAGATGACCTACGGCGCCGGCTTCCTCGCGGCACAGGCCCACGGGGCGACGGTGGTGGACCCGCGTCCCTACGCCGTCGCGCGCATCGCCGACACGTACCGTGCGTACCCGAGGACCGGCCCGGTGCTGCCCGCCATGGGCTACGGCGAGCAGCAGGTGCGGGACCTGGAGGCCACGGTCCAGGCGACTCCCTGCGACGTCGTCGTGGTGGGCACGCCCATCGACCTCCGGCGCCTGGTCGACTTCGGCAAGCCCGCAGTGCGCGTCACCTACGAGCTCGCCGAGCGGGGGCTCACCCTGGCGGACGTGCTGCGGGAGCGGCTGCCGTGACGGCCCGCGGGGTCGGGACCTGGTCCTGGGGTGGCTCTTGAGTTACCCGCCGCGGCAGACCCCGCAACACGCGGGGCCGGCCGTCTGTCATCGGGCGTCCCGATTCGTTATGTTGAGCCAAGCACGCCGTCGCTCCCCCGCAAGCGCTCGAGGTGTCCGCATGTCCCGTGCCCCCGTCCTGGCGACCATCGCCGCCCTGTGGGCCCTGTCGCCCCTGCCGGCCTCCGGCGAGCCGGTCCCTGAGCCGCTGGCTCTCGTCCCCTCCGGCCCCGTCACGGTGATCGTCGGCCAGACTCTGGAGCTCCAGGCGTCCGGTGGGACCCCGCCGTACACCTGGATCTCCCTGGACCCGGGGGTGGGCGTGGTGGACGACGCCGGCGTGTTCCTGGCCGTCGGCGCCGGATCGTCCTCCACCACGCAGGTCCTCGTGCTGGATGCCGTCTCCTGCACTGCGGTGAGTGGAGAGATCACGGTCCCCAAGGACAGCGATGGCGACGGGCTCCCCGACACGTGGGAGCTCGCTCACGGCCTGCTGATCGGCGAGGACGACGCGGCGGCAGACGCCGACGGCGACGGCGCGACCAACGCGGCGGAGTGGGGCGCCGGCAGCACACCGACCAAGGCGGACACGGACGGCGACGGCATGCCCGACGGGTGGGAGATCATCAACGGGCTGTCTCCGGTGATGCCGGACGGCAGCGCTGACCCTGACGGCGACGGCCTGGACAACCTGCGCGAGTACCTGAGTGGCCACGACCCACACATGAGCGATGCCGGCATCGACACGGACGGCGACGGCATGGACGACGTGTGGGAGATCAACCACGGCCTCGACCCGGCCAGCCCGGCCGACGCGGCGGCGGACCCCGACGGCGACGGCCTCGTCAACGGCATCGAGCGGCTCGCGGGGACCAGCCCACACGAGGCCAACGAGCACCTCCCCGACGCGGACGGCGACTGGATGCCCGATCCGTGGGAGATCGCCTGGGGGACCGACCCCCTGGTTGCCGACCACTTCGTCGACGCGGACGGCGACGGCTTCCCCCACTACCTCGAGTACCTGCTCGGGACCGACCCCTTTGGCCACAACGGCGCCCTCACGGACACGGACGGCGATGGCATGCCCGACCAGTGGGAGCGGACGTTTGCCCTCGACCCGGCGGTGGACGACGGCGACCTGGACGCCGACGCGGACGGACGCCCCAACCGGGTGGAGTACCGGGGGGCGACCAACCCCGCCGGCAAGGACGCGGACGTGGACGGCGACGGCATGGCCGACCGGTGGGAGCACGGCTTCGCGGTGTCGGATCCGCTGGGCAACCCGGACAACGATCACCTGTCCAACGTGGAGGAGTTCAACAAGGGCAAGAACCCGCAGGTGCTGAACCCATACACGGTGGGGGTGGACCCATCGACGGCGGCGCTCGAGGTGGGGGAGCAGGTCACGCTGGCTTGTACCAACGCCATCGGGCCGTGCACCTGGACCTCCGACGCGCCGGGGGTGGCGACCGTCGCCGGTGGGGTGGTGTCGGGGGTGGCCCCGGGGGTGGCGCTCGTGACCGCGCGTGACTCCAACGAGATCAAGGGGATCGGCGTGGTTGCGGTGCGGGAGTCGCCCGTCGCGGGGCAGCCGGAGCCGGTGGGGGTCCACCCCACGAGCGCAGCGCTGGTGGAGGGAGGGCGCCTCGCCTTCGCCGCCTTCGGTGGGGTCCGGCCGTATGGTGCGATCACGTCGTCGGACCCGGCGGTGGTCGCGGTGGAGGCAGACCTGGACACCGCGGGAGCTCCGGTAGGAACGGGGTGGCTCGCCGCCGGCCACGCGGGGCAGGCGACGGTGACCGTGAACGACGGCGGCGGCGCTACCGCGACGATCACAGTGAGCGTGGCGGCCGGGGTGGTGACCGTGTCGCCGCCCTCCCTGTCGCTCGCGGTGGGTGAGAGCGCCGGCCTGTGGGCCACCGGCGCGGCTCCGCTCACGTTCCAGTCGGCGGACAGCGCCGTCGCGACGGTCGGTGCCTCCACCGGCAAGGTGACGGCCGTGGCGGCGGGCGTCACGCAGGTCGTCGTGACGGACGCCTTCCAGCGCCAGGCGGTGGTCGACGTCACGGTGGAGAACCCGGTGCTGATCCTGGCCCCCGAGGAGCTGACCCTCGCCGTCGGGGCCGGCGTCGCCCTGGTCGCCGTCGGGGGTGTGCCACCGTACTCGTGGGCGTCGAGCGACCCGGCGGTCTCCGTCGAGGCGGGGTACGCGCTGGCCGTGGCGTCCGGAGCAGCCGTCGTGACCGTGACCGACTCCGCCGGGCAGAAGGCGACCGCCACCGTGACGGTTGCGGCCGCGAGCGCGGCGGAGGGGTGCGGTGCAGCGCCCGCTGGACCCGCGGGGGTGCTGCCGGTGCTCGCCGCGCTCGCCGCGGTCCTCGTCGCGGTGCGGTTGACGTTCGGCCCTCGCAGGCGCAGAGTCGGGGCACCTGACTAGGGGGACCCGACCCGAGGAGGACGAGCATGAAGCGTGTAGCGACGGCGGTGTTGGTTGTGCTGATGCTGGCGACCCTGGCGCACGCCCGCACCAAGGAGGGGGTGACCATGCCCGACGAGGTCGTCCTCGAGGGCAAGAAGGTGGTCCTGAACGGCATGGGCCTGCGCGAGGCCACGGCGCTCAACGTCGATGTCTACGTGGCGGGCCTCTACCTGGAGAACAAGTCCTCGGACGGCCGCGCCATCGCGGAGTCCAATGAGACCAAGCGGCTGGTGCTGCGCTTCGTCCGGGATGTCGACGGCGACGACATCTCCAGCGCGTGGACCGAGGGCTTCAAGAAGAACTCGGCGGCGGCGGTGCCGGCCCTGCAGGCACGCATCAACAAGCTCAACGGCTGGATGCAGGACGTGGAGGACGGTCAGTCCCTCGTCTTCAACTACATTCCAGGAAAGGGGCTCCAAGTCATCGTCGACGGCGCCAAGAAGGGGTTCATCGAGGGGGAGGACTTCCAGAAGGCGTTCTTCCTGATCTTCCTCGGTGATCCGCCCAACGCCGGCCTCAAGTCGGGGCTGCTGGGCAAGTAGCCGCGTCGAGGCGCCCTGTCCACCGGCCCTTCGCCCCAAAGCGCGACAGCAGCTCCCGGCGCTCCTCTCGCGGCACCTCGCACCACGCCTTGTGGGGGCCCGGGGCGCCCCGGAGCTGCAGCTCTCCCATCTCCTCCAGATAGGCGCCCAGGGAGGCGTGGACCTCGCGGCGCTCCTCCTCCCAGCCCGGCTCCATGAGGGCGCGGGCCTCGCGGGGGTCTTGCAGCGAGTCCCAGGGCAGCGGCGCGTGGAGGCGCGACGGTGGCACCCACACGGTGGAGCCGCAGCGCTCGGTGGGGCGGTTCAGCGCCAGGAGCAGGGTGGCGGTCGTGTGAACGGGGGTGTCCTCGGTGGCCCGGCACGGGTGGAGCCGGAGCGGCTCGAGCAGCGCCAGGGTGCCGAAGTGGGCGGCGCCGAGCACCCCCTCGTGCAGCGGAGCCTCCGCGACCCAGAGCCCTTGGACGGTGGCCGGGCCGAGCTGCGGGAGCCCCATGCCCCACAGCTCCCGGAGACCGCAGGGGCCCGGGTAGCGGAACAGGGTGGGGCAGGCGTCATCGGGCGCGAAGGGGCGGGCCACGGCGCGGAGCCACGCCGGGGGGCGGTAGCGCTGGCCGGAGCGCGACTCGAACTGGGCAACGGTCTCGCGCATGGTGTGCTCCTGGTGGGTGAGCATAGCGGCGAAGGAACCGCAGGGAAAGGTGCCTCGACAGGGACGGGGCGCTCCCGCTACCCTCGGGCCCCATGACGGTTGGCATGGTCCTCGGCAAGTTCCTCCCTCCCCACGCGGGGCACGTCCACTTGGTGGAGACGGCGGCGGCCCAGGTGGATCGGCTGATCGTACTGGTGGGGACCCTGGAGCGGGAGCCGATCCCCGGCGCTGTGCGCGCTGGGTGGATGCGCCAGCTCTGCCCGCCCAACGCGACGGTGGTGCACGTCACGGACGAGAACCCTCAGGAGCCGCACGAGCACCCGGACTTCTGGGACATCTGGGTGGGGACCATCCGCCGCGCGTGCCCGGAGCCGCCCGACGTGGTGTTCTCCAGCGAGGCGTACGGCGACGAGCTGGCGCGGCGCCTGGGGGTCCGACACATCGCCGTGGATCCGGCGCGGGCGACGGTGCCCGTGTCAGGGACGGCCATCCGGGCCTGTCCGGCCGCCTGTTGGGAGCACATTCCACGGGTGGTGCGGCCGTGGTTCGCGCGGCGGGTGGTGCTCACCGGCGCCGAGTCCACGGGCAAGACCACCATGGCGGCTCGCCTGGCCGCACACTATGGGGTCCGGTGGGTGCCGGAGTTCGCGCGGGAGTACATCGGGGGCCGGGGGGACGTGTTCGGCGTCGACGACATGGAGCCCATCGCCGAGGGACACGCGGCGTCCGAGAGCGCGGCCCTCGGGGAGCACCCGGTGCTCTTCTGCGACACGGACGCCATCGTCACCAGCGTCTACAGCGCGTGGTACTTCGGGCAGGTGCCACCCCGCGTGGCGGCCCTCGCCGACGCGAGCCGCCCGGACCTGAGCCTGCTCTTCCACCCCGACGTGCCGTGGGTCGCGGACCCACAGCGAGACCTGCCCCACGTGCGGCTCGCCATGCACGAGAGGTTCCGCTCCGCGCTCCAGGTTCGCGGGCTCCGGTGGGCGGACGTCACGGGCGGGTGGGACGAGCGCTTCGCCCGGTGCGTGGCGGCCGTGGACGCGCTGTTGCGGGAGCCCATGCAGCCCAGCGCTGCCCGGTGACCCGCCAGAGGGGCTCTCGCCAGCGCGCCGCCGACTGTGCTAGTGGTGGGCCCTCTCCCGGAGGTGCTGTCCATGCTCCAGCGCGTCGTCGTACTTGGCCTTGGCCTCGTTTTCGCGGGGAGCGCCGCCGCGGGTCCGCCCGATGCGCTGCTGGAGCGCGCCCGTGGCATCCTGGCCACGACGCCGCTCATCGACGGCCACAACGACCTCCCATGGCAGGTGCGGGACCGTGCCGGGGGGAGCCTCGATGACCTGGATCTGGCCTCTGACACGGGCCGCCTCGACCCGCCCATGCACACGGACATCTCACGCCTTCGAGCGGGCGCCGTGGGCGGAGTCTTCTGGTCCGTGTACGTGCCCGTGGACCTGAAGGCGGCCGTGCAGGCCACCTTCGAGCAGATTGACGTCGTCCATCGCATGGCGGCCCGGTGGCCAGAGACCTTCACGGTGGCGCGCACGGCCGACGAGGTCATGGCAGCCTTCCGCGCCGGCCGCGTCGCGTCCTTGATAGGAATGGAGGGCGGGCACTCCATCGGCGGGTCCCTGGCGGTCCTCCGCCAGGCCTACGCCGCGGGCGCCCGTTACATGACGCTGACCCACTGGAAGAACACGGCCTGGGCGGACGCGGCAACGGACACCCCACGGCACAAGGGTCTGACGGCGTTCGGGCGGGAGGTCGTCCGCGAGATGAACCGCCTCGGCATGCTGGTGGACCTGAGCCACGTCTCCGTCGCCACCATGCACGCGGCCCTCGACGTGGCGGAGGCGCCGGTGATCTTCTCGCACTCCGGTGCGCGCGCAGTCTGCAACCACGTCCGAAACGTCCCCGACGACGTGCTCCTGCGGCTGCGCGACAACGGCGGCGTCGCCATGGTCAACTTCCTGCCGGCCTACGTCTCCGACAAGGTGCGTCTGCGGGGCACGGTGGAGGCTGCGGAGCGGGCCCGCCTGGACGCCTTGCACGTGGGCGACCCGGACGGCGCGGCGACGACCCTGGCGGCGTGGCGCAAGGCGAACCCCGCGCCCCGGGCGACCCTCTCCCAGGTGGCCGACCACATCGACCACGTCCGCAAGGTGGCCGGCATCGACCACGTGGGCCTGGGCTCGGACTTCGACGGCTTCGACCGGGGCCCGAGGGGCCTGGAGGACGTCTCCCGCTTCCCCGACCTCATCGCGGAGCTCCTGCGCCGCGGCTACACGGACGAGGAGGCGGCGAAGGTGGCTGGCGGCAACGTGCTGCGGGTGCTGCGGCAAGCGGAGGCCGTGGCCGCTCGGCTGCAGAGCCAGCGCCCCCCGTCGGAGGCCCGCATCGAAGAGCTGGACCGGCCCACGGGGGGAGCCAAGGAGCGCTCGTCGCGGTGAGCCCCCCCTTGCGCGCTATGGCGACGTCTGAATCACCAGGAAGGTGGTGCCCACGGTCAAGCCGGCGGAGGTCTTGTCCGCCGCCGCGACGCCCGTGACCCAGACCTCCGCGGGGGCGCCCGGCGGGATGCTCTGGTCGATGGTGAAGTGCAGCGTCATGAGCACCGGGTCGCCCATGACGACCCCTTGCTGGATCCAGGCGTCGGTCAGGGGGACCGTCGGGTCCGAGGCGTTGGCGAGGATCATGGTCCCGACGCCCACCCAGTTGGAGAGCTGGTTCGGCTGCATGCTCAGGGAGTGGCCGCTCTGGAGTGAGCTGAACGGCGACGGGATGGTCCACGGGAACCCGAAGATCGGGTGGACCCCGTCGCTGATCTGGTTGAAGACGAGGCGCGTGTCGTAGTGCAGGGTGAGCTGGAGGGCGGCCGCGGGGAGGTCTCCCTGGGCAGTGCGCGCGAGCTGGACCTGGCACTCCACCGTCTCACCCACCTCGCCCGTCAGCACGCAGAGGAGGCCGTAGCCCGGGTCCTCGCAGGCCGCGTAGGGGGTGCCGCCGCAGACCTGCGCCACGCACACGTCGGCCGTCGTGCAGGCGTCCCCGTCGTCGCAGGGGGTGCTGTCTGCCGCCGGGATGCCGCAGGCGCCCGTCGCCGGGTTGCAGACGTCCAGGGTGCAGGGGTCGCCGGTCGGCGGGCAGGTGATGGTGATCCCTGCGCAGCCGGCGGCGGAGCAGGTGTCGTCGACCGTGCAGGGGTTGCCGTCGTTGCAAGACGCGCCCACCGAGGGCGAATGGACGCAGCCCTCCTCGGCGGTGCAGGAGTCCGTCGTGCACGGATCGCCGTCGTCGCAGTCCAACGTGGCGCACTGAGCCTGCGGCACGTCGAAGGTGACCAGGGGCACGAACACGCCCGCCGCCGGGTCCGTCACGCGGCTGCCGAGGAAGGCCACGCTCTCCACGATACCGCCGACCGGGTCGAGCACGTCGAGGATGATCACCACGCCCACGCCAACCTCTGGCGTCGTCAGGCCCGACACGGTCGTGGCCCAGGTGCCGCCGCCCATCGGGGCGCCCGCCCCCATGCGCCCGTCGAGGGTCGCGACCGACGCGCTGGAGAAGGCCAGGGCCCCGGCGTTGGCCAGGGTGCGGACCTCGAAGCTCACGGCGAGCTGCGTGTCGACCGGAGCCTGCTCCCGGTCGCGGATGGTCGCGACCAGGTCCCACTGCCCGGGTCCTGACGGCGTCGCCTCGGCGGAGACGAAGTGGGTGAGGCGCGCCAGCACGCGGCTCAGGAAGTAGGCGTCGTTGACGTTGACCGCGCCGTCGGGGAAGGCGTCCGCCTTCGAGAGCTGCCCCGGCGTCATGGTCACGAGCCCTGCGAGGGCCTGCTGCACGAAGAGGCCGTCGTTGGCGGCCAGCGAGCAGTCGTCGTTGGCGTCGCCGAGCACCGGGTCGTTGGGGCAGGCCGGGTCCAGGTCACCCGCGCCAGCGATGAGGTTGCGCGGCGTGGGGGGGCCGATGGCGGTGGTGCCGTCAATGGCGACCACCTGCTTGATCACGCCCTCGACCGGGGTGATGGCGGGGCCGGCCGACTTGATGGCCCGGAACTGGATCTTGGCGATCTCGACGGCGGACCCGCTCGGCGGAGACCCCGTCGGTGACGAGAAGCCATTGATGAAGACCGTGCCAGGCGTCGTGCTCGCGTTGCCGCTGAAGGTCGTGCCAGCGCCGAGCCCGGCCCCGGGGGTCACGCCCATCGCCTCGATGACCGCCGGGTCGAAGTGGATCTCCAGGTCGAAGGCGCCCAGCCCCGCGCCGCCCGTGTTGATGCGCACCGGCATGGTGAACAGCTCGTTGGGCAGCCGGTCCTTGTGGGCGAGCCCGGACGTGTCGCCCAGGTCCACGTCGCCGGTCGCCGGGGTCAGGTTGCAGGCGATGGGCACGGCGACGGGCGGTCCGAAGGCGGCCCCCGCGTCATTGGCCACGTCCACGGTCAACGAGGTCGGGCCGTTGCCCCGGATGGTCGCGAGCCCCGTCGCGCTGATCGTCGCGAACTGGGTGGCCGTCGACGCGAAGTCCAAGAGCCCCGCGACGAGGTTGGCGCCGGTGAGCTGGCGCCGCGTCCCGTCGGAGAAGGTGCCCCACACGGTCATCTGCGTGGTGCCCGCGTCCTTGACCCCCGAGAACGTCGCCCCGCTTGCGACGGTCGCGGTCAGGGCCACGAGGTCCACGTGGCCGCCGTCCACGTCCATGGGCACCGCGTTGGAGGCGTGACCCACGCTGGTCCCGACGATCTCCGCGGTGCCCGTCGCGACCGCGCTGACGACCCCGCCGCTGATGGACAGCACGCCGGCCTTGGGCGCCTTGGTCACCGGGTCGCGCACCACCCACACCGTGTCGGGCCGGGTCGTGATGTTCACGCTCGCGCCGTTGCTGAAGGTCTCGACGAGCTCCAAGAGCGCGGTCTGGCGCGTGGTGGTCCCCTCGATGTACGAGAGCAGTGACTCCGGCGCCTTGGGCCCGCTCGGGGTGTACGGCTCCCAGGCGCTGAGCTGGAGTGCGCCGTGGGTGACCACCTCGACGGTGGCCTCGGCGAAGACCTCCGCAGGGAAGGTGTCGAAGGTGACCCGGACCTTCGCCGTGCCCACCCCGTTGCCCGTGGAGGTGACGAGGCCCGAGCCCGACACCGTGATCAGGTCGTCCGGGTCCAGCGTGGTCGCGTCCCACTGGGTGCGGGGGTCGTTGGTGAAGTCGGTGCTCGACCCGTCGACGTAGTGGACGGTGACGGTGAGCTGCTTCGTGACGGGCAGGTTCAGGTGCGTGGCCGCCGTGTCCGTCGGGCTCAGGGCCAGGTCGAAGGTCGCGGGGCTCAAGCTGGCGCTCGACGCCGCGGGGAGCACCACGTTGATGGGGCCCTCGCCGACGGCGAGGGTGCCCGCGGCGCCGTCCCCGAGGACCGCCTGCACGTCCGTCAGGCCGGAGCCGATGGCGGTGACCAGGCCGTCCTCATCCACCGTCACGATGCCCGGCGCCTCCGCCCCGAAGCTCAGCCACGGGTGCCCGGTGACGTCCATGACGCTCCCGCCGTTGGTGTCTCCGTCGTCTGAGAAGCGCAGGAAGGTGTGGGCCTGCACGGTCGCGTACTCCGCGTCCAGGAAGGCCGTCGCGCGGAGGCGGCCGTGGACCTCGCCGACCTGTGCCGCGATGGGCGTGCCCGGCGAGACGGGCAGGGTCTCCACCTTCGCGGGCAGGACCACGTCGAGGGACACGGGCGTGACGGGGGTCGCCGACACCGTCACCGTGGCCGACCCGAGGGGCTGGCCGGCTACGGAGGCGGCGATGGTCGCGGCGCCGGGCGTGGCCGCCGTCACGGCACCCGTCGGGCTCACGGTGGCCGCGGTGCCCTGCACCGACCACGAGACGAGGGACCCGAGATCGACGGTGAACGACACCGGCCCGCCGCGGAACGTCGCCAGGGCGCGCGCGCGGGTCGACTGCCAGCCGCCGAGGCCCGTGATCGGCTGGAGCACCGGGTCGCCGAGCACCACGTCCACGGGCAGCTCCAGGGCCGCGACCCGGAGGGGGACCGTGGCGGTGTGGCCCGCGGCGGTCACGACGATGGAGGCGAGCCCGCCGTAGGAGCCGGCGACGGCCACGCAGCCCGCCTGGACACCGAGCACCGCCGGGTTGGTGGAGATGCAGGAGGTCCCCCCGCTGGCGGCGATGTCCGTCGTCGTCGCGTCGGACCGCAGCCCGAGCACGTGGATCTGCGACGTGCGAGCGAGCCCCGGGATGCCGGCAAGCCCCACGAGCTGGTGCTCGGTGGCCCACACCTGCAGGCCCGTCACGGAGATTGTGGCGACGGTGACCTGCCCCGTCGTCGATGAGCCTGAGCCATCCCGCAGGACCATCGGCGCGTTGGTGGCGAGCTTCGTCAAGGAAGTAGAGTACAAATCGACCAAGAGGCCCGTGATCTGGGTCACAGCACCCGGGGTCGCCCCAGGCTTGATCTGGAACGTGACGGTCGCCACGTGGACGGTGTCGCCGGAGGCGCCCGGGCTGCCCACGCTCTCGTTGATGGCGTTGAAGGCGAGGGTGCCCGTGGTGTTGGCGTCGCCGCCCGCGTTGTGTACGGGCAGCCCCATCGGGGCGGCGGCCCCCTTGGCCACGGCGGTCACCGCGAGCACGGCGGGATCGAAGAAGAGGCGCGCGTCGTAGCTGCCGATGGACTGGCCCGCCGAGTGGATGAGCACCGGCACCTGGAAGGTCGTGCCCGCATAGCGCGGCCCGAGCGGGAGGCGGGCGCCGGCGGTGGCTGGTGCGAGGGCCAAGGGGGCGGGCGACGCGACCGCGGTGACGGCCACGGGCGCGGACGCGACGGGCCCCGACGTCGCGACGACGGAGAGGGAGCCCCCGCCGCTCAAGGCCGCGCCCGGGATGTTCAGGTTGGTCTCGCAGCGGCCGTCCGCCCCGAGGGAGCAGGAGAAGGACCCCGACCAGGCACCGGTGACCGTCAGGGTCACGCCGGTGCCCGTGGCGGCCTGGCGCCCCTCCGTGTCGCGACCCGTGACCCACGCGCGGGTCAGGGAGTCGTCCTCGCGGAGCGTCAGCGCCGACAGCGAGAGGTCCAGCGACCCGATGGGGCCGGCGCTCACCGCCAGGGGCGCAGCGCCGCCCGGCACGCCCAGCGCCTCGCCGGAGACCGCGCCCGAGCGGTTCGGGCGCGCGAGGCCCACGATGGCGGACGCATACTTGCCCTCGCCGATGGTCTCCACGATGCCCGAGGCCGCGCCGACGCTGGACGAGAAGACGACGGGGAGCCACGGAACGCCGGGCTCGATGGGGTCGCAGGGCTCCTCGTCCGTCGAGCCGTCGCAGTCGTCGTCGGCGCCGTTGGCGCACAGCTCCAGGCCCGTGGAGCCAGCACAGACACCGGCGCCGCACTCGTCGAGCGCCGTGCACGGGTCGCCGTCGTCGCAGTCCGTGCCGTCGATGCCGGCAACCCCGCACGAGCCGGTCAGCGGGTCACACACATCGAGGGTGCAGACGTTTCCGTCGGCCGTGCACGTCGTTGGCGCGCCCGGCAGGCAGGCGCCAGCGAGGCAGGCGTCGCCGGTGGTGCAGAGATCGCCGTCCTCGCACGGCGTCCCATTGTCGGGGACCTGGCTGCACGCGCCGGTCTGCGGGTCGCACACGCCGGCCGTGCAGGGGTTGCCGTCCTCGCTGCACGACAGCGGGGTGCCCGGCTCGCACGCGCCGGCGGCGCAGGCGTCGTTGAGGGTGCAGGCGTTGCCGTCGTCGCAGGGGCCCGGGGCGGCCACGCCGCAGAGCCCCGTGGCGGGGGTGCAGACGTCTGCGGTGCAGGGGTTGCCGTCGTCGGGGCAGGTGACGGGGGCGCCCGGGGCGCAGGCGCCTGCGGAGCAGGTGTCGCCGAGCGTGCAGGCGTCGCCATCGTCGCAGGGCGCGCCGTTGACGAAGGGCAGGCCGCAGAGGCCCGTGGCCGGGGCGCACACGTCCACGGTGCACACGTCGCCGTCGTCGGGGCAGGTGACCTCCGCGCCGGCGCAGCCGCCCGCGCCGCACACGTCCCCGGTCGTGCACAGGTCGCCGTCGTCGCACGGCAGCCCCGGGGCGGCCGTCCAGCCGACGGGGTCTGTCGCGAGCGCGCACACGAGGCACGGGTCGTCCGCCTTGGTGGCGCCGTCGGCGACGCAGAGCCCGCCGATGTCGCACTTGTCGGGGCAGGTGCAGGCGTTGATTGCGGTGGGGACGCTCGCCGGGTTCAGTGGATCGGTGCCGTTGAGCGCCTCGCAGGTGTCGGGGAACCCGTCGTCGTCGTCGTCCGGGTCGCAGCCGTTGTGCAGGCCGTCGAGATCCGGGTCGTTCTGGGCGAGCAGCGCCGTCACCCCCTCGTCACCGCTCAGCTTCACGAGGCGTATCAAGATGATCTGCTGTACGTCGAGCACGTTGATCTTGCCGTCGCACTGGAGGTCCACGTCCGCGTCGGGCAGCGACTGGCAGGGCGGGTCCGCCTCGCCCTGCGCGTTGGCCAGGGTCGCCAGGATGTAGCAGTTGACGTCGCTGACGTTGACCAGCTCGTCGCCGTTGATGTCCCCGGTGTGCAGGGGCAGGGCGAGAGCGGGGGCGGTCATCGCTGCAATGGCCGCGAGGACGTACAGAGGGGTGCGCAGGGACATGGGGTCCTCCCAAGGTGACGGGTGCGCCCAGCATAGACCGCGGGGGAGGAAGGGGACAAGGGATTGCTTGCGGTGCCGGGTGCGTTAGGATGCGCCGATGGCACCACCGAGGAAACCGAAGCTGCGCACCGTGCTCCTGATCGGGGGCGCCCTGGGCCTCGCCGGCGCCGCGCTCGTCGCAGGGGCCAACGCGTGGGTGCTCACGAGCGGTGGGGAGATCTTCGAAGCCCCCCCGTCCGTGCCCCCCCGCACCGTCGCCATCGTGCCCGGCGCGCGCGTGCTGCGGGACGGGACCCCGATGCCGGCCCTGGAGGACCGCCTGCTCGCGGCCCTCGCTCTGTGGCGGGCGGGGACCGTGAAGCGCATCCTCGTGTCCGGCGACCACGGCACGACGGGCTACGACGAGGTCAACGGCATGCAGCGCTGGCTCGTCGAGCGCGGCGTGCCCACCGAGGCAATCTTCCTCGACCACGCGGGGCTCCGCACCCTCGACACCATGGCCCGGGCCGCGAGCGTGTTCCAGGTCAGAGACGCGGTGGTGTGCACCCAGCGCTTCCACCTCCCAAGGGCGCTGTTCCTCGCGCGGCACCATGGCATCGACGCGGTGGGCCTCGTCGCCGACCGCCGCGAGTACGTGGACGCCCGCCGCGACGCGCTGCGCGAGGTGGTCGCCCGCACCCGCGCGGCGGCGGACGTCGTCCTCGGGGTGGGCCCCCGCCACCTGGGCGACCCCATCCCCATCGACGGGAGCGCGTCGGCTTCGCATGATCGGTGGAGCCAGCGGTGAGCCGAGAGGCTGCTCCAGGGCGCCCCTGGGGGCGGGCGGCCTTCACCCTGTCGGTCGGCTCCTGATCAATCCCTCAGCCAGTCCTGGAGCTCGAGCCCCGGGATCCGCCGAGGACCTCCTCCCGGCCGCGCATGAGGGCGATTCACCCGTACGAGTCCAGCAGCCTCACAGGTCGCCGTCCCGTCCCGGCGTGCGCGCCGCGTAGATGTCGGCCACCTCGTCCTCGAACGAGCGGTCTGACGACCAGCCCCCCGCCAGGGCCCGCCAGGCCTCGACGTGCGCACGGGCGCGCTCCTCCGCCGTCTCCATTGCCGCGAGCCCTCTCTCGATGAGGAGCAGGGCCTCCTGGTTGATGCTCCGGCGCTCCGATCCTGGATGCCACGGCACGCCGGCGCCGCCGCTCAGGCCAGCGCGGGCTGCTCCGCTGGAGCGGGGGCCGGGGCGGGCTTCGGCGCCGTCTTGGGCTTTGCATCCACCGCGTGGAGCGCCGGGAAGCCGACCTGCGCCCACGGCTCGTGCCGGAGGAGCCAGAGGGCCGCGGACCGGACCTCGTCGTAGCTCAGTCGCAGCAGCGTGAACACGCGCTCGGGGAGGTCGGCGGGCGTGCCCGGCAGGCGGACGCCCGCGATGGTCGCGAGGATCTCGTCGCCGTCGCGTCGCGCGTCGCTGGCGTCCGTCGCTTGCCAGTACTTCGTGTCACCTTCGAGCATCGAGCGGTGCGCGTCGTACAAGACCGCGAGGCGCTGCAGGTCCATGGCCAGGTCCGTGTGTCCGCCGCCCGACCGGATGGACGCGATCTCCGCCCCGGTCTCTGCCAGGTCCCCGAGATAGTACGTGGCGGCGGCCAACATGCGCGACCGCCGGGAGACTGCCTCCTCCACCAGCTTCACCGGCAGCTTGGCGCTCGTCGCGACGGCGTCCGCCTGCAGCGCCTGCTGATACAGGTGAACGGCCGCCCACCCCAGATCTGCGAGGCGCGCCAGGTGAACCGGCGAGAGCTCGGCGGGCGGCAGCGCGGCAAACCGCGCCGCCAGCGCATCGTCCTCGGTGACCCGCCGCGCCACCCCGATGGCGCGGAGCCCTGCGTTCAGGAGCCCCGCCGTGATCCGCTGCACCTCCCCCGGTGCCAGAGCCTCCGCCGCCTCCCGCACCGCTGCCAGCGCCGCCTCGCCCCGCGCGGGCGTGTACTCCAGCTCCACCGCGTCCGTCGTCATGGATCGCCTCCCGTGTCGAGCGGGCGCCCGTCCCCCAACCCTAGGGGACCCGCCCGCTCCGCCTTTGACTTCGGTCGCCGAGTGTGCGTCGGTACGGTTGAAAAGGCAAGCTCCCATTGGGCGTGCGGATGGGGGACGATCCGAGCATGGTTCCGAACGATCCCAACCCTTGCGCAGAGGGTCCAGCCACCCTTCGGTGCAGCGCGTGCTTCGCGGGGGAGCCACGGAGGGCCGCAGCGGACGATCCGCTGGCGCGCTTGACAGCGGTCGGCGCGGCGCCGACGATGATTCGAGGCCGCTGGCACTGTACCTGCTGGAAGCTGACGCCGAGGGTCCAAGGAGAGCCGCCGTGCTGAAGTCCGTGCGCGCCATCGTAGACGAAGAGGGGACCGTCCGAGTCCTGGAGCCGATGAAGCTCGACCGCCCGACGATGGCCATCCTCACACTCCTCGACGACGGAGACGCTGCTGAGTCGGTCTCTCATCCAGAGACCGCCATCCTGAGCGAGATAGCCCTCGATGACTGGAACAGGCCGGAGGAGGACGAGGCATGGGCGCACCTGCAGCCGGATCGGTAGTCCTGCTCCCGTTTCCCTTCTCCGACCTGTCACACTCCAAGCGGCGTCCAGCGGTCGTTCTTGCGAGCGTCGGGCAGGGTGACTGCGTGCAGGTGACGAGCAACCCCTATGGAGCTCCCCATGCCATCTCCAATGCCGACGGCGACCTCGCCGAGGGCGGCCTGCACCACGAGAGCTTCGCGCGCCCCGGCAAGCTCTTCACGGCGAGCGAGAGCCTCTTCGTTGCGACACCTGGCCGGCTCCGACCCGCGAAGCATGGGGAGGTGATCGACGCCGTGGTCGGCCTTCTGCGCTTCGGGGCGCACTGAACGTCCGTCGCGAGGGAGGGTCAACCCGGCGCCCGGTGGGGGACCGCGCCTTCGGAACGGTAGGGACCGTTCCAGAGGATCGCGAGCGCTCTCCGCGCACGGTGGGGACCGTTCCGCAAGACCACCAACGCCCTCCGCGAACGGTGGGGACCGTTCTGCAAGACCACCAACGCCCTCCGCGAAGGGTCCCCACCGTCCCTTGAACCGTTTCAAGCACCCTCCGCCACCCTCTGGAACGGTGGGGACCGTTCCCCGGACGTGCCCTGGGAACGGTGGGGACCGTTGTGTAGGGCAGGTTGACCACCTCCGCGAACGGTGGGGACCGTTCGCCGGTCCTTCCGGTCAGCCCCCCGTCCAGGGCGCCCACGCCGCCATTGACCCGGCGGGCGGCCGCTTGCTACAACCGGGCGATGAGCACCGCCTACCATGCGCGCTACGGAGCGCTGGAGCTGCGGCGCCGGGGGGTCTCGGGGGAGGTCGAGGCCCTCGGCTCCGCCCTGTTCGACGCGCGCGTCGACCTGAACCCGCACCAGATCGAGGCCGCCCTGTTCGGGCTCCGCGCCACGGCAGAGAGCGGCCGGCTCCTCGCCGACGAGGTGGGCCTCGGCAAGACCATCGAGGCGGCCCTCGTGCTGTGCCAGCGGTGGGCCGAGCGCCGGCGCCGGCTCCTCGTGGTCTGCCCCGCCGCCATCCGCAGGCAGTGGTGCGCCGAGCTGGAGTCGAAGTTCGGTCTGCCCGTCCGCTTGGTGGAAGGCCGCTCCGACGCCAACCCCTTCGACGTGCCCGCCGTGGCGGTCGCCTCGTACCCCTACGCGGCGCGCCGTGCCTCGGACCTCGCCGCCGTGCCGTGGGACCTCGTGGTCTTCGACGAGGCGCACCGCCTGCGCAACGCCTGGAAGAGCGACAGCCGCCAGTCGGCGACGCTGCTCTCCTCCCTTGCGGCGGCGCCCAAGCTGCTGCTGACGGCGACCCCGCTCCAGAGCTCGCTCCTCGAGCTCTACGGGCTCGTCAGCGTGCTCGACCCCCACGTCTTCGGCGACGTGGATGCCTTCAAGGCCCGCTTCGTGAAGGGCCGCCCCGACCTCGCCGCCCTGCGTGAGCGTTTGCGCGGCGTCTCCAGCCGCACGCTGCGCCGCTCCGTGCTGCCCTACATCCAGTACACGAGCCGCCGCTCCCTCACTGAGCGCTTCCGGTCGTCTCCCGAGGAGCGCCGTCTCTATGGGGCCGTCTCCGAGCTCCTCGCCCGCGACGCCCTCCTCTGCCTGCCTCGCTCGCAGCGGGCGCTCGTGACCATGGTGCTCCGCAAGCTCCTGGCCTCCTCGTCGGCGGCGATCGCGTCGGCGCTCGGCACCCTGCGGGACCGACTGCATGCGCAGCAGGCCCCCGACCCGGCCGCCTTCGACGACGAGGGCCTCGACCCCGAGTGGGCCGACGTGGTCGAGGAGCCCGACGCGCCGCAGGAGGCCACTGCCGAGCGCGTCGCCCGCGAGATCGAGGAGCTGGATGGCCTCGTGGCGCTGGCCCGCTCCATCGGCACCGACCAGCGCATGCGGGCCTTGCTGCGGGGGCTTCGCCGTCGAGGACGAGGTCCGCGCCCGCCGCCGCGAGCTCCTCGACCGCATTGAGAAGCAGCTCGCTAAGGCCAGCGAGCGGATGCCCGTGGTCACCGTCGCGTTCACCGTCGTCTGACCCCGTGTGCGGGGCGAGGGGATGTGCTCCCCGGGGGACGGGCCGCGTCTGACCCCGCGTGCGGGGGGAGGAGAGCCCAAGCCAGGGGAGAACGCGGTTGCGCCAATACCCACCGCTGGGCTATGAATGGGCGGGGCCGTTGCCAAAGAACCACCGGATCGGGCAGGGGGCAGACCGTGGAAGAACCCGTCAGCTCGGTTGGAGTCGACGCGGAGGGGCCGGCGACCCCTCTGCGTGTGAAGGCAGTCCTCGATGCCTTCCAGGGGATCGAGCGACTCGCGACCGAACAGATATCGGTCATCGGGAGCACTGTCGTACACAGCCCCGTGCTGCGGGTCGGTCGGTCGTCAGACAAGCGGCGAGCGCACTGGGCCGCACGCATCAAGGTCTACGGCGAGCTGCTGGACGTGCCGGCAGTCGAGTCCACCAGACCGAAGCTCATCCAGGCTCTGGACCAGGGGCGCACCGTCGCAGCGCGCATACACGCACGCTGGGTGCGGGCCGACGACGAGTCCTGGGCCATCGACCTGGCACACTCGCGGATCACCGAAGTGACCGACTCCGAGCGCGTCCAGGCCGAGCCAGGCACCTGGAGCACATTGCCCGGCGTCATCTCGCAGTCGCGGGTAGCGCAGCTCCTGGCGGAGGAGGCAGCCGAGTGGGACGGGTAGCCATCGACAGCAATGTCCTCATTCGGGCGCTGGCCGCGATGCCCATGGATGTCGCGGCCGTTGATCACGTTACGTCTGCCTGCGTGCTACGTGGAGACCCTTCGATAGGTGTCAAGGTCGACGCTCGATATCTCGCCCCGTGGAACGAGTTTGTAGTGACGCTCGTCCACCATTCGAACATCCTCTCCATCAATGGTGAGTTCGAACAAGGCGAGCAACTGGTCCTCGATGAACTGTGCTCCAACCGGACGACAGATCAGTGACGGAAACTTCTCCAAGCAGCAGCGGACATCCTGCTTCGTTTGAACAGCACCGAGCTGGTCCGAGCCTCCCTTGGCTTGAATGGGAATGACGAACTGTCTGCCGTGCTTGTCCACGCCCACATAGACTTCGTCAATCTCAATCTGTCCAATCCCTTTGACGGTCGTGCGAAGATGATTCTGGAGAGAGTACGTGGCAAGACCAAGAAACAGGTCAATCAACCGATTGTATCGAACCACGGCCAGCAGCGCCTGCTCATCCGAAAGGGAGTATTGAGAGATGATTTCGGGAGTGGCATTGGGAATCTAGATCGGTTGAAGCAATGGATTCGGTCGGATTCGGTTGATCGGGACGAGACGGAACGTGTAGGTAGAACGGCCAGTGCCCTCGATGACCCACACCTTCCCTGCGGGTTGCGTTGCAGTGATCGTAGCGGGCATCGCCGCTCGATATCGAATAGAGTACAGGACGTCACCCAGGTTCTTCGGAAGCTCGATCCCAAGCGTGACGGCGGCAGCAACGAGGTCTTGCCGGTGAAATGGGACATCCTCGCAGCCGGGCGTGTAGGAGTCCCGGAATACCTTCTCGACCAGCGCCACATACCGATTCCGAGTGCTGCTACCCATGGGCTGCGTTGCCTGTCCTTGTTGCCACTTCGATGTCAATCTGTCTGCGCTTCGTTGCGCCGCTCTTGCGGTCCCTGCGGGCAATGGGACTCTGGACACCCCAATATGCGGCAGCATCCGACACGGACATGGCCAGGAGCCCTGGTGAACCCAAGGGCAGGTGCGCCACGTCTTCGGGAAGTCGTGACCCGCCGCACAGGTCAACCAATTGAAGGGCGATGGCCCTCGCAAGAGGGGGAGGTACTGAGTTCCCAACCTGGCGTCCGCCGTGCCACTTGGTCACGTGAAACCGGAACCAGTCTGGATAGCCATGGAGGCGGGCCATCTCGCGTACAGTGATGCACCGCGGATGAGAATAGTGAATCGGGCGGGGGCTGGTGAACGCGCCTCGCGCTGAATCGGTACCCGCACGAAGCGTGTTGGAGACGCCGTCAGCGGTGAGCTTGTAGAATCGAGAAATCGGCTCAATGGTGCCAGGGGCCGTTGAAGCAAAGCGTCTGCGAGATATCTCCGAGTGCACGGTGCGCATGCTGGAAGTCATGGTTGTGCAGTCCCAGGAGCGTATGTGGCCGTTGTGCCAGGAGGAGTCGGAGAGACATCGAAGCTCTCGCGAGTAGAGAGATGCCGGATGAGCAAGGTCGACTCTGACTGTGTCGGAGTCGACCAGGTCGGGAAACAGATCGGCGTCGGGCAGGTCCGAAAGGGCATCGCCACACGATGGTCCCAGAACCAAGTCCAGGAAAGAGGATCTGCGTCGTGGCGGCGGTGACGAGACAGGGGGTGGGTAGCTGGGCACCGGACAGCCCCTTCGTGCGCCCAACAGAATCAGCCGCTCTCGATCTTGCGGTACGCCATAAGCACAGGCGTTCAGTACCTGCCACGGCGTTCGCACCGTGTACCCATTTCGCTCAAAGGCCAGAACCAGCTCATGCAAGAAAGCACGGTGCTTGCCGACGGTCAGTCCCTTGACGTTCTCAAATACGAAGTACGATGGCTCCAACTCGAGCACAATCCGCAGAAATTCACGGACGAGTTGGTTTCTTGGATCGTCCAGGGCTCGCTGGCCCATCAAGGAGAACCCTTGACACGGGGGACCACCAAAGACAACCGCGACGCCGCGCTTCGCCGCGGACGTTCCCGCCACGATGTCTGCACCTGTAAGTCCGACAATGGAACGAGGGACAGTCTTGACGTAAGGAAAGTTGTAGTGGTGAACGGCTGCGTGCACGGGGTCCATCTCGACGGCGGCGACGACGTCGAAACCGGCTTGCTCGAACCCAAGGGACATGCCCCCAGCGCCTGCAAACAGGTCAATCGCTGTGGGGCGCATCGTACCTCCCGCCACGACTGTGATGCCGTGGTGCTCACTCAGGGGCCTCTCCCATAGCATGGCTGGAGCTGCTCGTCAAACGTTCAGTACGGCGCGGGCAGCGACACCGGGGGGATGCTCCCGTCCGTACCCACGTCGGGGCGTCGTGCCGCGGGAAGATCGCGGAGATTCGGGCAGATGCGAACGCGGATCCGTTCGGGCAGCGGTCCGGCAGCCGGCTGTGCGGGGCTGTCGGCGCAGCACGCGCGGGAGCTCGCTGCGTCGGGGCTGCGGGGGCAGATCTTCCGGGCCCAGGAGCTGCCGGACCGCTCCGCCGACGTGGTGATCCTGGAGGTGACGAAGCTCGCGGACCGCCCCGGCGTGGAGACGGTCGCGACCAGCCAGTTCGAGGGGAGCAACCTGGTCTTCGTCGACGAGGGCCACCGGGGCAGCTCCAAGGAGGACGGCGAGTGGAGGCGGCGGCGGCAGCAGCTCGCGGCGGGCGGGTTCTGCTTCGAGTACTCCGCGACGTTCAAGCAGGCGGCGGAGAGGTCGGACGTGCTGCGCGAGGAGTACGCCCGCGCCATCCTCATGGACTACTCCTACCGGCGCTTCCACGGGGACGGCTACGGCAAGCACTGGCGCATCCTGAACCTGGAGAAGGACGACGCCAAGGCCCGCCGCGAGTACTTCACGACGGCGCTGCTCACGCTGTTCCAGCAGACCTGGCTCCACGAGCAGCACCCGGCGCTGGTCGCGCGGCACGCCATCGCGCGGCCGCTGTGCGTCTTCGTGGGCGGCAGCGTGGTGGGCGGCGACGAGGCGAAGGAGCAGACCGACGTGGTCAAGGTCCTCGCCTTCCTGTCGGACTTCGTGCGGGACGCGGCGGGCTCGAGGCGCGTGCTCCGGGACCTCCTCGACGGCAAGGCGGGTTTCGTCACGAAGCAGCGCGAGGACGTCTTCAAAGGGGAGTTCCCGGCGCTCGCGGGCTGGGACGAGCAGCGGCTGTACCAGGAGATGCTGCGCCTCCTGTTCAGCGCGGCCGGCCCGGGCCCGCTGCACATCGAGGAGCTGAAGGACGCGGCCGGCGAGATCGCCCTGTCCGTGGGGGCGGCCCCGCCCTTCGGCGTGGTCAACGTGGGCGACGCGCCGGGCCTTCGCAAGAAGTGCACCGAAGACAAGGAGCACGGCCCCCACTTCGTCGTGGACGAGAAGCGCTTCAAGGGCGGCCTGTTCTACCGCATCGAAGAGCCGGGGTCCCGCCTGACGATGCTCGTCGGCTCCCGCAAGTTCTCGGAGGGCTGGAGCAGTTGGCGCGTGAGCCTCATGGGCCTCTTGAACCTGGGCAAGAGCCCGGGCACGCAGATCGTGCAGCTCTTCGGGCGGGGGGTGCGCCTGAAGGGGCGCGGCATGTCGCTGAAGCGGGGAGATGCCAAGGGGGAGCCGGTCCTGAAGGGCGACGACGCGTGGCAGGTCCCGCGCATGGAGACCTTCTCCGTGTTCGGGGTCGAGTCGTCGTACATGAAGCTCTTCCGCGAGGAGCTGGAGAAGGCGGGCATCGAGCAGGACCGCGACGAGCCGGACGACACCACCCGCGCGCTCCCGGTGCTCCGCACGCGCCCCCTGCCCAAGCTCTGGGTGATGCGGCCGCCGGGCCGCGAGGCGTACCGGCAGTCCGGCGAGACGGTGACCCTGGCGGTGGACCCCTACCTGCCGGCCGTGGAGGTGGACGGCTGGGCGAGCGTCGAGGTGCACCACGACGGGCGTGGCGCCCTGGCCGTCGCCGACCCGAACCGCATCACCCACGCCGTGCCCGCCTTCGCCTTCGTCGACCACGGCGCGCTCTACGCAGACCTCGTGCGGCTCAAGAACGAGCAGGGCGCCTGGAACCTGGAGCTGCCGCGGACGGCGCACCACCCGGAGCTGGGGACGGTGCCCCTGACCCGCGCGCTGCTCGCGACGCCCGGCTGGTACGTGCTCTCCGTCGAGGAGCGGGACGTGGAGCCCACGTCGCTGCGAAACCGGGCGCTCTGGCAGCGCTACGCGAGCGAGCTGGTGCGGGGCCTGGCGCGGACCCTCTACCGGGCGCGCCTCGGCGACTGGCAGCTCCGCAACACGTCGTTCGTGGAGCTGGACGGCATGCACGACGACGAGATCGCCGCCCTGATCCCGGACGCCTGGATCGTGACCGTGGAGCCCGGGACCGACTGGACGGCGAAGATCCTGGCGCTCCTCGACACCATCGGGCAGCGCCTGGGGCGGGGCGAGCGCGTGGAGCAGGGCCAGCCGGGCGTCTTCGAGGTCACGTCGCCGGACATGCACCTCTACCACCCGCTGGTGGGCGCGACGGACCCGAAGAAGGCGATCATCCAGGTCAGGACCGAGCCGGTGGCGCTCAACGAGGGCGAGCTGGGCTTCGTCCGGGACCTGGCGAAGTACCTCGCCACCCGTCCGCGCCTGCTGGAGGGCGCGCGGGTCCACCTTCTCCGCAACCCGGCGAAGAAGGGCATCGGCTTCGAGGGCTTCTACCCGGACTTCATCGTCTGGGTGGTCCGCGGCGCCGAGCAGTGGGTGATCCTCGTGGACCCGAAGGGCCTGTCGAGGCTGGGCGCCGCGGACTCGAAGCTCCACGCCTGGAAGAAGCTGAAGGAGCTGGAGGCGCGCCACCCGGGCATCCACCTGGACTCGTGGATCGTCTCAGTCACCCCCCAGGGAGCCTTGAGCTGGGGCGTCACGGACTACACGGAGATGCACGTCCTCTTCCGGGCGGACCCGGGCTACGTGGCGACCCTGTTCGAGCGGGCCCTGGCGGGGGAGACGGTCGCTGGCCCCTGAGGCGCTCACGTGACCCATGGCTCACCCCCCGACGCCCGCCCTCCGCCGCAGCTCCTGCATGAACCCGTCGCGGTCCTGCGGCGACACGAGCACGAAGGTCCCCTTGCCGTTCGGCTTGTCGTAGTCGATGCGGACGCGCCGCAGCGAGAGGGCGGGGGAGCTGAGCGGGTTGCTCGACGGCTCCACCGCGCGGATGCGGTCGTAGGGGACCCGGACCCGCGCGGGGCCGAAGCGGATGACGAGGGCATCGTGGGTCAGGGTGAGGAAGGCGGCGATGGCGGTCTGCCCCTCGTGCCAGCCGAAGAAGGGGTCGAAGTGCCGGGCGTCCTCGGCGAACAGCGCCCCGAGCCCCTCCCTGTCGCAGGCCTCGTGGAGCTGGCGGTGGCGGGCGCAGGCAGCCGCGGTGGAGTCTCGGTCGAGGCGGTTCACGGCTGGCGTCCCATGGACTTGATGGCGCCGACGCTACGAGAGCCCCGCCGGGAAGTCGACCGCCCTGGAGACCGACCCAAGCCAATCGAGCCGCCCTGTTCGGGCTCCGCGCCCGGTCAGCAGTCCGCGGGGCAGTTGGTCTTGGTCTCCGGGCCGCCGCAGAAGCCGTCGCCGCAGCAGGGGAGGCCCACCGGGACCTGGCCGCACATCGCGATGCCGCTCGGGCCCCCGGCTCCGCCGCACTGGTTGGCGCCGGGCCCGGGGATGTAGGTGGCCGGCGTGACGGCGCCGGCGGTCACCCCTCCGCGGACGGGCCGGACCAGGTTGTAGATGCGGATCACGTCGCCCTGCGGGCCCTCGCCGTAGGGGTAGCTCGCCGGATCTCCCGCCTTCGGGTCGCTCCGCTGGGCGCCCGCGCCGTGTACGTCGACGAGCTGCACCTTGCCGAAGGGGTCCTGCATGAAGCCCTTGGCCTCCCCGAACGCCACGTACACCGCCTTGGAGCCGCCGCCGGCCGCGTCCACGTGGGTCGTGCCGGTCCAGTAGTAGCCCCACGTGGACGCGCCGCCCTCGTCGAGGATCGGGGTCGCCTGGAAGACCGGGTCGAGGGCCGGCGAGCTGCTCGACGCGGGGGAGCGGCCGTAGTCGACGATGCTCTGGAGCTCCTTCGCCGTGGGAAGCCGCCAGTCGTCGTGTCCGGCAAACTCGAGGGACTCCGCCCACTGCAAGGCCTCCTTCCAGTCCAGCCCCGCTGCGCCGAAGGCCCCGCTGTCCTCCTGGAGCCACGTGAGCCCCGTTGCCTGGTCCGTGACGGTGCCGTCCCCGTTGTCGACGAAGGCGTTGTCCCCGTAGGCCGCCCCCCGCACGTACCGGGCGAAGAGGGTCATGGTCTTGCCGCCGACCATGCCGGTCGGATAGCCCTTGATGCGGCCGTCGGCGAAGTTGACCCCGAACGCGAGGGTGCCGAGCTCCGACGAGCCTACATACACCGTGCTGCTCGCATACTGTGCGTCGATGACGCGGTCTCCCGTGGTCGTGTCCCCGTAGGCGAAGTCCAGCACCGTGTTGTCGAGGAACGGCTGGATGTTGGGGCACATGGCCAGCGTCTCGCAGCAGGACGGCTCGATGCCGTCGAAGCGGATGAGCGAGTACAGCTCCTTGATGGTGGGCAGCCGCCAGTCGGAGTGTCCCGCGAGGGTCAGGGACGCGGCCCCCGCCTGCGCCTGGGCGTAGGTCACCTTCGGTCCCGGGCTCTTCTGCCACATCAGGCCCGTGACGCCGTCCGTGACGGTGCCGTCGCCGTTGTCGGTGAGGCTCGGCTGGGCGCCCTGGTACCAGGCGTCCTGGCCGCCCCAGGCGCTGCCCGGCGTCGCGCAGGGGATCTCCGCGCTGGCGTCGAAGCAGCGGTCCTGCGCCGTGTCGACCACCGGCGAGCTGGGTCCAGCCCCACCCCCCTCGCAGGCCGCCATGGGGAGCCGGTCGCTCGGCAGGCAGCCGTCGAGGCTGGTCAGTCCCGCCCCGGCAGGGGTCCCGCAGCACACGGTGGAGGCGCACCGGCTGGCGGCGTAGGCGCTCCCCGCGCACGCGTCTGCGTCCGTCACGGAGAACCCGGCCGCCGTCTGGCAGCACACCAGCGACGTCGCCACGCAGCACAGCGCCGCCGCCTTGGCGAAGCGGCCGTTCGAGCACCGGGCGGCGACCGTGACGGACGTCACGTCGCCCGACCCGCAGGCGTGGGCCGCGACCGCCGCCCAGGAGGCCTTGGAGCGGCAGAGCCCGTCCTCCAGCGCCAGGGTGGTGCAGTCCTGGATGGCGCGGGCCGGAGACTGCATGGACAACACCCCCGCGGCGACCAGCGCTGCTGGGGCCACGGATCGAGAGCGGCGCGCAGGGGGCGCGGCGCGTTGGACATCGAGGGATCGCGTCGTCATGGTGCAACCTCGCGTGAGTTCACGGGGGCGGCGTTGCCCCGGGCTGCGCCAATCGCAATGGCCGTGCCATGTGCGCAACTTCATGGAACCACGACGACCTGCCCCCGGGTCGCCCGTCCGGCCTCGGGCCCCGCCTGCACGACTCGCGGACGAGGCTGCGAGATGTGCAGGTCGATTACCGGCCGCCGCTGTGGGTGACACCACCGCTCCTGCGGTGCTACCGAGCAGGGGGTCAGGAGCAGGGGGTCAAACCTACTCAGTTCTCATATTCTCGGCGAGGGCAGGGGGAGGGGAGGGGGTCGGGCAGTAGCAGAGCAGGGGGTCAAACCTACTCAGTTCTCATATTCTTGGCGAGGGCAGGGGGAGGGGAGGGGGCGGGCAGAGGGCAGGGGGGCAGGCACGGGGCCAGACCTGCTCAGTTCTCATAGTGGTCCCGCAGGGGCGCTCGGGAGCGCCTACTGCGCCGGCACCGGCCCGTCGGCGGTCCAGCGGTAGAAGCCCTCGCCGGTCTTGCGGCCGAGCTTCCCTGCGCGGACGAGCCTGCGGAGGATCTGCGGCGGGCGGAACTGCTCGCCGAGCTCCCGGTGGAGGTGCTCGGCGATGGCGAGGCGGACGTCGAGGCCCACCAGGTCCGTGAGCTTGAGGGGGCCCATGGGGTGGCGGTAGCCGAGCTCCATGGCGCGGTCGATGTCCGCGGCGTTGGCGACGCCCTCCTGGAGCATGCGCATGGCCTCGAGCCCGATGACGAGGCCGAGGCGGCTGGTCGCGAAGCCCGGCGAGTCGCTGACCACGATGAGCTCGCGCCCCATGCGCTCGCCCACGCCGCGGACCGCCTCCACCACCTCGGGGGTCGTCTGCTGCGCGCGGACGATCTCGAGGAGCTTGAGCACATGGGGCGGGTTGAAGAAGTGCATGCCGACGACCCGCTCGGGGCGCGACGCCGACGAGGCGATCTCCGTCACGCTGAGCGACGACGTGTTGGTGGCGAGGATGGCCCCGTCCGGCGCCCTCTGACCCAGCTCCTGGAAGAGCCGGATCTTCAGATCGATACGCTCGGGTACGGCCTCGATGACCAGGTCCGCCTCGGCGACGGCCTCCAGCAGATCCGTCGTGCTGCGCAGTCGCGCCATGGCCTCGGTCCGTGCCTCGTGGCTGAGCTTGCCCTTGTCGACGCTCGTCGCCGTCGTCTCCCGGATGTGCCCGACGCCCCGGTCCAGCGCGGCCCGGTCGAGGTCCTGGAGGGTCACCTCGTAGCCGGACAGCGCCGCCACCTGCGCGATACCGTGGCCCATGGTCCCTGCGCCGAGGACCGCCACCTTCTGGATCGTGTACGTCATTCGCTCGTCTCCGGGCCGGCCTTGCGGGCGCGGCGCTCCAGGAAGGCCGTCATGCGGCGTTGCTTGTCGTCGTCCTCGAACAGGACCGCCTGGGAGGCGACCTCGAGGGCCATGCCGGCGTCCGAGCCGACCTCGGGCGTCACGTTCATCACGAGCTTGGCGAAGCGCACCGCCATGGCGCTGTTTCGCCCGATCTCGCGCGCGATCTCGTGGGCGACGTCGAGGACCACCTCGTCGTCCACCACACGGTTGACGAGCCCCATCGACAGGGCCTCGTCAGCGCCGATGATGCGGCCCGTGAAGATCAGCTCCTTGGCGCGGCCGGGCCCTATCAGACGCGGCAGCCGGTACATGGCACCCGCGCCGGGCACGATGCCCAGGCCCACCTCGGGCTGACCGAGCCGCGCCGAGCGGCCAGCGACGCGCAGATCGCAGGCGAGGGCGAGCTCGCAGCCGCCGCCGAGGGCGAAGCCGCGGATGGCGGCGATGGTCGGCACGGGGAGCTGCTCCACCTCGCGGAAGAGGCCCGTGTTGATGCGCCGCAGGGCGTCGAGCTTCGTGCGGTCGCGCAGCTCTGCGATGTCCGCCCCGCCGAGGAAGGCCCGGTCGCCCGCCCCCGTCAGGACGACTGCGCGCAGATCGTCCCGCTCCGCCAGGACGCGCACCGCCGCCCGCGCCTCCTCCACCATCTGGCGGTTCAGGGCGTTGCGCACCTCGGGGCGGTGGAACGTGAGCTCCGCGATGCCGAGGTCGTCGATGCTCAGGCGAATGGTCTGCCACGTCTCCACTATGCACCCTCCGTCACGAGGACCACCTTGCCGAACACCTCCCGCGCCTCCAGCAGGCGGTGGGCCTCTGCGGCATCGGCCAGCGGCAGGACCCGGTCGATGATCGGCCGGAGCCGACCCGCCGCGAGGTGCCCCAAGACCTCGACGAGCTCCCCCTTGCTGCCCATGGTGGAGCCCAGGATGCTCAAGGACTTGAAGAACACCTGCCGCAGGTTGAGGCCGACGTCGGCCCCCGTGGTCGCGCCGCAGGTGACCAGGCGGCCGTGCCACGCCAGGGAGCGCACGCTCCCCGCCCAGGTGGCGGCGCCCACGTGCTCGACCACCACGTCCACGCCCCGCCTGCCCGTCAGGTCGCGGACGGCGGCAGCGAAGTCCTGGCGCCCCGTGTCGAGCACGTGATCGGCCCCCAGCTCGGCGGCCCGCTGGCACTTCGCGGCGCTGCTCGCGGTGGTGATCACGGTGGCCCCCCACAGCTTCGCGATCTGGATGGCCGCGCTCCCGACCCCGCTGCCCGCCGCGTGGACCAGGACGGTCTCCCCGGGGCGGATGGCCGCGCGCGAGACGAGCATGTGCCACGCCGTCAGGAAGGTGATGGGGACGGCGGCGGCCTGCTCGAACGTCAGCGCCGCCGGGAGAGCCAGGACGTTCTGGCGCGGCACCACGATGAAGTCGGCGGCGCCCCCGTCCCGGTGCTCTCCGAGGAGGCCGTAGGTCCGGCACTGGTTGTCGCGCCCCGAGAGGCAGGCGGCGCACGAGCCGCAGCTCACGCCCGGGGCCAGGACGACCCGGTCACCGGCGGAGAGGCCCGCCGCCCCAGCCCCGACGGCGTCCACGATCCCGGCCACGTCGCTCCCCAGGATCAGCGGCAGCGGAAAGGTGTGGCCGGGCACGCCGCGGCGCACCCAGGTGTCCAGGTGGTTCGCGCCGACCGCGCGGACGGCGACGCGCACCTCGCCGGGACCTGGCTCCGGCGTCGGGATGTCTTCGCAGCTCAGGGCGTCGAGCCCACCGTGCGCTCGCACGAGCACTGCCTTCATGGGCGTCCTCCTTGGCGGAGCCGGGGCCGGATTGTAGCGAGGCGGGCGCCAGCGCGCCACCGTCGCGGACTTGTGTCGATGCCCCCCTTCCGGTGGAAGGCGACAGGTGCTATGGTGAGATCACATGCGGCACCCTGCAGGGTGCGAGAAGGGCGCAAAAAGCTTGAGTCCCTGACAATTAGAACGGAGTCTGTCCCTGGCCGTGGTGTGCATGCCCGCCTTCGTAGCGGGAAGCCTGAAGCGGCCGACGCAATGGGCCCCACCTACACAGGTGTTGGGGTTCAGCGGAGCGCCTGGACCGGCCCACGTGGGACCGCATGGCCGCTGCGTCACCGACGCAGCGGCTTTTTTTTTCAGTTGAGCACCCGCCCGACGATCTTCACCAGCTCGCGGGGGGCGGTGAAGGTGCGCAGCAGCGTCTCGGTGCGGGCCCTCTGCTCCATGACCTTCGGGCCCCACTTCTCGGCGTGCCGGGTCTTCTCCTCCTGCGACAGGCCGGCGAGCACCTCGTTGCCCTTGCGACGGAAGGTGTCGATCTGCTCCCTGTTGCGGATCTCGTAGTCGGTCAGGGCTTTGAGGGCGGCCTCGTCGTTGCCCTTGTTCTGGTCGAGGAGGGCGTTGACCTCCATGATCCGGTCGAGGCCGGCCTCGGCGACCCGGTCGGCCTCGGTGCTGCATGCGACCAGGAGGATCATCAGGGCGAGGAGTGTGCGTCGGGTCATCTCATGCTCCAGAAACAGAAAACGCCGCCCACGGGTGCGGGCGGCGTCTTCGGTGTCCGGCGTCGGGTGCGAAAGGGGGGACTCGAACCCCCACAGGCGTACGCCCACAAGAACCTGAATCTTGCGCGTCTACCAATTCCGCCACTTTCGCATCGGCCAACGGCACGCCGCTCGACCGAACGGCGCAGTTTGTATGCCACGCCGCGCGGGATGTCAACAGCAAATGCGCTCGCGCCGGCGCCTCTGCGGACATCGTCGGCACCCGCGCTTTGACAGCCCGCGCGCTGGCGCCGTAGGATGCGCAGCCCCTGGACGTTCCATGCGGAGGCTCAGCAGATGTACCGCGGCATGCGGGTGGCGGTGGTAGTGCCCGCCTACAACGAGGAGCGGCACGTCGAGCGGACGGTGATGACCGTGCCGCCGTGGGTCGACCTCGTCGTCGTGGTGGACGACGCCAGCACCGATGGGACCGCGGCGCGCGTCGAGGGCCTCCGGGACGAGCGCGTGCGACTTCACCGCCGCGCCGTCAACGGGGGGGTCGGCGCGGCGATCCTCGCGGGGTACGGTCGCGCCGCCGAGCTTGGCGCGGAGGCAGTCGCGGTCATGGCGGGGGACGCCCAGATGGACCCGGCCGAGCTGCCCGCGCTGCTCGACCCGCTGGCGGACGGCCGCGCCGACTACGTCAAGGGCAACCGCCTCGACCACCCGGAGCTGTGGACCCGCATGCCCAGGGCGCGGGTCATCGGGAACCTGGCGCTGAGCTGGATCACGCGCTTCGTCGCAGGATACCCGGGGATTTGGGACAGCCAGTGCGGCTACACCGCGATCTCGCGCAGCTTCATCGTGCAGATCGACGCAGATCGGCTGTATCCGCGGTACGGCTTCCCCAACGACCTGCTGGCGCACCTGCGGGAGCTGGACGCGCGGGTGGTCGACGTCCCCGTGACCCCCATCTACGGGGACGAGGCGAGCGGGATCCGCCTCCCCCTCGCCGTGTTCAGCCTGTCGTGGGTCCTCGCCCGCGCCTTCGCCCTGCGCCAGTGGCGCACGCACGTGCGGCGAGGCGTGCGGGAGCTGCCGGCCCGCGGAGCGACACGGTAGGGGCCGTGGGCGCCACCGGGGCGGCCCGCCCGCGTCCACTTCGCATCCTCTTGCTCACCACGTCGTGGCCGCGGACGCCGGAGGACCCGGCGGGGGTGTTCGTCGCCGAGCAGGTCGCAGTCCTGCGCGCGCGCGGTCACGAGGTGCAGGTCCTCCACCCGGAGGGGCCCACTCCGGGAGCGCCGCAGCGCGGGGTGCGCGCGGTCCCGTGGCTCCGTCCCCGGCGGCTGCAGCAGCTCGTCGGCGGTCCCGGCGCGCCGGAGCTGCTGGAGGGCACCCGGCGCGCGTGGGCGATGGCCCCGGCGCTCACAGCGGCGCTCGCCCTCGCGGCGGCCCGCGCGGGACGCCCCGACGCGGTGATCTCCCATTGGCTCCTGCCCTGCGGCGCCATCGGGGCGGGGCTCGCTCGGGCTCACGGGGTGCCTCACGTCGCGTTCTGCCACTCGGGTGACCTGTCCCTGCTGGAGCGTCTCCCCGCCCGGCGGCCGCTGGCCCGCTTCATCGGGGGCCCCGGGACGACGCTCGCCTTCGTCGCCTCCCACCTCCAGCGGCGGTTTGCGGACCTGGCCCCGGCACGCTCGGTGCTGCTGCCCATGGGTGTCGACGGGAGCCCGGACCCTCGATCGGAGGGTCCGGGAGGGCCCGCCCGCCGCGCCCTGGTCGTGGCGCGGCTCGTGCCCGTCAAGGGCGTCGATCTCGCGGTCCAGGCGGTGGCGAGGTGCCCCACCCTGAGCCTGACCATCGCCGGCGACGGCCCCGAGCGGGCCCGCCTGGAGGCGCTCGCGCAGACCGTGGCCCCAGGCCGGGTGCGGTTCCTTGGGACCGTGGCCCCGTCCGTGGTCCGCACCCTCCTCGCGGAGCATGACGTCCTCCTGGCGCCGTCCCGGGTGCTGCCCGGGGGGCGCACGGAGGGGATGCCGCGCGTGATCCTGGAGGCCCTGGCGGCCGGTCGGCCCGTGATCGCCAGCGCCGTTGGCGGTGCGCTTGACCTGGAGGGAGCGCGCGGCCTGACCCTGGTGCCCACGGGCGATCCGGTGCCGTTGGCCGCTGCGCTGGGGGGGGCGTGCCCACCAGCCGTGCTGCCTGACCACCTCCGCTGGGGGCACCACGGCGACGCGCTGGAGGCCCTGCTCCATGGCGCCGCGCTTTGAATCGCCGGACCCGCCCACCCCGGAGCGGGACCTGCGCCACGATTTCGCAGCGTTCTCGCTGGCAAATCGCGGCGTCTTTTGGAATACTCGCGGGCCGCTCGGGCAACAACCCCTGAAACGACGGTGAGGACACATGGGCAAGGGATCGATGACGACGAAGATGAGGCAGCGGATCTCACAGGCCAAGAAGAAGGCGCGCATCAAGAAGCGCATCACGGTGGCGAAGCCCGGCAGGCGCTGAGCGCCTCTCCCGGGGTGGCACACCTTCGGGGGCTGACTGGCGGCCGACGTTCGCAGACGCGGGGTGGGCCTCTGGTTGTGCCTGGCGCGGACCCTGTGGTAGACGGCAGCCTGTACGAGTTTGTGGGGCGCGCCTGGGGGGAGGCCCCTGACGAGGGAGCTCGACGTGCCCCTGGCGGTCCCGTGCGGAGCAGCGATGAGCGGCGCTGAGAGAAGAGTCTTCCACCGGTATTCGCGGGCGCTGGCCTTCGAGGTGGAGTACCGAGGGCAGCTCCTGCGCGCCACCACTGTGAACACGAGCACGGGGGGCGCGTTCTTGCGGGCGCCCATGCACCCCGAGGCGGGTGAGCGCCTCACCCTGGTCATCCGCACCGAGCCGGGCGGCCCCGTGCGCCTGGGCCTCGTGGCGGAGGTGATCCACGTGATGCGCGGGGTGGGGCCGGTGGGCCTGGGCGTCAGGTGGATCGAGGCCCACAGCGAGGTGGGGTCCGACCAGATCCAGACCTTCCTGGAGCGGGTGCTGGGGATCGCCAAGTGCCAGATCCGCCGAGGGTCGGGGCAGACAGGGGCCCCCCTATGGGTCTTCACGTTCCCTGACCTGATGACGCGGTCCATGGAGGACGACGCCACGGGCCTCGCCGACCTGCTGGAGCCCGCGCGGCCCGACGACGCGGCGGAGGAGGCCGCGGCGGCCCTCGAGATGGAGCAGCAGGAGAAGGCGGCGCGGGACCCGGCGGCGCGCCCCGGCCTCGTCAAGCGGCTGTCCCAGATCATGCGGCGCGTCACGTCGACGGGCATCCCCGTGCCGCAGGGAGGAGGCTCCGAGAGATCGGACCCCGAGAGACCGGACCCCGAGAGGGCGGATCCGCCGGGCAAGGTGCTGCCCCTGCCGCTGCTCGTCCGCACGGCGTCGCGCAAGCTCAAGGGCAAGCTGTTCAAGCTGTCGCGCACCACCATGGGCATCGCTGGGGTCGCCGCGCCGCCGAAGGTCTACGAGCGGGTCACGGTCGCGATGCCCATCCCCGAGAAGCGCAAGTCCGTCGACGTGGTGATCACCGGGTCCGTGACGCGGGTCAAGGAGGACGGCACCTTCACGGTGCGGTTCCTGAAGATCGACGAGCAGGGCCACAAGGGCATCTTCCAGGACTACCTGGACCACGTGCTCGGCAAGGGCGTGCACGGGGACGACGACTGACGATCTTGCCGCCGGAGCTCCATGGGCTGCTGTGCCATCGTCCGCTCAGCCGCCGCGGTCCCCTGGTGCTCGATGAGGCCCCCCGCCATGTGGCCACCCCCACACGAGAGAGCAGATCATGAAGGAAGCCAAGGAGGCTGAGCGCATCCTGTCGGGTCGCTACCGCGCCCCTGCTGCGCGCTCCCTGGGTATCGTGCGGAGGCTCCAGCAGGCTGCCACCGCGGGCGACCTCGACGCCGCCGACCTGCGGGTGCGCCTCGTCAATCACCTGGTGCGGGAGGACGCCGAGGGGCTGGAGGTCGCGGCGACCGCCGAGGGCATCGAGCTCCACGTGGGCGAGCGGGGGACGCCGTGCCCCGTGCGCCGCGAGGAGCTGGAGCCGGCCGCGGCGCAGGCGCTGCGCGAGCGCTACGGCATCGACGTGGGCCCGGTCGGGGAGCCGATCCCCGAGGGGCTCTGCGTGCGTCAGCCGTCGGCGGCGGTGCTCGTCATGGCGGCGGGCCTGGACGGCAGCGCGTGCCTGGCCCGAGCCCGCGAGGCCGGGGACGCCTACGACCTGGAGGCGGCGCTCGGCTACCTGCGCCTGGCCGTCGCGCGGACCCGCGGCGCGAGGGACGCGGTGGCCGCCCTGTCGCGGCTCCTGGTCGAGACCTATGCCTACTACGACGAGGCCGTGGAGCTGCTGACCTCGCCGCGGGTGCACCTGGCGGGCGCCCCGGCGCTCACGCGCACGCTGGCCGACGCGCGCTTCCACCTCGGCGACTGGGCAGGGGCGCGCCCTCTCTACGAGGGCCTCGTCAAGGGGGCGGAGGATCCCGCCGAGGTCCGGCGGCGCGCGGCGGCCTGCGCCATCGGGCTGGGCGACGTCGCTGGCGCCCTCGCCCACCTCGCCGAGGCGGAGCGGGCGGCCCCGGGCGACCAGCGGACGGCGGAGCTGCGGGCGCGCGCGCAGAGGGGCGCCGAGGGGGCCCTGGCGGAGGCGCTGGCCGGGGCGCGGGAGGCGCTCCAGGCGGGGGACCTGGCCGCAGCGCAGGCCCAGGCCGACGCGGTGCGGGCGCGGGGGATCGACGGACCTGACCTGGTGCGCCTGCTGCGCGACCTCGATGCGGCGCGGCGCGCGGCGCAGGCGGCGGAGCTTCGGGCCCGAGCGAAGGGGAGGGACCGGGAGGCCGCGGCCCTGCTGCGCCAGGCGCTGGAGCTCCTGCCCCAGGACGGCGATCTGGCCCGCGAGGTAGCGGAGCTGGAGGCGGTCCTCTTGCGCGGGGAGGTCGCCGAGCTGCTCACGCGGGGCGCCGAGCTGAGCCGCGATGGCGACGCCATGGGCGCCCTGCGAGCGTGGCACCGCGCCGCCAGCCTCGATCCGGGGCTCTCGCTGGGGGGCGACGCGGACCCGCTCCTGGCCCGCCTCGTCGACTACCTCAGGCACGAGCGGCCCCGGAACCCGGAGCGCGCCTTCGAGGGGCTCCTGGCGCTCGGACGATCCGAGGCGGCCCTCGCCCGCGGTGAGGGGCGAGCGGCGCTGTCTGCCGGCGAGGACGCAGCGCGGCTTCTGCGCGCCTACCCTGCCGCCGAGGAGGCCGCGGTGCGAGCGCGGGAGTACGTCCAGGCCCAGGAGCAGGCGCAGGCCCGGGCGCTCCTGGAGGCCGCCGATGACGCCGAGGCCCGGGGGGACCTGGAGGAGGCTCTCACGAGGATCGAAGCGGTCATCGCGCTCAAGGGGGCGGAGCTCACGGGCGCTGGCGAGCGGCGCAAGGCCCTGCGTGAGAAGCTGGAACGCGACCGTCGTGCCCGGGAGCTGCTCGCCCGGGTGCGCAAGCTGGTCGACGACCGGGACGGCTTCCGCGCGCTGCAAGTGCTGGAGCAGGCCCGCGGCGACCTGGCCGGGCGCCCGGACGCGGCCGCGCTCTTGGAGGCGGCCCACGGGGCCATCGCCGAGCGCTACCCCGTGACGCCCCGCGCGGCGAGCGGTCCGCCCCCGCTGCCGGGCACCGTGGCGTTCGACGCGGCGCGCCTCGGGGTCGGACCGGTGAGCCCGAAGGACGTGCGCGTGGTCTCCGACGAGGACGGCGACCGCCTGCTGTTCCTGACGGGCTCGCTCCTGGTGGTGCTCGCCGGAGAGGATCTGAGAGTGCTGGCGGCGGTGGATCTGCCCACCGCCATCCCCTTCGGAGAGGAGGGGGACGCCATGTTCACGGCGGACATCGACGGTGACCTCCACATCCTCTTCGTCAGCAACGGAGAGCGGGCGCTGACCCGGGTGGTGGTGTCGGCAGGCGGGGCGCGGGTCACCGCGCGGGTCGACCTGGGGAGCTCCCTCGGATCCAGCGCGGGGACGGTCCGCAGCTACGCCTACGACGCGCCGTCGGGGAACCTCCTGGTGCTCGAGCTCTCGCGGAGGGCGGCCCGGCAGGAGTCCCGCTTCGTGGCCCTGGACGCGGGCGACGGTCGCCTGCGGTTCCGCGAGACCTACAACCAGCCGGTGTTCAACCTGCAGCCGCTGCGCGGCGGCCAGAGGTACACGGCGAGCCGGGTCTACGACCCCCACGCGAGGATGTCGGGGAGCTGGTACCACCTCGCGGTGCTCGACGCGCGCGGGAAGGCCCAGGAGCGGGTCGCCCTCGCGGGCATCGACGAGGACCCGTACGCCATGCGCCAGACCATGCGGGGCCCGGCCAGCGAGCGCGTGTTCTGCGAGTACTGGGGCTTCGATCGGTTCACGGGCCAGGTCCGCAGCAGCGGGAGCTCGCTGCTCGTGCTCAAGAAGGACTGGTCCGTGTTCTTCCAGTCCGCGGACCCGAACCTGCTGCTGGGTGGGAACCGCATCGCATTCGGCTCGATGGGGCTGACCACCGTGGGGGGACAGGAGCGCCTCCTCGTGCCGTGGCGAGAGCAGGAGGGGAGGACGGGCGTCGGGGTCCTCGACGCCGCCCACATGCGGTGCGTCGGGCATGTGACCATGGAGGCGGGCGTTCACATCGGGGCAGTCCGCGCGGATCCGGCCCGGGGGCGGGCGCGGATCGTGACGTTCCGCTCCGGGCAGCCCGGCTTCAAGGTGGAGCCCCTGGACGTGGAGTCCGCGCGCTGAGTGAGCCACATGCACCTTCGCGCCTGCGCCTTGGTCCTCTTCGCCAGCGCTGCGTGGGCGGACCCGGAGCCCGCAGGCACGCTGGTGCGGGCGGCCGCCCTCCGAGACGCCAGCGGAGAGGACGTCCGCGCCGCGCAGGACGCGGTGGTCGCCATGGGGCAGACCGCGACGGGGGCCCTGGCGGCGCTGCTCGACGATCCTGGCGCGGGGCTCGACGCGCGGCTCGTCGCGCTGCGCCTGCTGGGCCGCATCGGGGGAGCCGAGGCCCTGGACGCCATCGGGGGCGTGGCCACCCGGTCCGATGAGCCCGCCCTCCGGTGGGCCGCGGCCGAGACCCTCGCCACCTTCGACGGGGACGAGCCGGTGCGCTGGCTCGTGCCCCTGCTCTGGGACCCCACGACGGCCTCGACCTCCCTGTGGCTGCTCTCCGAGCGTGCCACCCCCGACTTGATCCCCGTCTTCGCTGCCGGCCTCGCGGATCCCGCCCTCGCCGCCCAGGCGCTCATGGCGCTGGCCGCCGTGTGTACGCCCGAGGCGGAGCAGCTCATCGCGACGGTGGCGGAGCGAGGAGATCCCGCCACGTATCTCGACGCGGTGGCGGGCCTGCTCCGTTGCGGAGGGCCGGTGTCCGTAGCACAGGGCGTCGAGCGTGCGCAGGCGCTCGCCGAGGAGGACCGCGCCCGCGTGGCGGACCGCCTGCTGGCGAGCAGGCCGGACCCGGTCGCCCTCCGAAGCGTGCTCGACACGAGCGTCCCCCGCGCGGTGCTCGGGGATGGAGAGGTGGCGCTGGCGGCGCGCCTCGCCCTGGTGGACGCCCCCGGCGCGGCGCAGGTGCTGGCGGCGGCGCCCTGGCGGGACGCCGTCATCGACGCCGCGCTGCGAGGCACGCGCCGCGACGCCTCCTCCCTGGTGCGGCTGACCCGCGACCCCCGGGCCCGAGCCGCGGCCCGCTCCGTCCTGCGAGGAGAGCGTCAGGGCGCGTGGGGGGCCGCCCTGGACGTGCTCGGCGAGGCGCGGGACGCAGACGACGTGGCCGTGCTCGCCGCGTGCCTGGCGGAGCCCCTGGACCGCTCCCAGCCGTGCCTTCGCCTTCTCGCCCTGGCATCACGCGGGGCCCCCGAGGCGGTTGGCGCCCTGGAGGACGCTCTGGATGGCCGCCTGCCCGTGACCGAGGGGCTCGACCTGGTCGCGGCCGCGTGGCTGAGCGGTGCCCCGTCGCTGGTGGACCGGGTGCGCGGGCGCCGCCCTCGGGAGCTGACCGCCGGGCTCGTGGAGGCGCTGGCGCGGCGCCCGGTGGGCCCGCAGGAGCGCGCCGCCCTGCTCGGCGCCCTGGGCGGCCCGGACGCTCGGGCCGCCCTGGACACCCTCGGCTCCAGCGGCGACGGGGACGCCGTGGGGGCCATCGCCGCGTGGACGAGCCGGGCCTCGGCCGAGGACCGGGGAGCCGGGCTGCGCGCCCTGGGCCTCGTCGGGACGGATCGAGCCGTCGCGGCTCTGGCTCCCATCGCCCGAAAGCCGGGGCACCCGGACCGACTGGCGGCGGTCCAGGCCATCGCGCTCGTCAGGACGGCTGCTTCCTCCACGTTGCTCGCTCAGATGCTGGATCCCGTGCGCCCGGACCTCTTCGTGGCGGCCGCCGAGGGGCTCGCGGAGCGCCCGGCGGACGTGCTTCCCCCCGTGCTCCTCTCAGCCGCGTGGGACGCCGACGAGCGGGTCGCCCTCGCCGCCATCCGGGCGTTGGTGGCGGCCGGGGAGCTGGATCGGGCGCGCGACGCCCTGAACGCGAGAGCGGGGCTGCTGTCGCGGGAGGGGCTGGTGACCGCCGATGGCCTGCTCGCCGCGCGCCCTCTGCCCTCCATGAGCGGCGCGGCCCCGGGGCTCGCCGGCGTACCGGACCTCCCGGCGCTCATCGCGGGGGCAGCCTCCCGGGCCCCCGTCGCCGCGCTCGTGCGGTCCGTGGTGGACGGCGCGTCGCGGGGGGATCCGTCGCAGGCCGTCATCGTCGGCCTCGCGTCCTGGGACCCGGAGGTGCGCGAGCTGGCCCTCACGGTCGCACGGTCTCTCTGCGGCGAGGAGCGCGCCGCCCTCGAGGCCGCGCTCCGGGACGCTCCCCCTCCCGTCCCGCGCCAGGAGGTCCGCGCGGCTCTGGACGGGGCCCCGTGCCCGCCCGAGCGCTGGTAGGTCCCTCTGCCCTGACAGGGCCGGGAAGTCGCGGCTACTCCCAGATCATGCAGTGTCCCCAGAGGGAGGCAGGGTCCTTGCGGTAGCAGAAGTCGTAGCCCTTCGCCTTGCAGGGCGCGTCGGCGATGCAGGCGGGCCAACAGCGGTCGATGGCGCCGCACACGAGGCCGGGTGCACACAGGTCGGTGACCGGGTCACAGGCGTCTCCAACGGCCAGGTCTCCCGCAGATCCACACTGCGTCCAGGGCTCCTCCCCGCACTGCCAGAGACCCGTGGCGCACAGCGCCCAGCCGATGAGGCCGTCGCAGGACGAGTACCAGCCCTCGGACTTGCTGCCGATGGCGCCGCAGGTCGCCTCGCAGCCGGCGCACGTGACCGCCTTCAGGAGCTTGCCGGTGCAGGGGTCGGTCCACCCCTCGTCCTTCGTGCCGGTGCCCGTGCAGACGGGAGCGCAGCCCGCGTCCGGCACCTCGCAGGCGCACAGGGGCACGACGTCGCCGCTCGCGCATGCGTAGCTCGCCTCACTGCCGACGCTACAGGAGGAGCCCTGACAGAGCGCCTGCGGGGAGCCAGTACAGGCAAACTCGGGGGCGCACTGTGCCCACTGGATGAGCTCGCCCGTGCAGCCGTCGACCCACCCCTCCGACTTGCTGCCGATGGCTGCGCAGGCCGCCGTGCACCCGGTGCAGTCCGCCTCGCCCATGAGCGCGCCCGTGCAGGAGTCCACCCAGCCGCCGGCGCCTGGCTGACACACGGGCTCACACGGGGCCACCTCACACTGGCACCAGGGGACGGGTGCTCCCTGCGGGCATGGCCACTCCACGGTCTGGCCAGCGTGGCACAGAGTGGGGCAGGTGCCCTCCGGGTGCTCCACGCAGTCCCAGCCGCCGGCCGTGCAGGCGCAGAAGGGTACGTCGGTCCCGTCGGGGCACGCGTACGTCACAGGGGAGACGCCGGCGCAGTCGCATGTGCACTCACCACCCGCGCCGCACACGGGCTTCGGACACGGCAGCGCGCAGTCCGAGTCCTCGGCACAGCCTGCGCAGGCGCATACGGGGCAGCCGTCCGGTCCGGTGGCAAAGCCGTGCTCGCAGAACAGGGTGCAGTCGACGGGTGGACAGCCGGCGTCCGGGGGCAGGGTCGTGTCTGGGGGGCCCGAGTCCAGGGATGCGTCGGCAGTGGCCGCGCCGTCCGTGTCTGCGGTGGTGGGTGCATCGCTGAGGACATCCGGGGCAGCGATGTCGGCTGCAGCCCCCGTGTCGGGTGCGGCGTCCAGGAGCACGTCAGGCCCGGCGTCCGAGGGCGACACGTCTCCGTGGGTGTCGGCGATGCCGGCATCGGCGCCGCCGTTGCTCTGGCTGCCCCCGGCGGAGGGGCACCCGGCGAGCAGGGTGAGAGAGTACGCGAGAGCCGCGAGCATCACGCAGCGCATCAAGCACCTCCTCCGCCCATCCCGTGGGTACGATACGCCTCGCCTCCGCCCGCCGACAAGCACGCGCCCGGTTCGGACCGCGGAGGGTCCACGACTCGTCGGGGTGGGAAGGTCCGCGTAGTTCGCTATAGTCACCCACCTGCGGCGTCCCACCTGGGGATGCCTGGAACCCGACGCGTTGGGAGCCCTCGACTCGCAGGGCAGGCGCCTGACAGGGAGGAGTGCCGTGAAGGGATGGATGGCGGCGGTGACGGTCGTGGCAGTTGTCGGGGCGTGCGCGGACGACGGCCCAGGGGGTTCGCCGGCAGAGGGCGCGGACGCGGAACAGCAGGTCGGCGCGGACACGATGGACACCGGAGCGACCACGGACGCCAGCGCCGACACAGGGGAGGGCGCCGATGGGGGGGACTCCGCGAGCCCTGCCGACGCTGGCGACGCGGGCCCGGGGGCCCAGGACACCGAGGCCGACTCGGGGGCACCGGACGCCTCGGCGCACGACGCGGCGGAGACGAGGGCAGACGCAGCGGACGCGCGTGCGCCCGCATGCACACCAGGCGCCACCCGTTGCGCTGCGGGCGCCTCCACGGTGGAGCGCTGCGATGCGGCCGGCGCCGGGTGGGTCGTATCCGAGGCGTGCGCCGAGGCCTGCGCGGCCGGCGAGTGTGTCGCGCTGGTGTGCACCCCGAACCAGAAGCTCTGCGATGGGGACACCCTTCGCGTGTGCAATCCCGGGGGGACGGCCACCACCACGGTGATGACGTGCGCGGCCGGCTGTGAGGAGAGCGCGACGGGGGCGGCGTGCCTTCTGTGCGAGGCGGGCGCGAAGGGCTGCAAGGACGCGGTGACGGCCTGGTCGTGCGTTCACCCGACGGAGCCGCCCGAGGAGACGCCGTGTGCTCCGGGCCTCGAGGCGTGCGTCGCCGGAGGCTGCACGGGCCTCCTCGCCTGGACGCCAGGCGACACCGCGGTCGACGCCATGCTGTGGCTGGCCATCCATACCGGCGCCTGCGCGCTGGACGGCGCCTCGGGCGGCGCGGACCTGCTGTGTTGGGCGCTGGACACGACGAAGCTGAAGGCGCCGATCACCGCTGCCGGCTTTTCGGAGTGGCTGTGCGACGGGGCGGCGGCAGGGACCCTGACCGCGGGGGACTTCCTACCGGTGGGTGCCCACGGCGAGGACCAGATCTTCGCTGCCGCTCTGGCGGCGGCGGGGTGTGCGGCACCGGCGACGCTCGGCCTCCCGCCGGCTGGCCTTCAGCCAGGCCACCCGGTGGGCGACCTCTGCGAGTCATGGCACAAGGCGACCGGCAAGGTGATCGTGGGCGCCTGCCCGTGACGCTCTCAGGGGCACGCGACCTGGGCGCCCGACGGGACGCTCAGGCCCTGGCACGACTCCACGTCGGCGGCGGGCGTGTAAGGGACGCTGGCGGTGACGCTGGTGACGGTCAGCGTGAAGGTGCCCGTGACCTGGGTCTTGAGCGAGAACACAGGCGTCAGGCCACTCGATCCCGTCGTGCCGCTCAGCGGGTAGGACGTGCCGCTCGGTGACCGGAGGTCGACCGTGACGCTCGCGCCGGCGATGGGTGCTCCCTGCGAGTTGACCACGAGCACCTGCCCGTTGACCTGGTAGGGGTACTTGCCCTTGATGGACGTCTGCCACATCGCCACGTCCTGCACGTGGGCGCTGGAGCACTCGGTGCCCCACACCTGCTCGCATGCCGCGGCGCAGGTGCCACCGCTCGCGCAGACGGTGGCCGGACACGTGAAGCCCACGGCCCCGCAGTCGGCGTCCGTCGTGCACGCCGGGGCCCGGCACTGCCCGCCGCAGCAGATGCCGTCGCAGGGGAGCCCGTCGTCGGGAGCGCTCGTGCACAGGCCCGTCTGGCTGTTGCACACGTCGGCGGTGCAGGGGTTGCCGTCGTCGCAGGCCGCGTCCGAGGTGCACGGGTCGACCGGGGAACCCACCCGCAGGAGGGGCTCCTGAACGCCGTCCGGGTCGTCGCCGCACTTGCCGAGGGGCCCGGCGCACGGGGCTGTCTCGGCGGCCGCAAGCAGCGCGGCGCGGACGTCGGCGGGGGTCCAGGACGGGTTCTGCGCCATCAGGCGTGCGGCTGCCCCCGCGACGTGGGGAGCCGCCATGCTCGTGCCGCTCTTGCTGCCGTACCCGCCGCCCGGCACCGTGGAGAGGATGCCCACGCCTGGGGCCATGATGTCCACGTCGTGGCCGAAGTTGCTGAAGCACGCGAAGGAGTCGTCCACGCTCTCGGTGCACGAGCTGAACGAGAACACGCCGGAGCCCAGCCCGCCCGGCGCGCCGTCGAAGTCGGCGAGGGCGGACACGGTGATCACCTCGTCGTAGGCGGCGGGGACGCTGATGGCCGCGTTGGTCGACTCGTTGCCCGCCGCCACGACGAACGTGACGCCGGCAGCCACCGCACGGCAGATGGCGATGTGCTCGGCGTCCGTGGACAGCGAGCAGTCGGTGCCGTCGGTGTCGTCGGTGCCGCCGCCGCCCAGGCTCATGTTCGCGACGTCGATGACGCCCGCGTTGGCCGTCACCCAGTCGATGCCCGCGATCACGCCGGAGCGCGTCCCGCTGCCGCTGGCGCTGAGCACCTTGACGGCGTACAGGCGCGCCCCTGGGGCCACCCCGACCACGCCGATGCCGTTGTCACGGGCAGCGATGGTACCAGCCACGTGGGTCCCGTGGCCGTTGTCGTCGTTGCCGCCCGCCTTGCAGGCGCCCGTCTTGGGGCTGGGCTTCACGCAGTCGATGCCCCCCACCACGTTGAGGTCGGGGTGGGTCAGGTCGATGCCGGTGTCGATGACCGCCACGTCCACGTCGAGGGACGAGCCGTCGAGGAGCGGCGCCGCCCCGATGCGCACGATCCCCGTGGGGATCGACTGGGCGTAGGCCTCGACCACCGAGTCCTGCTCGATCCACGCGACGTTGGGGTTGTTCTCGAGGGCCTTGAGCGCCGCCGGGGGCAGGGAGGCGGCGAAGCCGCGCAGCGCATGGGAGTACGTCACGTGTGGCGTGACCCCATGGGCGCCGGCGAAGGCGTGGGGGTTCTTGACGCTGTCATTCAGCACGACGATGTACTGGCCGGGGATCACTTGTGCGGAGGCGGCGCTGCCCGCGGCAATCACGGACATGGTGGCCAGCGCGAGGCTGACGCGGCGAAGCGACTTCATGAGGGGTCCTCCAGGACGGTTCTCGGCGGAGGCCGAGAGCTGGTTCGGGCGGGGTGCGGCGCTCACATATGCGCCTCGGCCTCCTGAGGTCAAGAGAATTCGGCGTGTGGTCGCAGGCGCCGGCTTGGCAGGCTCTGGCGGTCGCGGTGCTCGGGGAGCAGACGCCGCGGCCAGTCACGTCCGGTGGCGGCGCTGGTCAAGCCGGCGGCGGCCCGTCGATGGGCTCGACCCACAGGAAGGAGAACGCCGGGTCCAGGCGGTAGGCCGTCGATGACGCGCGCCGGGTGCCCGGCCCCCTCACGGTCTTGATGTGTCGCCCGTCCTCGCCGAGCATGTCGCGGAGCCGCGAGATCGCCACCTTGAGCCGCGTGCGCGCTTTTTGATCGTAGGGTCCGGCCCCCCACACGGCCTCGGTGAGGTTCGCCGCGGGCAGGTTCTTGCCCGGGTGGGTGATCAGGGCGCGGAGCAGGGGCAGCGCCACGCGCTTCAGCTCGGCGAGCTGCACGGCGCCGCGGTGGCGGATCTCGCAGCGGCCGTCCACCTGCAGCACGGTCAGCACCGCGCCGTCTGGCTTGTGGAGCACCCGTCCGAGCTCCGACGAGTCCACGATGCGCTCGCCCTGCGGCCCGAAGAGGCGGAAGCGGGGGCGGTTGTCCGTGTCCAGGGCCGGCGTCGGTGAGGAGAGGGGCAGCGTCACCGGCTCGGCGCCGCGCTTGAAGTAGGCCGCGCTCTCGGCCCCGCCGTCGAAGATCGCCAGCTCCAGGACGGGACGGAACCGCCGCCGCTGGCCGAAGTGGTACCCGAAGCGGTTGGCCACCGAGCACGCCTGCTCGCAGAGCAGCGTGATGCTCGCACGCACGTTGTCGCGCCCTGCCTCGTGCTGCTTGTAGTAGACCTCGGCAGTCAGCAGATCCGCGCGGGCAACGTGGTAGTGGGCGGACAGCCGGACGAGCCGATCCCGGGCCTTCTGGAGGATCCCCGGTGCCTCGTCCACGTGCCCCTCCGCCACGGCGATGGCGGCCCGCGCCTCGTCGTGGAGGGCCGACAGGGTCGGCTCCACCCGCGCCAGGTCGCCGACCAGGCCCTGGACCCGGTCGGCCATCTCCCGCGCCTCCTCCACCTGCCCGTGCTCCGCCAGGAACGCCGCGTACGCCGTGAGGATCTCGGCGCGCAGCTTCATGTCGGCGAACCGCTCCATCACGGTGACGGCCTGCCGGAAGTGCACTCCCGCCTCGGCGGGCTGCTCCTCCGCGATGTTCAGCTCCGCGAAGACCGCCAGCGTGGTCGCGATGCCCGAGAGGCTCCCGGCGCGGCGGCGCACGCTCAGGCCCTCGCGCAGGCGGTCGCGGGCCTCGTCCCACCGGCCCTGCATGAGGTGGCACCGGGCGATGCGGGAGCTGAGGAGGCCATAGAGGTCGGGGTCCGCCTGGCGATCGATGAGCTGCAGCGCCTGCTCGTAGTGGCGGATGGCGGTGGTGACGTCCCCCTCCCGCGCCGTGAGGAGGCCGAGCTCCTTGCGGGCGTGGGCCTCGGCGCGCGTGCGCAGCGACACGGAAGCCCCTTGGACGATGCGGTCGAGGGCCTCCCGCGCCTGCTCGTGGTGGCCCGCCTCGAGGAGCAGCCGCGCCCGGAGCTGGAACAGGTCGAAGCGCATGGCCTCCGCCGCCTCCAGGTCGTCGGCGGCCAGCTCGGGCGGCGCCTCGTCGAGGGAGCGCAGGGCCCGCTGGCAGAAGGTATCGGCCTCCCGTGAGAGCCCGCGCAGCCACGCGGTGTGCGCCTGGACGGCCGCTACCCGGGCGCGGGCGACCGCGAGCTGGCCCGTCCCTTGGGCCGCCATCTCACGCATGCTGCGCTCGCACCGGAGCAGCGCCTGCCGCGACCCGGACCAGTCCCCCGCCTCCGCCCGGACGCGGGCCAGCATGGCGGTGGTCCGGAAGGGCAGCGGCCCGATCTCTCGCTCCAGGAGGTCCAGCCACCCGCGGAGGCGCTCGGCGGCGACCACCTCCAGCAGACGATCCGCGTGGAGCTGCATGTGGCCGAGGGCGGCTCGCAGGTCCCCGGCGGCCAGGAAGTGGGCGACCACGTCGGCGGCGGCGCCCTCGGGATCGCGCTGGGCCAGGTGCTCGGCGGCGCGGCGGTGCGCCTGGAGCACGGCGGCCTGGTCCTTGCGCCAGATCATGGCGCGCAGGGACTCGCGGAGCAGTGGCGCGCGGAATGTCACCACGCCCTGCCGGTTGACCACGAGCTGGTGCGCCGTCATGACGTCCGCAACGTGCCGCGCCCGGTCCGCGTCTCCCAGCACGGCGCGCAGCGCGGCGGGATCGGGCCGCCGGAGGACCGCGGCGCACCCCATGGCGTCCATGTCCTGGGAGGCCACGCCGCGCAGGATGTCGGTGCGGACGTAGCGCACGAGGTGCTCCGGGGGATCCTCCAGGCGCAGCAGCTCACGCAGGCGCTCCACGGAGCCATCCAGGGGCACGATGCCGCCCAGCAGCGCCGGCCAGCCCGCCGTCACCTCGTGGGTCTCGTCGACGAGGTCCTCCGGCACCGGCTCGACGAGCCCCTGGTCGAGGACGCGGCGCGTCTCGTCGCGCTCGAAGGCGAGGCGGTCCGGGCCGAGGCGGTGCAGGTCCACGCTGGCCAGCAGGTCGAGCAGCGCGGGCTGGACGGGAGAGCCGCTGATCAGCACGACCACGCGGTTCGGATCGGCCAGGACGACGTCGGCCAGGCGGCGGGTGCCCGCGGGGTCGAGGGCCGACACGCCCCGGACGACGAGCGGGCCCGCCGGCGCAGGCCCGCGCACCAGGTCACTGGCTTCCACGTCGGCGGCCCCGGGGATCGCCGCAGCGAGACCCGACGCCAGGAAGGACTTGCCGAACCCCGCGGGTGCCGCGATCAGGCACGCGGGTGGTCCCTGGATGACCCGCTGCAGGAGCCCGGGTCTGTCTATGCGTGGCTGGATGTCCTTTTCACTCTCCAGGCCATCCCATGCAGCGTTCATGCGGTCCTCCATGCTCCTCAGACCTCGGTCCCCACCCACGGGGGGCATGACGGTTGCATTGTAACCAGCCTGTAACCGCTTGGCAACATCTTGACGCTTGATTGTGTGCGGTGCGGGTGCTCAGCGCGGGGGAGCCGGGCGCGTCAGGGGGCGCCGGGGAGCGTGCCCAGGGACGCGAGGCGGCTCGCGATGTCAGGGTCCGCAAGGAAGGACCAGACGCGACCGTCGGAGAGGACGGTGCCCCAGGCCCCCTCCAGGATGGCGCGGACGACCAGGGGATCCTCGAGGAAGGACGCCTTCGGGTGGCGCGCCAGCGCGGCATAGGCGGCGATGCGCTCTGCGTCCTCGGGGCTCGCGGAGCCGTCCCCCATGGCGAGGGTCCGGGCGGATGTCACCACCGCCTGTAGCGCCTCGACGTCGGGGATCTGGATGAACTGGAAGAAGCTGTGACGTGCTGCGATCCGCGCGGCGACCGAGCTGCTCAGGTCCAGGGCGGGGACCTCGGAGCCGAAGCGCGCGCCGGCGATGGCGAGGCCGCTGACGCCGATCCAGGCGAAGAGCCCCGCGGTGGCCACTCCGACGGTCGCACCCAGGAGGCGGTCGAAGCCCCCCACGATGCTGTCGCCCGGCGCCAGGAGCCGCGCGATGAGGCGGGCAGCCAGGCGCAGCCCTACCAAGGCCGCGACGAAGATGACGGTGAAGGCGGTCGCGAGCCCCCCGAGCCCTGACAGGCCGAGGGCTCCCGCGACCAGGGGACCCAGAGGATCGCTGGCCTTCACGGCGACGACCGCCGCCAAGACGAGGGCGACGAGGCGAAGCGCCATGAGCAGCGCCCCGCTCCGCCACCCGATGACACCGAAGGCCGCGACGAGGGCGACGACGAGCAGGTCCAGCCACATCGCGCGGATGGTACGCTCCCGCCCTTTGCAGCGCAATTTCACAGCGTTCTCTCGGCCTCGGGGTGGCCTGCCCGCCGAAGCGTCTGCCAGCGGCCCCGGTTGCAGCGTCGGCCGTCGAGAGGAGCGAAGATCGCTGTTGCGTCCCCTCGGTGAGGGCTCCTATACTCGCGCGACGACACGGCTGAGGTGGATGACCTCCACGGTTTTCGGGGGGTTGGCTGCTCGTGAGCGGCGGGCCGTGCCGTCGTGCTCGCCCTTCGCCCTCCGGGACCCGCGACCCCGATGCGGGTGAAGGCATGGCGCGAGGGGAGCGCCATGGGGTGCGGGGGCCTCGCGGAGGAGTGCTGCTGGCGGGGTGAGCGATCACCCCGGGCGCAGCGCGTGGAGCGTCGACAGGCCCAGGTAGAGAGGAATGGACACAGAGATCCAGAGGGCAGTCCGGGTGGCGCGTGTCGACCTGGAGCGTGCGCTCCGCATGGCGCTCCAGGGCATGGGCCCGGCGGCCGTGCTCGCGGCCGCGTCGGATGCCGCAGACGGAGGCAGCGAGGCGGACGCCCTCGCCGTCCTGAGTGAGGCGGCGCGCCTCGCCATGCACTCGCCCGAGCGCAGCGTAGACGACCTGCTCGCCGAGTGCCTGACCACCGAGTGGATGACCGCAGCGGGTGCCCGGCTCTATCGGGTGTCGCTGAAGCCCGGCCAGGCCGTGACCGACGCCCACCGTCGGCTGCTGGGCGGGGCCCTGGTGGTCGAGCTGGACAGCGTCGGTCCTGATCGGGTGTGGGCGGGGTGGGTCGACGTGGTCCGCGGGATACACGTGGCCTTCTCGCGAGTGGAGGGCGCCCCTCGCGTGCGGCGGGTCGGTCCTGAGGAGGGGCGGCTGGTCGCCACGGTCGCCCGCGCCATCGAGGCCCGCGCGTCGCGGGGGCTCAGCGTGACCGGCCTGTGGGACCGCCTGGAGGCCCTCGGGGATGCACCCAACACGGACTTCCTGGCTGCCGCGGAGGACGTGGCCCGCCTGTCGCCAGACGAGGCGGCGGTGCTGTACGACCTCTGCGTGGCCCACCTGGACGCCGAGCGCAGCAGCCCGGACGCCCAGGCGGCCCGAGCGGCCCTCGATGAGCTGATCGCAGGCTCCGGGGTGTCGCTGGCCTGCGAGTCCGTCGACGCGCTGCTGCAGCTCCTGCGGGGAGGTCCGGTCCGCTGCGACCTGGTCGGGGCGCTGGCAGGCGCCGAGGAGCAGGGGCACGGCCTGTCGGGGGTCCTCGGGCACCTGGAGACGCTCCATCAGAAGGTGACGGGGGCGCCGCTGCGCACCTCGCTCAGGGAGCGACGGGAGCGCTGCGCGGCGCTCTGCGAGCGCGTCGGGACGCTCCAGAGTGAGGTCGAGGAGGTCCCCGAGCTCCCGTTCGACCATGATCGCGACACGTCCTCCGGGCTCCCCCCGGTGCTCCTCTCCGTGGAGGAGGCGCCGCTGGGCGGCCCCGAGAGCGAGGACGCGCCGTCCGCCTTCTGGGAGCCGGAGATCCCGTCCGCGGTCGCCCAGGCGCCCCTCGAGCCCTCGGTGGCTGCCCTCCTGCCGCGGCGGGAGCCGCAGGACCTCGCCGCGCTGGATCCCGTCGACATCTCCGTGGTGCGCGAGCGGGAGCTGGAGGCGCAGCTCATCGCCAGCGACGAGGCCCGCGAGCACGTCAGGAGCGACGCGGCGGCGCTGGACCTGGAGCTCGAGCGGGTGCGGAGGGAGCTGCGCCAGGCGCGCCGTGAGGCCGAGGCCCTGCGGCGGGAGAGGGCGGTGCTCATGGGCCGCGTGGACGGCGCGATGCGCATGTTGACCGGCACTCAGGGCTCCGTCGTGCAGCTCCTGGCCGCGATCGACGGGTCACCCGGCACCCCGGGCGCTCTCCTGGAGCCGGCCGGCACGTCGCCGGGCCTCACCCGCTTTGCCATCGGCACCGCGGTCGCCTTGCTCGTCGCCGCGGTCCTGATCGTCGCCTACCTGCCGTCTCGCCAGACCACCGCCACGGGCCCCGTGATGCGACCTGCCGCCTCGGCGCCCCGCTCCAAGGCCGGGCTGGCCTTCGCCGCGGCCCGCCCGCAGGCGCCCGCGCCCGTCACCGAGGCCGCCCCTGCCGCGCCGGAGTCCCCGGCTGCAAGCGACGAGGAGCTCCCTCCCGAGGAGCCGCAGGCCGCTGCAGAGCCGGCCGAGCTGCCGCCTGGCTTCGAGGCGTCGCTGATGCTCACGCGGCGCTCCAAGGCCTTCGTCCATGGCGACCGCCGCACACGGGTCGTGATGGAGCTGCCCGAGGGGCCTCGGCTGGTCGGAGCGTGCGTGGCGGCGCGCTCCACGCCGGAGGCCGTGGGCTCGCCGGTGTACCCTGGCTACGAGCCCATCGTCATCCCATGCACGGGGTCCTACCGGGACGTGTGCGATGCCCTGGGCTGTGACGACGCCGCGGATCGGTGCGACGTGGCGGTGTCCGTCGTGGCGCCCTGCGGCGCCGATCCTCCACCCGTCGGCGGCGGGCCGGCCTCCGCGGCGGCACCTCGCTTCGAGCCCACCCTTGCGCTGGGCGCCCGGTCCAAGATCTACTCCCGCCAGTCGCGGGACGCGGTGGAGCTCGCCAGTCTGCAGGGAGGCTCCGCGGTCCTGGGCCGCTGCCTCTTCGCGACGGCGTCGCCCGACGCCGCCGGCGCCAAGGCGTGGCCCGGCTATGAGCCCATGTCCGTCCGGTGCGACGCCGACACCGCGGGGCTCTGCGAGGCCCTGGGCTGCATCAACCCGGACGGGGTCTGCCACGTGCTCGCGTCGGGCGCGAGGGCGTGCAGCCCCCGGTGAGGGGCCACGGGCGTCGTCCGCTCCGGACGGTGCGCCGCGGCCGATTTCTCGTTTACATGGGTCCCGTTCTCTTCTAGAGTCCGGCCCGCACCGACCCCCCACACGGAGGCACCATGCCCCTGTTCAGTCGCAAGGACGCCACGCTGGTCAAGACGACCTCCCGCGTGCGCCGGATGATCCCCTACCTGATGAAGGGACGGAACGAGAGCATCGTGTACCACGAGCAGCTCGTCGACCTGACCGAGACCCTGCCGTTCATCGAGGAGTGGAACCGGACCCACGACAAGCCCATCACGGTCTTCCATGTGGCCATGGCGGGCATCGCCAAGGGCCTCATCGCGCGGCCGGGGCTCAACCGGTTCATCTCGGGCGGCAACACCTGGCAGCGCAACAAGGTCGAGCTCTCCTTCGCCGCGAAGAAGCAGGTCAGCAAGGACTACTCGCCGCTCGTGACGGTGAAGCTCGACGGCATCCCGGACGAGCCCTTCTCCGAGACCGTGCGGCGCCTCCACGAGTCGGTCGGCGAGGCGCGGGACACGAAGCTCAAGCCCGTGGACAAGGAGGTGAAGCTCCTGCTGAAGCTCCCCGGGTTCGTGCTCCGGCTCATCATGTGGCTGGCGCGCTCGCTGGACGACTGGAACCTGTTCCCCTACGCCATGATCAAGAACGACCCGCTGTTCGCGAGCATCTTCGTCGCGAACCTGGGCTCGGTGGGCATCGACCGGACCTGGCACCACCTCTACGAGTACGGCAACATCGGGCTGTTCTGCGTGCTCAACGCCGTGTGCAAGGAGGTCGTGGCCGACGAGAACGACCAGCCCGTCGTGAAGAACATGGTGCGCATGCGGTTCGCCTTCGACGAGCGCATCAACGACGGCCACTACTGCGCAGCCTCCCTCGCCATCATGCGGGACTATGTGGAGCACCCGCGCCGGTTCCTGGAGGAGGAGACCGCCAGGACCGACGTGGCGGCGAGCATCGCGGAGGACGCCAGGCGGGCAGCGGAGGCGTTCGAGTACGAGCGAGCGGCGGACGAGGCGGACGCGAAGCGGAAGGCGGGCTGATACGGGGGGCACCTTGCACTCCATTCCCAGGTAGAGCAGGGACGACCTGATGAACCCACTCGACTTTCTCGACGAGGAGGAGCGCGACCTCGTCGAACGCGCCATGGTGGTCATCGACTCCATGCCCGGGTCCCACGACGTGGTGCACCAGGGCCTGGGGCGCCTCGGCTGGCTGGCGCAGATCACGCGCTCCTACCCGTCGCTGCTCGGCTACGAGGTCCTCGGCCGCCGCGTGCGCACCGCCGAGACGCTGGTCTCCTCGCTGATCACCCTCGACCGGGCCGCGAGCGAGCTGGAGCTCCCGGTCAAGGCGGCCGTCGGGCGCGCCTTCCTCATCGCCAAGATCCAGTTCTTCCGCTCCGTGATGATGGCGCTTCAGCAGTGGCCGCGGCTCGTGCCCGCGGGGATGCTGGAGGACCTCGCCTTCGAGCTCGACCAGGCGGTCTACACGAAGCTGGGCGAGGAGGTGCTGCTCGGGCTCATCTACGCGCCGGACCTCAAGCAGGAGGTCAAGCACCTGGCCGCGCAGGTGCTGCTCGGGCTGTGGGAGAAGCCGATCCTCACGGAGGTCACGGACTTCTCGCCCGCCCTGGAGTCCACCTGGCACGCGCGCAACGAGCTGGTGCCCGCCCTGGGCGTCCTGACCGGCGTCGCCGAGCTGTTTCGCCTGGCCCAGAGCCAGGTGGCGCCGGAGTTCCTGGACTTCTTCGCGCGGGACGGCCTCTCCGACGACGAGCACAGCGCTTTCCGGGAGTTCCTGTTCGGGCTGCTCACCGAGGAGCTCGAGCGAATCGCCGTGGTCATGGACCAGGAGGGCCTCTCCGTGTGCGACCGGGCGCTCGTCGAGCGGGTGCTCGGGCCCAACGCCACGCGCTTCCTCGTCGTCGGCGACTCGGTCTCCATGTACCGCGCCTACCGCCGGCGCTCTCTGGCAACCGAGTACCGGCGGGTCAGCAACACACCGGGCCCGAGCCAGACCGCCGAGGGCTACATCATGGGGTGGATCCTGGGGCGACGGCTCCGGGAGAGCTGAGTGCGCTCCGACCCCCGCATCTCCATCCTGCGCGACCCCCGCGAGGACCCGCGGAAGTGCTCTCTCAGGGGCCTGCACGGGCGGCCGGACGTCGCGTTCCACCGCTGGCGCGCCGACCGCACGTGGGACGCAATCGGGCGTGTCCTGCTCGCGGTCGGGGCGCCCGTGCTGGCGCCCGAGGACGCTGCGGCGGGACTCCTGCTCCTGGACTGCTCCTGGCGGCGAGTCCCCTCCCTGCGGCGGTGCCTGCTCGGGGACCCGGTCGAGCGATCACTGCCCCCGCTTCGTACTGCCTACCCTCGCACTGCCCGGGCGGGTACGGACCCGGACGCCGGTCTCGCCAGCATCGAGGCACTCTACGCGGCGGTGGCCCTGCTCTGGGGGCCGGACCCGACCCTGCTGGACGGTTACCCGTCTGCGGCGGCCTTCCTGGCGCAGAACCCGCACCTGGGGACATAATTGGACGTCGATATCCGTTGACTGCCGGGCTCCCGTGATGCATCCTGCGCCCAACCAATGCGCATGTTTGTTGAAATATCGAAGTCGTCACAAAGGGTTATCTAAGTACGACTGATTTGGTCCTGTTTTTTCCATAGGCGCTGTGCTAAGGAAGCGCCAGCATCGGGGGAGGAAGCGGAGGACACGATGGCGACCCAGACAATCCAGGACATCGCCGACGGCGCGTACAAGTACGGCTTCGTCACGGACATCGACGCCGACGTGGTCCCGCCCGGGCTCAACGAGGACGTCATCCGGCTCATCTCCGCGAAGAAGAACGAGCCCGACTTCCTGCTCCAGTGGCGCCTGAAGGCGTACCGCCACTGGCTCACCATGGCGGAGCCCACCTGGGCCATGGTCAACTACCCCCCCGTCGACTTCCAGGCGATCAGCTACTACGCGGCTCCCAAGTCCAAGAAGGACGGGCCCAAGTCGCTGGAAGAGGTGGACCCCAAGCTGCTGGCCACATACGAGAAGCTGGGCGTGCCGCTGCACGAGCGGGCGATACTTGCAGGGGTGGCGGTGGACGCGGTGTTCGACAGCGTCTCCGTAGCGACGACCTTCAAGGGCAAGCTCAAGGAGCTGGGCATCATCTTCGGGTCCTTCTCGGAGGCGGTGCAGGAGCACCCCGAGCTCATCGAGCGCTACCTGGGCTCCGTGGTGCCCGCCGGCGACAACTTCTACGCAGCGCTCAACTCCGCGGTCTTCACGGACGGGTCCTTCTGCTTCATCCCGCGGGGCGTGCGCTGCCCCATGGAGCTGTCCACGTACTTCCGCATCAACGCGGCCAACACGGGCCAGTTCGAGCGGACGCTCATCGTCGCCGAGGAGGGTGCCCACGTGAGCTACCTCGAGGGCTGCACGGCGCCCATGCGCGACGAGAACCAGCTCCACGCCGCGGTGGTGGAGCTGGTGGCCTTGGAGGGCGCCAGCATCAAGTACTCGACGGTGCAGAACTGGTACCCGGGCGACGAGCAGGGGCGGGGCGGCATCTACAACTTCGTGACCAAGCGCGGCAAGTGCGCCGGGCGGCGCTCGCGCATCTCGTGGACCCAGGTGGAGACCGGCTCGGCCATCACCTGGAAGTATCCGAGCTGCATCCTGCAGGGGGACGAGTCGGTGGGGGAGTTCTACTCTGTCGCGCTGACCAACAACTACCAGCAGGCGGATACGGGGACCAAGATGATCCACATCGGGAAGAACACCCGGTCCACGATCATCTCCAAGGGCATCAGCGCGGGCCATGGGCAGAACGCGTACCGGGGGCTCGTACAGGTCATGAAGGGGGCGACCGGGGCCCGCAACCACACGCAGTGCGACTCGCTGCTCCTCGGCGACACCTGCGGCGCGCACACGGTTCCCTACATCGACGCGCGGAACCCGACGGCGCACATCGAGCACGAGGCGACCACGTCCAAGATCAGCGAGGACCAGCTCTTCTACTGCATGCAGCGCGGGCTGTCGCAGGAGGACGCGGTCTCGATGATCGTCAATGGCTTCTGCCGCGAGGTCTTCAAGGAGCTGCCCATGGAGTTCGCCGTCGAGGCGCAGCGGCTCCTGAGCGTGAGCCTTGAAGGGGCCGTCGGCTGACACGAACCACACAGAGATCACCATGCTGAAGATCGAGAGTCTGGAGGCCCGGGTAGAGGGCAAGGAGATCCTGCGGGGCATCGACCTGGAGGTGAAGGCCGGGGAGGTGCACGCCATCATGGGGCCCAACGGCTCCGGCAAGAGCACCCTCGCCAATGTGCTCGCCGGGCGCGGCGGCTACGAGGTCACTGGCGGCTCCGTCTCCCTGTGGGGCAAGGACCTGCTCGCCATGGCCGCCGAGGAGCGCGCCCGCGAGGGGGTGTTCCTGGCCTTTCAGTACCCGGTGGAGATCCCGGGCGTCGGCAACACCTACTTCATGCGGACGGCGCTCAACGCCATCCGCAAGCATCGAGGGGAGGAGGAGCTCGACGCCATGGACTTCCTGGCGCTGATCAAACAGAAGATGAAGATCGTGGACATGCCCCAGACGCTCATGAGCCGGGCGGTCAACGAGGGGTTCTCTGGAGGGGAGAAGAAGCGCAACGAGATCCTGCAGATGCTGGTGCTGGATCCGCGGCTCGCCATCCTCGACGAGACGGACTCGGGGCTCGACATCGACGCGCTGAAGCTGGTGTCCCAAGGGGTCAACCACCTGCGGGAGCGCGGGGACCGGGGCATCCTCATGATCACGCACTACCAGCGGCTCCTCGACCACATCGTGCCCGACCGGGTGCACGTGCTCGCCGAGGGGCGGATCCTGCGCTCCGGCGACAAGGAGCTGGCGCTGGAGCTGGAGCGGACCGGGTACGCCGGCATCGTGGACGCGGCACGCGCCTGAGGAGGGTCGGATGGACGACAGGCTGCCGACCGGTCCCTGGGTCGACGACGCGCCCGTGGTGAGCGACTGGACCGCCGGGCTGCGCCGCGCGGGGCTGGAGCGCTTCCAGGCGCTCGGGTTTCCGACCACCCGGGACGAGGCGTGGAAGTACACGAACCTGGCGCCGCTGGCGCGAGGTGGATTTCGCGTGGGGCGCGAGGCGCAGGCGGCCCCCGCTGGCATCGCGGAGCGGTGGGGCCTTGGGGGCGCCCGCGTCGTGATCGTGGACGGGCACTTCGACCGGGGGGCGAGCCGGTTGGGGGTTGGAGCGGGCGCCCGGCTCGTGCCCCTTGGGCTGGCTCTCGCGGAGCATCGTGAGCTGGTGGAGCCGCTCCTCGGCGCCTGTGCACCGGAGGGTGACGCCATGGCGTCGCTCAACCAGGCTCACCTCGGGGACGGGCTCGTGCTCCACGTGCAGGCGGGCGTCGACCTCGAGGAGCCCATCGTCGTGCTCCACGTGGGGCTCGGCGCCGGCATCGTGAGCCACCCGCGGACCTTGATTGCGCTCGAGACCGGTGCGCGGGCGCGCGTCGTCGAGGTCTGGGTGACGGAGGGGCAGGGCGCCCGCGCCTCCAACGCCGTGACCGAGGTGTCGCTGGCGGACGGCGCGACGCTCGAGCACTGCTCCGTGGGGGCCGAGGGACCCGATGCCCTGCGGACCGCGGCGCTGTTTGCTCGTGTCGGGCGCTCGGCAACGCTGCGCTCGGGTTCTTACGCCTTCGGGGCGGGGCTGGGCCGCGCGGAGGTGTCGGTCACGCTCGGGGAGGGCGCCGAGTGCGACCTGAGCGGGCTCACCCTGGTGGGAGGCAAGCGCCACGCGGACGTGCGGACCTTCGTGGACCACGCGGCGCCCCACGGTACGAGCCGCCAGACCTTCAAGGGCATCGCCGGCGGGGCGGGGCGCACCGTGTTCAACGGGCGGGTCCTCGTGCGGCCCGGGGCGCAGAAGACGGACGCCCGGCAGAGCAGCCAGAACCTGCTGCTCAGTGAGCGCGCCTGGGCGGATACGCGGCCCCAGCTCGAGATCTTCGCCGACGACGTGAAGTGCGCCCACGGGGCGACGGTGGGGCAGCTCGACGAGGAGGCGCTGTTCTACCTGCGGGCGCGGGGGATTGGGGCAACCGAAGCCCAGGCCCTGCTGACGGAGGCCTTTGCGGGGGAGGTGCTCGACTCCTGCCCCACCGAGGCCCTGCGCCCCACGCTGCGGGCAGTGCTGTCGGAGCGTCTGACCACGGGGGAGGAGATGCCATGATCGCGATGGTGGAGGCGCCGCGGGCGCCAGCCCTTGACGTGGAGGCCATTCGCGCCCAGTTCCCCGTGCTGCACCAGCAGACCCACGGAAAGCCCCTGGTCTACATGGACAGCGCGGCGACCACGCAGAAGCCGCAGGCCGTCATCGACGCGGTGAGCCGGTACTACGAGGAGGACAACGCCAACATCCACCGGGGCGTCTACGAGCTGAGCCAGCGGGCCACCGATGCCTACGAAGGGGGGCGCAAGACCGTGGCGCGGTTCCTCAACGCGCGCTCCGAGCGAGAGATCGTCTTCGTGCGAGGCACCACCGAGGCGATCAACCTTGTGGCGGCCACCTTCGGGCGGAGCCGGGTGGGGGCGGGTGACGAGATCCTCATCACGGGCATGGAGCACCACTCCAACATCGTGCCCTGGCAGCTCCTGTGCGAGCAGACCGGGGCGCGCCTGGTGGTGGCGCCCATCGACGACGACGGGGCGCTGCCCCTCGACGAGCTGGAGCGGCGCATTGGGGACCGCACGAAGCTGCTCGGCCTGGTCCACCAGTCGAACGCCCTCGGCACCATCAACCCCGCGCGCCGCATCGTCGAGCTGGCGCACGCGCGAGGGGTGCCGGTCCTGCTGGACGCCGCCCAGTCCGTGGCCCACATGCCCGTGGACGTGCAGGAGCTCGGCTGCGACTTCCTCGCGTTCTCGGGCCACAAGATCTTCGGGCCCACGGGCATCGGGGTCCTCTATGGGCGCCAGGAGCTGCTCGAGGCCATGCCCCCGTGGCAGGGCGGCGGGGACATGATCCTGTCGGTGTCCTTCGAGAGGACCACCTACAACCGGGTGCCGTGGAAGTTCGAGGCGGGGACGCCCCACATCGCCGGCGTGGTGGGGCTCGCGGCGGCCATCCGGTGGCTCCAGGGCGTGGGGCTCGGGGCGGTCGCCGCCTGGGAGAGCGAGCTGCTCGCCTACGCCACGCGAGCGCTGCGAGACGTACCTGGGCTGCGGCTCATCGGGACGGCCTCCGAGAAGGGCCCCATCCTGTCCTTCGTGCTGGAGGGGGTCCACCCCCACGACATCGGCACGATCCTCGATGGCGAGGGGGTCGCCATCCGCGCCGGCCACCACTGCGTCCAGCCGGTGATGACCCGGTTCGGGGTGCCCGCGACGGCGCGGGCCTCGCTCGCGCTCTACAACACCATCGCAGAGGTGGACGTGCTGGTCCGGGCCATCCACAAGGTGGGGGAGATCTTCCGATGAGCATGGACCTGCGCGACCTCTACCAGGAGGTCATCCTGGATCACAACCGGCGCCCCCGGAACTTCCACGCGATGGACGGCTCGACGGGGCACGCGGTCGGGCACAACCCGCTCTGCGGCGATCAGGTCACCGTGTGGGTGGCGGTGCGGGACGGGCTCGTGACGGACGTCAGCTTTCAGGGCTCCGGCTGCGCCATCTCTACTGCGTCGGCCTCCGTCATGACCGAGGTGCTGCGGGGCAAGTCGGTGGCCGAGGCGGAGCGCCTGTATCACGTCTTCCACGAGCTGGTGACCGATGGGGCGGAGGTGACCGAAGACCTCGGCAAGCTCGCTGTCTTTGCGGGCGTCGGGCAGTATCCGGCGCGGGTCAAGTGCGCGTCCCTCGCCTGGCACACGGTCCACGCCGCGCTGACCGGTGAGGCGGAGACCATCTCTACGGAGTAGGAGCCCATGAATCATCTCGCCCACGACGAGGATCTGGACGGCTTCTCCACGCGGCTCGCGCCCCCACCACGGGCCCCGGTCGCGGCGGACAGCCCCCTGAAGGACCGCATCGTCGACGCGCTGAAGACGGTGTACGACCCCGAGATTCCCGTGGACATCTGGGAGCTCGGGTTGATCTACGACGTGCTGATTCGCGCGGACAACACCGTCGCCTTGACCATGACCCTCACGTCGCCGTTCTGCCCCGTGGCGGGCATCCTCCCTGGCGAGGTGGAGGCGAAGGTGCGCGCAGTAGACGGCGTGACCGACGTGACCCTGGAGCTGGTCTGGGATCCGCCCTGGTCGCCGGAGCTCATGTCCGAGGGGGCGAAGCTGGAGCTCGGGTTCTTCTGAGACGGGCGCTGCTCGGGGCCCCCAGCGCACGCCATTGCGGTCCCACTCGGGACTTGTCGTAGCCAAATGCCAGGCGTATCCTCGCGGCACGAGGTCTACCCGTGAGATGCGCGCTCCCCCCGATGGTGGCCATGCTGACGTTCGCGCTTGCCGCCTGTGGGGACGGAGCGCCACCGATGCCTCCGCCCGGCACTGGCAGCGACGCCGACTCGACGGCCTCGGACGCGGGCGTCGCGCCCGATGCCGCTGCCGAAGTGACTGAGACCCCCGACGTACCCACCCAGGACGCCGCCGAACCAACCGACGCCGAGTCGAGCACGGATGCGGCGGACGGCGTGGACGTCGGCTGGGGCGACGTGGGCTTCGACGCCGTGGATGGCTCCTGGGACGCCGGGCAGGACGCCGCCCAGGACTCCGGGCAGGGCGCCGGGGATGCAGACGGGGACACGGATGCCGCCGGCGGACCGGTCCCTTGCGCAGAGGACGCCGACTGCGACGACGGCTGGGCGTGCACCGCGGACGCCTGCGTCGCCGCGGCCTGCCAGCACGTGGCGGTGGCGGGGTGCGTCGAGGTGGCCTGCTTCACGGACGGCGCGTGCGGGGGGAGCCCCTGCGAGACGTGGGCCTGCGAGCCGTGCGCTCCGCCCCACGCAGGCTGTCCGGACGGGGCGCGGGGGTGCAGGCGGCTCGCCCTGACCGTGTGCGACGACGGTGAGCCCTGCACCGTGGACACATGCGAGGCGGGCGGGTGCAGCCACAACCCCGTGGACTGCGACGACGGCGACCCGTGCACCACCGACGGGTGTGACCAGGACGGCGGGTGTACGCACGCCGCGGATTCGGCCTGCGGGTGCGCCGCGGACGGAGAGTGCGACGACGGCGACGGCTGCACCACCGACTCGTGTGTGGCTGGGGGCTGCGTCCACGCCGCCCTGTCGTGCCTCGACGCGGACCCCTGCACGGTGGACGCGTGCCAAGGCGGGGCCTGCGTCCACACGCCGGTGGTGTGCGACGATGGCGACCCATGCACGGGCGACGCCTGCGACGCGTTCACTGGCCTCTGCGCCGCTGCGCCCCTCTGCAGCGACGGGGACCCATGCACTGTGGACTCGTGCGCTGCCGGGGCGTGCTCCCAGTCTCCGCTCGACTGCGACGACGGCGATCCCTGCACGGAGGACGTGTGCGTCGCGGGAGCCTGCGCGTCGACGCTGGACCTCGGCTGTGCTGCCTGCGCCGCCGGGGTCTGCGACGACGGCAACGCCTGCACCGTCGACGCCTGCGACGGCGGCGCCTGCTCCCACGCGCCCCTGAGCTGCGACGACGGGGACCCGTGCACGACCGACGGGTGCAAGCCGCTGTCGGGCTGCGTCGCGGCGGCGCTCTTCTGCGACGACGGCAACCCGTGCACCGTCGACTCGTGCGGAGCGGGCGGGTGCTCGTTCGCGCCCGTCGCGTGCGATGACGGCGACGCCTGCACGACGGACGCCTGCGTCCTGGGCCTGGGCTGCCAGAGTGTTCCATCGCTCTGCCCGGACGACGACCCCTGCGCCGACTTCGCGTGCGACGCGCTGGCGGGCTGCATCGCGCTGCCCGTGGACTGCACGGACGGGGACCCGTGCACCGACGACGGGTGTGCCGGGGGAGCGTGCGTCCACGCCCCGACCGCCTGCGACCTCGACGACGATCCGTGCACCTGGGACGGCTGCATCCAGGGCTCCGGCTGCACCTACCCGCTGCTCGGTTGCACGGACTTCGATGCGTGCACCCAGGATCTGTGCGACCCAGCGACGGGGTGCTCTTACGTGGTGGTGTCCTGCGACGACGGACTCGCGTGTACCGCGGACACCTGCGACCCGAGCGCCGGCTGTCTCCACGAGGTCCTCTGCGACGACGGGGTGCCATGTACCACTGACCTGTGCACCGCGTCCGGGTGCGTCCACGCAGCGACGTGCGACGACGGCGACCCGTGCACCACGGACACGTGCTCCGGCGGCGCGTGCGCCCACGGCGTCGTGCCGTGCCACGACGACCTCCCCTGCACCCTCGACGGGTGCGATTCGGGCACCGGCGCGTGCACCCATACGCCGCTCGCCGGATGCACCGGCTGCTCCGTGAGCCTCTGCGACGACGGGGACCCTTGCACCGAAGACGAGTGCAGCGCGGGCGACACCTGCGTCCACTCCCCACTCTCCTGCGATGACGGCAACGCCTGCACCGCGGACTCCTGTGCACCTGGCGGGTGCGTCCATGCGCAGGCCCCGTGCGACGACGGCGACGCCTGCACCCTGGACCTCTGCGATCCGCTGAGCGGCGCGTGCTTCACGGTCGAGACGGACTGCGGCGACGGCGACCCATGCACCCTGGACTCCTGCGCCGGTGGGCTGTGCGCGTCCGTGCCCATTCCGGGCTGTGGCGGCTGCGCTGGCGACGCCGACTGCGCCGACGGAGAGCCCTGCACGGCGGACACCTGCGAAGCCGGCGCCTGCGCTCACGGGGCGGTGTCCTGCGACGACGGCGACCCCTGCACGGCCGACGGGTGCAACGGCCTGACGGGGGCGTGCGACCACGCGACGCTGCCCGGCTGTGTTCCATGAAGGAGGCTACCCCATGAGCCGCTCCACGCTCCGCTCGGCCCTCATCGCGGTCCTGCTGGTGGCCTCCACTGCCCGCGCCGATGTCATCGCGGTGCAGGGGCTGCTGCGGGACACCGGCGGCCAGCCTCTGTCCCAGACCTCGTTCTCCGTCACGTTCCGCGTGTGGTCGGCGCAGAGCGGTGGGTCGGTCCTCTATACGCAGGCCGTGCCAGGGCTGGCCGTGGACAAGGGCGTGTTCGACGCCGAGCTGGGGCCGCTCCCGGCGGGCCTGTTCTCGGCCAACCTCCAGACCTGGCTCGAGGTGCAGGTGGACGGCGAGACGGCGCTCCCGCGGACGCCGTTCCGGTGGACGCCCTACGCGCTCCACGCGGGGCGAGCGACCCTGGCGGACGCCGCCTCGGCCCTGAGCTGCTCCGGCTGTGTGACGACGAGCCAGGTGGCCTCAAACGCCGTCGGGAGCGGCGCAATCCAGGCGCAGTCGGTCACAGCGGCCAAGATCGCTCCTGGCGCTCTTGAGTCGCTGGGGTTCGTCAAGCTCACCAACCTCGCGGACGTGGCGCTGTCCGGCAGCTACCTGGATCTCTCCGACGCCCCGGACCTGGCCGCCTATGCGCGGAAGGACGCGACCAACGTGTTCACGCAGCCCCAGGGGTTCACGGGCCAGGTGACGGCGTCCGGGGGCCTCCTGGTGGCGGGCGGCACAGCCGATGTCACCGCGGTCGTCACCAAGGGGCTGCGCGTGGAGGGTGCCGGGAGCGCTCCCGCGGCCTGCAACGGGGCCGCCGCCGGGCGCGTCTACTTCGACACGGGGACGAAGCTGCTGCAGGTGTGCGATGGCACCGCGTGGAAGCCGGTCGGGGCGGCGGGGGCGCGGGCCATCCTGTCGATGGCTCCCGTGGCGACGGACTTCGGCAAGACGACGAGCGCGGTGTCCAAGTCCATCGCGATCACGAACGTGGGCGACGCGGCGGCCACCGGCCTCGCGCTTTCCGCCACGCCGGACCAGGGCTTCACCATCGCGTCCACCACCTGCGGGGGCACGCTGGCGGCTGGTGCGTCGTGCGCGGCGACCGTCACCTTCAACCCTGGCGGGCTCGTGTCGGGCGCTCACGCGGGTGCCCTGGCGGTCGAGTCCGCCACCGCCGCATCCACCGCCGCCGTCCTGACCGGGACCGCGGGCGTGCTCCTGGGCAACACCCCGTCAACGGCCGCGGAGAGCTGCCTCGCGATCCTCCAGGCGGGTCAGACGGAGAGCGGGGTCTACTGGCTCGCGCCCGCCGACGGCGGCCAGGCGCAACCCTTCCAGGTCTACTGCGACCAGGCGTCCGACGGGGGCGGCTGGGCCCTCGTGCTGAACCAGGTCGCGACGACCTACTACACGCTCCTGAGCCGCAACGCCGTCCTGACGACCCTCCAGACCCCCGGCGGGCACGAGCAGGTCCAGGCGATCTTCTCCAACGCGGCGGAGATCCGGTACACGGACACGGGGGGGACGGAGCTCCTCCACGCGGCCCTCGACGGACCCACGTACTGGGCCGCCCTCCAGAGCACGGTCTCCGTCCCCGTGCCTGTCACCTACCTGGCGGGGCCGCTCTCGGGCAAGGCGCGCAACATCGAGGTGCGCAACCTCTACCACTGGGGCCACCGGCACAACGTCCCCTACGTCAACGGCGTCGCCACGAACGTGCTGGACGTCTACGGTGCGGGCTGTCTGCACACCTGCTGGGAGGACACGAACACCGTGGATCGTGTCTTCGCGGGTGACCACTGCAACAGCGCCACGAGCCCGTCCTTCTGCCCCGGCACGAGCCCGGTCTACACCTTCCCGGCCAACTCCACGCGGGGCGGCACCTTCAACTACCGCAAGTGGGTGCGCGCGGCGCCCGTCTCGACGGGCCCCGGCACCTCCCAGGGCACTGCGGGCGCGAGCTGCCTGGACCTGCTCCAGAAGGGGGTCACGCAGAGCGGCGCCTATTGGATCAAGCCAGCCGGCGCCACGGCTGCGTTCCGCATCCACTGCGACCAGACCACACTCGGGGGTGGCTGGATGTTGGTGTTCAGCCAGGTGTCCTCCACCTACTACACGCTGACCAGCCAGAACGCCGACCTGGTGAGCCCGTCCATCGCTGGCGGCCAGAAGCAGATCTTCACCATCCTGCCGAACATCAGCCAGATCCGGTACACGGACGAGGCCGGGACGACCTTCCTCCACGCCACCATCGACGGCCCGGCCTACGCCTCGGCCCTCCAGCAGTCCACGTCGCGGGCCGTCGAGGTGACGTACCAGGGGGGGCCCCTCGCGGGCAAGACCCGGTACATCGAGGTGCGCAACCTCTTCCACTGGGGCCACCGCAACAACACGCCGACGGTGGACGGCAAGCAGACGGCTGTCAACGACGTCTACGGCGACGCCTGCCGGCACGTGTGCTGGGAGGACACCAACGCCGTCGATCGGGTCTTCGCCGGGGACCACTGCCCGAGCGCGACGTCGCCGTCCTTCTGTCCGGCCACGGGGTCGTCCTACACGTTCCCGTCGAGCTCGACCCGGGGAGGGACCTTCAACTACCGGAAGTGGGTGCGGTGACGGAGACGAGCGCGGTGGCCGGTCGCGCTCCTCGATGGGCGCGGCTGCCCCTGCACACGCGGCTCATCTCCAGGTGGTCAGCGCCTCTCGGGTGCCGGTGTGCATGGTCCAGTGGCCGGTGAGCACCCACCCCATGCCGCGCTCGTGGTACATGGCGTAGCCGCGCTCGCCGAGCAGCGAACGCAGCTTCCGCTCCGTCCGGGAGCGCTCCGTGTCCAGCTTGCGCCACGCCTCGTGGACCGTCAGCTCGCGCCGCTGGAGCGCCGCCTGGGTCCGCTCGATGACGTCCACCTCGTGGTCCAGCAGGCGCTGGAGGTCTCGGCGGCCACGCGCCGACAGGTTTGCGTCCCGGGCGAAGCGCGCCAGGTCCGCGGCGCGGGCAGCCGTCAGCTCCTCCTCCTGCACGGCACGGTCCTCCTCCTCCCGTGCAGCCAGCTCCTCGCGGACGATGCGCCGCAGGTCCTCCTCCGTCGGCGCCGGGGGCGCTGCCTCGACCGGCTCCTCCAGATCGAGCAGGTCGGGCTCCTCGTCGTCGACCGCGATGTCGGGCTCCGGCGCAGGCTCGACCTCGGGGACTGGCACGGGCTGCGCGACCACCGGCGCAGGGCGGCTCGTCACCCGGTAGTACCGCTCCCCGGTGCGCGGGTCCTCCATCTCGTGCATGGTGATGGCGCCGCGGCTCAGCTCGAGACCGGTCGGGATGCCCGGTCCTGCCTCGGGCTCGGGGCCCGACTCCCTCTCGGGCGGCGATGTCACCTCCTCGGCAGGGGGACCCAGGTCGGGGCCTGGCACGGGAGCGTCCGTCGGCGGGGCCTCGATGGCGACGGTGGTGGGGCCTTGGGGGGATGGCCGGTCGGTCAGTGACCAGATGGCCACGGCGGCGGCAGCGACGAACAGCGCCCAGGGGAGCACGACGCGCAGCTTCATGCGGTCCTCCTCGGCCGGGTCACGCCGGCCTGCGAGCGACACCCGCTCCTGTCATGGTAGCACTCCTGGACGGTGATGCGTAGGCGGGTTCCTGTGCGCGTCAGGACGGCGCGCTGGCCGGGGGCGTGCCGGCGTGGGCCCGAAGCGCACCGACGAGCAGGTCGATGCCCACGTTGGCGGCGGCGATGCGCTCCGCGTCGGTCTGCACGAGCTGGAAGACCCGCTCCACGACGAAGCTCGCGAGCCCGTGGGCGGTCGCCCACACCGTCCGGTAGAGGTCCGCGACCCGGTCGTCGCCGGGCGGGAGGGCGGCGCGCCACCGCGCCAGGAGCTCCTCGCGGGCAGCCTCGGCTGGAGCGAGGCGCGCCCGTGCGTCCGGGACCAGGCCCAGCCCCTCCGTCGTCGGACGCGAGAACTGGAGCCTGAACCAGTGCGGGTTGGCTGCCGCGAAGCGCACGTAGGTCGTGGCGAAGCGCGAGATCGAGTCGAATGCGTCCCGCGCGCCGCTCTGGGCCTCCTGCTGTGCCTCCACGAAGCGCAGGAAGCCGCGCACCGCCACCTCTGCCAGCAGCGCCTCGCGGCTGTCGAAGTGCCGGTAGAGGGCTGCGTCGCTCACGCCGAGCCGCTTCGCCAGGCCCCTCATGGTGAGCGCGCCGTGACCCTCGCTCTCGACCATCGCCGTGGCCGCGACCACGAGCTGCTCGGCGAGGTCGCCGTGGTGGAAGCGCCCGGGCTCCTTGGGCCTTGGGCGCCCCTTGTTGACAGCGTCGGGGGATCTCATGTTAGTGTCTCTAACATAGCACGGCAGTCCATCACACCATCCGGAGCGCAGCATGTCATACTCACACGCGGACGCCAGTTCCAGGATGCAGCCCGGGGGCGGTGGCCCGGGCGCCGGCCTCGCGGAGGCCGGTCCGCGCGGTCCGGGGGGGGCGGGGGAGGCACCACTCCCGACCGCCTGGACCCCGACGCGCTACGAGCTCGCCTCGAAGCCCACCGGGGAGCACTTCGCGTTCGTCGCATCGGCGCGCACGTCCCCGGACAAGCGCTTCCGCTTCGTCTGGACGCTGGCCGGAGGAAAGACCGGGCCGGGCGAGCACGTCCACGAGGAGGAGGAGGAGGTCTTCGAGATCGTCTCGGGCACCCTCAGGATCTGGATGAACGGTGTGCCGGGCGACTACGGACCGGGGCAGCGCTGCGTGGTGCGACGGGGCACGCGACACCGGTTTCTCAACCCTGGGACGGTGCCGGCCGTGGTCAACGTGCACCTCGACGGGCCGCGCATGGAGGACGTCCTGGTCCCCGTCGCGGTCGCCGCCCATGGTCGCGCGCTCCGAGTCGGTGACCTGGCGCGCATGTTCTCAGGCTTCATCAGGCCGTACGCCTCGACACCGGTCGGGACCGTCGCGCCGGCGATCATGAGTGGGATCGTGGCGCTCCTCCGGTTCGCGGGGCTCAGGCCCCACCCGCCGGCCCACGGCTGGGACGCACCCGACCCGGTGGCACGAGGGTAGGCGCGCCCGGACGCCACGGCCGCCCGGCCTGCGGAGCGCGTGGTCTCCGCCCCTCGTCTCGTGCTCTCCCCGCGGCCCGCCCGACGCATCGGCGCCGCCCGCAGTGGCCCAACCCCAGGGCTGCGCTCCTCCCCTGGCACCGGAGTGTGGCGTCGCGGTCGCGCGTGGGGGCGGCTCGTCTGCTGCGAGGGTGCTCCCGCGCGTCATCGGCTCCGAGCGGCGCCTGCTCCCGCCGGGAGTGCGGGCGCACTTGCGCGGAAGCCGAACCCGGGAGGGCCAAGGTGTCTCCCCCGGGGACAGCGCGCCGCGATCTGAGGTAGTCTCCACGCGCGCGAGCCCGCACGCCTCGCGACGGCCACGCCCCGCGCGCGAGGTGGCGCCCATGGCGCCGTGCGGGATCCTTGCGCGGCAGCCTGGAGAGGAGACCCCGACCCCGTGACCCGAGCCGCCCCCCTGCTGATCGCCGCCGCGCTCCAGGTTGCCGGCTGTGGCGCGATCCGTTTCGGGGAGCTGGACCCACCGCCTGGGCGCCTCATGGTGGTCGGCGTGTCCCTGGAGGGCAACAGCGCGCTGTCCACGGGAGACGTGGAGGACCAGATCGCCACCTACTCAGAGAACTTCTCCATCACCGGGGACAAGCCTCTGCTCGATCGGGCCGCCCTGCCGGCGGACGCGCGCCGTATCGAGAGCATCTATGCGGCGAACGGCTACTTCGACGCGCGGGTCGTCGAGTATCGGGTCGTAGCGCGTGACGACAAGACCGTGCGGGTGCAGTTCCACGTGCAGGAGGGCGACCCGACGCGGGTGGCGGAGGTGCTCACCGAGGGCATCGACGACACCGAAGTAGCGGGCGAGGGGGAGCAGGCGGTGCTCCTTCGGGAGGTGAGGGACAGGCTCCCGGACCTGATCGGCCTGGAGGTGGGGGAGATCTGGACGGAGGACGCGTGGCGGCTGGCGAAGGCGCGGGTCCAGCGCGCCCTCGTGGAGCGGGGGTTCGTCTACGCCGAGGTCATCGGCGCGGTCAACGTGGACCGGGACGAGCGCACGGCCGGGCTGGTCCTGCAGGTGTCCCACGGGCCGCTCACGCGTGTGAAAGACGTGGTCGTGCGCGGCTCCGTCCAGATCCCGCCGGAGCGCATCATGCGGCGCGTCGGGCTGGAGACCGGCCAGGTGGTGATCCCCTCTGCGCTGCGAGACACGGAGGTCGACATCTACGACCTGGGGGCGTTCTACTCGGTGACGGCGGCGCCCGTCCGCAAGTCCGCCGCGGAGCGGCTCGACGGCGCGCAGCCGACCCTCCAGAACCTGGAGGCCATCGAGTGGGACCCGGACGTGACCGTCGAGGTGGTGGTGCAGGAGATGCCGATCCACGAGGTGCGCGCGGGAATTGGCGCCGGCATCGACAACAAGCGGAGCGAGGCCTACGTCAGCGGCGGCTACCAGAACCGCAACCTCTTCGGTGATCTTCGCTTCCTCGACCTGTCGGTGGCCCCGTCTCTCATCGTGCTCCCGGGCTTCTTCGAGCCCACCAAGCTGGCACCTGGCTTGGACACGGGCGCCGTGTTCAAGCAGCCCTCCCTCCTCACGGAGCACCTGCTGTTCACGCTGACCGGGCGCTATGAGCTGGAGGCCGAGCTGTCCTACCAGACCCACAAGGTGACGGCGACGCCCATGCTGTCGCACCGGTTCTTCGGTTTCCTGACGGTCTTTGTCGCGTACAGCGTCGAATTTCATAACTTCTTCGGCTTTGAAGACGCCAAACCGTCTCTGTCGCTGGAGGACACGCTGGGGCTCGCGTTTCGTGAGACCTATCTCATCTCCATGCTCCAGCAGGGGGTCGTCATCGATCTGAGGGACAACGTGTACGACCCCCGCAACGGGGTGTTCGCGTCCATCGCCGTCGAGGAGGCGCTGACGGCCATCGGCAGCGACTTCCACTTCTACCGCCTGCTGGGCGACGTCCGGGGCTTCGTCCAGGCGGCCGACTGGCTGGTCTTCGGGGCGCGGGTCAAGGGGGGGCACGTCTTCAACGACTACGGCGGAGAGGTGCCCCTCAGCGCGCGGTTCAAGGGGGGCGGCCCGTCCGACATGCGCGGGTTCGGCTCCCTGCGCATGGGGCCGGTGGTGTGCCAGAGCGACGGAAAAGTGACCACCGTGACCACCGACGACATCGGGTGCCCGGCGGGCTCCGGTGACCCCCTCTACGTCGGCGGGAGCACCATGATCGAGGGGAGCCTGGAGGCCCGCGTCTACCTCCCGTGGAACTTTGGACTCGTGGCCTTCGTGGACGTCGGGGAGGTGTGGGCACAGGCGCAGGACGTGGACCTGGAGCTGCTCAACATCGCCGTGGGTCCGGGGCTCCGGTACTACACGCCCTTCGGGCCCATCCGCGCGGACCTGGGGTTCCTCCTGACGACCCCGAACCCCCCGGAGTTGGTGTTCCACCTCAGCATCGGGCAGGCCTTCTGATGGCCCGGCAACCCAAGACCCCGAAGAGACGGAGCCGCCTCCGGCGGGTGCTTCGGTGGCTCCTCATCGGGTTGGGCTCGCTCCTTGGGCTCGTGGTGCTCGCGGTGGGGGCGGTGCTCGTCCTGCTCCACACGGACTGGGGCAGGGCGGTGGCCGCGCGCGCCGGCCTCCGCGCCCTCAACGACATGGTGCGCGGGGAGGTGCGCGTCGAGCGGCTGGAGGGGAGCGTCTTCGGGGGCTTGGCGGTCGTTGGTGCGGAGGTGCGGGACCCGGAGGGGGAGCTGGTCGCCAGCGCCGCCCGCATCGAGGTGGAGTGGGATCCCTGGGCGCTCCTCGGCGAGCGCGTGGCGATCCATCGAGTGCGGGTGGTCGAGCCATCCTTCACGCTCGGTGACGCGGAGGGGCGCATCGCCGTGGCGCGCGCCTTCGAGCCGGTGAGCCCGTCGGTGTCCCCGCCGTCCACGGAGCCATCGGCCTGGGCGATCCTCGTGGAGCGCGCGGTCATCGAGCGCGGGACGTTCTCCATGGGGCCCGGCCAGGGAGAGCTGCACGTCGCGGACCTGGAGCTGGATGTGGCGGTGTCCGTCGTCCTTGCAGGTGACCTCGTCTGGGAGGGCCTGGAGCTGTCGGCGACCATTCCCCCGGTCGGGGCCGTCCGGGTGGCCTCCAGCGGGCGCCTCGGCCCCGCGGGGCTCCGCATCGACGCCGCTCGGGTGGAGGCGGCTGGGAGCCGCGTGGTCGCGCGAGGGCGGGTCGGCACGCTGGACCGGCCCCGGGGCGACGTGAACATCGAGGCCCGGCTGGACCTCGACGCCGTCGCAGCCGCCCTCCCCGACGTTCCGCTCACGGGGACCATGGACGTGTCCGGGCGCCTCCATGGGGGCTACGACGGCGCCACCCTGGCGCTGCGCCTCGACGGCGCCGGGGGGCACGCCACGGCGCAGGCCTGGGCGGCGCTGGCCTCGGGGGGCATGCGCTGGGAGGCGAGCGTTCAGGGGCGCAAGCTGGCGCCCGGGCGCGTCATGCGGGGACTCGACCTCCCGCTGGTCGCCGATGTGGACGTGACCGCGCGTGGCAAGGGGGGGATCCCCGCGGGGCGGGCCTCGGCGTCGGTGGAGCTGCTGCGACTCGAAGGAGCGCCTGCGCCGCCGCTGCCGCTGACCCTCGCGGCCACCCTCGACGACGGGCGCGCCAGGGCCCATGTGCGCAGCGCGGGCAAGGGGGTGGAGCGCGTGGACGTCTGGGCGGACGCGCGCATCGCCGAGCCCCGCGCGGGGCTGGAGAAGGGCGCCCCCGCCCGTGTGACCCCCGCCGCGGCGGCCCCCTTGGGCGGGACCGTCGGCTGGGACGTGCGCGGCCTCGACCTGCGCCTGATCGGAGCGCTCACGGGCATGCCGGACCTGGCAGGGCGCGTCGACGTGCTCTCGGGCGTCGCGAGAGCAGCGCTTCCCGATGGGGGGGCGCCGTCGGTCAGCGCGACGGTGGCGCTGACCGCTCACGAGGTGCACGCGCAAGGGGTGGACGCGGAGCGGGTGCAGCTCCGCGGGGCGGGCTCGTGGGCAGGGGGGCTGCCCGACGCCGCGGTGGACGTGACCGTGAACGGCGCGCGGGGGTACGACGGCGCCGTGAGCCGCGTGCGCGCGTCGGTCCGCGTGGCCGAGCGTGGCGGGGAGGCCCACGCCCGGGGGCGTGTCCGGGTGGACGACGCTCGCTGGCGGGAGGCCGCGGTGGCCCACCTCACGGTCCCCTTCGAGGCGACGAGCCCGCTGGACGCTCGGCGGCTCCCGGTCGGGCGGGTGGCCGTCTCGCTCCAGGACGCGCGCTTCGAGGAGCACTCCATCGCTACCCTGAGCACGGACCAGGTGCTCACTCACGTAGGTCGCTCGGATCGGACCACGGGGCCCCTCCGCGCCACGGGGTTGCGCAGCGGGGGGATGTCGCTGGCGTCCGTGACGGGGAGGGTGGGCGCCCGCAAGGGGGGCGTGACGGGCCTGGTGCGCATCGACGCCGCGCTGGCGGCTCTCGGTGCACGCCTCGGGCCCCATGAGCGCGCTGCGCGGGTTGGACTGGACGCGCGGGTGCGGCTGACGCCAGGGCGCGCGGGTGTCGCGGCGGAGGGCACCGTCGAGGTGCAGGACCTCCGGGCGGCGCGCCTCGTCCAGGTGGCGGCCGCCCGCGCTCGCTTCGATGCGGTGGTGGGGCGTGGCAACCCGGTGGCCAACGCCACGGTGCAGGCTACGGGGGTGGCGCTACCCGAGCGCACCCTGGACTCGGTGGACCTGAGAGCCGCGTTGGCGGCCGACGGGAGGGTCAGCCTGGCGGGCTCGGCGCAGGGGGGCGATGTGCGCCTGTCCGTGGACGCGACCGGGGCGCTGCCACGCGGACCTCGGGACCCCATCGCCGTGACCCTGCGCGAGCTCCGCCTGGAGGGACCCGAGGCTGGCATCGCGTCGACGGGCTCGGCCACCGTGCGCATCGATCCCGGCGGCGACCTGGAGGTCCGGGGGCTGGAGCTTGCGGGTCTCGGCGAGCTCCCCGGGTCCATCGTCGTCGACGGGGCCTGGGGGCCCAGGCGCTTCGACGGGCGGGTGGACGTGCGCGCGCTCCCTGTCGCCCGCTGGGTGGAGGCGGCTCGCCACCTGACGGGCCTCGACACCATCGCGCTGCCGGGCGTCGAGGGCACGGTGACGGTGGAGGCGACCACGGCAGGACCCCCTGGGGCGCCAACGATCTACGCAAAGGTCGGGGTGGAGGGCGGCGCCGTGGGCGGCATGGACGGCGTGGGAGCGAACCTGGAGGCGTGGCTGGAGCCGGGGTGGGCGCACGTGAAGGGCCACGCCGCGTGGCGTGGCGAGAGCCGCATCGAACTGGACGTGCGGGTGCCCTTCGCTGTGTCCGCGGTGCCGCTCGCCTTCACCTGGGTGGAGGACCAGCCGGTCTCGGCGCGAGTCGACCTGGAGGACCTCTCCCTCGCCGACCTGCGCCCGTGGGTCCCCGCGCCGCCCTCCGGAGCGCCGTTGAGCGGCACCATGCGGGCCCGCGTCAACGTCGCCGGGCCGCGCTCCAGTCCCCTCGGCACCATCTCCCTGACGGTGCTGGACGTGGCGCTCGGGCCCCTCAAGAAGGCGGAGCTGCGAGGGCAGATCACCCTGGACGAGGCCGGCACCCACGGGACCGTGGCCGCCGCCCGGGGGGGCAAGGGGCTCCTGCGGGCCACGCTGGCGGCCCCCGTGAACCTCGCGTGGGTGGCGGCCCACCCGGACCCGGCGCGAGCGCTCGCGGACGGCCTGTCGGAGCGCCCGTTCTCGCTGCGACTGGAGCTGGACGACCTGCGCCTCGCCGAGCTCCCTTACACGGAGCCGCTGGGCCGGGAGCTGCGTCGCGTCATGGTGGGCGCGGACCTGGCGCTGTCGGGGACCCTCGGGGAGCCACGGGTGGAGGGGAGGCTCCGTGCCAGCGATCTCCCCCTCGGGAACGGGAGGGGGCGCGCTGCGGTGACACTGGCCACAGAGGAAGAAGATCTGTCCGTCGACCTGCTCCTGAGCACGCGGACGAGGCGCCTCCTCGAGGGTCACGTCCAGCTCCCCCGGGCGGTGACGGGACTCCTCCGGGGGTTGGACCCCATGGAGCTGCTGAAAGACCCGCTGCTGCTGGTCTGGCTGGCGAGCGAGCTGGACGTGCCGACCTTGGCGGAGCTGCTGCCCGGAGTCGGCGTGCTGCTGGGCAACGCGGTGTTCGATCCCCAGCTCCTGCTCACCGTCGTCGCCCGTGGCGATCCACTGGGCCCCACGGCACACGTGGTCGCCTCCTTGGCCAGCGCGGGCAAGCGCGTGCCGCCGGAGCAGCAGGGCATCGCGCGCAGCGTGCACGTCGCCCTGGAGCTGCTGCCCGGCGGCACCCACCTGTCGACGGTGATCGATCAGGGGGAGGGGCGAGGGACGCTGACGGCGTTCGGATCCATCGGCATCGGCTCGGGGGACCTGATCTCCCCGGGCACCATCCCGGCTGATCCGGCCTTGCGGGGCATCGTCGAGTCCCGCTCCTTCGATCTGGCGGGCCTCTCCCGGCTGCTGCCCGACGTGTTCGGGCCCTCGCGGGGGGCGCTGACGGTCGACCTGACGCTGGGGGGCACGGTCGGTCGTCCGACCCTCTCCGGGGCGCTGGAGGCCTTCTTCGAGGAGCTGTCCCTGGCGATCCTCGGGCTCAATCGGAGCGACGCCATGCTGCGTATCGACATCGACAGCGACGCGGGACGCCTCGTGCTGACCCCCATCCGCTGGGAGGATGGCGGCGGCTCCCTCGATCTGGAGCTGGCCATGGACGTGCCAGCGCTCGACACGGCGGTGATGAGGCTCCAGGGCAAGGTGGACCTCCAGTCGTTCCAGGTGCTCAGGCGCGGAGACGTGCGGGCCAAGCTGTCTGGTGAGGTGGAGCTGGCGGGGACCCTGGCGGCGCCCTCGGTCCGCGGCAACGTGACGGTGGACGACGCGCTGATCGACCCCCAGGTCGGGAGCCGCAGCCTTCGTGACATCGGGCCCCCAGAGGACGTGGTCTACGCTGCCGCGTGGGAGCTGGAGGCCCTGCGCTCTGCCACGGGGGGGCAGCCCGTGCAGGCGCCGAGGAACGGCCTGGTGCTGGAGCTGGGGGTGACCATTCCGCCCCGGGCAGCCCACCTGCGCAGCGCCATGCTGGACATCTTCGTGGAGGGCGACCTGCAGATTCAGCGCTTCGGTGGCGGGACGTCCATCGAGGGCGTAGTGAGCGTGGTCGAGGGGTCGGTGGAGCTGGAGGGCCGGCGGTTCGTCATCGCCGAGGACTCGCGGGTGATCTTCGGAGGCGGCCAGTCCGTGGACCCCCTGCTTCAGATCATCGCCGACTTCGACATCGCGGACGTGGACCTCAGCCCGATCGGGCTGTCCGCCGAGGCCGGCTCCCGCATCTCGGTGGAGGTGAGCGGCCGCGCGAGCCAGCCCCGGGTGACCTTGCGGAGCGACCCGCCGATGGACGAGACCAACATCATGTCCATCCTGCTCCTGGGAAACCCCCTCGGCGGTGGCGGCGCGGAGGCGACCGCCGCCCTGGAGCGCGGCGCCACGGGCGTGTTCGTGGGCGCGGCCACGGGCCGCTTCACCCGCCTCGTGCAGTCGGCCCTGTCCATCGACGTCCTGCGGGTCGAGGGCGGTGAGCAGAGCCTCGCCGACGCCAAGGTCACGGTCGGCAAGCGCATCACCCGCGACCTGCTCCTGATGTACCACGCCAACCTGGGCGCCAAGGAGGGCGAGAACGCCAACGAGGTCCGCGTCGACTACCGCATCTACAAGGGCCTCCACCTGGAGACCCGCTTCGGCGACGCGGGCCGAGGCACCCTGGATCTCATGTACCGTTGGCGGTACTGAGCCCTCGGGGGGCTTGAAGCGGCCGCCGGGCAGGTCTACCGTCAGGAGGCGACGTGGAGGTGTCCTCATGCGATGGATCGTGGCGGTAGCGGTGCTCGGGTGGGCCGGAGGAGCGCGCGCCGGCGCCATGGAGGACTGCACGAAGCATGTGGGCTGCCTCGACTACTACGACTGCGAGGACCCGTCCAAGTGCACAGGCAAGTGCAAGCCCCCCGCGACGGAGCTCTGGACCAAGCTGGAGAGCTGCGGGGTCCAGTACTCCTGCTCCAAGGTCTTCGACTTCCAGGACTACGCCGCCTGCCTGCAGAAGAAGTGCGCCGCCCACTGGGAGAAGTGCGTAGGACCCGACGAGCCCGAGCCCGAAGGGTGTGGCGACGTGTCCTGGGAGGGGGAGTGCGACGGGGACACCGTGCTCTGGTGCGAGGGCGGAGCGGTGCTGTCCCTGGACTGCGCCGAGGACGGCCAGGGGTGCGGCTGGTCTGACGAGGGCGGGTACTACGACTGCGTAGAGGTGGGCGGGGGCGGAGGCGGGTGCGGCGGGCTCAACGAGGAGGGGGAGTGCGACGGCGCTCGGGTGCGGTGGTGCGAGGGCGGCACCCCACGGTCTCTCGACTGCGCCGAGGGAGGCGAGTCCTGCGGCTGGTCCGACGAGGGTGGGTACTACGACTGCGTCGAGGGTGGGGGTGGCGGTGGGGGCAGCGGTGGGGGCAGCGGTGGGGGCGGCGCCGGTGGTGGGGGCGCCGGTGGTGGGGGCGACGCCGGTGGTGGGGGCGACGCCGGTGGTGGGGCCAGCGGTGGCGATGCCGACGGCGGCGGTGGGGCCAGTGGCGGCGGCGCGAGCGGGGCGCGAGGCACCTCGGGGAGCGGCGACCCGTCGGGCGGCGGCTCCGCGCCGAGCGGGGTCATTGGGGGCGAGGGCTCCGGCCCCACCACCACGACCACGACGAGGCGGATCCGCACTGACGGCTGCGAGTCGCGTGAGGCGCCGGTGGGCGCGGCCGGCGCTCTGCTGGCGGGGCTGGCGTTGCTGTCGTGGCGGCGGGCGAAGGGGCACCGCAACCGGTAGCGCGACGGCGGGTCAGTCGTTCAGGGCGGCCCGCGCCTCCTCCCCGGTGCGCAGGATCAACGGTCTCAGGCGCAAATCCAGCTTCAGCCAGGCCCGCTTCGCCTCGTCGGGGACCCCGTGGTCCTCCAGCACCTGTCGCAGGATGGCGTGGCGCCGGTCGAAGTGCCCGGGCAGGATGGGCAGTGCCTCGTGAGCCTCCCGGACCGGCTTCCCCGTATACTCCACGGCGCCGCCAAGGGCTCGCCCCATGAAGCGCGTCTGCATCTCGACCAGGTGCTCCTTGGGGTGGGGCTGGAAGAAGAAGCCGATGAGGATGTCCGCGTACAGGCGGTCATAGAAGTCCGCGAGGATGCGCCGCAGGCCGTCCAGGCCGCCGAGCTGATCGAGGGTCGGTGGTGTGGGGGGCGTCATCGAGCAGAGCCTACATCCGCGGTGTGTCTGGCGCCAGCGGCGGTGTTGCCGCGTTGGAAGAGAGGGCAGGGAGGAGAAGCCCCGGTCGAGATCGGCTGGCTGGCACGTCTCCTGGGTGTCCTCGGGCTCCTCCTCCCCGCGCCTGTCTGCTTCAACCCGCCGCGCGCGCCCAACCTTCCCACCAAGGCTTGCGCTGCCACTCCCGCGCGCGCACGATGAACCCGTGGATGGCCGACCCACACTGCTGCTCGACGTCATGGGGACCCTGGTCCACGACCCCATCCACGACGCGATCCCCGGCTTCTTCGGGACCTCGCTGGAGGCGCTCGTCCCGCAGCTCCGCGCGGGCCTCTGGGTGGACTTCGAGCTCGGGCGCATCGACGAGGCGACCTTGCTGACGCGCTTCTTTCGCGACGACCGGGCCTTCGATCACGGCGCGTTCCTGGAGCGACTGCGCGCGGCCTATCGGTGGCTCGACGGGGTGGAGGCGCTGCTCACCGAGCTCCAGCGGCGCGGGACCCCCATGCACGTCCTGTCCAACTACCCGGTCTGGTGGCGCATGATCGAGGAGCGGCTCGGGCTGTCGCGCTACCTGCCCTGGACCTTCGTGTCCTGCCGGACGGGGGTGCGCAAGCCCGCTCCCGAGGCGTACCTGGGGGCGGCGCGGGGCTTGGGCATCGCCCCCGACCGGTGTCTCCTCGTCGACGACAGGGAGGGTAACTGCGAGGCGGCGTGGGCGGTCGGCATGCCCGCCGTCCATCGAACGACCCTGGCTGCGCTTCGCTCCGACCTCGAGGCGCACGGACTCCTGTGAGGTGACCCATGGAGCGCTGCATCGAGACACGCTGCCCGACCTGCGGCGAGCTCACCGCCGTCAGCGTCGACCTGGACGAAGGGCACGGCGAGGTGGCGGAGGACTGCCAGGTCTGCTGCCGGCCCCTCCACGTGACCGTGGAGGTGGACAGGGGCGAGATCGTGCACGTGGAGACCGGCTCGGGCTGGTAGACGCCAGCGCGGCGTCACGGACCGGCGATGGCGCGGACGACCACGCTTGCACACGTCAGCCCGAAGGTGCCCGTGACGAAGCTGGCGGTGCCGTAGATGACGTTGCGGTCCTCGCAGGAGTGGAGGTCGTTCTTGCCACCCGGGCATACGCACCGGAACCCCTGCCCGTCGTCGTAGTGAAGCTCCAGGGGCTCGCGGATGGGCTCCGTGGAGTACACGGCGGGGATCCCCAGCTCTCCCTTTCTCGGCAGCCCGTGGTTCTGGCGCAGGATCTTGCGGACCGCCGCCGCCATGGGGTCCACGTGGGTCTTTGCCAGGTCGGCGACGCCGATGGCGGTCGGGTCCATGCGCCCCGACGCCCCGGTGGAGGTGACCACCTTCAGGCCGCGCTCCCGGCAGGTGACCAGCAGGTGGCACTTGGCGGTGATGTTGTCGATGGCGTCCACGATCCAGTCGGGTGCCAGCGCCAGGATGTCCTCGAACGTGTTGCGGTTGTAGAACATCGTCAGCGGGTCCACGCGGGCCTGCGGGTTGACCAGGGCCAGGCGCTCCGCTAGCACCGTCGCCTTGTACTTCCCGATGGTGCCCTTCATGGCCTGGAGCTGGCGGTTGGAGTTGGTGACGCACACCTTGTCGAAGTCCACCAGGGTCAGGCGCCCGACGCCGCTCCGTGCGAGGGCCTCGGCCGCGAAGGAGCCCACGCCACCGAGACCGATGACCATGACGTGCGACGCGAAGAGGCGCTCCATGGCCTCGTCGCCCACCAGCCGTCCCATGCGGTCGAAGCGCCGGTGGAGGCGGTAGCGGTCCTCGACCTCCGTGTCGGTGCGGGACGTGGCGGTGAGGCCCGCGGGAAGCTCACAGGCTCGGGTCATGGGGCCTCCGTCAGAGTGGGGAAGAGGGCACGGGCGTTGCGCGCCGTCAGCTCGGCGATGTGGTCCGGGGCGACCCCGCGCGCCTCCGCCACGGCGGCGACCACCAAGGGCAGGTGGGCAGGCTCGTTGCGGCCTTGGACGGGAGTGGGCGGCTGGTCCGGCGCATCCGTCTCCACCAGCAGGCGGTCCTCGGGGACCAGGCGCGCGGACTCGTGGAGCCGCGTCGCGCCGGGCCGCGCCACGGGGCCCGCGAAGCTGACGTGCAGCCCGAGGTTGACATAATCGCGGACCAGATCCGGGGGCCCGCTGAAGCTGTGGATCATGCCCCCCGCACGGGGGAGGCCGTCCTGCCGCAGCACCTCCAGGGCGCGCCCGTGGGCATGGAGGATGTGGAGGACCACGGGGAGGTCGCGATCCCGAGCCAGCGCGAGCTGCTGCCGCAGGGCGTGCTCCTGGCGGTCGAGGGTCGCCCGCAGGGCAGGGGTGTAGCCATCGAGGCCCACCTCTCCGAGGCCGGCAGGGGGCGTCATGCTGGGCGCGTCGAGGGTCATGTCCAGCGCGTAGAGCAGCGCCGCCAGGGAGTCCTCGCTCACCTCGGCCACCACGCGGGGGTGGACGCCGTAGGTGACGGCGACGCCTGGGGTGGAGCGCGCCAGCTCGTCCTGCGCCCGCCAGCCGGGCGGGTCCACGCCAGCGACCACGAAGCCGCGCACTCCCGCTGCCCGGGCCCGGGCCACCACATCCGCGCGGTCCGGCGCGAAGCGGGCGTCGTCCAGGTGGCAGTGCGCGTCGATCACGGGCACTCGCGGATCATGCGATCCAGGCGGTCGAGGCCCTCGCGCACCGCGCCGGCGTCGGGGCCGTAGCTGATGCGCACGTACTGCTTGAGGCGCGAGGGGATGTGGCTCCGCCGCTTGCCGGGGTTCACGTCGAAGAACTCCCCGGGCACCACGATGACCTTGCGCTCCAGCGCCTCGCGGAAGAAGCCCATGCCGTCGCGAAGCCGCGGGGGCAGGTTGTCCAGGGAGGCGAAGCAGTAGAAGGCGCCCTGCGGGGCGTTGTGTACGGTCAGCCCCATGGAGCGGACCCGCTCCAGGGTCATGCGGCGCTTCTCGCCGAAGGCGGCCTGGATGGCGCGGGCCTCCTGGGCGGCGACGTCCTCCTGGACGAGGGGCACTGCCGCCGCCTGGAGCGGGTGGGGTGGCCCGCCGTCGAGGAAGGAGCCGGCGGACGCGATGCGCTCGATGACCGCCCGGGGCCCCACGGTCCACGAGAGCCGGAAGCCGGGGTAGCGCCAGTTCTTGCTGAGGCCGTCCACCACCACGACCGGGTCTCGCTCCACGTCCTCCACGTAGGCGCAGGCGCTCACGGAGAGCTCGTCCGGCGCAGCATCGTAGAGATAGTGGCTGTAGAACTCGTCCACGATGAGCGTGCACGCCAGATCGTGGCAGATCTCGACGAAGGCGCGGAGCGCGCCCCCACGCACCACGTTCCCCGTGGGGTTGCACGGGTTGGACATCAGGACGGCGCCGAGACCCCGTCCGACGATCTCTTCTCTCAGGCGCTCGGGGGACAGGGCAAAGCCGTCCCGGCGGTCGAGCACGATGGGCATGGGCACGAAGGCACGGAACACGTCGAGGAGCTCCTCGTAGGCCGTGTAGTCGGGGAGCAGGTGCCCGAGGTGCACGTTGCCCAGCGTCGCGGCGATGCGCGTCAGGCCGGAGCGCCCGCCCGACGAGATCGCCACGTTCTCCGCGTGGTAGCGGCTGCCCATGCCGCGCCGGTAGCGCCGGTTGTAGAGGTCGGCCACCGCCTCGCGCAGCTCGGGCAGCCCCGCCACGGGCGCGTACTCGCACATGGCAGCGTTGACCGCGATGTGCTCGATGCGGGGGGCGCTGCCGGGCAGCGGACCGGCCTCCGGGGCGCCCTGGCCCAGGTTGCACCAGTCGGGGTGCCCGTAGGAGAAGCCGCGCTGGGCGGCCTCGCTCATCACGTAGATCACGCCGGTGCGGGGCACGGGGCGGAAGCTCGCGAGTGAGTCTCGCGGCTCGGTGGGGAGCGCCATGGGGTACCCTCGACGGTCCGAGCATCACGCGGGGCGGAGCGGCGTCCGCCCCCTCCAGAGGGCGGAATGGTGCCGGAAACGGGCTCTCGCGGTCAATGGTGGCGACGATGAGCGGCGTGGCCCCCTCCCGCGGGCTCCGCGGGCTCGACCGGGCGCCCGAATCGAGCTACCGTCGGCGCCATGCTGCGCCGCTTCGCCACGTCCCTCCTCCTGCGCCGCGTCCCCGTGGTGCTCGCCGTCGCCGCTGTGGTCGCGTGGCTCGGGCTGACCTCGCGGGACCTCGGCTTCGACTACTCTCCCCAGGCCATCTTCGAGACCGGCGACGACGACGACCGGTTCCTGCACGAGGTGACCGCCACCTTCGGGTCCGGCGACGGCATGATCCTGCTCGTCGTCTCGAGAGCGGACGGGGTCCTCCACCGCCCGACCCTGGAGTGGGTGCGCGATCTGACCCTGCGCCTGCGCCTGGAGCCGTGGGCGAAGCGCGTCGAGAGCCTGCCGACCCTGGCGCTCCCCGTGCCCCCCGAGACCGACGAGGACGACCTGCGGGTCGAGCCCCTGGGCGTGGACGTCGGCGAGGCCCGCGTGGCAGGCGACCCGGCCGTCGATGGGCTGCTGGTCAGCCGGGACCGCACGGCGACGGTGATCCTCCTGGAGCTGCGGGACGACCTGCGCCAGGTGGACGCCATGAAGGCGCCGGTGGAGCGGGCGGAGGCGCTCGCCGCAGACCACCCGGCCGACGTGACGGTCCAACCTTACGGCTTGCCGACCCTGCGCGTGAAGGGCGTCGACATGCTCCGCGAGGACCAGCGGGTCATGCTGCCTCTCGTGACGGGGCTCTTCACGGTCGCCCTGTTCCTGCTCTTCCGCGGGCGCCCGGTGGCCGCCATCGCGCCGCTGGTCGCCGTCGGCGCGACCCTGCTGTGCGTCGGCGGCGTGATGACGTTGACCGGCCGCCCGGTGGACATCCTGAGCAACGTGCTCCCGGTGATGCTCTTCGCCATCGGGGTGTCCGACGCCGTGCACCTCATGTCCCGCGCCGCCGAGGAGCACGCGGCGCCAACCTCGGACGCGCCCCCGCTGGTCACCGCCGTCGAGCGCCTGACCGTCGCGTGCTTCATGACGAGCTTCACGACGGCGGTGGGCTTCGCGTCGCTGCTGACGAGCCGCACCGCGGTCCTCCGCGGCTTTGCCTGGGTGGCCGCCGTGGGGGTGGTCCTGGCCTACGTGCTCACCATCCTGCTCGTGCCGCCCCTGCTGTCGTGGTTCCGCTCACTGCGCCTCCCGTCGGAGGCCCCCAAGCGCCTCCCGGCGCTCCTCTCGGCGCTGGGGCGGTCCGTAGGAGCCCACCCGTGGTGGTGGCTGGCCGGCGGGGTCGCGATGGCGGCCGTCGCTGCCGTCGGGGCCTCCCGCGTCGTCATCGACAACCGCGTCCACGGCCCCTTCCGGCCGGACTCGGAGCTGTTCCAGAGCCAGATGCGCGCGGAGCAGGCGGTCGGCGGTCTCCTGCCCCTGGTGGTCAGCGTGCGTGCCCGTGAACCCTATGGCCTGCGAGACCCGGAGGTCCTGCGCCGCGTCTGGGCAATGCAGGCGGAGCTGGAGGGGCGCCCCGGCGTCGGACCGACCCTGTCGCCGGCGACCCTGGTGCGCTCCCTCTGGGTGGCGTTCCAGGGCGTGGCGCCGCCGGGCGACGATCCCCTGGCGGACCCGAACCTGCCCCGGACGAGCGAGGAGCTCGCGCAGATCCTCCTGCTGGGCGATCTGGGGGGCGGGCTGGACTGGGACCGCGTGGTGGACGAGGAGTGGACCTGGCTGCGCATCGTCACGCGCCTGGAGGATCGGGGCAGCCGGCACTACCTGGGCATGTACGATGACCTGCAGACCCACCTGGACCGGCTGTTCGGCGACCTGCCGGGCATCGAGGTCCGCCTGACGGGGGAGGGCTACGTGGCGGCCCGGGCCCTCGACTACTTCATCTGGGATCTGCTCGACTCCCTGGCGCTCGCGGCGGTCGTGATCTTCGGGGCGATGGCCCTCCAGCTCCGCTCGGCGCGCCACGCCGCCATCGCGGTGCTCCCGAACGCCTTCCCCCTGCTGTGCGCGTTCGGCGCCATGGGCTTCGGCGGCATCCCGCTCAACGCGACCACCGTGATCACCTTCGCCATCGCGCTGGGCATCGCGGTGGACGACACCATCCACCTGCTGACCCGCTACCACGAGGAGCGCCGCGGGACCCCCGACGTGCGGGAGGCGGTGCGCCGCGCCCTGGTGGGGTCTGGGCGCCCCGTCGTCATGACGACGCTGCTGCTCGTCGCAGGGCTCTCCGTCCTGCTGGCCAGCGAGTTCCTGGCGACCAGGCGCTTCGGCGGCCTGCTGATGACCGCCATCGCCTCGGCGCTGCCGGCGGACCTGATCGTGCTGCCTGCGCTCCTCGTCCTGGTGGACGGGCGCAAGGCTCGCAAGGGCCGCAAGGGGGCGTGAGGGCACGCGGCGGGCGCGGCGCGGCATCTCCAGGGGCGCCGACGAGAATGCTTGACGAGCGGCCGGGTTTCGGGCCTATACTCCGCTCGCGAAACGCCCCCCCATGGCGGGCGGACCAAACGAGAGAGCCCACTGACCGCGCCGGGATGCCGGCGCAGAACCATCGTTGACAGAAGATTCAAGGAGGAGTCCCATGGCCCGCGCGTTCACCAAGACGAAGGCAATCCTTCCCGTGCTGTTTGGGCTGCTGTTCCTGGGCGGCGCCCTGGCGGGCTGCGGCGGTACCTACACCCCCAGGTCGGACGGCCAGTGCAACAAGGGCCGCGTCTGGGTCCCGCCCGTGAAGAACGAGGCGGGCGAGTGGACGGCCGGCTACTGCAAGTGGGAGAACCAGTAGTCTCCCGGTGGCGCGGCCCTGTCGCGCCACATCCGCACGACCTGCCCGGGTCTCCGCGCCCAGGCCACGAAGAGAGCCTCGCTGCATCTGCGGCGGGGCTCTCGTGCGTTCGGGGGCCCGGATCGCTGGAGTCGTGAGGCGCCCCCGGGGCAGCGACCAGGGTGCCGCACGGGCCCGAGATCCTGAATCGGCAGGCCCGGTGTAAGCGCGGGCTGCAGCCGACCGTTGGAGCGAGAGGTCCGTGGACGCGGCGGAGACACAACGGTGGGAGCGAGCGCTGGTCGCACGGATGCGGCGCGGCGACACGAGCGCCTTCGCGGAGCTCTACCGGGAGTACGCGCGCCCCCTCTACGGCCGCGTGCTGCTGCCGCGCCTCGGCGACGCCGCTGCCGCCGAGGACGCGCTCTCGGAGACCTTCCGGACGGTGTTCGAGCGCATCGACCGCTACGAGGACCAGGGCAAGGGCATCTGGAGCTGGATCGTGCGCATCGCAGTCAACAAGGCGATGGACATGCACCGGGCGAGCGCCCGGTCGGGGAGGGTGCTGGCGAGCTGGGAGGGGCTCGTCGCTCCTCTGCGCGAGCCCGAGGAGCACCCCGTGGAGCGGGCGGAGGTCACACAGGAGGCGAGCCGCGTGCGCGACCTCGTGCGCGCCGTGCTGTCGCGCATCAACCCGCGGTACCGCCGCGCTATCGAGCTGCGCATCCTGGACGAGCTGCCCCGGGAGGAGTGCGCCCGGGAGCTGGACGTGAAGACCGGGACCTTCGACGTGGTGGTGCTGCGTGCGCTGCGGGCCTTCCGCAAGGAGTGGGAGGCGGAGGTGGACCGATGACGGGCGACGTGGATCCTCGGGAGGAGCAGGAGGCCGCGGCCCTGGCCGCTGCGCTCGCGGGGGAGGGCCCGAGGGGGGCGCCGCCGGACGCCCTGGAGGCCGCCGCCCTGGTCCGCCACGGGGGCGCGGAGCTCTCGGCGGCGCGGAGCGAGGCGATCCTCGATGAGCTGCTCGCCTCCGTTCGTCCGCGGCGCCGGCAGGCGCGGTGGCTGTGGTGGCTCGCCCCGATCGCGGCGACCGTGGCCGTCGTCCTGGCGCTCCCGGGCGTGCCCGAGCCCACGCCGCTGCCCTCTCCGGGGTTGGCGCTCCTGGAGGCGCAGGGCGCCGCCCTGAGAGCTGGTGACCGGGCGACACTCCTGGCGGGGATGGGTGCCTATCGTCGTGACGTCCACGCGGCGCTGCGCGGGCGCTACGGAGGGACGCGATGAGCCGCGCCCACCTGGTGCTGCTGCTCGCGCTGCTCACCGCCTGCTCGTCCTCGGACCAGGCGGCGCGGTGGGTCGAGGCGCTGGAGCGCGGCACGGCCGAGGCGGACGAGGCGCTCGCGTCGGGCGACGTCGCAGCGGCACGGGCGGCGCTGGAGGGCGTCGTTCGTCTGGAGGCTCCTCGCTCCGTCGCACCGGACGACGCCCGCGTCGTTGCCCAGGACGCGACCTGGCGCCTCGCGCTCCTGACCTTGGACACGCCGTCTGAGGCGCTCCGGTGGGCCGATCTGGGATTGTCTCGCGGCGGCGCCGGCGACCTGTTCCACGCCAACCTGCTCTCCGCCCGGGGGGCGGCGCTGGAGGCCCTCGGGCGGGATGTGGAGGCCGCGCGCGACTACCACGAGGCGCTGCTGATCAACGAGGCGCTGGTCGACCGGGCCCTCGCCCGGCTGGAGGAGGCCCCATGACGCGCCTGCTGCTCGCCCTCACCCTGCTGGGCACGGGCTGCGCCGCGGGTCCGCGGTCCACGGTACCCGACCCGGCGCCCGTCGCCGCGCAGGCGGACCGCGACCTGCTGCTCCTGGAGGCCTTGGAGGCGCAGCTCGACGCGGCACTGGCGGAGCCCCCGCTGGCGCCCCGCCCGGCCCCCGCGGAGGACCCGTGCCCCTTCGTGTGCGCGCGCCAGGAGGCGATCTGCGACCTGACGTCCCGCATCTGCGCCCTCTCCGACCGGAATGATCGCGCGCCCGAGCTGGAGCTGCGCTGCGGCGACGCCCGGAGGCGCTGCCAGTCGGCCCGCGCGCGGGTCACGGAGCACTGCGCCTGCCCCGAGCCATGACCCCCTCGGATCGTTGACGCCGTTGGGCAGGCGCCTATGTGTGTGACGGGGACCACACGCGGAGGTGCGCAATGCCCGAGAGCATCCGAAGGGTCGACTACTTCTACGCAACCGTCCATGATCGGCCCGGCGAGGCCTACCGGCTGCTGTGCCACATCGCGCGCTTCGAGGTGAACCTCCTCGCGTTCGATGCCATCCCGACGGGGCCGGACCACACCCAGGTGGTGCTCTTCCCCGAGTCGACGGAGCAGCTCCTGGCCGCCGCCGAGCGCGCAGGGATCTCGCTGTCCGAGCCCCAGCACGCCCTGCTGGTCCAGGGCTCGGACCGCTTCGGCGCCCTGGTGGACGTCCACCGCAAGCTCACCGACGCGAACGTGAACGTCTACGCCTCCCATGGGGTGGTCGGCGGCAACGGCGGCTATGGCTACGTGATCTACGTGAGGCCCGCGGAGTTCGAGGTCGCGGCGGCCGCGCTCGGGGTCTGACGCCCCAGCGGAGCCTCACCGACTGCGCGCGCGGTCCAGCAGCATACGGGCGGCGTCACGGCTCGCCGCCACGGGGTGGGTCGACTCCGCCGCCTCCAGCTCCACGATGGCCTCGGCCTTGCGGCCCGCGTCGAGGAGGGCCGACCCCCGCGAGAGGCGCACCTCGGGGGCCATGGCGGCGTGAGGCCACAGCTCCAGGTAGAGGCCGCACACGTCGATGGCGCGGGTGGCCTGCTCCCGGTCGCGGGTCTTGCGGTGCTCGGAGACCCAGTCCACGCAGATCTGGCGCACCAGGGTCTCGGCGGCGGCGTCGGGGCCGGCCAGGTCCGCTTGGGTCACGTCCTTGGAGGGGCGCGCCCCCTTGATCAGTCGGGTGAGCTCGTCGATGGCGCTCACCGTGCCCCGCAGGTCACCCATGGCCAGGGTGCCCCGAACCACCCTGACCAGCAGGTCCACGCGCTCGGGGATGGCGGCGCGCTCGACGAGCGCCCTCCACTGGCGGATGGCGTGCTGCGTGCGGCCCTGCTGGTCGTAGGAGTCGGCGAGGCGCAGGAGCATGGGGCGCTCGCGGCCCGGGAAGCGCTCCGCCACGCGCTTCGGTGCGTCGGCGGGGTCGGAGGCGGCGGCGTAGGCGAACACCCAGTCCTTCTCGGCCTCGGCGCGGACCTTGAGCAGGTAGGGGTCTGTCCCCGGTGCATCCAGGAGCGCCTCGAAGTCGGCGAGCGCCGCCGCGAAGTCGCCCAGGTTCACGTGGCACCACCCGCGGCGGTAGACGGCCCAGGGCCACAGCCGCGAACCCGGCCCCGCCTTGGCCGCCATGTCGTAGGCGTGGAGCGCCTTGTCGAGCCCCGCCTGGTCGAACCACAGATCGCCGATGCGACTCCAGGCGTCCTGCGCGGCCGGGGTGCTGCCGTGGCTCTTCGTGACGTCGTCCCACCGCGCCAGCGCCTCCGAGCGACGGTTGAGCCCTGCCAACGCCTCGCCCTCCAGCAGCAGGACCTCCGCCAGGCGCGCGTAGCCAGGGGACCCCTCACGCAGCCCCTTGGCCACCTCCACGGCCCGCGCCCTGTAGGTCGAGCCCTTTGCGTTGGGCCCCGCAACCTGCGCGGCGGTGACCAGGGCGTCCACCAGCTTGTGCAGCAGCTCGCCCCGGTCTGCGTCCGCCGGCGCCTTCGCCGCGGCCTCGGCGGCCTCCACGGCGGCGTCGGCCTCCTCGGCGGTGGGGAGGCCCGCGGCCCTTCCGGGGGTCACGGGGCTGGCGTGGGCGATGCCCCAGGTGAGGGCGAGGGCGACTACGATGCGGACCATGGGGGGCCTCCTGGCGTTCTGCGTGCGAAGCCCCCCTCGGCCACACGATCAGATGTGGATGGTCCGCCCGTCAACCGCGAGGGCCGCCTCCTTGATGACCTCCGCGAGGGTCGGGTGCGCATGGACCGCGCGCGCGATGTCCTCGGAGCTCGCCGAGAACTCGACGGCCACGGCGACCTCGGCGATGAGGTCGCCAGCCCTCGGGCCGAGGATGTGCACACCCAGCACCCGATCCGTCCGCGCATCCGCCAGGATCTTGACGAAGCCGTCCGTCTGGTTGAGCGCCTTGGCGCGCCCGTTGGCCATGAAGGGGAAGCTGCCCGCCTTGTACTCGACGCCCGCGGCCTTGAGCTCCTCCTCGGTGCGCCCGACGGACGCGATCTCGGGGTGGGTGTAGACCACGCTCGGGATGGCGTCGTAGTTGACGTGACCGAAGCCCGTCACCAGGTGCTCCACGCAGGCGACGCCCTCCTCGGAGGCCTTGTGCGCCAGCATGGGCCCGGCGATGACGTCGCCGACGGCGTAGACGCCCGGCGCCGAGGTCTCGAAGTGTGCACCCACGGGGATGCGGCCCTTCCCGTCGAGGGCGACGCCCACCGACTCCAGCCCCAGATCGTCGGTGTTGGGGACGCGCCCCACCGCGAGCAGGACGCGGTCGCACCGGATGGGGTCCGCGCCATCCATCGTGACGATACATTCGTCATTCTCGACTATTGCACCAGTGACCTTCACGCCGAGCTTGAACTCGAAGCCCTGCTTCTTGAACAGGGCCTGGGCCTTGGTGGCGACCTCCTCATCCATGCCCGGGAGGATCCGCGGCAGGTACTCGAGGACCGTGACCTTCGCCCCGAGGCGGCGCCACACGGAGCCCAGCTCCAGGCCGATGACGCCCGCCCCGATGACGACCAGGTGCCCCGGCACGCTCGGGTAGCACAGCGCCTCCGTGCTGGTGCCGATGCGGTCGCCGTCGAGCTCCACCCCGCGCAGGGTCGCCACGCGGCTCCCGGTCGCCACGAGGATGTGCTTCGCGACGAGGGTCCGGTCGCCGACCGTGACGCGCCCTGGGCCCACGATGCGGCCGTGCCCTTCGTAGCGTGTGACCCCGTTCTTCTTGAACAGCCCCCCGACGCCGCCGGTGAGGGCCTTCACGATCTGGTCCTTCCTTCGGAGCATGGCCGCGAGATCGAGGGTGACGCCCTCGACGCCGATGCCGTGGCGCCCGAGGTCGTGCCTCGTGTGGTCGTAGAGCTCGCTCGACTCCAGCAGCGCCTTGCTGGGGATGCAGCCCACCCGCAGGCAGGTGCCCCCGAGGGCCGGCTCCGCCTCGATGCAGGCGACGTCCAGCCCGAGCTGGGCGCCCCGGATGGCGGCGACGTAGCCGCCCGGGCCCGCGCCGATGACCACGAGGTCGTGTCTGGTCTCCATGTCTATATCTCCAGGAGCATCCGCTCCGGTTGCTCGACACAGTCCTTGATGCGCCGCAGGAACGTGACCGCCTCGCGCCCATCGACGATGCGGTGGTCATAGGTCAGCGCCACGTACATCATGGGGCGCACCACCACCGCTCCATCCACGGCCACCGGGCGGTCCTGGATGTTGTGCATCCCGAGGATGCCGCTCTGCGGCGGGTTGATGATCGGCGTCGACAGCATGGAGCCGTAGATGCCGCCGTTGCTCAGGGTGAAGGTGCCTCCCTGGAGCTCCTCCAGCTTCAGGGTGCCGGCCCTGGCGCGGGCGCCGAAGTCGGCGATGGTCCGCTCCACCTCGGCGAAGCTCAGGCGCTCCGCGTTGCGGATCACGGGCACCACGAGCCCCTTGCCGCCGCCGACGGCCACGCCGATGTCCATGTAGTTGTGGTAGACGATGCTCGCGCCCCGCACCTCCGCGTTGAGCGCAGGGAGCTGCTTGAGCGCGTCCACCGCCGCCTTCACGAAGAAGGACATGAAGCCCAGCTTGACGCCGTAGCGCGCCTGGAAGGCCTCCTGGTGCTCCTTGCGGAGCGCCATGGCCCGGGTCATGTCGACCTCGTTGAAGGTGGTGAGCAGGGCGGCGGTCTGCTGCGCCTCCACGAGCCGCTCGGCGATGCGGCGGCGCATGGGGGTCATGGGCACGATCTCCTCCTCCCTGGCGCCGGGCGACGTGTCGGGCGCCGTCAAAGGCGCCGCAGCGGGAGGAGGCGAGGGCAGGGCTGGCGCCTCCAGGTGCCGTAGCACGTCCTCCTTCAGGACGCGCCCCCCGGGGCCCGAGCCTGCCACCGCCGCGGGCGTCACGCCCCGCTCGGCCATGACCCGCGCGGCGGCGGGCATGACGGGCGTGCCTCCGCCGGGCCGCCCCTCCCCGCGGGCGACCTTGGGCGCCGCGTCGGCAGCGGGCCGCTCCCCCTCCTCGATGACACCGATGGTCTCCCCGACGGTCGCGGCCTCGCCCGCCCTCCGCAGGATGCGCAGCACCCCGGCGGCCGGCGCGGGCACGTCCATGCTCGCCTTGTCCGTGTCGACGACCACGACGGTCTCGTCGGCCTCGACCCAGGAGCCCTCGTCCTTCGACCACGCGGCGATCACCACCTCGGTGACGGACTCGCCGGCGGGCGGAACCTTGACCTCTACCATGCGACGCTCCTCTACGTGCCCTGGAAGATCCCGAACGCCTTCTGGATCAGCAGCTCCTGCTCCAGCCTGTGGCTCTCCGCCGACCCCGTCGCGGGGCTCGCCGAGGCCCTCCTCGCCACCACGGACAGGGGGAAGCGCCCGAGGAGCCGCTCGCCAAGGTTCATGCGCAGGTGGGTCCACGCGCCCATGTTCACCGGCTCCTCCTGGACCCAGAACGCGGGCGTGTCGTCCGAGTACCCGCCGAGCAGCCGCCCGAGCAGCCCCCGGTCCAGCGGGAAGAGCTGCTCCACGCGCAGAATGGCCACGTCCCATGCCTCCATGGCCACCCGGGCCTCCGCCAGCTCGTGGTACACCTTGCCAGAGCACAGCAGGACGCGCCGGATCCTGTCGGGCGGGGCCTCCGAGTCGTCGCCGATCACCCTCTGGAACGTCCCCTCCGCCAGATCCGCGAGCGGCGAGACGCACCGCGGGTTCCGGAGCAGGCTCTTCGGCGACATGATCACCAGGGGCTTCCGGATCCGGCGCATCACCTGGCGGCGCAGGCAGTGGAAGAGCTGGGCCGGCGTGCTCAGGTTGACCACCTGGATGTTGTCCTCTGCGGACAACATCAGGAAGCGCTCCAGGCGGGCGCTGGAGTGCTCCGGCCCCTGGCCCTCGAACCCGTGTGGGAGCAGCAACACCAGCCCGTTGAGGCGTCGCCACTTGTCCTCGGAGCTCACGATGAACTGATCGATGATCACCTGTGCGCTGTTGGCGAAGTCACCGAACTGGGCCTCCCAGACGGTGAGCCCCTCGGGGGTGTCCAGGGCGTGCCCATACTCGAAGCCGAGAACCCCCGCCTCGGACAGGGGGCTGTCCCACACCTCGAAGCGACCCAGCGCCGCCAGGGGAATGTGCTCCTGGCCGCTCTGCTGGTCGTAGACGACCGCGTGCCTGTGGCTGAACGTGCCGCGGCGGCTGTCCTGCCCCGACACGCGCACGGGGACCCCCTCGTCGATCAGGCTCGCCAGCGCGAGCGCCTCCGCGGCGCCCCAGTCCAGGGGCTTGTCGGCCTCCACCATCTCGCGGCGCCCGTCGTAGACGGCGGCCACCTTGCGGTGGATGGCAAAGCCCTCCGGGACGGCTGTCGCGCGGCGCATCAGGGACACGAGGCGCTCCCGCGGCACGGCCGTCGGCGCGTCCGGCACCTCCGCGTCGCGTCCCCCCACGTAGCCCCTCCATACGCCGCTGCCCCAGTCCGCCAGGGAGTCGTAGGAGGGGTCCCGCGCGACGGCCAGCTCCTCCTCGAGGACCTGGCGCCGCCTCACCGCGATCTCGTCCGCCTCGGCCCGGGAGACCTGCCCGAGCTGGAGCAGGCTGTCCAGGTACCCCTCCCGCACCGACTTGCGGCGCCGGATGGCCTCGTACATCAGCGGCTGGGTGAAGGCCGGCTCGTCCGTCTCGTTGTGGCCGTACCGCCGGTAGCAGTACATGTCGATGACCACGTCCTTGTGGAAGCGCTCCCGGAAGCGCAGCGCCAGCAGGATCACCTGGGCGACGGCCTCCGGGTGCTCGCCGTTGACGTGGAACACGGGGACCTGGAGCATCTTCGCCACGTCAGTGGCGTAGGGGCTCGAGCGGGCGTCGTCGGGCGAGGTCGTGAACCCGATCTGGTTGTTGACGATGACGTGGATGGCGCCGCCGCACGAGTAGCCGCGCAGCTCGCTCATGCACAGGGTCTCCTGCACCACGCCCTGGCCGGCGAAGGCCGCGTCGCCGTGGATGATCAGCGGGAGGACGCGCCGCATCTCGGAGTCGCCGAGCCGCACCTGCTTCGCCCTCACGCGCCCGAGCACCACGGGGCTGACGAACTCCAGGTGGCTCGGGTTGAAGCACAGGCTCAGGTGGAGCTTGCGGCCCGCCGACGTGCGGCGGTCGCTGGAGTAGCCCAGGTGGTACTTCACGTCCCCGCGGCCGAAGTGCAGGTCCGGGTCCTTGTCCTCGAACTCGCGGAAGATCTGGCGCGGGCTCTTGCCCATGATGTTGGCGAGCACGTTGAGGCGGCCCCGGTGGGCCATCCCGATGACCACCTCCTCCACGCCGAAGCCCCCCGCGTCCTCCAGCGCCTGGTCGAGGAGCGGGATCAGGCTCTCGCCGCCCTCCAGGCTGAAGCGCTTGGCGCCGAGGAACTTCTTCTGGATGAACTGCTCGAAGATCTCCGCATCGGTCAGCTTGGTCAGGATGCGGAGGTGCTCCTCCCGGCTCAGGCGGCGCCGGTTCCGGGTGTCCTCCATGGTGTCCTGGAGCCACATCTTGATGGTCACGTCGTCGATGTGCATGTACTGCACGCCGATGGACCGGCAGTAGGTGTCCCGCAGGTGCTCGACGATCTCGCGGAGGGTGCGCACGGACGGGCCGCCCAGCGTGCGCGCGGAGAACGGGCGATCCAGGTCGCGGTCGGTCAGCCCGTAGTACCCGAGCTCCAGCTCCGGGTGCTGCGGGCGCGCGCGGCCGAGGGGGTCCAGGTCGGCGAGGGAGTGGCCGCGCACCCGGTAGGCGCGCACGAGCTGGTCCACCCGGTCCTGGCGGACGGCCATGTCGTCGACGACGCGCGTCGCAGGGCCCTGGATGCCGCCCGGGGGGTCGAAGAGGGTGAAGGGGCGGAATGACGGGCCCGGCGCGGGGGGGGGCTCCTGGTGCTCCTGCCCGGCGAACCAGGCGCGCCACGCGGGGTCGACGGACTCCGGGCGCTCCAGGTAGCGGTAGTACAGCGACTCGATGAACGCCAGGCTGTGGCTGCCTGGTAGCTCCGAAGCCCCATCCATGCACATGCCCTTGTCTGATGCCGGGCGCCGCGGCCCGTCGACAAGAGCTGCTGCGCCGACGCGCCTCCTGCGCGGGCGCCCTACGCTAGCCGCCGCCCTGGGTCGCGTCAAGCGCCGTGGGCAGCGGCGTCACCACCAGCGGGGGGGGCACGTCGACCGACGCGGCGAGGCCGATGAGCAGCCACGCCACGTGGACGAGCCCGCCAGCGTGGAGGAAGCTGGCTCCCACCGACTGGATCGCCAGACCCGCCACCGCCGCCAGGAGCACGCCGGAGAGGAGCCGGTCCGTGGCGCTGCGACATCGGTGGAGCCCGATCCACAGGCGCCAGAGCGTGGCGGTGATCAGCCACAAGACTGCCGCGAGGCCCGCCAGGCCGAGCTCCGACGTGATCTGGAGGAACAGGTTGTCGAGGCGCGCCCGCGGGTCCCGGCTCTCCATGGGCGCATAGCGCCAGTAGGTGTGACGAAAGCCGTCCGGGCCCTTGCCGAGGAGCGGGCTCTCCTGCACCATGAGGAGCGCCGCCTTGCGGAGCCGCCTGTCGCTGGGATCGGGCACCGGAGGCAGGCCCGCGGCGCGCCTCACGACCAGTCTGTCCTGCTCGCTGCCAGGGCTACAGTCGAGCAGGTCGTTCGCCACCGGGTCGCACCGGAACACGGCCGCAGAGGTCGTCATGCGCTCATACCAGACACGGCCGTCCTCCACGACGTCCAGGGCCAGGATGTGAGGTCGCGGCGCCTCCGGGGCGGACACCATGATGCGGGTCGCCGCCTGCTCACCGACGGGGATGGCTGGCAGCCGACCCGCGACCGGGGTCTCTGCGACCAGGTCCCCCGAGGTGGCGTCGAACCAGCGGACCCCGACCGACACAGGCAGCTCGCCTACGGCGCCCCAGGGGAAGGTCCCCGAGTTGGTGAGCACCACGGGCACCCGGTGGGAGCGCCCGGGGCGCATGGCGAGCTCGGAGGTGCTGGGCTGGATGATCGCGCCGTAGATGCGCAGGGACGGGCGCACGAAGGGCCGGGAGGCGGCCTCGGGGTCTGCGACGAGGAGCAGGGCGGCCAGCATGGGCAGGGTGACTGCGATGGCCCCGCGGCGCCACGGCGACGCCTCGACGACCAGCAGGCAGACGATGAGGGCCGAGACGGCGAGGGCGACCCAGGCGACCGCGCTCAGCGTTCGGATGGCCGCCGCGGCGAAGACGCAGATCAGGAGGAAGGCGCCCGTGGCCGTGGTCCGGTCCCTGGCCGCGAGATACCAGGCCGCCGCCAGGGCGGTCGCGGGGACCAGGAGCACGGCTGCCAGCGCCCCCGAGTCGAGCGTTGCCCGCAGCTCCAGGGGCGGGATCGGACTGCCGCCGGTGTTGCGGAAGGCGCCGAGGAGCGTCTCCAGGCCGTGTCCGGCCGCTACCTCGACGAGCCCGATGGCCGCGAAGGCGGCGGCGCCAGCCAGCAGGGCCGTGAGCAGCACCTCTCGCCGCTGCCGGCCGCGGATGACCACGGACACCGCGGCCATGACGCCCACCCCCTCCACGAAGTGCAGCGCCTGGAGGACGCTGGCCCGCTGGTGGTCGCCGGCGACTGCCGCGGAGAGGAGCGCGATGCAGGCGAGGACCATGGCTGGCAGGGCGATCTCGAAGGCGGGGAGGTGCCTGCGCGCCGGCCGCGCCAGAGCATGGGAGATGACTGCCAGCACGGCGACGGCGAGGCTGCAGACCCGCAGGGGGCTGGACACGAGCTGCGTGGACCCACCGCCGACGTCGAACGGCAGGACGAACGCCAGCAGCACCAGCGCCTGCCACGCGAGGCGGTCCGCGACGCGCGCCGTCGTCTCCCGGATCGACGGCGGGAGGGTGCGAGACAGCCAGGATGCGGCGGAGGAGGAGGACGACATCTGGCGTCAACGGATACGCCATGGGCGTTCGCGCGTCAATGGCGCCCGGAGAGCGCGATATGGGCAGCGCCACGAGTCCTGCGGAAGCGTCCTTGACCTGACCGGCTGGACGTGGGTAGAAAGCGCCGTGCCCGCGGACCTGGGAGGTGATGCGTGAGCGATGATCGGGGCCGTCGGGCGGGGCGAGTCGGGCGAGGAGACGCCTGCGGAAAGGCGATCCTCTTCGGTGAGCACTTCGTCGTCCATGGCCTCCGGGCCCTTGCCATCCCGCTGCCGACGCTTCGGACCCAGGCGCGGGTGGAGCGGCTCCGCCCTGGCGAACAGACGGAAGTGCACGCGGGGGCGGGACATCGAGCGTCCGCGATGCAGGCGATCGCGCGCGCCACAGACCTGCTCGGCCTGGAGGGGGCCTGGCGCCTCGAGACCGAGTCGACCGTCCCGTCTGGCTGCGGCCTCGGGTCCAGCGCCGCGTTCGCCGTCGCGATGCTCAGGGCGCTCCTGGACCACGAGGGCAGGAGCGAGCCCACGCAGCGCATCTCGACCATGGCCTGGGAGATCGAGAAGATCGCCCACGGCACGCCGAGCGGTGTGGACAACACGGTCGTGGCACACGAGCGGGCCATCGCCTTCCGGAAGGGTACGGCGCCGGTCCTGCTCCAGTGCTCCGCGCCCCTCCACCTTGTCATCGCAGACTCCGGGCAGCGCCACCCCACCTCGGAGGCGGTGGCGCGGGTGCATGCCTTCGCGGCCGGGGCTCCGGCAGAGTTCGCGCGCATCTGCGCAGACGTGGACTCGCTGGTCGCCGGGGCTCTCGCCTCGTTCACGACAGGCGACTCCGAGCGCCTGGGGCGGCTCATGGACGCCAACCATGCCCTGCTTGCGCAGGTCGGCGTCTCGTCGCCGCTGCTCGACCGGCTGGTCGGCTGCGCCCGCGAGGCGGGAGCCCTCGGGGCCAAGCTGACCGGCGCGGGGATTGGGGGCAGCGTCCTCGCGCTGGCGTCCCCGGACCGGGTAGAGGTCGTCCGCGACGCGCTCCTCGCCGCCGGGGCCCGCTCGGCGTTCGAGGTGCGCCTGTGCCCGCCCTCGGGACCCCGGGAGTCATGATGAGCAGAACCGCGACCGCCGTCGCGCCGTCCAACATCGCCCTGGTCAAGTACTGGGGCAAGCGCGATGGCGCCCTGAACCTCCCCGCCGCCGGCAGCCTCTCCATGACCCTGGCCGGGCTGACCACCCGCACGACCGTCACGTTCGGCGACCCTGGACCCGACACCCTCGTGCTCGGGGGGCGGGACGTCCCCGCCGCGGCGCTCGGGCGCATGCGGCGCGTGCTCGACGCCGTCCGGCGCGAGGCGGGGCTCACCGGGGGGGCGCGGGTGGTGAGCGCCAACGACTTCCCGACCGGAGCCGGCCTCGCCAGCTCCGCGAGCGGTATGGCGGCCCTCGCCGTCGCCGCGGCGGCGGCGGCGGGCTGGGACGCAGACACCCCCACCCTCAGCCGCCTCGCCAGGCTTGGCTCGGGCTCCGCCTGCCGCTCTGTCATCGGCGGCTTCGCCGAGTGGCTGCCCGGGGAGCGCCCCGACGGCCTCGACTCCTACGCCGTGCAGGTGGCGCCGCCGGAGCACTGGCCCCTGGAGCTGCTGGTGGTGGTGGTGGAGGAGGGCCCGAAGCCCGTCTCGTCTGCCTCCGGCATGGAGTCCACTGCCGCCACGTCCCCGTTCTACGAGGCCTGGATCGCGTCGGTGGGGCCGGACCTGGCCGCGGCCCGCGCCGCCCTGCTCGCGCGGGACTTCGACGCCCTCGCGCGCGTCGCCCAGGCGAGCGCCGTCCGCATGCATGCGTCCATGATGACGGCGGACCCCATGCTCCTCTACTGGCGTCCCGCAACGCTGGCGGTCATGGAGGGCGTCGCGGCGCTGCGAGCCGCCGGCACCCCGGCCTTCTTCACCATCGACGCGGGCCCGAACGTCAAGGTCGTGGTGCCCCCGGGCCTTGGCGGTCCCGCCGCAGCCACCCTCGCGGGGCTGCCCGGAGTGCGGCGCGTGCTGCGCAGCGGCCCCGGCCCCGGCGCCCACCTGGTCTCGGCCCAATGAGCTTCGCCCGCTGCCCCGGAAAGCTGATGATCGCGGGCGAGTACAGCGTGCTCCGCCCCGGCGGCGCGGCGCTGGCGCTCGCGGTGGACGCGCCGCTGGAGGTCTCGGCGACCCCCGGGGACGCCGACCGGGTCACCTCCGAGGCGCTCGGGCTCACCGACGTTGCGCTGGGAGGGGACTCCCGCCTGTCCTTCATCGCCGAGGCGCTGGCGGTAGCGCGCCGCGTCGCGCCGGTGCCGCCGCTGACCCTCGACGTCGCCGGGCGCGCAGGTCAGGTGGACGGCCGGGAGTCCAAGCTCGGCTTCGGCAGCAGCGCCGCGGTCACGGTGGCGACCATCGGGGCGGCGCTCGCCGGCCGAGCACCGCTGAACAGGGACCGGCTGTTTCGGCTCGCGGCGCTTGCGCACGCCAATGCCCAAGGGCGCGCCGGCTCCGGCTACGACGTGGCGACGCAGGTGCTGGGCGGCGTCGTGCTCTATAGGCCTCCCGCCGCCTCGCGGTGGGCGGCTGCCCCGGACGCCCTCGGGCCGTGGCTCGACGTGCCGTGGCCCGAGCACTGCGTCGAGCGCCTGCCATGGCCGGAAGGACTCTTCCTCACGGCATGCTGGGTGGGACAAGGTGCCTCGACGCGAGGCATGATGTGCGCCGCCCGGTCGGAAGCCGAAGAGCACCTCGATGCCATGGCGTCACGCACGCGTGACGTGATCCGGGCGTGGAGAGAGGGGAGGGTGGCGCAGATCCTCCCCGCGCTGGACGCCGCCGAGGACGCGCTGCGCCGCTGGGACGCTGCCTCGGGTACCGGGGCGGTGACCTCGGCGGTGCGGGATGCGGTCGACCTGGCGCGCGCTGCGGGCTGTGCCGGGCGCACTTCGGGGGCGGGCGGGGGAGATTGCGTGCTGGCGTTCGCCAGCGAAGAGGGGCACCTGGATGCCGCGCGCGGCGCATGGAGCGCGGCGGGGCTGCATCCGATCACGATCACGCCGGACTGGACCGGCGCAGCGTGGTCTCCAACGCCGTGACCGGCGGAGACCGGAGGTTCGAGGACCCATGAGAAACAGATTCACAGCGATGGCGCTCGGCCTGGTGCTGGCGGCCGGGTGTGCACCGGATTCCACACTGGGAGATGGTGGCGAGGCGCTGGAGGGCGCGCAGAGCGCCCCGAAGCTGCTCCCGGCCTACGAGACGGAGGCCGAGAAGCGCACGAGCGCCAAAGGCGACAGCTACGACGACTACCGCCTGGCACACCCCGAGTGGTACGCGATCACCGTCCCGCCCGCGAAGACCTACCGCCACATGGTGGAGTGGGAGCCCATGCAGGAGCTGCTGCTCACCTACTCCAACTACACGAGCTCGGACGCCCCCGTGCGCAAGTCGATGATCGACATCGTCGTGGCGACGGTGAAGACGGCGAAGACGAAGGTAGGCGTGATCTACCAGACGACCACGGCCAAGAACGACCTGACGGCAGGTTTGAAGGCCAATGGCCTGACGGACGCGGACCTGGCGGGCTGGGTGACCTGGTATCAGATCGAGAACGACACCATCTGGCACATCGACTACGGCCCCCTGTTCCTGGTGGACGACGCCGCGGGTTCAGTGGCGGTGGCCGACTTCCGCTACTACCACCAGCGCACCCTGGATGACGCGGTGCCGACCAAGCTGGCCCAGAACTACTTGGGCGCCACGACCTACCGCATGCCCTTCGACATCGAGGGTGGCACCTTCCAGGGTGACGGGAAGGGCACGTGCTTCACGGCGCAGCGCGCCCTCCAGTACGCGGGCGTCCCAGCGTCGACCCTCGAGAAGGTCTGGGGTGACTACGCCGCCTGCACCCAGGTGGTGATCATGAAGGACATCACGGACGACGGCACGGGCCACATCGACATGTTCTTCAAGCTGGCAGACCCGACCACGGCCATCGTCGGCGAGTACAAGGACCAGTACGTCATCGACGCAGTCAACAAGCAGCGCATGAACGACAACGTGGCGCTGCTCAACAGCATCACGCTGGCGGGCGGAAAGAAGCTGAAGGTGGAGCGCATCCCGTTCCCCGCCAAGGCGTCGGGCACGCCGCGCACCTACATCAACAGTACCTTCGTCAACGGCGTGAACCTCTGGCCTGTCTACAGCAACAGCAAGGACGCGGAGGCGGAGGCCCTGGCGAAGTGGAAGGCCATCATGCCGACCTACACCCACGTGGGTATCCTGGCGGACAAGCTGGCCTCCTACAGCGGGACGATCCACTGCATCACCCGCACGATCCCCAAGGGCTCCTATGCCAAGTGGGTGCCCAACGGCACGTGCAACGGCGGAAACTGCACCGCGCCGGCCGGCGGCTACGACGGCGAGTGTCTGGCCGCTGGCGGCGCTGCCTGCTGGGGCCCCAAGTGGATGTGCGAGTGCCCGGACTGCAACAACTGCGGCGGAACGTCCACGCCCGGCTCCTGCGTCGGCTTCTGCGGCGGCCAGTCCAGCGCGGGCTGTTACTGTGACACGGACTGCGTCCAGTACGGCGACTGCTGCGGCGACTACCAGGCGGTGTGCGCTGGCACCCCGACCGGCTGCAATGGCGTCACCTTCGAGGGCTGCTGCGAGGGCAGCACGCTCAAGTACTGCGAGAACAACAGCCTCCAGACCCTGAACTGCGGTGGCGGTGGTTGTGGCTGGAACCCGCAGGGGCCCTTCTACGACTGCAACCAGTCCGGCGCGGACCCGAGCGGCCAGCACCCCCTCCAGTGCGGCGGGGCCTGCGTGCCCAACTGCACGGGCAAGGTCTGTGGCGACAACGGCTGCGGCGGCTCCTGCGGCACGTGCGGCGCCGGCCAGAGCTGCAACGCCGGCAAGTGCGTGTCGGGCTGCGTGCCCAACTGCGCGGGCAAGGTGTGCGGTGACAACGGCTGCGGCGGCTCCTGCGGCACCTGCGGCGCTGGGCAGACCTGCACGGGTGGGCAGTGCACGGGTGGCGGCGGCGCCAACTCCTGCGTCGGCATCTGCGGAGGCCAGGCGTCGGGCGGCTGCTACTGCGATCCCCAGTGCGTCCAGTACAACGACTGCTGCTCCGACTACCAGGCGGCCTGTGGCGGGACGCCGACGGGCTGCGGCGGCGTGACCTTCGAGGGCTGCTGCGAGGGCACGACCCTCAAGTACTGCGAGAACGACACCATCCAGGGCGGGAGCTGCGGCCCCAACGGCTGCGGCTGGAACGCGGCGCAGGGGTACTACGACTGCGGCTACACGGGCGCGGACCCGAGCGGAAAGAACCCACTCCAGTGCGGCGCCTGCACGCCGAGCTGCGCGGGCAAGGCCTGCGGCGACGATGGCTGCGGCGGCTCCTGCGGCACCTGCGGCGCGGGCAAGTCCTGCCAGGCGGGCCAGTGCGTG